>DISB01000001.1 GCA_002421685.1 Bacteroidetes bacterium UBA6221
TGGCATTGCCCAGTTTTACTACGCCTAGGTTAAGCTGAACTTCAAAGTTAGGGCAAGTCAGCACGTCAGGCTGCCCGGCCATATCAGGCCCTTGCATCACCTTTATCGTTACTGTGTCTTTATTGAAAGAAGGACAGTAGGGGTTAATAGTTGATGTTACCAGGTAGGTAGTGGTAGTTGATGGTGTAGCTACCGGGTTAGCGCTGTTGGGGTTAGACAGGCTGCCACCTGACCCGCTAAGCACGGTCCACTCGTAGTTCGCACCGCCGGTTACACCCAGGAATGCAGGTTCACCATTACAGATACTGGTATCTGGAGACGCCTTCACAGGACCCCATATTGTCAAATCCACCACTCTCGCATACTGCAACATGATACCGGGCGGTTTACAAGTAGAGTCCCTGATAAGTATGATAAAGCTATGGTTACCAATTTGACTTGCGGTAGGCTTCCAACTGAAACAGCCGGTAATCACATCAGTCTTGAGATTAGTATAAGTAATAGACGCGCCGGGTATGGACGTTGCCAGGTTGTCTTCTGCCAGCAATATCGCACCAGTGTCTGTTGAGCTGACTGTGAAACAGAATTGCAGTGTCTGTCCTAAGCAACCATATACCCGGTTATTCAGGAACTGACCGCTATCGTTAATTGAAACAGTATCAACTGTAGGCGGAATTGTACTACAAGGTAGTACCTGTACCTGTATGTCGCGCATAATGTAACCGATTTCTACAGCCGAACCGTTGGCGCTTTTGTTAAATTCTCGGGTCTTCATAGCCACCACTCCAGAACCCTGTTGAGTAGCTGTAAAGGTCATCTGGCCGTTTGCCCCGTTAAGGTTGAAAGTGTTACCGGTTTGGAAAGGATTATTAGTAAAGTTGTATATCGGAGGGGCCGGGGGCGCCGGGTTTTGCATAGGTACGTTTGAGGGAGTGCTGGTACAGCTATTGGTATTCATGGGTTGTACCAATTGAGACCATAATGAATCTCCATCAGAATCCAGGGCACCGTTATTGTAGCTGTAAGCCTGATTAAGACACACATAAGGTATCGGCTTAACTGAATAGAAAGGCGATGAGTTATCCCAATTTATTCTTTGCCTATTCCGATACCTGAGACTCGAATGGAAGGTAATATTGCTGTTGAATGTGGTTTCAATATAGAAGTTATCCTGTCCTACCAGGTTGGTGGAGGTATTGCGGCAACAAAGCGAAACACCAAACCTCCAGTAATTACAATTAACCGGTAATGTTACGACACACATATACCACCATTCGCGATAGCCGGGAACTGCCGATGAGGTGTTATCGCATTTGTTGGTGTATTGTGAACATCCTGCGGACACCGGCGATCCGTTCGGTCGGTTGTCTGGCGGGAGTGTTCCCTGCCATTTATCCATCTGAACGTTGAATGTCTGGTTGTTGCACGTGTTAACACAGCACAACTGCCAGTTGCCGGGCTCTATCGAGCCGGTACAGTCCCTGTAGAATTTCAAAAAAAACTGGTAGGTGGAGTCGTCAATGTGTACATATAGCAACTCGCCGCCGGAGGCGTGAGTCGCTGACGCCCGCTGTGTGGTGCAAATGATGCTGAAAATTGCGATCAGCGTTGTGAAGAGATGGCGTAACTTCATAGTTTTTAGTATTTAAAATTTTTGATTTATCGTATTGTTTACAATAGACGTTAAAAAAAAGTCAAAGGTTTGCTTAATTTGTTAAATAGCTTCAAATATAGTATATATAGATTGTATTTTTTCGCATGACACATCATAAAGAGTGCTTACAAATATGTAAAATTCATTTTTTGTTACGCTCTTTTTTAATCTGTAATTAAATATTATAAAAAATAATTTAACGTTAAGAAATATGGTAAATCAAAAAAAAATTGGAATTATTGGTTCCGGGTTGGTGGCCAAAGTCCTCGGAAATGGTTTTTTAGCGCTTGGGCACACTGTTATGCTCAGTTCCAGGGATATTACTAAACTGAGTGATTGGAAAGAAAAGGGAAAAGAAAACGCCCTAGTTGGCAGTTTCAAAGAGGCTGCCGAGTTTGGCGAAATATTGGTACTGGCCGTCTCCGGCCGGATTGCAACCGAAGCTATTGAAAGCGCCGGTCCTCAGTATTTCAACGGGAAGACGGTGATTGACCCAACGAACCCTATATCTGAAAACCCACCGGTAAATGGCGTACTTGGCTTTTTTACGGGTGCAGATGAGTCATTGATGGAGATACTGCAGGCACGCTATCCCGAAGCTAATTTTGTAAAAGCGTTTAACAGTGTTGGCAATGCGTATATGGTCAATCCCTCGTTTAAGGAAGGAAAGCCTTCCATGTTTATTTGCGGCAATAATGATGAAGCTAAAATGGAAGTGAGCAGCATACTTGATGCCTTTGGCTGGGAAACAGAAGATATGGGTAAGGCGACTGCGGCCAGGGCGATTGAGCCCCTATGTATTCTCTGGTGCATACCGGGTTTCCTGCGCAACGAATGGAACCACGCTTTTAAGCTGGTTAAAGCATGAGATGTCCTTTTTTTTAACGTAGTTTGCCCTGCTGTATTTTAACAGCCTGCAATACATTTGCTATATGGAGCCGATCATAACTATCAGGAACCTTTCAAAGTCGTATGGTGAAAAGGTGGCCTTAAATAACATAAGCCTTGACGTGTATCCGGGCCAGATAATAGGATATATTGGGCCAAACGGTGCCGGAAAGTCAACCACTGTAAAAATACTAGCGGGTATCATACAGGATTACTCCGGCGATGTGCATGTCGCGGGCATCAACCTGGCCGAAAACGTACTGGAGGTAAAGAAGAAAATAGGGTATATCCCGGAACTGCCCGAAATGTACGACCTGCTTACGCCCAGGGAATATCTTACTTTCATTGGTAAGTTGTTCCACCTGTCAGACGATGTCATCGAATCCCGCACCGTGAGAATGTTGGATTCGTTTGGCCTGAAAGACAATTTAGACCAGCGCATGGACAGCTTTTCAAAAGGTATGCGCCAGAAGGTGCTTATTGTCTCGGGCTTGCTCCACAATCCCCAAATTGTGATATTGGACGAACCTTTGTCAGGACTGGATGCCAATGCGGTGATTATGGTAAAGGAATTACTGCAGGTATTGAAAGCAGAAGGAAGGACCATATTTTACTGTTCGCACATGATGGATGTGGTGGAGCGCGTTTCTGACCGTATTGTACTTATTGACAAAGGAGTAATTGTCGCCGACGGCACTATTGAGGAACTGCGCAAAGACAGCAGCGATTCATTGGAGAAAATATTTGCCAAGCTTACCTCGTCGGACGATACCGTACAGCGTGCAGGTTCATTTGCATCGGCATTTACAGACCACATGGAAAAACCAACTGCGGATGAATAAGTTCCTCTTGTTTCTGTTAATGATTCCTTCTGCTTTGTGGAAGCGCCTGGGGGCTGACGTCGAACAACTTCGCGCAATATTACATGTGAAGTTGATGATGGACAACCGTAAACCGCTGTCTTTTGGCAACAACAGGGGGGTAGAACACAAAAAGAAAAAAGACCGTAAATACACCACCTGGCTTACGATGCTGTTTTCTTTTTTTATGGGTTTTGTGTACGTGTTCCCGATCATCATTACAGAGTTCGACCCGGTGATAGGCCTGGCTTTCTTTTACACAATGTTCATATTTATTTTCACTTTCACCCTCATCACAGATTTCGCCAACGTACTCATAGATACCAAAGACAAATTTGTATTGTTTTCGCGGCCGGTCAGCGACCGTACCATTATGCTTTCGCGGTTATTGTATATAATGATATACCTGCTGCGGCTGGTGATACCTATGTCCTTGCCTGCCTGGATAGTGTTTGGTATTATTAAAGGATGGAAAGGGGCGCTGTTTTTTCCGTTCCCGCTTGTGCTGCTGGTTTTTGTCGTCCTTTTCCTGGTCAGCGCTTTATACCTGTTGATGCTGAGGCTCGCAAGCCCGGGACGATTTAAGGATGTACTGAACTATTTTCAGATCGGCTTTTCGATAGTCTTCTTTGCGGTGTGGATGATATCATCGCGTATGATCAATCCTGAAGGCTTTAAGGAACTGCGGGTAGAGGCTTATGATGGGGTAAAGTACTTTCCCTCTTACTGGATAGCCGTCTGCTGGACATGGGTAGAAGGTGCGGCGAAGGTATTGCCGGGTACCCGGTGGATGAGTATCCTGGCAATTCTGTTCCCCATCGCCAGTCTTTGGGCGACAGTGAAATTCCTGGCCCCGCACTTTATCAGGGGCCTTGTTGCATCCGATAACGACAACGCACCGGCTGTGCCTGTTGCAAAATCTTCCGGTAAAAAAAGCAAAAAACAATTTTACACATGGGCGAACCTGTTTAACAAAAGTGACGCGGCAAAAGCAGGCTTCGTGCTCACATGGCTGCAAACCTCACGCAGCCGCACATTTAAAATGCGGGTTTATCCGTCGTTTGCATACGTGCCGGTTTATTTTTTCTTTATACTCATGCAGGGCGGGCGTTCTTTTACAGATGTATGGGACAACCTCTCCGAAGGCCAGGGATATATTGGCTTATTATACCTCACCACGTTTGTTATAATGCAGGCTATTAATTATATCACCATGTCAGAGCAATACAAAGCGGCGTGGGTTTACTATGCTACTCCTGTTGATAAGCCTGGCGATGTAATAGCAGGTGCCTACCGGGCTATGTGGGTAAAGTATTTTATGCCGTTCATGGCGGCTATCTCAGTTTTTGTCTTGTTCATTTGGGGAGGCTCCGTATTATTCGATATCATTCTTGCCACGGTAAACATTACACTGTTCTCAGTAGTTATCATGCGCATGAGCAATCGGGCATTGCCTTTTTCTAGAAAAGAGCAAATGAAAGATTCAGGTTTCAGGACGATGGTACGTGTGTTAGGCACTATGTTGTTGATGGGAGCCCTTTGGATAACGCATTATGGCATTAGCAACTTGTTTTATCTCGACAAGGTCGTGAATAATACTTTCCTGTCCGCCTTTATCAGCACCACATGGTTAACTGTCTTGTCGCTGGTGTTAAAACTGGTATTCCTGGTTTTGTCATCGGTCTTCTTGTGGCTGGTATTCGATAGCCTTAGGAATACCGACTGGAAATCCCTCCAGAAATCCGAACAATATTTATAGTTATTATTGTAAAAAAGAAAGAAACTAATGTTGAAAAAACTGGTTACTGCACTGCTGTTATTGACTGTAATATCCTGTAAAGACAATGAACAAGCTGCCGGAACGGATAAGCATGTAGTGAAAGACAAACACACACAAAGCAACGCCGACAGCGTAGGAATAAAGCACCTGGACCTGGATGTAAAGGTAGATTTTGATGAGCGTGTCATCATAGGCCGTGCTTCATGGAATATCGATAACAGCAAATACCAAAAGGATGAATTGATACTGGACGCCTATCGTCTTACCGTGGACAGTGTTGTTGTGGATGGCAATAAAGCGCAGCACTCCTGGGGACCGTCAGTTACCCACTTGGGTACAGCTTTAAAAATACCTATCGGTGAAAACAGCAGCCGTGTGGACATATATTACCGCTCGGACCCGGGCGCAAACGCCCTGCAATGGCTGGAGCCACAACAGACTTCCGGCAAAAAGCATCCTTTTCTCTACACACAGTCGGAAAGTATTTATGCCCGCTCATGGATACCTGCGCCGGACGGGCCGGGCATACGGTTTACTTATACAGCTAAAGTATCTGTGCCTGCCGGATTGATGGCGCTGATGAGCGCTGAAAACCTGCAACAGAAAAATGACAGCGGTATCTATCATTTTAAAATGGATATACCGATACCTGCTTATCTTATGGCTCTTGCTGTAGGCGATGTTGAGTTCAAGGCTATTGATGAACGTACAGGTGTTTATGCCGACCCGGCAATCATTGATATGGCGCACCACGAATTTGCCGAGGTAGGAGAAATGGTGAATGTTGCTGAATCGCTGTACGGCACTTACCGCTGGGGTAGGTACGATATATTGGTTTTGCCATCCGGTTTTCCATTGGGTGGAATGGAAAACCCCAGGCTGACCTTTGCCACGCCTACTATCATCGCCGGCGACCGCTCGCTCACCAACCTTATTGCGCACGAACTGGCGCACAACTGGAGCGGCAACCTGGTGACTAATGCAACATGGAATGACTTTTGGCTGAACGAGGGTTTTACCGTGTACTTTGAACGCCGCCTGACTGAGAAGATGACAGATAAGAGCTATGCCGATATGCTATGGGAACTGGGTTACCAGGACCTGGAAAAAACTATTGCCGACCTGCAGGCCGACGACAACATGAAAGATTCTCACCTGAAGCTGGACCTGGAAGGCCGCGACCCGGACGAAGGGCTTACAGATATTGCATACGAAAAAGGCGCACTCTTCCTGAAGCATATAGAAAACAACGTGGGGCGTGAGCGCATAGACGCTTTCCTGAAAGGATATTTCGATGCACACGCGTTTTCGACAATAACTACTGAGGAGTTCCTCTCCTATCTTGATGAGCAATTGATAAAAGGGGACAAGGCCCTTGCAGACAAGATTAATGTGGACGCATGGGTGTATGGTCCCGGCATACCTGCCGGCGCCCCCCGTGCCGACAGGGAACGCTTTGAAAAGGTAGACACCGAACGGGAAAAATTCTTGTCCGGCACGGTGCCCGCGTCATTAAATACACAAAACTGGACTACGTACGAATGGCTGCACTTCCTGCGTAAAATGCCCAAACCTTTGGCGATAGGGCAAATGGCGGCGTTGGACAAGCAGTATAATTTCACCAATAGCGGAAACAGTGAGATAGCCGACCAATGGTATGTAATGGCCATAGCGGCCAATTACCAAAAGGCATACCCGGCCATGGACGACTTCCTGGGCAGGGTGGGCCGCCGAAAATTTTTAGAGCCCCTGTATGAAGAAATGATGAACACAGGTAAGGAAGCTATGGCTAGAGATATCTATACCAGGTATCGTGGCAATTACCATCCGCTGGCACAGGGCACCTTCGACAAGACCGTGCTGAAGGAAAAGGATAAGCAGTAAACTGTTATTCCAACTTGCATTCTCCAGTCCGCTAACATCTTGACTACTTACTTACTACGTCTATTTATAAGCCTGCATCTCCACCTGCTCATTGCAGAAGTAATATTCGCGGATATCGTTGGAGGCCACGATGACGAGTCTGTTCCGGGTGTATTGTTCTACCCAGGCGCGGTATTGCTGTACACCTGTATCGTCCAGGTTGGTACAGGGCTCGTCCAGCAGCAGCACGGGGCTATTGGTGAATATGGCCTGCGCCAGCTTTACTCTTTGCTTCATGCCCGATGAATAATCGGCAATAGGCTTATGCTGCGCATCCTGCAGACCGGTGGCCGTTACCACATCTTCGATGCTTAGGCCAGGGTAAATGTCCTTGAATGAATAATGGAACCTGAGAAATTCAAGCAGGGTAAATTCTTCTACTATCTCCTGCGAGGGAGCGGTGAAGCTGATGTGGTTAAAGAGCTTTTCCGGCGCTAATTTCTGGCCGCTGTCTTCGTAAATCAGTTTTCCTGTTGACGCGGCCTGCATACCGGCTATGATGCGCAGCAGGGTAGACTTGCCGCTGCCGTTAGGCCCCAATATGGCATATGCGCCGGGCGATGTGAAACTTAAGTTTACGTCTTTGAATATCCAGTGCCGCTGAAAGCGTTTGCTTATATGCTCAAGATATATCTTCATTGTGCCTGCTGATATATCCTTTCATGATGCCGCGGCCCGTTTCGCGTATGAAGGTGATGATCTCGTCCCGCTCGTCCGATACGGGTATTTCAGTTTCGATTATGCTCAGGGCCTTCGATGTATTATAACCCCTTACAAAAAGTATCCTGTATATATCCAGTATATGATTGATCTTGTCAATAGAATAACCGCGACGTTTCAGGCCCACGGAGTTAACGCCAACATATGAAAGCGGCTCGCGCGCGGCTTTTACATAAGGGGGCACGTCTTTGCGCACCAGCGAGCCACCGGTGATGAAGGCATGCGAGCCTATGCGGACGAATTGCTGCACTGCGGTAAGTCCTGCCAGTATTACATGGTCGCCCACCACGATATGGCCGGCAAGGGTAGTGTTGTTGGAGAATATGCAATGGTCGCCCACTATGCAGTCGTGCGCAATGTGTGTATAAGCCATTATCAGGCAGTTGTTGCCTATCACGGTCTGGTTCCTGTCAGACGTACCGCGGTTGATAGTAACACACTCGCGTATAGTGGTATTGTCGCCTATGATCACCCTTGTATCTTCGCCTTTGTATTTCAGGTCTTGCGGAATGGCTGATATGACCGAACTGGGGAATATCCTGCAGTTCTTGCCAATGCGCGCTCCTTCCATAATGGTGACATTGCTGCCTATCCATGTGCCTTCACCTATTTCCACGTTGCGGTGGACGGTAGTAAAAGGGTCAATTTTTACATTAGGCCCGATCTTCGAATCGGGGTGAATATATGTAAGTGGGTGTATCATTTTTTGTCTTTTGGAACTATTTGTGCTACCAGTTCAGCTTCTGTAACGAGTTTATTGCCAACGTATACCGTCCCGCGCATTTCGCAGATACCGCGACGTATGGGGTTGAGCAATTCCAGTTTTAGTATCAACGTATCGCCGGGCAGCACCCTTTGTTTAAACTTCACCTTGTCTATCTTCAGGAAGTATGTATCGTAGTTCTCCGGGTCGCTGTAGTTGTTCAGCGCCAGTATGCCGCCTGTTTGCGCCAGGGCTTCTATCTGCAAGACGCCCGGCATTACAGGATTGCCCGGGAAGTGACCCTGGAAGAATTGTTCGTTGAAGGTGACATTTTTAATGCCCACCACGTGGTTATCGCTCAGCTCGATGATCTTATCTACCAGCAGGAAGGGATACTTATGCGGCAGAGACTTCTCGATATGTGTAATGTCGTAAATGGCGGGCTGGTTGGGATCGTAATTCGGTACGTCAGACAAATGTTTGTTCTTTTTGATGAACTGTTTGATCTTTTTCGCAAATTCCACATTGGAAGCATGGCCGGGACGGCTGGCTATGATATGAGCCCTGATAGAGTGACCCACCAGCGCCAGGTCGCCCACTACGTCCAGTAGTTTATGGCGGGCGGGCTCATTGGTAAAATGCAATTGGATATTGTTCAGTATGCCTTCCTGTTTTACCTGTATGTTTTTTTTGTTGAATATTTCAGAAAGTCGGTTCAATTCATTTTCGCTCACTACTTTATCTACTACCACTATGGCGTTGCTGAGGTCGCCGCCTTTAATCAGGTTGTTGTCCAGCAGGTACTCCAGCTCGTGCAGGAAGCAGAACGTGCGGCAGGGAGCTATCTCATCTTTGAATTCGGAGATATGCTTCAGCGTAGCATGTTGTGTGCCCAGCACTGGCGAGTTGAAGTCAATAAGCGTAGTTATCTGGTACTCGTTAGATGGTACGGCCAGCATATCCACGTTCTTCACAGGGTCGTAATAATGGATATTGGAATCTATTGCGTAAACGATGCGTTTGGCATCCTGCTCCTGTACGCCTACGCTGTCTATCGCTTCGATTATTTGTTTAGAGCTGCCGTCCATTATCGGTATCTCAGGGCCGTCAAGTTCTATCAGCAGGTTGTCCACGCCCATGCCCACTAAGGCCGCGAGTACATGTTCTACTGTGCTTATTCTTACACCGTTGTGTTCCAGGGTGGTTCCCCTCGATGTGTCTACCACGTAGTCAACATCAGCTTTCACGATAGGCTTCTCCGGCAGGTCCACCCGCTGAAAACGTATGCCATACCCGGGGTTGGCCGGTTTCATGGTCATATTCACTTTTTGTCCCGTATGCAAGCCCACACCCGGCAACATAACGGAACCTTTAAGGGTCTGCTGGTTTTGGGGCGATGTAACTTGCTGCACAGTTTCAGTTTTGTTCTTTATCTGCTTGACTAATATATCTTCACTCACTTTTTGCGGGGGTGTTTTTTTCGCTTAATAAGGCTGATAATTCAGCAACCTGCTTCTCCAGGTTGCCCAGCCTTTGTTGCAATTCGGGCAAATTTCTGAAAATTGCCTGACTTTTCAGCGCACTTTTATAATCGTATGCGGGCGAGCCCGTTAATGCTGTGTTAGGATGGGTAACGGACTTGGCCAGCCCGCTCTGTGCGTTGATGCTTGTATGGTCGGCTATTTGTATATGCCCCACGATGCCTACCTGGCCGCCTATCACACAGTTTTTGCCTATTTTGGTACTGCCCGAAACGCCTGTTTGTGCGGCTATTACGGTATTCTCGCCTATTTCTACATTGTGGGCTATCTGTATCAGGTTGTCCAGTTTCACACCTTTGCGTATATATGTTGAGCCCATTGTGGCCCTGTCTATAGTTGTATTGGCGCCTATTTCCACATTATCTTCCACTACCACATTGCCTATTTGGGGTATCTTCTTATATGTGCCGTCTTTTTGCGGTGCAAAGCCAAAGCCATCGCTGCCTATTACCGTGCCTGCATGTATGATAACGTCAGCGCCAATTTTGCAGGTGTCGTATATCTTAACACCGGCAAATACGGTTGAGTTTTTACCGACTGAGGCCTCATCACCTATATAGCAACCGGGGTATATACGCGCGCCATCTTCAACGGTGGCGTTATCGCCTATGTAGCTAAAGGCGCCTATGTACACATTTTTGCCAACGCTGGCAGAAGGCGAAACATAGGCCATGCTGTCAATGCCTGTTTTTCCTTCTTTCGCCTTTATCTCGTTATACTTTTCCAGCAATAAAGCGAAGCTGCTGTATGCGTCTTTTACACGGATAAGGGTAGGGGTTACCGGTCTTTCGAGCGCCAGGGCATCGTTTACGATGATTATTGAGGCTTTACTGCTATTTAAATATTCTTCATACTTTGGATTGGCTACAAAACTAAGGGCTCCTTCCGCCGCTTCTTCTATTTTGGCCACATGTGTTATGGTAGCGTCGGCGTTACCCTCAATTTTCCCCTGTATGAGCGCAGCTATTTGTTGTGCGGTAAATTGCATATTTAGATTACTGATAAAAAGCCCTGTAATTTACAATAAACAATAATACTACTGGCCTTATTGCTTAAAACAACTCATTTACAGGATTAATATAACAAATGTAGTTCTTATGTACGGGCATTGCAAGCGCTTGGGTTACAACGGGATTGTCAATCTCAGATATATCCTTCACACTGCCGTTTTTCATGGCTATATGTATGCGCTCGTCGTTAATATTGTAAGTATCCTTTGATGTAATGCCCGTACATACGAAATAGTCCATCTCTTCGGGTGCGGGACGAAATGCGGCCATCGCGGCTTCTTTCTTTTCTTCAGCCAGAATACTTACATCGTCGGAGGTTAAGATGACTTTGTATAGTTTCCTGTATTGCATCATACAGCACAGGCGGGAGAGTATCTTATCTTCATGGCGGCACCACTCTTTTACCGATGCCAGTATATCCACATCGTCCAGCATACAGAATTTTTCCAGGTGCTGCGGCGATGACTGGAAGTCCTGCAGGGTGACGTTATTGTACAAAAAGTGGCGCAGGGCCGGGCTGGCGTATAGCTCTTTTCCGCGCCTGGCCAGTTCTCTTGCTCTTTTCAGGATATTTATCAGCAATACCTCGGCTGCCAGGACTGTTTTATGCAGGTAAACCTGCCAGTACATCAGCCGGCGGGCAATCACAAATTTTTCTACCGAATGCACGCCTTTTTCTTCCACCATCAACTGGTTGTTCTTCACCGTGAGCATATTCAGTATCCTGTCGTAACCGATAACACCCTCGGATACGCCTGTATAAAAACTGTCCCGGTTCAGGTAGTCCATGCGGTCTACATCCAGTTGGCTGGAAACAAGCTGGTGCAGGTAGGGTTTTTCGTACGATTGGTCGAATACCCGTATCGCACCGTCCAGCATACCGTCAAATTCGCGGTTCAGCTCGTTCATGATAAGCCCGGAGAGGTATTCGTGTGTCACGCCTTCTACCAATGTGTGCTCCAGTGCGTGCGAGAATGGCCCATGGCCTATGTCGTGCAGCAGGATGGCTATGCGTGCGGCCAGCGATTCCTGCTCGGATATTACAACACCCTTGGCTTTTAATTCGTCCAGCGCTTTGCCCATCAGGTGCACAGCGCCCAGCGAATGGTGGAAACGGGTATGCACGGCGCCGGGGTATACAAGATGCGCCGGCCCCATCTGCCTGATATACCTCAGCCGTTGAAACCAGCGGTGGTCTATCAGTTGCAGTATCTCAGCTTCGGGAAAACGGATAAATCCATACACCGGGTCATTGACTATCTTGCCCTTCATATTCATTGTATAACCTGCGCAGTCATTTTATTGTTATTACCATTCGCTGTCCGGTACAGCCGGCGCGTGTTCGCTGAATTCCAGGTCTCCGGCCGGTTGACTGCCATAGTTGACACTGGATGGATCTATCATAACATCACATTCATTATAATTTTCCGGCTCTTCAAATTTAGCCTCCGGGCTGATGCCGAGTGATTTATCTGCATACACCCTTTGCATAAAATAAGCCCATATAGGCAATGCGGCGGCGGCGCCTTGTCCAAGCCTTTCGCTGCCAAACCTTAAATATCTGTCGTCGCAGCCCACCCATGAACCCGCCATTATTTGCGGAGTATAGCCAATGAACCATGCGTCGGCCTGGTTGTTGGTAGTACCTGTTTTACCGGCTATCTCGCCTTGCAGGTTATAGCGGTAGCGCAGCCTTTTAGCCGTACCAAAATCAGCTACGCCCTGCATCATCCGCACCATTTTGAACGCCGTGTATTTGTTGATAAGTTCTTTTTGTGTGGGTACAAAGCTCTTCAGCACATTGCCATCCTTGTCTTCTATTTTGGTGATGTACAGGGGCATGACATTGGTACCGCCTGTCGGGAACATACTGTACGCGCGCATCATCTCGTACAATGACACATCGGGCACACCCAGCGCCAGCGAGGGCACTTTGTCTATATGAGCTTCCACACCGCATTTTTCCAGGAAGTCGGCAAAAGAGTTGATACCTACTTGTTTTATCAGGTAAAGGGCGGCGTTGTTGATAGAGCCGGCCAATGCCTGCTTCATCGTCATCGGACCTTTTTCAGACCCTCCAGCATCGTAATTCGCTATAGTAGGGAAACTTTGCGGCGCGGTAGAAACTATACCGCAGGGTGAGTAACCGTTATCTACCGCCAGGCAATACAGCAAAGGCTTAATGGTAGAACCTACCTGCCTTCTTGTATTGATATTTACGTGGTCGTACTGAAACCAGGTATGGTTGATGCCACCCACCCATGCTTTTACTTCACCGGTAAAAGGGTCCATAGCCATAAAGCCGGCCTGCAGCATCATTTTCATGTATTTTATGGAGTCTATCGGGCTCATCAGGGTGTCTTTTTCCCTTTCTTTGTTCCAGGCGAAAACGGTCATTTTTACCGGCTTACGCATTTCGCCTATTATCTGTTCATGGCTCTTGCCCTCGTCTTTCAGCACCTCGTACCTCGATGATGACTTGATTGCCATATCCAGGTATTTCTGGTAATCGTTCCATATGCTGCCGTCCTTATACTTGCGTTGGTCCAGGAATAGTTGCTGCATCTCGCTGATGTGCTGCTCTACTGCCGCCTCTGCATATTGTTGCATGCGCACATCAATAGTGGTGTATATCTTCAGCCCGTCCTTGTAAATGTTGTATTTGCTGCCATCCGCTTTCCGCAGGTCTTTCAGCATTTCCTTCACATCCTGCTCTACCACCTGCCTGAAGTAGGGGGCTATCCCATCGTGATGGGTAAGCTTATGATAATTTAATACCAGTGGTTTCTTTTTCAGCTCATGCGCTTCTTTTACCGTCAGGTAACCATATTTAGCCATCTGGTCGATCACTGTATTCCTGCGGCGCAGCGATTTGTCAGGGTTCCTCTTCGGGTTGTACGCGGTACTGGCTTTCAACATTCCTATCAATACCGCGGCTTCTTCCACCTTCAGTTTGTCCGGCGGTTTATTAAAAAAGGTCAGCGAAGCATTCCTGATACCATATACATTACTGCCAAAAGGCACTGTATTCAGGTAGAGGGTTATTATTTCATTTTTGGTCAATTGTTTTTCCAGCTTCACGGCCATCACCCATTCTTTCAGCTTGATAATAGGCATCATGAACTTGCTGTTGTTTTCGCGCGGGAACAGGTTTTTGGCCAACTGCTGGGTAATGGTGCTGCCGCCTCCTTCCTTCCCCAACAGCAAAACAGCCCTCAGTACAGCTCTGCCGTCCACGCCTGAGTGCTCGTAAAAGCGGGAATCTTCTGTTGCTATCAATGCGTTGAACACATTCGGGGATATCTCTTCAAATTCCGAAGCGGACCGGTCCTGCACATAGTAGCGGCCTATCAGTTCGCCATCGGTGGCGTACAGGTCGGAGGCCAGTGCGCTTTTCGGGTTTTCCAGCTCTTTCATAGAGGGCATATAACCCAGCCAGCCCAGGTTGATGAGCAGAATGAGCAGCAGGAACAGCCCTATACCCGACAGGAATATGACCCATAATGCTTTAATGACCCTTTGTTTAAAACTTTTTTCCTTGACGCTCACTATGATTTAAAATTGGTAGCAAAGCTAAAAATTAATAATTATTCCGTCCGGGCTACGCTGTTGTTCCCGGATTATTTATTTCATCGTCGCCCGGCTGCACGAAGAAACTGATGGTCCTTAGCGGGTTAACGAAGCCTGCAAATCGTTTTTTCCACGGTATTGCGGCCCTCACCCTGGCTACGAACGGCTGCAGGAAGGCGCTCACAACAGTACGTTCTTTTTCAGTTAATTCCTGTTTGGCGTATTTCTTTTTGAGGTACACGTTCATAAAGGCCGTATAATTTGTGCCCAATGCCGGGTCTACCGTATTTCTTGCATATTGCATTGGTGTCTGGTCGTAGCGCAAGATACCCACCTGGTGCAGGTAGAAATTTGCGGCCCTGTAAGCAAAATATGCTTTCGGTCCGTCTTTAGTTGACCGTTTGTAGCGCAACACGTAATACCTGTATATCGCAGTAGGGGCCAACAATAATAGTAATATCAGGCCACCCAGTATCCCGACCAGTGTCAGCAAAATTTCCCTTGCCGATATTGGTTCTTTGGCTGTTTCTTTCTGTGGTTTATCTTCCGGCTTAGCAGTGTCTTTGCGCTTCAGGTACAGTTCGTCGGCAGGAGTGGGGGAGGGTATCCTCTTTGCCAATGTAATCCCGCGCTCATTTGGCCGGGCGCTCATATCTTTCAACGCCTGCGCGTAAGACACTGCCGTTCCTTCGTCTCCTTTTTTCACTTTGCTCAGGGGCACGTCTACGCTGTCTAAATATATGGCGGCTATTTTCATATCCATCACCATGGTGGCGGCACTGTCCATTTTATATTCCTTGTCGTGAAATACAAGATGCTTCACCTTCATGGTGAGCAACTTCTTCAGCGTATCCACGTCGGTAACTATGCCATCGGCAGCCAGCCACGCGCGGGGAGGCTGCATAGGCGGTGTGCCGTCGGGCTGGGGACTTTGTTCGGCTTCTTCGTTACCAACCGTAGTGTCAAAATCAAGCCAGCCGTAACCCGGGAAATATACCTGCACCCAAGCATGGGCCTGGTCGGCATAGTACCAGTACCAACCTTTGTTCTTATCGCTCCGGTCCACGGTCATAAAACCTACCGTGATACGCGACGGAATGCCCAATGCCCGCAACATAAAGAGTGTAGCGCCGGCATAATAGGCGCAATACCCCTTCTTGTTTTCAAACAGGAAATACATCAGCTTCGACGCGCTGGGTATATCGGGTATGCCGGGGTTGTCGGTATAGGTAAATATGCGTGCGCCGTTCTCATCGCGCGCCAGGAAGTGGTCGCGTATGGCCAGTACCTTATCTACCGGGGTGGTGGCGTTTTGGGTTACCTCATGCGCCAGGTCGCTTATCTGTTTAAACTTGGCGTTAGGCGGCATCTCGGTATAATAGTCCATGAACTTCTTATCTACTCCCGAATAGTCCGTCACTTTGCGCAGCACTTCAAACCTGTTCTCCTGGAAGGTGCGTATCTGTTCTTCTTCAGAATTATAGATAAAATAGGCGCTGTTCAACTCGGATACATAGCCCTTGGCCCGGTAGGCCGATATAAATTCCTTGCGGTAATCTTTCTCAACAGCGATAGGCTGCACAAAGAAACCTACGTTGGGCGCCACATAGGTGCTCCTGGAAAGTTTTTTATTATACACTTCTATATCCACCGTCCTGCGCAGCTTGGTGGCCTTGCTGTTGGCGATAACTGTTGAGTCAGTCTCGGTCAAAAACAGGGGTAGTTTGCCGGGGTTAGGCTCAAATACGTCATTATATGGCATCAGTGAATCCCGCTCAAATGTCTCGGTCAGCGTATCGAAATAAGTGTAATGGAAAGCCGTAAGGTATAGCGGGTTAGGAATATCTGTACCGGGAAAGAAATTATCGATATGCGCTGCGAACAACAACTCGTTGCTCCGGCCCAGGTTGCTGCGCAGGCGCGAGTATTCGTTGATGTCGAAGGTGCCGTCTTTGTTCTGCTTCAACATGCTGTTTTCCCCGCTCTTACCGCCGCCGCCATAGTTGGCCACTGTTTCTTTTATCTCCCCGCGCATCATGTACACAACGCCGCCAAAGAGCAACAGCGCCAACAGCCCGAACAGGAATAGCCGCCTGCCCATAAACCACCAAAATTTTTGCGATTTGTCTTTATAACTGTATATCTGCTCTGCCGCATACAGGATGTACACCGCATACAACACGGCCGGCGTAAAATCGCGCAGCAGGGTATAAACGCTGTCCATCTGCGCCTTGGCTATCAGCAGTATGCACACGACCAGCATCAGTGCCGCCGTGAATACAGACCAATAACGCAGCCTTGTAAAGCCCCAGCCCATCAGCCAGCCACCCGTGAATAATATGGCAAATACCAGGAACTGAACCGAAATAAAGAACGCGTCAAACTCACCCACGGCCATTTTGTCCAGCCCCTCGTACACCAGGAACAACCCGAACAGCAGCAAGAGGAACGTAGGCAGGAACCGGAAGCGAAGCGCATAAAAAACAGCGCTTACCGCCATGCCCAGTGCAAAATAAATGGTCTGCTGCAGGGCCTGCGCCCCCAGTATGGAATAATACTCGTTGGCATGCCACAATATGTAGTAGCTCACCAATGCAGTAGGCAGTACCAGGAAAATAAGTTTGGCCAGTAGCTCGTTCACCGGCGTGGCTCTCTGTATATTCATATACCTGAAGCCATAAATTTAGGATAAATTCTTACAGATACTTTGTTAAAACTCCGCTCTATATCTTATCCAGCACGAAGGAATAACGTCCTTCCGCTCTTTCATCCGTAAAACGCATTTTTTTGTTGCCTATGCTGGCGTTCCGCCCGTGCCAGTACCAGCCGTTACCGCCCCTTGTAGGATGGTCAATGTCGATGATGATCGTATTATTCGTAGATGAGGAAGTATTGCCATCGTCGTCTGTATAGGTGGTGTTGGTTTCGGTCACCACATCGTATTTGCCAAAATAAGTGATGGAATTATTCTGGTCTATCAGCGCCGCTTCCTTCTTATCGTTCAGTTGCAATATCATGTTGTTGTATTGCTGGGTAATGTTCTCATTCTTCAGGAAGCCTTTTTGAATGGTTACTTTTTCAAATTTATACTGGCCGATGGCTTTTCGCTCAGCCTCAGTAAGGCCGTCCTTTTTGGTGCAGGACGCAGAAATAACAATTATCGGAATGACTAAATAAAATAATTTCCTCATAGCCATGAAAATTTGGGGTCAAATTAAACAGCCAGATGTTAAATAAATGCTTATTTGTTATATATAACAGTTAAAATAATGCTAAACCGCCTCTATATACAGCCCTGTACAGAAAGAAGATATAAACAACAGATTATTATTTACCAACAGTATAAGCTTTATCACGGTTCCATTATTAAGAAAACATTATCTTGGGCACGTTTTAAAAATATTTATACCAAAATGATTCAGGAAAAAGCAAATCCGGTGAAGCTGTCTCACGCTGACCTGGACGAAAAAACAAAACAGATGTTACAGAAATTCAAGATCGTGACCGTTATCGGTTCAGGTACAATGGGCAATGGTATCTGCCACGTTTTCGCGCAGAGCGGCTTCAATGTGCACATGATGGACATTAAGCAGGAAGCCCTGGACAAAGCTGTAGGCACCATTGGCAAAAACATGGACCGCCAGATAGCAAAACAAACGCTTACCGAAGAACAAAAGCAGGAAGCCCTGGGCCGCATCGTTACCTACACCAACATGGCCGACGCCGTAAAAGACGCCGACCTGGTGGTGGAAGCAGCAACCGAGAACATAGACCTGAAAGTAAAACTCTTCCAGCAACTGGATGAGCTTTGCCCCCCGCACACCATTCTTGCCACCAATACTTCTTCCATTTCCATCACGCGCATAGGTTCTTATACCAAACGCCCGTCGCAGGTGATAGGTATGCACTTTATGAACCCCGTGCCTGTAATGAAGCTGGTGGAGATCATCAATGGATATGCTACTGCCGAAGAAGTGACGCAGGTGATACACGATATGTCGAAGTACCTGGGTAAGGTGCCTTGCGTGGTGCAGGATTATCCCGGTTTCGTGTCCAACCGTATATTGATGCCTTTAATCAACGAAGCTATCATCACCCTGCAGGAAGGCGTGGCCGGTGTAGAGGAGATAGACACGATAATGAAGCTGGGTATGGCGCACCCTATGGGTCCATTGCAACTGGCCGACTTCATCGGGCTGGATACCTGCTATTCTATTATGAACGTGCTGCACATGGGCTTCGGCAAGCAGAAGTACGCACCTGCTACTTTGCTGGCCAATATGGTGCAGGCAGGCTACCTGGGTGTGAAGAGCGGCGAAGGCTTCTACAAATATACCCCCGGCAGCAAAGAGCTGGTTGTCAGCTCCCGCTTCCAGACTAAGAAATGGTAGGCCGATAATTCAAAAGTAAAAATTCAAAATTCAAAAAGCGGTGGCTGTGGCTGCCGCTTTTTGTTTTCCCCCTATCCCCTGAAGTGGAGACACGTTATGACACAATTCTTTCCCACACTATTGAAAAATATTCTACAAACTTAGTCTCCCCTTTAGGGGGGTAGGGGGCATACTCGCGCTTGAGGCTGTTGATAAAGGATATCAACAATGGCGAAACCGATGTTAACAGTAGTGGTTTTTGGTTGTCGGTCAATTATTGGGTCAATAGTAGCCTCCATTGTTTGCAAATATTATCAAAGTCAATACCTGTGTTTGCAGGGCTTGTGCTCGGTAGAGAAATGTATTTCAAATCACTTTTTCGGTCAAAATACTTGTTGAAAAGTGCTTCAGATTTTGTCCCATTAAAACCGATGATTTTTAAATTCTTGTGTTTGGCGATAAAGTTGTCCAGGTCGTTCGGTTCTTCGTCTTCAATTGTAATGTCAAGGCTACCTTTTCTATTTGCTTTGTGAGCTACGTCCCAAATTCCAATTTTAGTTTTAAGTAAAAGGGCGTTTTTGTCTGCATAGGTCAGTGGTAAATCATTGTCTGTAATTGTCGAAATGATTTTCCAAAACCTATTTCTTGAATGTCCGTAATACTCGCCAAGTTCGAGGGATTTGTCGCCTGGCAGAGTTCCTAAAATCAAAATGGTTGTGTCAGCGTTTGAAATTGGGTCAAATGAGGTTTTAGTATGGGTTGAGTTAGCTTGGTTTGTTGTCTTTAGTTTTGTCGTTGTTGCAGTTTTTGTTTTATTAATTGTCTGTCCGATTAGTGAAACTGTCGAGCCGTCACGATCAAAGATATTTGCATAGTTTCTTGTCCTGCCGTGAATTTGAAATGCTTGAATTGTTGAGCCGTCCTTTTTTTGATACCAACCATTTTTATTCAATTCGTCAGCGATTTGCTGAGTCGTCATTAGCCGTCCGGCTTGTCGCAAGAGTTTTTCTATCGCTTCGTGAAGTGTCATATTTTTCTATTCGTTGACGGCCGCCCCACCATATTGCCAATACGATGTTGGCAGTAGTTATTCCTTGTCGCTACTTTTAATCATTCTGTGCAGAGCACTCTCCAATATGCGAGGCAACTCTCTCAATATTCGGTAATTGTCCTTGTTTCGCATCATAGTTTCCTCGAAATATGGATTATGCATTGAAACTTCCAGAACACGTTCAAAGTCCATAACAGCCACTTCTTTATCTTTCATTGTTTTTGACTCTCGTATTTTCCGTAATGTTTCTACACCAAGGTCATAAATCCAAGGCATATCGTTTCTGAAAATGCTTAAAGCCATAAGAAAACCAATATTTTGGTCTTTCGTCATATGCATCATTTCATCAAGCATCATTGGATGAAGTTTCCTAAGACGTCTTGAGCCATTATTTAGTAGATTTCTATCAATACGAGAGGGAAGATCCTGGAACATTATCTTGATTTCTTCAAAAAGCTTTGCAACCGGTGTGTCTTCTACCAAAGCACTCGTATCAGTGTCTGAGACCTCCTGATTTTGCTTCTCTAAAATTGATTTCACCTTGTCAAGAAACTGAACAACTTGACCTTTAATGACTTCGTCAATTGGTTTGGCATTTGGGATTTTTCTAACAAGTCCGCTAACAAGTTTTGTTAAAGAATCTATGTCGTCTGCGCAATTTTGAAATTGAGCAAATGGTCCATTGTTAGCTTTATTTAATGGAAGTCCTAAAGCAATTCCAATTAATGGAGTTCCTGATTTTCCAATCGCTATCCCAGCTTCATATAAAATCCAAGGTCTATCAACGCTATGATGTGTCAACAGGCAAACAACGTCAGAGGCGTCATTCAATTTTTTGAAAATCTCTTCATACCAAAGTGTTCCATACTCAATTCCTTGTGTTCCCTTTTTGTCGGAAGAACGGAAAGACTCTAATATGCCCATGCTTGAGTTGCTTAACAGTTGACTAAATGCTTCTGCCAATTCAGCATCTCTTGTGTCGTGGCTGATAAATACTAATGGGTTTTTAGACACAGGTTTTGGTTGTTCAACCGCTGTTGTTTTTTGAATTGTTGTTTCTCGTTTTGCCATATCTATTTTGAAATGTTAGGGTATTCTATAATCACTGCCAACGTCTGGATGGACGCAAGGCGTAATCACCTAAAATTATAAAGCTTACGAATTTAGATCATATTTTCTCTAAATAAGCCTTTTATGCGGCTAAAATCTTCAAATCCAGGGTGACCGGTGCCCAAACAATTCACCCGGTCTCCGACCGGTATTCAAGGCACCAGCCTCTAACACTTCTAATTCCTCCATGCGGTCGGTGTTGTCATCGTACCACTATCCCCGCAGCGTGACGGTATTTTTGTTCCGTTGAAGTCTTCGGCACGAAACGCTAACGGAGGTTGATGAGGCTTGCGGTGTTATTAGGTTATGCCTTTCACATTCATTTACCTCTTCTTCTTACTCGCCTTTAATTCGCCGCAATCATTTGTCTGATCATGCCTATGGTTTCCGAGTGATCTGCTTCGAGTCCCTCTTTACTATATTGTAAAACACCTTCCTTATCTAATACCGATATGATGTTGCTGTGCGCGAAATTACCATCGGTATCTTCTTCGTATTGTACATTAAGCAGTATAGATAGTGTTCTCACTGCATCTTTGTTTCCATGGAGCAGGGTCCATTTTTCGTCCAACTCCAATTCTTTTGCAAATACCTTCAGCCGGGCGGGTGTATCCCGTTTCGTGTCGAAGCTCACCAGCAGGAAGTTAATCTCATCGCCCCGCGCATGCAGGGAGTCCGCGATATTCTTCATATCGGTGGTGAGTCTGGGACAGGCGTAGCCGCAATGAGTAAATACCATACCAACCACAGTCGGCCTTCCTGCAAACATAGACAGGGTACGCGGCAGACCGTCCTGCGTCTCGAAAGTGTCGGGTATTTGAAAGATACTCTGGCTTGGTAACGCCCGGGGATTTGCGGCCACTTCTTCTTTACGCGCGCAACAGTCTTTCTTTTCGATAGACCTCACTTCCGGGTTACAGGCTGCCAATATTAGCAGCGCCCCATATGTAATGATGTTTTTTTTCATAATCGTCTTTTTTTAGTCCTTTGCACACCTGAACCCCAGGTTTGCGATACAATAATTTCCTTTCAGGCTGCCCCTGTACCCAAAGCGTAAAAAGGCTGCATAATCGGTCCTGTCCTTTACATCCAGCGAAGAGGCGGCGCAAAAAAGGTTCTTGTCTTCATTTCCCTTTGCCCGTGAGTCTCCACCACGTATATAGCTATTAAAGTCAAATACCCATTCCCACACCAGGCCGTGCATATCATATAGGCCATTCGTATTGCAATAGGTTGATTTTACCGCAGGTAATACGGCGGGGTTAGGTTTTTTGTACCAGTTGAGTATGTATTCTGTGAGTGTGCCGTATTTCTGATTTTTGGGTGGGGCGTTTGCGGCCAATTCCCATTCTGCTACCGTAGGCAATCGTTTTTGTTTCCACGCGCAGTAAGCTTTGGCGGCAAACCATGAAACGTACACCACCGGCGACCGGTAAATTTCCCGGTTCTTTTCCCCGATGGAGAGATCACTTTCCCAATGTCTCAGATAGTTTGTATCTGCAAACAGGCGGTTGACGCGGGATTTGCGCCATTGTGGATTCGCCTTTACGAATTCAAGGTATTCTTCATTGGTAACTGCATATTCGTCAAGGTGAAATTTTTTTACTTTGACGGGTTTTCCGTTGCCTGTATTGAAGAAGGATTTGTAAAGTCCTTCTTTAATAGGTAACATCCTTTTTTCGCCAATACTCATGTGTGCTGTTTCCTGGGCCCGCACCAGGAAAGGAAAAAAGAAAAGGACACCGTAGCAGAAAAGATACTTCATGTATTTAAGCCGCAACGGGCATCGGCTGCCCGTTGCGGTGTGCCTGTTATTTTTTGATTTTTGCGTAAATGTTCGGTGCTTCATCGCCTTCCACTTTGATCTGTGCCAGCGTTCCTTTGTGGAAAGTGCGGAAAATGGCGTGGTCTACGATATGGTAGGTGCCGGGTACATTCATTTTCATGTCAATTATCGTGGCGCCACCTGGCGGCACCACGGTTGTCTGCACATTTTTATTGACCATGTCACCACCTTCTACATACACCTTATCAAAAATTTCTCCGATGACATGAAAAGAAGACGCCAGGTTCGGTCCGCCATTGCCCACGTAGAGTCTTACAGTTTCATTTACTTTCGCCTTCATGGCATTGGGCCCTGCATTCGCATTTACTTTTCCGTTGAATACAACGTAGTCCGCATCCTCCTTAATGGCCTTATCCATATCAAACTCCTGCAGCCCTTTTTCGCCAAATTTTCCTTTAGTATAGAAGTCGCCCTGCATGATGTAGAATTCCCTGTCAACCTTGCTCATGCCTGCCTGGGGTTCCACGAGTATTAATCCGTACATGCCATTCGCAATATGCATGCCTACCGGCCCGGTGGCGCAGTGATAAACATAAAGCCCCGGGTTTAATGCCTTGAACTGGAAATGGCCCGACTGCCCCGGTGCCACCATTGTAGCTTCGGCACCACCACCCGGACCATTTACAGCATGAAGGTCTATATTGTGCGGCAATTTGTTGTCCGGCATATTGAGGAGTGTGAAATCTACCAGGTCGCCTTCCCGTACCCTGATGAATTTTCCAGGCACGCTTCCGCCGAAGGTCCAGAAAATGTATTTAACACCATCCATCATCTCCATTTCTTTTTCAATCACTTCAAGGTTCACCATTACTTTTGTTGGATGTTTCCGGGTAATAGGTGGTGGTACATTGGGTGCGTCGGTCAATACGGCGACTTCTTCGCCAGTCACCGCTTCGGAGGACATCTCTCCTGTACCCTTCGCCTTAGGACTGTTGCATCCCGAAATCGTAAAACCCAAAGCTATTGCTGCAATGGCCGCTTTGAAAATAGTGTATTTCATAAAGTAAAATTTAATTAATGAACTCATGAATAAATAGTGTGGGCGAAACCTTTACCATTACATACGCCCACCCATTGTATGTGCCGGCATTCCCTCCTTTTAATAATTCCATACTTCTGCTTGCGAACATCATTGAATAACCCGCCTGCAGGCTCACCATATCCGATGACCGATAGTCAAATAGCAAATCAAACTCAGTACCCAGGTATTTGCCGGTTTTTTGTGCCGTATTATTTCGGTTCTGCGCTAAAGAAAATGCGTGAGTGTCCAATGATATGGCCATATTTTTGTGGGGGATAATGCCCATACGCCAATAAAAATCCATCAGCCCGCGTTGTTTGGTATCGGTTGGCATATCAAGAAAATAATCCATATATCCATAGAATTTATGGTTGGTTGCGTACAGTGTCGAAAAATTTTTACTTTTATTTGCGGGCGTGTTATCGGAATTTCCTGATAGCACATCCGCTCCCAGGGCCGTAAACACTTTATTTTTCCTGTATTCAGCACATGCGTTCAGCATGTACGCGCTTATGTCCAGGTTACCGCTTGTTTTGCCTGCCTGGTAGTAGACACCCATTACAGCTTTCCACTCTTTGTGCTTGTAGTTGTATACCAACCCGGAAGTAATGCTTGCCATCGTTCGGTTGCTAAGGGAATCCGCGGGCGCCATGCCATTTAAAACGGCGATGGCCGACAATGTGCTATGCGTTTTTGGCAGGTCCTTTTTTAACCAGGTAAAGCCCAGGTATTTGTAGTTTTTAAGAGTATACCGTTTTGCCCAAAGTGGTTCCCCCGATTGGTTATATGCACCTCCAAGATGCCACTTGAACCCTTTATTATCATTATTGAACTTGATCAACAGAGCATCGTGTGAAATGGTGAGATTACCCCAGTCAAGGTTGCCCAATATCCTGTGGTCGTCATAAGCTAGCTCCTGCCTGCCCATCTTTACGGAAAATCCTTTTAGTAAAGCCCATTCAAACCAAAGTTCATTTGCCTGCAACCCGCCGATGTCTTTTTTCTGTTCTTCATCGCCCCAGGTACGCGAGTCTTGAATGGATGCATAACAAGCGACTTTGTCTTTTCTATAGTCAAGAATGAGCCTTGCCCTTTGCGCAATAAAAAAAGCTCCTTTTGAGCTATCTGCTGCCAGCGTTTTGTAGCCTCTTCTGAATTCAGGTCTTGCCCGGTATTGTCCACCTATTTTGAAGTAGTTCTTTTGAATATCTGTTCCCGGCACCTGTCCGTGCAGTATGTTACTATTCAACCAAAGGATTGTGAAGAACAACAGTGTTTTATTTCTCAGCATTTATGTTTGTTTGCCAACACAAAGGTATTGTGGGCATTATGGGCAGGAAATGAGCCTGTTAACAGTTAAATGTGTTTGTGCCCGCGTTTTTTTATGACCAAAGTCACATTTTGCAGGGGATATATTGACTAATTTGCAGAAAGTTGCTCATTGCAATGAAACATCCAGATATTAATAACTGTTCGACGTGCAATCTGTGCTTTGTACGTAAAGATTCGGTCTTCAGCGTCCTTACACAAGACGAAATAGATATAGTAGAAGCGGCAAAGAGCATTATTGTTTTCAACGATAATGAATTGATTTTCAAAGAGCGGCAGCATTCATTTGGTATATATATCATTGTAGAAGGGAAGGTGAAGATATCTAAGTACGGATTTGAAGGCAAGGAATATATAGTGCGTTTTGCCACGAGAGGGAATATTATCGGTTACAGATCATTTTTGGGCGGAGAATGTTACTCTTGCTCCGCAACAGCAATTTCTAAAACAGAATTGTGTTTTTTGCCCGGTGAGGTTATTCTCAAGCTAATAAGAAAGAACCCTGAACTCGGGCTTCAGTTCATGAAATATCTGGCCAAAGACCTTAGGGGGGCTGAAGACAAAGCTATAAGTATCGCTCAAAAACATGTGAGGGAAAGAGTAGCTGAAGCAATACTCATATTGAAGGATATTTATGGTTATGAGCAGGACAACACAATTAATGCCAGGCTCAAAAGAGATGAAATAGCCAGTATTGCCGGCACGTCAAGGGAAACAGTCATCCGGTTGCTGTCAGAATATAATGAAGAGAAGATATTGCTTATTCAAGGAAGGAAAATAAGTATCCTGGACCTGGAATCACTCATCCAGCATTCAAATAGATCATTTTAACTTTAGACGGGTTTAGACGGGGATTAATATGGAGACATATTAAGGAAGCAGTGACTCTGCTATCTCATTCCGCTAAAAATTGTCCGATGGCCCCCATTTCGGCATCAGCAAAAGAATGATCCACAAATGTATATCGTCCTTTTTCGGGTATTACAAACTCGACTATTGCTCCACATGCCGGCCCTAAGTAAACGGCCTGTAGACCCTGTAGCTCGTTATGTGGATTACCGTCAAGCCATACCTTATCAAAGATTGTCCCTATAACATGAAAACTGGATGCATTGTTAGGCCCCTCATTTATAAAATAAACCCGAACGCGGCTACCGGCCTTTACACGCAACGGATGAGGGACATATTGAGCAACCTTACCATTAAATGTGACATATGTGGGTTCTTTCAGTCGGGCAGCTTCAACATCAGGTACGTAGGTGATACTGTCCTGCAGCTTTCTCAAATAATACTCGTTTTGTATTAAAACAAACTCATAGTCTGGTTTTCCCGGGAAGCCACCGGTTGGCTCAACTATAACCATGCCTATCATCCCGTAAATCATATGCATTAGTACCATAGGAGTGCCACAATGATACATGAATACGCCTGGATAATTGGCTGTCCAGGAAAAATGAATTGTTTCGCCGGGATTTATCGTTCGGTATTTGTCCTCAGGGTTTACCATTGCTGCATGAAAGTCTATGGAATGTGGCATCTGCATTGTCTGTGCCCCTGCGTCCATTGCCATGGCCATAGTGTCGTTGGAGCGATTGGTCATTGAGAATTTTACGGTTTGCCCAACTCGCACTTTCAGAGTCGGGCCGGGTATAGAATCGCCAAACATCCACCCAACAAATGCCAGGTCATTTTTTATATGGAATGTTTTATGCTGCACATCAAATTTCACCTCGATCGTATCTCCGTCTGCAGCTGTGGGAACGTTAGGCGCATATGCTAACGGGCCTTTGATTCCAGTTGGTGATGCCCCGGAGGTAATATTGGCAGGTGGTGCCCCGGAGGTAATATTGGCAGGTGGTGCCCCAAAACTGGTTCCGTATTTCTGATTAGGTGCATTACATGCACAAAAAATAATCAAGATGATAAATACTGTTAGACTTCTCATAGTATATCGATTTAGTATGCAGTAATTTTTACCATAAATTTCGGACATTCTGCGCGCTCCTCATCTTCCAGGTTTTGATAAGGTTTATGACCAACACTGATTCTTTACAATCTTTTTACGCTTTTCCAGCCGGAACCATCAGCATTTCCTCAGTTATTTTATGGCTGCCAAGCAGTTTGAATTACCTATAGAATCATTAGCAGGTGAACAATCGATGAAAATAGGATACAGTAAATTTACTACGTCTTGGAAAGAAAAAAACATTAAAAATCATGCCTGTATATTAATGTGATAGGCAACATTGTTGTTTATAGCTTATATAAATTGTCTATCTATCTACAGAGCATTTACTAATGTCGGGACCGGATTCCTTGTTCCGTTCGGGCCTTCTGTACGAGACCCCAACAAAATTGCTGAGTCCCGCCTGGCCTTATAACTTGTACCCCGTAACACTTCTAATTAAGTTCGAGGTCTTCACTAAATTTGATAGTATTACCCGTTTTCTCTCTGGGCTTCAACCCCATCCCGTATTGCCTCTTCCAGTATACCCATGTTTATATCCTTTAGTGTTTTGAACTTAATGCAATAACCGGTCACACTCGCCTTGCCTAATTTCTTTCCATATGTTTGGGCCAGGTATTTCTTATCCTTGATGCCGAGTATATACACAGATATCCCTGTTGTGTTTGCGCTCAGGCCAATTTGATAAAACTCCCTCGTTGTGCCATTAGCATATTTTATTATGTAAGATCCATACCCGATATTGGGATTGGTAACCACTTTACCCTTTTCATCTTTACCATCTAAGAACCATAATTTATAGCCGGGTAATATTTCAAGTATGCGCTTGTGCAGACTTAGTATTTCGCTGCGTTTTGGTTCCGGCTGAGTAGTAATATACGCTTCTATTTGTGCTTGTATATTCATTTATGTCTTTGTTTTTTTGCGAAACTGTATGATAACATCGTTCAACTTACTTGTATGTAAGTGTCGTCAATAATACACATTGCCAGCCATATTTGTAACTATGCCTACTCCCCTTGTTCACTTGGTAATTTTGAAACGTCAACATATAATACATTCCAGGTGTGTCCGTCAAAATCTTCAATGGTTCTTTGTTGCATAAAGCCATAATCGCTCATTTCGTTGGGTTCAATTCCGCCGGCATTTAGTCCGTTTGTCATTATATTATTCAGCTCGTCAATGTTGGAAACATACAAAGTAAAATACCCGGCCATAATTGATCTCGTATTGGCAAGAGGTTTGGTTGCAAATGTGGCAAACTTCTCGTAAGACATAAGCATTACAGCAATGCTATCACTCCAGGCCAAACGAACTATTGTATCGTCTGAAAACTGTGATGTGAAACCCAGTGCCTTGTAAAAGCCTAGTGACTTTTGGAGGTCTCTTACGGCCAAATTGATTAAAATTTGTTTCATAGCAGTCAATTTCGTGTTTGTTGTTGCGCGCCACCAAGCTTTCCGCCAATGATCGCAAATGGGATATACAGCAAAATATCCGCTACCGTAAAACCTACGGGCGGCGCAATCAATGATGCAGCGTAAATACCGCAGGCTAAAAACCATACCCCGACCACCAGGGCAAATATCATTTTGCGGAACGGGGCGATTTTAGCAGCGATAAAAGCTCCCGCCATAGTTCCAGCCTGGTGCGCAAACAAGATACTGGCAAAATTTGCTGTCGTTAATTTGTCCGCATGAGCAATCACACTTTTTTCATCCCAGGGTATCATACCTTGCGGCGAGCCAAAGATAATGTTACAAAGGAAAATAAGACTTGCATTAATGATGCTGCCGGTCACTATACCCGCAATAACCGCAAGCGTGCTCTTAATTATTTTCATTGTTCTTTTTAGTTTAATTTTTTATTTTTTTGTTTGCTCAACCCGAAGTTTTGTTTTGTCTATGAACAATAGGTTCCAGCAATGCCCGTCCAAATCTTCAATGGTTCTTTGTTGCATAAAACCGTAATTGTCCATTTCATTAGGCTCTCTGCCACCTGCTATTTTCCCCTTTGCAATAATTCTGTTAAGTTCATCAGCGCTGGAGACCGAAAGAGTATAAAAGCCCCCCATCGTTAGTGTTGTATCGGCAAGTGGTTTAGGTACCAGACTTATGAATTTTTCGTGTGTCATTAATAGAACTGAAATGTGCTCGCTCCAAACCATATATTTCGCGGTTTCGTCTGAGATATGAGGATAATTTTCAAATCCTAACGCTGAGTAAAAGTCCATCGATTTTTGCAGGTCCTTTACCGGTAAATTGATCAAGACGGTTCTGTCTTTTGGTATTTTTTTAAGCAATAGGAAACTATCTAAATTTTCGAGTGCTTTTGTGAAGCCTTCTTTAAATCCCTCGGTCAATTTCACCATTCGCTCGTAGGATTCATTAAAAATGGAAATATTTACTTCGGTCATATCATTTTTTTCGCTGAAATTCAAATCCCAGTCAGAACCGTGTAATTCGGGTTTTTCATCTTTATCCGCGAAGACGTTGAAAAATTTAAAATTAGTTTTCGGGCTAATGGATGTGTACTCCTGAATTAACCACTGTTCTTGTCCTTCGGGGCTTACCATTGCAAAAAACCTTCTGCCGCCAACTTTGAAGTCCATATATTTTGTCCTGGATTCCCAGGGCTTTGGTGCCCACCATTGGTCCAAAATCTCTGGATTTGTCCACGCTTGCCAAACCAATTCAAGGTTTGCATTAAACTCCCGTCTTATATTAATCGTATTATTTTCTTTACAGACTGTGAAGTCAAACATAAGTTCTGATTTCATTTTCCCATGCTTTTTATGGTTGCTAATACTTCATCCAGCTGATTAAACCTAGTTTCCCATATCTTGCGGAATTGGTTTAGCCATTTATCAATTTCTTTCATCTTATCTATTTCAAGTTGGTAATAGATTTCTCTTCCCCTTTGTTCCTGCCTTAACAAATCACATTCTGTAAGTATTTGCAGGTGTTTTGAAACAGCCTGCCGCGAACTCTCAAAATGTTCGGCAATTGCGTTGGGGGTCATCGCTTGAAGTGCAATAAGCGCTATGATTGCCCGTCTTGTTGGGTCGGCGATGGCTTGGAAAACATCTCGTCTGACTTGATTACTCATAATATTAGCAACTACTCGGTTGCAAATATAAACGCAATCATTCGGTTGCGCAACTTTTTTGGAAAATGATTTTGATTTTAGAAGGTTGCGAGAGGGCTCTCAATTATGAAAGAAGGACATGAGAATTGTCCGTAATTTTACTTCTTCTTCTTACTCGCCTTCGCCTTCTTATTGAATTCCAGGCAGCGGCTTATCCAGTAGTCGAATTCCGATTTCTTTTTTATCCCGTCTACATGCACGAATACATAACCCTTCATGGGTCTGCCGGTAAAATCCATAGGGCGTGCGCCGTTACGCTCCAGGGCTTCTTCGTAAATATCCGGGTCTATGCGGCACATTATTTCATCCTCGTTCACACCAATGCACATTTTGTCATTCACCATAAAGCATAGCCCGCCAAACATACGTTTCTCCTCAATGTTCTTTTGAGAAGCTAGCGCTTCGCGCACGCGGTCTGCCATTTTTTCTGAATAGGCCATAATATGTTATTTAGAAGGATAAAGTTTTGTTGTCTGTTTTACCGATGCCACTATCATTTTCTTCAAAACCTCCAGGTCAAGATCAGCCAGCTTTTTCACATACACGCAGGCCACAGCTTCTTTGTGTTTGCCCAGCCTGGCAAGTAATTCCTTTCTGCCCGGGAACTCCGCTTCAAAGTACAATGAAAAAGCCGCTTTGCGTGGCGAAAACCCGGCAATTGGTGCATCGCCCTCACGCCCGCTTTCGTATTTGTAATGGTAATTGCCAAAGCCTATAATGGCCGGCCCCCACATATACGGCTCATGTCCGGTCACGTCTCTCATCATATCGATGAGGGTATAACTGTCCTGTTTCTTCTTGACATCGGGCAGGGAGCTGATAAATGCCTCCACGCTGGCGCCTGTTGCCGTTGTCTTGTTTTTTGCCATAACACTAAATTACGGATAGAATGAATACAATATGTGATACACTCAAACTCTCCATATCCTTAGGACAGCACGGAGCATTAAAAGAATAGTTAGGATTGTTGGGCGGTTCAGCAAATGTTATATTTTTTAAGCCGAAGCTGGTCCATTCAACAATGGATAAGATAGTGAAGAGCCGGCAAATAAACAGTTTGGGATAATATCTCCTCAATTATCCGTAACTTCAACCAATAAAGTTGAGAATAAATTGACATTTGAAGATTTCGGCTTCGACCCCGATGTAATGGATGGGTTGAACACGATGGGATATAAACAGCCGACCCCCATACAAGAAGCAGCCATTCCCGCAATACTGGACAATAAAGACCTGATAGCCTGCGCGCAGACGGGCACGGGCAAGACAGCGGCCTACCTGCTGCCTATACTGCATAAGATAATTACCACGCCGGTGTGCCACCTGAATACGCTGATACTGGCGCCCACGCGCGAGCTGGCGCAGCAGATAGACCAGCAGATAGACGGCCTGGCTTATTATATGGACATCAGCTCGATACCCATATACGGCGGCGGCGACGGCGGGGTATGGGCGCAGCAGCGCAAGGCGCTGGACAAGGGTGTGGACCTGGTGATAGCCACGCCGGGCAGACTGATATCGCACCTGGCATCGGGAGCTATAAAGCTGGACGACCTGCAGCACCTGGTGCTGGACGAGGCCGACCGTATGCTGGACATGGGTTTTTACGACGACATTATCAAAATCATCAGCTACCTGCCCAACCACAGGCAGACGCTGTTGTTCTCGGCCACAATGCCGCCCAAGATAAGGACGCTGGCGGGGAAGATACTGATAGACCCCGAGCAGATAAACATTGCCATATCCAAGCCGGCGGAGGGTATATTGCAGCGGGCCTTTATGGTGCATGACAGCGATAAAATAGAACTGCTGAAAGCATTGCTGAAAGAGGGCAATTACAGCAGCATTATCATATTCGCCTCTACCAAAGAGAATGTGAAGAAGCTGGACAGGGAGCTGGCGAAAACGGGCATGGGCGCCAAGGCCTTCCACTCAGACCTGGAGCAGGCCGAACGCGAAGACCTGATGAACAAATTTAAAAGCAGGCGCGTACCTATGCTGATAGGCACCGATGTACTGAGCAGGGGCATAGATGTAGAAGGCATAGACCTTGTGGTGAACTACGATGTGCCGCCCGACCCCGAAGATTATGTACACCGTATAGGCCGCACGGCCCGTGCGGCCTATACCGGTACCGCCATTACCTTCATCAACGATAAAGACCAGGAAAAATTCTCGCGCATAGAGCGGCTGATAGAACGGGAACTCGTTAAAGAAAATCCACCTGAAGGCATACCTGCCGGGCCGGAGTACAATCCGCGTAAACGGAGGGGTGGTAGTGGTGGCGGAAGCCGTGGCGGCAGCAAGAACTTCAAGAAAAGGAATTGGGGTGGCGGTGGCAACCGCAAAAAGGGCTAAGCAACTTTTTTACTGAAGCGGTTCAGCAGGTTGAGCACAGGGTTGGTCATTAACGTGGTAGCCAGCGCCATGATGACCAGCATGGTAAATACCTGCGGTGAGAGTATACCGAGGTCGTAACCGATATTAAGAATGATCAGTTCCATTAGTCCGCGGGTGTTCATGAGTATGCCGATGCCCAGGCTGTCCGCTTTCGTCTCGCCGGCATATCTTGCCGCAAAATAGCTGCCACCGAATTTTCCGGCAATAGCCACCAGGGTTATCAATATGCATATGCTCCATAAATAAGATGTGTTCACCAGGCCGATTTCGGTACGCAATCCTGTCAGCACAAAAAACAGCGGCAATAACAATACCAGCGCCACATCTTCTATTTTATCAATGATGAGCTTGCGGAAGTTCCATTGCAACGGCATAACAATACCCGTCATGAAGGCGCCGAACAGGGCATGTATCCCCAGCAACTCGCAACTGAGTGAACTAAGCAGCAGGATGATAAATATGACCGCCATAGTGGACTGCCTGATGATGGTAAGATTTACTTTTCGTTCCGCCAGCCGCTTAAGAAAAGGGCGTACTATAAAAAGCATGATGGCCATATACAGTAATGTGCCGCCCAATGTGTAAAAAGGCGTATGTAAGCCCTCGGCCCGGGACAGCGCGATGACGAATGCAAGCAGGCACCAGCCCATCACGTCGTTGAGCGCGGCAGCGGTAATAGAAATGATGCCCACACGTGTATGGGACATCGCCCGCTCGCGAATAACCCTGGCCAAAACCGGGAATGCGGTTATACTCATGGCAATACCCATGAACAGGGCGAAGGCATATAAAGGAACGCCGGCCGGCAGAAAGTCGCCTGCCAAAAGCCAGGCCAGCGCCATACCCATGGCGAATGGGATGATGATGCTGGCGTAACTAACAATAAGCGCCGAACGTACTTTATTTTTAATGAGTTTCAGGTCCAGCTCCATGCCAATGACAAACATGAACAGTATAAGGCCTACCTGGCTAAGCATCTGCAGGTTGCCCAATGAAGAAGCGGGAAAGATAGTATCGCTTGCAGCCGGGAAAAAATGCCCGAAGAGGGAAGGGCCTAACGCTATACCGGCTATTATTTCACCCATTACCACCGGCTGCCCTATGCGTTTAACAGCAATTCCTGCCAGCCGGGACGCAATGATGATAATGATCAATTGCAACAGGAATATTGATAGCGACACGAAAAGAATTTTGCGAAAGATAAGAATTGTCTGAAAGATTATTCAGCAATGAATAAGCGGAATATTATTTCTTCACCTTGTCCAGCCTGCGTTTTAGCTCATCAAATTTCTCGCCATCGGTAAGCAGGTAGCGCATGTCATCTTCGGTAGGCTTCAGCTTGAGGAATGTGCGGAAATAATATTTGCGGGTCATCGCATCCCAATGGATGACATTTTTGCTCAATTGGTAGCTCTGGAACATATTCAATGCGCAAAGCAGCACCAGCAATATGCCCGCCGAATATTGCACCGACTTACGTGCTTGCAGCACGATACCTTCCACAAAAGTCGCAAATGGCAGTGACAGGATGGCAAGTGACTCGAGCATAGGCCGGGAGCCAAAGCTGCCGCCATACCACCAGTTCCACCACGAGAATATGATATAGATATTCACCACCATAAAGATGATGAATGCAGGAATGTGTTGCGAAAACCTTTTGCGCATGCTGTATATGCCCCAAACGGCAAAGACCGCGAGCGGCGTATAAATGAACCAGCCTTTCCTGAACCCGAACAGCCCTTCCCATATAGCGGGTTCGCTCCATACAAAGCCTTCATCTACGTACCCGTTGTATATCCAGAGCCCGGTTACGTATTTCCAATAACCCATCTGCAGCATCATCACACAAAAAAATACGAATGCGCCCCCGGCCAGGTGCAGCATATTGCCTTTCAGAAAAGTGAGCCTTTGCCTTAATGCAGCCTTGCTGTTCAATCCCCATAACAATGGTATGAGTACAACTACCAGGTCTGTGACGCGGGTAATGCCAACGAACCCCAGGGCCAGGCCGAGCAAATAGAAGTCCTTTTTGGCGCCCCTGCTGTACAGCCTGTCGGTGCAAAATATAGCGAGCGCAAAATCGAAGAACAGGTAGTTGTGCGCCATACAAGGCGAAAACACAGTGTAGTGGTAGATATTGGTGCCAAAGGAAAGGGCCAGTAACGTGACAGCGGTGACGGTATCGCTGAAATGCCGCCGCAGAAAGCTCCTGGTAATGAGCAATCCCATAACGGTCCAGAAAAGATTGCTGATAATGGCCCCCCACTGGTAAGGCCTGCAATAACCGTCGGGCAGGTCGTGTATGAAATGCAGGTTGAGAAAGTGTGTTGCTGCAAAAAACGGCAATTCGCGTACAGCGACACCTATGGCGTATTTGTTTACCCTGTTGCCATTTTCCAGCTCGGTCAGGGCATAGTTGCGCAGTCCGTCGGATGGCTTGTAGGCATCGTCTATATAGCTATAAAATTCGAGCTTCGTAATATCATTGTACACAAGCAGGGCAGGCAGGTAGAGATGGTATCCAGACTTATCCCATTTGAATACCCACCAGTTCCAGTTTCTTGCTGTGTTGGAGATGACAAAAAAACTGACGATGGTGAATAATAAAATTACTACGCGCGATTTCATAGCCTAATATAATTAATTGTAGGGTTCCTTTTTCCCGGCACCGTCATTCCGGTATAAAACCAGCGAGCTATCTACATGGTATGCCCCCACTTTTACCAGGTGCGGCCAGGCCGATACATCGTCCCAGACACGGAAGTAGAGGTAGTCGAAGCTGTCAATGCTCTTTAGGTCGGTTGCCCTTGTGCAGCAGGGCGATTCCTTTATTACATCGTTGTGGTAAACGCCGATGTAATAATTCACCGCATTGTCCATAGGCCAGGTGGCTAAGACACGCGCTTTGCCGCTACCCCGGTAGTCGTTGGAGATATCGTTCACCACTTTTCGCGATTGCATATCTATCCACCAGAGCATCATCCTGTCGAAATTCATCTCGTTGCTGAAACGCCATATGCTGAATACGGCAACCGGCAGCCCGAGGATAAGTGCAACGGGGCGTGCATAGGAGTATAACATTGCCAACGAGACAAACAATGCAATAACCGACAGTGGGTAAAAGAACAGCGCGATGCGGTTTAAAGGAAGAGGAACCGCCAGTAGGTAAAACTGGATATTGGTCATGAGTATGGTAAAAACAAGTATGGCGACAGGGATAAAAAGATAGAGATTGCCTTTTGCACCCCGGTATAGCACAACGGGGATAATAACCGCGAGGACCAGCAACGCTACGGCCAAATTCATTGTCCATACATGATGCTCTGCAAAGAAATCCAGGCCGGTATAATCCTGCATCAGGTTGGCCATGGTATCGTCTATGAAGTTTTTCTCCCCTCCGTAAAAGATCTCGTCCTGTGTGTATTGTTTCCAGAGCTTTACACCCCCGAGAAGGGCGATGACCGTCGTATAAATAATTGGCAGGCGAAGGCGCTGCGCCACAAAGCGACCGTTTCGTTTTTTATACAAAACAAAAGCCGTCAGCATGATTATTGCCACCATTACGTGCAATACGGCAATATTGGCATAAAACGACATAGTTGCTGTGAGCAACACAATATGTATATGGCTGTTGAGCGGCCAGGCTTCGTCTTTAGCTATCTTCACCAGCCAGGCGATAGAAAATGTAAACAGCCCTATGCTTAAACCATAGCCCCTGCACAGGCCGAAAAAATCGAGCAGTGTATAATTGGTAAGCATGGTGGCGAACATAGCGAATGCCAGAAGGCGGTTTTTTATCAGCAATTGCGATAACAGGTAAGAGCCGTAAATATACAGCGGCAGGGACAACAGGTTTGGCAGCCGCAGAAAAAACTCTTTCTCGCTGAAGACAGTGGTCAGTTTGGTGAGCAGTGTATTGAGTACATGGTTGTTGGTGGAAGGATTTTTCGCGGTGATGATGTCCCAAACCGGGTGCCGGACGAAGCTAAAAAGCGTCCATGCCTCATCAATGGTAACCGGGATAGTGAATACCCGGATAGTAACATAAGTGAAAATGAACAAGCCTGTAAGCAGGTAGGGTAGTATATATAGTTGTTTTCTGTTCATAGGCATTTCCGGTTGCGCTACCAGCCGCTGGCCAGCACATCGGCTATATGCATGGTGCGTATGGGCAGTTGGTTATGGTCTATATATCCCTGTATGTGCATCATGCACGATACGTCTGTTGATATCATGTACTCAGCCCCGGTTTCCATTGCGCTTTGCACTTTGGTTTGCGCCATGCCTATGGATATGGGTTCATATTTCACAGAAAATGTGCCGCCGAAGCCACAACATGTTTCACACTCTTTCATTTCCACCAGTTCCAGACCTTTCACGTTTTGCAAAAGTTTCCTCGGCCCGGCCTTGATACCGCATTCGCGCAAGGCGCCGCAGGCATCGTGATAGGTAGCCTTTCCCTGCAGGGTAGCGCCCAGGTCCTCCACCTTTAATACATCTGTGAGGAACTCTGTGAATTCGTACATATTGTTGCCCAGGGCGTGGCTGCCCACATGCGCCGAACTGTTTTCAAGCAGGCGGTCGTAGTAATTGCGAACAAAACCTGTGCATGAGCCGCTGGGGCCCACAACATATCCCTCACCTTTAAAATCGCCTACGAACTTTTTTGCCACAGACCTTGCCTCGTCCCAGTACCCGGCGTTGAAGGCCGGCTGCCCGCAGCAGGTCTGTTTGGCATTGTAATGGACTTCGCAGCCCAGTTTCTCCAGCACCTTCACCATATTCATGCCCGTTTCGGGGTATAGCTGGTCTACAAAGCAGGGAATAAATAACTGTACTTGTATCTTATTACTCATTGGTTCTTCTACTGATTGTTACGGGTAAACTGTATCATTTTCAATGCGGTGATGGCCGCTTCTTCTCCCTTATGCCCGTGCGGCCCGCCCAGCCGCTCCCATGCCTGCTCCACCGTGTCCAGCGTCAGCACGCCGAATATTACCGGCACGGGCAGGGTGACGTTCAGTTGAGTGATGCCTTCCGTCACGGCTTTGCACACATATTCAAAATGGGGTGTTCCTCCGCGAATCACTGCCCCAAAGGCGATGATAGCCTCGGGCGCCTTGTCATTCCGTTTCGTCGTTTCGTATATATGTTTGCAGGCGAAGGGCAGCTCAAAGCTGCCGGGTACGGCATATTTGCCGGTGAGTATTGCGCCATGCTGCTGCAGTATTCTTTCTGCCCCGGCTATCTGTTCGCCCACTATCTTTTCATTCCACTCGGTAAACACGATTGCCACCCTGGCGCCTTGCGTTGCAGCGAGTGCCGTGGTGTCTAATAACGAGGTGCTGTGCTTTGATTCTGCCATGAATGAAAAATCCCCTTTTCGGCCCGTAAAGGTAAAAAGGGGATGGGAATTATATACAGTAATAATTGTTTAATCTATTACGCCTACACGTGCCAGGTGACGGTCTATATCCTGTGCCACTTGCGCGCGGGGATATTCTTGTTTTATCCTCTTGTACGCATCCTGTGCTTTCTCTGTCTGTTTGTTTATCTCGTAAGCAACGGCCAGGCGGTACAGGAATATCGGCGTCAGCACTTTATCGTCTTTATTACCGGCTGCTTTCTCGTAATATTCAATACCTTTCTTGGTGTTGCCTTTTTCCATATACGCATCGCCCAGTGCGCCCCATGATGCATAGCTGAGCAGTGTGCCCTTGCCGTTAAAGTCCTCAAGGTATTTGATGGCCTTGTCAAAATCGCCCATATGCAGGTAACATACGCCTATGTAGTGGTTGCACAGGTTGGCGGTAGGTGTACCACCATATTTTTTCTGCACTTTCAGGAAACCCGGGTGCTCGGCATTGCCGTTCAGCGCCAGGTTGAACGAATCTATTTCCAGCATGCGTTGCGCCCAGGCTACGCTGGTTGCGGCTTTTTCTACTGCCGGCTTGCGATACAGCTCTGAATAGGCCAGTCCGCCGACGATAGCCAGCAGTACTACGGTTACGATGGTGTTGATGCGTTTTTTGTTGGCCTCATATTTGGCCATCAGGTTATCCAGCGGGTTCTTTTCTTCAATTTTTGCCATAAGTGTACCTTACAGGTGTTTGTGTATCGTTTTTAGTTAAGTTGAAAATTTAGTCTGTAATATAAGGGTAATTGTCCTCTACGTAGATGTCTTTATATACCTCGCTCTCGTCGGGCCAGGGGCTTTCTTCCGCAAAGTCAACCGCTTCCTGTACTTCCATCTTCACCTTCTCGTTTATCTGCTCTATCTCGTCCTCGGTGGCCCAGCCGTTGTCTGTAATGGTTTTCAGCACCACGTTTATCGGGTCTTTTTCCCTGTATTCTTCCACTTCTTCTTTGGTGCGGTATTTGGCCGGGTCGCTCATAGAATGGCCGCGGTAGCGGTAGGTATTAATATCCAGCAGGGTAGGGCCGCCTTTTTCCCTGGCACGTTTTATGGCCCGTTCTATGGCCACATGCACTTCTTCCGGTTTCATGCCGTCCACCACGTCGCCGGGCATATCGTAGGCATCGGCCAGGCGGGCTATTTCCAGTGTTTTGCTGGTACGCTCTACCGATGTGCCCATGGCATACTTGTTGTTCTCGCAAATGAACACCACCGGCAGCGACCATAACATGGCCATATTAAAAGTTTCGTGCAGGATACCCTGCCTGGCCGCGCCATCGCCAAAGAAGCAGATGGTCACCCGGTCGTTGTTGTTATATTGGTCGGCAAAGGCGATGCCTGCGCCAAGCCCTATCTGTCCGCCCACTATACCGTGGCCGCCGAAAAATCTTTTCTCCTTGCTGAAAAAGTGCATACTGCCGCCCTTGCCCTTGGTACAGCCCGTAGCTTTGCCATACAGCTCCGCCATACATTCTTTGGCAGGAATGCCCTTGGCTATAGCCAGGCCGTGGTCGCGGTAGGCTGTTATGATATTGTCATCGTCCCTGATGGCGGTCATAGTGCCGGCGGCAACCGCCTCCTGGCCTATGTACAGGTGACAAAAACCGCGTATCTTCTGCTGCCCGTACAGTTGCCCCGCTTTCTCCTCAAAACGGCGCATCAACAGCATGATCTCATACCAGTATAAATATGTCTCTTTACCGAATGGGGTCTTCTGCACTGATTGTTTAAATTTGTGCGAAATTATAAAAATATTCGCTCGTTCTGATTGAAAAGGCTAAAGAAAATAACATTAACGCAATTCCGCAACTATTCCGCAGCCGGTTTTGAGTTTCACGAGCGTATTACCTGTATTACAGGCCCCAATGGCAGTGGCAAGACCAACCTGCTGGATGCTATATATTATTTATGTTATACGAAGAGTTATTTCACCGCTTACCAGCAACATACGGCACAAACCGGCACCGATGGTTTTCGCGTGGCGGGAGATTTTGAGCAGGGTGTCCACGATGAAACCATATCCTGCAAATGGCAGCAGGGCAAAAAAGAGGTAGCGGCCAATGGGGTGGAATATGAAAAACTGACCGACCATATAGGAAAATATGCCGCCGTGATGATAGCCCCCGACGACCTGGAGCTGATAAACGACGGCAGCGAACAGCGCCGCAAATGGGTGGACAGCATCCTGTGCCAGGTGGACAAAAACTATATGGAATGCCTGATGCAGTACCAGCGTGTGTTGCAGCAGCGCAACGCCTGGCTGAAACAGGAGGCGCTGAAGCCCCGGAATGATTATACCACACTTGATTTTTACAACGAAAAACTGGCTGAGGACGGCACCTATATCTACCAATGCCGCAAACAGTTCCTGCAGGAGCTGCTGCCCCTGCTCAACGACTATTACCACCGCCTCTCGCAGGGCAGGGAAGTGTTGGGCGTGCAGTACAACAGCCAAATGCACGAAGCAGCCATGGACAAGCTGCTGAAGGCCAGCCTGCCACACGACCTGCAACTGCAGCGCACCCTGAAAGGCATACACCGCGACGACTGGGATTTTACATTGGATGGCCTTGCGCTGAAACAATACGCCTCTCAGGGCCAGAAGAAAAGCTTTCTTTTTGCGCTGAAACTGGCCCAGTATTCTTACCTGGAGCAAAAGCAAAGCAACCAGCCCATGCTGCTGCTCGACGATATTTTTGAAAAGCTGGACAACCGCCGCATACGGGCATTACTCGGCATTATCAACTCCCCGGCCTTCGGGCAGGTATTTCTTACCGATACTGATAAAGCCCGTGTGGCTGATGCTTTTGGTGGCGTGGAAGTGGGGTATATTGAGGTGTGAGGTTCGGATTGCACCGTTCTATTATGATTCGAGTCTCAACGGGATTACTGGAAAAATAAGAGGCCGTCTCGTAATTGTTTTTGAGACGGCCTCTTATTTTAAATAGACAAGTTATTGCAGTACTATCTTACTGGTATAAACAGAATTATTTACAACCACCTGTACATAATAAACACCTGGAGCCTGGCCTGCAAGGTTAAGCATAATATCTTTTGCTGAGTTACCACTTTGGTTTCTGATTACTTCCTTACCCAGCATATCGGACACTTTCACTACATAGTCTGCGCTTTGTGGCATTTTTACACTTAAATTAAATATACCACTACCCGGATTGGGGTACACGTCTATGGATGGCTCTTCATTTTTATAAGATGTTATTGCTGTAGATCGACCAGGTTTATCATAGCTTCCATTGCAGGCGCACAAATGATAGTATTTCCTGGCTGTAATATTACCTTGTGCATCCCTGCATGTCAATGTATACGTTCCGGGGCCATTGGTAGGTGCAAGGAAACTAGTAGTCGGCGGAGTGGGCACTGTGAAAGATGTATATGGAACTCCATTTTTCTCATACTGTGCTGAGGTGCTGCCCATGGGACAACCACCGGTTTGTATATTATATCCTTCATAATAACAATCTATATCCATATCGCAATTAGGGTCTTCTACAATAGTAAATATTGCATGACGCTCAATACAGCCACTTGAGTTGGTACATGTTACTACATAGGTACCAGGGCTATTTACATAACCATTTGGCTGCACTATGCCATTTTTAGTCCATTGTATCGTATTGCCTGGTTTGCAGGTGAACGGAATTGTATATGGTGAACCATTATAGCATAACTCATGCAAAGTAGGAGGTGCAGGCGTTACTATGACTTCCATTTCAACCCTGCAGCAATAGCCTAATACGTTGGTGCCGAATCCATAAATAGTAATATTAGAGGACGGGGCCCAACCTACAGGGAACATGACATAATTATTGCCAGCCAGGCTTGCCCACGATGAGATACCATAATCGCAAAGTTCTGAGTACTGCGCGAAATTAAATGGTACTCCGCAGGTCGCGTATACGGTCTGTGTAATAACATTCCATGGTATAACATCAACCGCTAAATCATAATAGGAAACACAGCCATTAATATCGTAGCAGGAACCCCTATATAAATGTGAGCCCAGTGCTGGCACAAGCCCTGTACCGGGCACAGACAGGCCAGTATTCACATCTATCCAGCTCCAGGAACAACCACTGCCTGCAAAACTGTTAAGATTGAGTGTGTTTCCTTCACATATTGTAGTCGCAAGGCTTGAAACTGGCGCTGGCGTCACATTTACTTCTACAGCATGGTAAGTATAACACCCCTGCGCGTCACGGCATTCGGCATAATAGCTTGTAGTTGTTGTTGGCGAAACTATAGAACCTGTAATGGGTGTATGATTTGGCAATATTGACCACGTACAACCGGAGAATCCGGGTATGGCGTTATTAAGATCATACGATGCACCCTCGCAAATGCTCGCACTATATGTTTGTACATAAGGATAAGAAACAACCTGCACGTCAAAAGTATGCGTACGTATTACACATCCATAGGCATCAATGCAGTCTACCGTGTACATTTGATTACTAAGCGCGTCTAAGTTAATGCTTGGAGTCGAGGCTCCTGGGGGATTCGTCCATTGATAGATTTGCCCGACCCCGCACGGATTACTTAATGTCAGGTACTGACCATAACATGCTTCTATTAATTCATAGGTGCCATACGGTGCCGGAGAAACTGTTAGATGATGACGTACTTCATCCACAATACAATCATTTGCATTGTAACAACGTGAAACATAAACGGCATTCCCGGTAGTAGTATTGGGAGCAAACGAAGCTCCCGTGCCTAATACTGTTACCATGTCTGGTTCCTTGAACCATTTGGTGGTACTTCCGGGGGGGCAATTAGCATTTAATGATTTACTTTCTCCGTAGCAGGCATGTTCATCCACATTTGATGTAGCATAATTGATTCCTTTGCAAAAATCTTTACAGATAACATTTTCAGTAACTGTAAAAGAGGTGAAATTAGTGACATTAGTCTGGGGAATTCCCGGTGATGGAGAAAAACTTGCATTAGCTGTGCCCATAAGGTTGATGGGAGTAATGCCCGGGTAAATATCCATTTCATGACAATCAGACACACCAATAGTATCTGTTTTGATCAGGTAGTACCGATCCGAATTCGATAGCATTCCGCCAACCATATATCCGTTGTCGTTGGTCAGTATCGGAGCTGATCCTGATACTGCATTCGTGTATTGTTTTGCAAACGATATCGCGTTTAATGCTGTGTTTGTTTTAATCAATACAGGAACATTACCATTGTTACCACTAAATGTTATATGGCCGGAGCTAAGGTACACCATGCCTTTGGCATAATCCGTGCCGGGGAGGCTGAAGTAAATGCTTTTAAGTACTGCCCCACTCTGGTCCAGATGCAACATAGCAATATCACTAACCGAACCACTAGTATGAGCTAAAACAAAATATTCAGGATTTGACGAAGTATTAATGACTTCCAGGATGTCATTGCCTGTAGCTGATACTCCTGGTATTGTATATAGTTTTTGCCAGCTTATGGCGCCGGCTGCATCGGTTTTGATAACAAACAAATCTGTCCCGGCATAACCCGTAAGAATAAAGCCTTTATCGTCAGTTTGTTTTACAGAGAACCCCCTGCAATGAATACCAGAAAGCGAAAATACTTTTGACCATATGGCCGTTAGTGTTTCATCTGTACGTACAAGGTATATTTTATCCTGTCCGTTATCCGGTCTGAACCCAACAGTGATAAAACCATCAATATCTCCACTTAAAGTTGTTGCCTGCTCTACTTTATAAGCAGTACCAAAACTGTTATAATCGTAATCCTGGTATTGAACCATATTACCTGCAGGATTGGTACGTAAAAGCCTGAACCCATAACCTGTTGCTCCTACGTAATTTGAATAATTCTGGTTCCCGCACGCAATAGTTCCGGTATGTGTGCCTGAATTATCATAAGTGCATTTTATATCACAGAATCCCCCAGCATTAGAAGACTCTTTCGACCATTGCCATTCCCCCTTATAATTTGTTTTGGTAACTGTACCTTGTCTGTACATCACGGTGCTTTGCGCTCCTGAAAAATAATAATCATCAGGGCTGTTTTTGTTTTGTGCTACTGAAAATACTTCCTGTTTGTCGATTGATGACCCATTATAATCTTTCTGAAAGGTGATTTGCGCAGGCGCATTGCATATGTTTGCTAATAATGCAACGGAGAGCATGATAAGCAGTTTGATTTGATTTCGCTTTTTCATTGTATTTTTTATTGGTTCGTATACAAATCTGTATTATTTGGTATTATTTAAGAGATGCATTTAAATACTTGGCCGGAAATGCGGTATAAGTGGTAGAAAATGGGTGATAATTGGTAAAAGCATGTGGGCGTTCTGTTAAAGCATCTGAAATTCTAAATAATCTCTGCTATATGAAAAATATCTATCTATGTATGGAATATTAGGCTGAGTTGAATCTTCTAAAATCAATTAATAATCAACAAATTACTACCCCGCTATTCAACATCTTCCGAAGGGCCGAACATCTTGAATGGTATGGGTTAAAAATGGGTTTAAGCCGCCAAAACCCTCAAACCTTCCACAATCCGGTTCGATCAATCTCCCACCGGGTTCACAGAATATGAAAGCCTCTACAATAGCGGCTTTTTCTTTGACTTGTATTTTTGGTATTTTATACGTAGTTTATTTTCAATTGAAAAGTGGTTGGAGTTCTAAAAAGATTATTCTTGTCCAGATTAAAAAACTCATTCATTCGTAACAGCCCCGATAATCCTAATTTTACCCCATGAACCGTATAGACAGGCTTTTCGGGATAATGGTACTGCTGCAATCGAAAAAACACGTACCGGCTGAACATATTTCAGATAAATTCGGCATCAGCACCCGCACCGTATACCGCGATATAAAGGCGCTGAATGAACAGGGTGTGCCGGTCAGCTTCGAGCAGCATAAGGGGTATTTCATCGTGCAGGGATATTTCCTGTCGCCCGTATCGTTTAATACCGACGAGGCAAATGCCATGCTGCTGATGGAAAGCATGGTGTATGCGATGGCCGATAAGTCTATTCAGAAACACTATACCTCTGCACTGAATAAGATAAAAACCGTACTGCGCAGCCAGCAAAAGGAACAACTGGAAGACCTGAATGAGAACATGAAGGTACAGGTACCCGACTGTGCCCGGAAAGACTATGACTACCTGTCGAATATACAGCACGCTATATCGGCCAGGAATATTCTTGAAATAGAATATAAAAACATAAAAGAAGAGGAAAGCAGGAGAAAGATAGAACCTATCGGGCTTATCTTTTACGCCTTCGACTGGCATATGATAGGCTGGTGCCACACAAGGCAAGACTATCGTGATTTTAAAGTATCCCGCATCGTGAAGATGAAAAACATTGGCCTGCCCTTTAGCCGGGCGGAGCATATACCCGTGGCAGAATACATGAAACAACTGCCCGTGAGTTATTAGTATAAAAAATATTTTTAACTCCCGTTTCCAGACTGACATAGGGCTGTCACCCGGCGTAGTTTCCTTTGTGATACAAAAACAAAATAACTATGTCAATGATTGAAACATTCCTGAAAGAAATCAAGCTGGAAGCAGCCACCACACGCAAAATGCTGCAACGCGTACCCGACGATAAGTTTGACTGGCAACCGCATCCTAAAAGCATGAGCCTGAAACGCCTGGCCACCCATGTGGCGGAACTGCCGGGCTGGGTTCCCATGACTCTGAACACCAGCGAGCTGGATTTTGCCGTGAGCGGATTTGAGCCCAAAGTGGTGATTAATAACAACGCAGACCTGCTGGCGTATTTTGAAAATAACCTGGAAGAATGCGTTAAATCGCTGGGCAGTGCGATAGATGCTCAACTCGACGAACCATGGACATTGAGAAACGGTTCGGAAATTTACAGCACCTCGTCTAAAGAGGATGTGATACGTATGTCTATCAGCCAGACGATACACCACCGCGCGCAGTTGGGTGTTTTCCTGCGCCTGCTGGATGTGCCCATACCCGGCAGCTATGGCCCCAGCGCCGATGAAACTGATTTTTAACTATGAATTGGGTTAGGACAGTAAAGAAACAGGTGCAACCCATCGTTGCACCTGTTTTGTTTTTGCTCAAAATCGGCAGGAGTAACATTTTCTGGAAAATTAGTCTCCCCTTAAGGGGGATAGGGGGACATTCGCGGATTGGATTTGTAATATTTTAATCACCAAAATACATAAATTATACGTAAATTTACATTGCGTAACGGGTGGTTGCAAAAAAACATTGCAGCCACCAGGCAGGTCTTTGACATCAGGGGAAATATTATTGCGGTGGATTTGTTTCCTTTTTTTCAAAACGCCCAAAAGTGGAAACAATTTGGAAACATTTTTTACACCTCCTTTGCGAGGAGGGTAGTGCACGGACGTTGTTCTGGTTGGGGGCAAAACAGCAAGAAAGTGTCTTGTCCTGGAAAAGGTTTACA
>DISB01000011.1 GCA_002421685.1 Bacteroidetes bacterium UBA6221
AATGTTGGGGTCTTTTTGCGTTTAGCATATTTAGATATTGATAAAAGGATATTCCGGATATTTGCCTTGTCAAATCCACTATGTTATGCAATTCAATCTCCAAAAATCAATCCCCATACTGGAAAGAACACCATCTGTAATCCGGCAACTGCTTTCTGGACTGGACAAAGAATGGACTACCAATAACGAAGGCCCTGAAACATGGAGCCCATACGATGTAGTTGGGCATCTCCTACACGGCGAACACAATGATTGGATGACCCGAATTAGAATCACCATGAACAACGACGGCGGTAAGTATACCCCCTTCAACCGTACTGCTATGTTCGAGGAAAGTAAAGGCAAAACCCTGGCGCAGTTACTGGATGAATTTGAGACAGCCAGGAAACACAATCTTGAAGAATTGCGAAAGTTGAATATCCGTGAAGAAGACCTCAATAAAACAGCTATTCACCCTTCTTTTGGCACTGTTACTTTAAGGCAACTGTTGTCCACCTGGGTGGCGCACGACCTTAGTCATATTGTGCAGATTACCCGTACCATGGCCAAGCAGTATAGGGAAGAAGTAGGGCCATGGAAAGAATATTTATCCGTAATGAAGTAGCTACTTCTTTTTTCGCCACTCCTTATAGCTCTTTTGCTTAGGCTTTCTCTGGTCTGGTTTCTCAGCTCTTGGTACCTTCAGGGGCTTCTCCGCCTTGCTAATAGTTGCTGTAGTTTTTTTCTTTGGTATATATTGCTTTACAGATGCTTCTTGAGTCTTTGACGATGAAGCTATCATCCTGTTCATCTCCTCAATTTCCTGTGGGGTAAGCAGCCGCCATTTACCAACAGGTAAATTACCCAGGCGCACATGCATGATGCGTATGCGCGTTAGGGTGATGACTTTATAGTCCAGTTCGTTACACATGCGGCGGATTTGCCTGTTCAAACCTTGAGTGAGGATGATGCGGAAACGTTTGCTACCTTCTTGTTTTACGATACATGGTTGTGTGCGTTGCCCCAATATTCTGACGCCCGCACTCATTTTTTGTACAAATTCAGGTGTAACAGGTTTGTCAACCGTGACTATATATTCCTTCTCGTGATAGTTGCCCGCGCGTAATATCTTATTTACAATATCCCCGTCATTAGTCAGGAATATCAGTCCGTCAGAATCTTTGTCCAGCCTGCCTACAGGGAATATCCGCTTGGGATAATTGATAAAGCTGATAATATTTGTCTTGTCTTTCAGGTCGGTAGTAGAAGTGATGCCTACCGGTTTATTGAAAGCAATATATATGGTCTGCGACTTCTTTTTTGCTTTCAATGGTTCCCCATCTATGGCTACTATATCATGTTCTGATACCCTCGTGGCAGGATAAGCCGGCTCGTCATTTACCGTTACACGGCTTTGTTCAATAAGTTTATCAGCTTCCCTGCGGGAACAAAAACCCGTGGAGCTGATAAACTTATTAAGACTGATTAAACTACTGTCTGCTGTTGATTTGCTCATGTATTATTTTGCCCTGCGGAACAAGTACCGTGTAATAAATAAACCCCCTGAACTGCTTCCTTCAGATGTCTGTGCGTGCGAACCTGTCACTACACTCATTAACTCCCAACCATCTGCGCTGTAGGAATTAATGCGTTCTACTATTGACTGGTCGTTATTGGCAATATTTTTAAAGTTCAGGCCTACCATGCTGTAAAAATTTTTCAGGTCTTTTTCCAGCAGTTGCCCATTATTGTCTGTGGTCAGTATTCTTGAGCGCCCTAATCCACCCGGTATTACCGATTCAATAGTAGAAAACTGGAAATACTCGTAAGATATACCCTGGTTGTGCTCCGGTGCGGGCCTGAACGAAAATCCCGCCATAACGATTGCTGCTGTAAATACTGCTACTGAAAATGTTTTGATTGTTTCTTTCATAAATAATGATTAAAAATCTTTGCCTTGTCTTTTCCACCTGGCATACTGCCTTGTTTTTGCATATTTAGCCAGGTTTTCCATCGATGACAGTTTGCATACTATATACCCCCAATAACCATCCAGGAAACCAAGCCGGATTATATAATCTTTAACAAATTTCCATTTCGGGCCCAGCCATATCTTCAGTATGCTGCAGTCTTCACCTTTGTTTACCTTCTGTCTTGCAGCTATATCACTATACTTTTCTATTTTTTTCAGGTGGTCTGATATGCTACTGTAGCTGTAATGCAACAGGTCGCCTTTAAGCAAAGAAGGTCGTTCATTGTTATCATGCAATGTCCACCTGTCGTGCGGGTTTTCCCCTTTCCAGGTACCGGCTTTGCGGTTATACAGCCTTATTTTTCTATCGGGATACCAGCCACCATGTTTTATCCAGTGCCCGCAATAATTATTCAGCCGGTTAAAATGGTATGCCTGCGCAGTAGGATTTGATTTTATTTTTTTTATTTCTTCAGCCAGTTCTGCGCTCAATTCCTCATCAGCGTCAATAGACAGCACCCAGTCGTATTTTGCTTGTTCTGTTGCGAAGTTTTTCTGCTCTAAATGTCCCAGGAAACGTTGCAGTACAATTTTTGCTCCCAGCCGTCGTGCTATAGCCACCGTGTCGTCAGCAGAGAGACTGTCAACTACTACTATTTCATCTGCTACGCTCTGCACCGACCGGATGCAGCGTTCGATGTTTTTTTCTTCGTTTAGTGTTATGATGACTACACTAAGTGCTATCATGAGCAGAAATTAAAAAACCCGGAGTTTTCCGGGTTGTAAAAATAGTATTTAAGAGCGTGATTAAGATAAAAGTTGCTGTCTCAACAAGAACTCCAACTGAGAGTTGGTAACGCCCAACTTTTCAGTCAGTTCTTTTTCGTCCTTCCTCAGTTTGTAGATGTCGTATGCACGCTGTATGGTCATGTCCAGTTCCTCCTCGTTCCATGGTTTGGTCAGGTAGTGGAATATCTTACCCTTGTTTACTGCGTCAATTACCGCGTTCAGGTCGGCATAGCCGGTGAGCAATATCCGCATTGGGTCCGGGTGTTTTTCCAGTATTGACTCCAGGAATTGTACGCCCGTCATATTGGGCATGCGTTGATCTGTGATTATTATATCAATAGGCTCAGTGTCCAATATCTTAATGGCTTCTTCCCCGCTGATAGCTGTATGCACCTTATATTTTATACGAAATGTAGCTTTGAAGGACATCAGGTTATGTTCCTCATCGTCCACATATAATACGCTGATCTTATCGATTTTATTGTCTCCCATTTCAATGCAATTATTAGCTTTACATTTGCATCAATTACAAAATAGTGAAAAAAACTACATAAAATATATTTTTTTCTATTTTTTATATGTTGCCTTGCAAAAACTAATGTTTAAAGTGTCAAAGCCCCGTTTTATTTATGACAATTATTAAAGAAGCCATCAAAAATAATAAAGATTTGGCTACGATGTATCAGCCCCGAATTTATCGCCTGCACAATAATGAAGACAGGCAGCAGTACGAAAGAGTCTTACAGTTGCCGGGCATACAGTTGCTTGATGAACTGGATGGCCAGTTAAGGGAGTTAATTAAAATACAGAACCCCAAAATAAAGATCAAAGACGATGAGTACCCCGATTTGATAACCAGGCATCTTGATGGTCGCAACCCCGAAGAATACGGTGTTTGGGCTTATTATCCCTGGGCAAACAGGCTGGTCCACCTGCTGGCCGAAGAGGAGTTTGTTGAGGTGCGCACCAATCGTAACCGTTACAAACTTACCAAAGAAGAGCAAACCTACTTAAGCAAGAAGATCATCGGCGTTATAGGCCTTTCCGTAGGACAGTCCATCGCTCTTACGATAGCCATGGAAAGAATCTGCGGCGAGTTGAGGCTTGCCGATTTTGATACTGTCGAATTGAGCAATCTGAACCGTATAAGAACAGGCTTGCACAACCTGGGTTTGCACAAAACCATCCTGGCGGCAAGAGAGATACTTGAAATAGACCCTTACCTCAACGTAAAGGTATATAGCGAAGGTATTACAGCAGACAATATTGACGAATTCTTCACAGGAGGCGGCAAACTCGACCTGCTGGTTGAAGTTTGCGATGGCCTTGATATCAAGATACAAAGCCGTTTTAAAGCACGGGAACTGCGTATTCCTGTACTGATGGATACCAACGACCGCGGTATGCTGGATGTAGAACGTTTTGACCTGGAACCTGAGAGGCCTATTCTGCATGGCCTGGCCGGTGACCTGAACCCGGAAAGTATCAAGGGACTGACCAACGAGCAAAAAATACCTTACATACTGAAGATGGTAGGTGCCGATACAATCTCCACCAGGCTCAAGGCTTCTATGATGGAGGTTGAGCAATCTATAAACACCTGGCCTCAGTTGGCCTCTTCTGTTGTTTTGGGTGGCGCCCTTACTACAGACACCGCCCGCAGGATATTGCTGGGGCAGTTTCATGATTCAGGTAGGTATTATATAGATTTTGATGAATTAGTGGCAGACAAAGAACTTCATGTAAAACATGAAGAATCTCCCACAAACCCATATCAGCCACTCCAGGTTGAGGAAATGCGTGAGGTAACCGGCCGTTATTTGCAACACGCTGACATGCCGGCGTATTCACCTACCGGTGAGGAATTGGATAAATTAATTGAGGCAGCGATCGTAGCGCCATCGGCGGGTAACAACCAACCATGGAAATGGATGTATAAAAATGGCTGGTTGTTCCTGTTTCATGATAAATACTGGTCATGGTCCTGGGGAGATTTTAATGAAATGGGCGCACACATGGGGTTGGGTACAGCTATTGAAAATGTACACCTGCAATCGCTCCTGTTGGGTTTAGACGATAACGTTGCATTATTCCCGTTGGTTGGCGAACCAAAGCTTATTGCGGCAATAAGCTTTGCAAAAACGGGACTTGTGCCCTCTGAAATGGATAAAAACCTTGCTGAGAATCTATACTCAAGATGTACCAACAGGATGTTGGGAGAAAGACAAAAGCTACCTGTTGAATTTTATGAACAAATGCATTATCTTGTTACTGAAAGTAGTGGGGTACGGCTCTTTTATACAGAAAATGATGCCGAACTGGATGAATTGGGCAGAATAATGGCGGCTTGCGACCGGATAAGAATGTTACATAAGCAGGGCCATGAAGAGTTTTATAGTGAAGTGAGGTGGAGTCCTGACCATGCTGAAGAGACACGTGACGGTATAGAGCTGGCAGCGGTAGACATATCACAGGGAGAGATAGCCGGCTTTTATGTAGGGAGCGATTGGGAAGCTATCTCACTACTGGCGCAATGGGGTAAAGGAGATGGTTTCAGGCGGTATTCAAATAAAACAATGAAGGCAGCGTCATCTGCTTTATTATTTACAATTGCAGGGTTTGAGCATGAAAAGCTGGTAAATGCAGGGAGAGCGGTACAGAGGGTATGGATTTATGCTAATACCCAAGGTGTAAGTGTTCACCCTATGTTATCACCGGTTTTCTTTTTTAGCCGGTTGATTGTGGGAAAAGGGGAAGGGTTGCCGGAGTTTGCTAAAGAAGAATTGAGTGAGTTGAGGGAAAGCTTTTTGAAAATTTTTCCGATGCAGAATAAGGATAAGAGAGAATATTCAGAAGTGTTTTTGATGAAACTGGCTAAGACTGATAAATTTGGAACCAGGTCGTTAAGAAAGCATAAAAACGAAATATTCTATAAAGAGTAATGTTAAAAATCCGGGTTTTTAGAGCAGTTGATGACTTAGAATCATGTAAGCGTTTTGCGGAAGGCCATGCTAATGTATTAAGGGACTATGGGATTACAAAGGTGACATCATCAAAAAATGATTGGTTCTATAATCCCGGGGCATATGTGGTTTTGGTGGAAACGGAGGATACCGGTGAGGTAGTAGGCGGAGAAAGAATCCACCTGGTCACAAGTGAGTTCCCGTTACCAATAGAAGAAGCAGTATCAATAGTTGAGAAAAGGATATACGACCTGGTTGCCGGTTATGCAGATAACAAATTGACAGGAGAGTTATGCGGCTTATGGAATGCAAAAGCTATAGCTGGTAAGGGTGTAAGTATATTGCTTACGAAGCTGGGGGTGGCGCTGGCCAACAGGTTGCAAATGGATAGCCTGTTTGTTTTATGCGCGCCCTATACGGTTGCTATGTGCCAGGCTGCGGGTTTTGAGATTGAAACAACAATCGGCAATAACGGTACGTTTATTTATCCTAAACTGGATTTGGTGGCTACCGCATTGGTAGTAAAAGATTTGACAGGGTTAAGCACGGCTGATGATAGGTTCAGAAAAGAAATATTTTCTTACATTGAAAATCCAGTAAGTAAAACAATAGTTTTGGGAGAAAAAGGAGAGACGGAGGTAGCGTACAACCTTTTGTTGCCTGATAGAGAAAAATTATAATGAAACAATATTATAAACAGGTTTACTCTTTTCTATTGTTCATGGCCTGCTCATTATGCGGCCTTGCACAGCATCCATCTGATAACATTATTATAACAGACCCTGCCAGGCCCGGATTACTGGGTGAGCAGGTTTATATATATGTTGACTCAACGAAAGGCAAAACATTTGAAGATATTGCAGCATCCGGGGCTTTTGTTAAAAGTGCCACAAGGGTGCCTAATCTTGGCGTGGCAGATGTTGTGGTATGGGTACGAATAAATCTGCAGAACAAATCAAGATACCCTAACCTGATACTGGAAGTAGAAAATCCGCTACTTGAAGATGTTACGTTTTATTATCCTGCTGCAAATGGCTATGCAACCAAGAGAATTAGTAAAGACATGCCTTTTGCTGATAGGGGAAACCTCAGCCAGAACTACCAGTTTGAATTGACGGGCATTGATACGAATCCGGCCACCTACTATCTGCGTATTGAAAGTAATACACAATTGCTTGTGCCGATAAAAATAGGCGCACCGGAAAAAGTGGCCAATGCCGACTTGAACCGTGATATGTTGAGCGGGTTTTATTTTGGGATAATGCTGGTTATGCTTTTGTATAATATGTTTATATACTTCAGCACAAAGGACAAAAGCTACCTGTATTACATTTTATACATTCTCAGCGTGGCTTTAGTACAGCTGAATATCACCGGATTAGGCTTTAAATACCTGTGGGCTGACCTATATGTTTTTGAGAAGTATAGTGTCTATATATTTCCGTCAATTACAGCGTTTGCATCTATAGCATTCATCAGGAGTTTTTTGCAGACTAAAAGATTTGTGCCTAGGATGCATAAAGGTTTCTGGATTTTCATTATTGCATATGTAATTACTATAATCAACGCATTTGCAGGAAACAAACATGTAAGTTACAACCTCCTTAATTTTAATGCACTGCCCTTGTCATTATATATGATAGGTATTGCCGCATATATACGCATTAAGTATAAATACCGGCCGGCTATGTTCTTCCTGATAGCATGGACGGTATTCCTGCTTAGTGTCATGCTTTTTGTAATGAAAGACTTCGGGGTATTGCCGTATAACTTGCTGACTGTTTCAATCATACAGGTTGGTTCTGCATTTGTCGTAGTCCTCCTGTCTATTGCATTGGCAGATAGTATTAATATACTCAAAAAAGAGAAAGAGGCATCCCAGGCGCAGGCGCTTACGGCACTTGAGGAAAATGCAAGAATTATCAGGGAACAGAATGTTATACTAGAGACAAGGGTTAACGAACGCACCGTCGAGTTGAAACAATCGAATGAAGAATTGGAGAAAACCCTGCAGGACCTGAAGGAAGCTGAGGCTCAACTGGTAGAATCGGGAAAAATGGCTTCCCTCGGTCAACTCACGGCTGGTATAGCTCACGAGATCAATAACCCCATCAACTTTGTAACATCGAACGTGAAACCGTTAAAACGCGACGTAGAGATGATCATCGAAATGCTGGGCAGGATAGAAGAATTATCCGTCGCAGAAATGGATGCGGACGAAAAACGTCGCCAGATAGACGAGTTGAAGGAGGAAATGGACTTTGACTACCTGAAAACTGAAATTGATTACCTGCTGAATGGTATAACCGAAGGCTCGTCACGTACTGCTGAGATCGTAAAAGGGTTAAGGATTTTCTCAAGGCTGGATGAAGATGACCTGAAACTCGCTGATATTAATGAAGGCATGGATTCAACATTGGTTATCGTCAGGAATACACTAGGTACCAATATTGATATCGTAAAAGATTACAGTAGCATACCGCCTATTGAATGTTACCCCGGCAAACTTAACCAGGTATTTCTGAATATTGTTACTAATGGTTTGCAGGCTATCAAGGCAAAATTCAATGATGAGAGAGGTGGACAGCTTACTATCCGTACCTATTCGCCCGACGAGGACCATATAGCAATCAGCATAAAAGACAATGGTATTGGTATGGACGAGAATACGATGAAGAAAGTATTTGAGCCCTTCTTTACCACTAAAGACGTAGGAGAGGGGACAGGCCTGGGGATGTCTATCGTATACAACACTATCAACAAACATAACGGTAAAATAGAGTTCGACTCCAGGTTAGGCGAGGGGACGGAGTTTACCATCACATTACCTGTTAAGCTTGTTAATGTTCAAATAGAGGAAAAAGTTGGATAGCAAGAAAAAAATCAAGGTATTATATATCGACGATGAACCTAACAACCTGGTCAGTTTCAAGGCGTCATTCAGGTTCGATTATAACATTTTCCTGGCCAATAATACAGACGAGGCGCTGCTGAGGCTACAGGAAAATCCTGATATAAGCGTCATCCTCAGCGACCAAAAGATGCCGGGAATGACGGGCGTTGAATTCTTTGAAGACATCAGGACAAAATATCCAAACCCCGTCAGGATACTGATTACCGGGTACACGGATATAGACTCCGTGATCAATGCCATCAACCGCGGGCATGTATTCAGGTACATTAAAAAACCCTGGACTGATGTTGATGTACAGTCGGCTATAGACGAGGCCCAAAAATTTTACATTACAACGTCTATGCTGGCCATGAAGAATGAGGAGTTGCAGAAGGCGTATGAAGAACTGGATAAATTTGCCTACAGCGCAACACACGACATGCGTGGGCCCATACTCAGCGTACTGGGTATTATTGACCTGACCAAGGGCGCTGAAGACATGGCAGAAATAAAGGAAATGGTAGGCATGATGGAAAACGCCATGCTGAAACTCGATAACTATATACAGAACCTGCACGACCATTACAGCATCAGGCGCGGAGAACTGAATATAACCGATATTGATTTTGAGAACGTGATGAAGGACATGAGCGACCTGTACGACATCACCGGGCGCGTCAAGAACGTACGTTTTGAAAAATCAGTTCAACAGAATGGTAAATTTCGCAGTGATGACATTTCCATAAAGATCATTGTCAACAACTTGTTGTCCAATGCTTTTAAATACCAGAAGAAGGATGAACAGGACAAGTACGTCGGCATGTTTGTAAAAGTAGAAAACGGCGTAGCGAATATTACGGTTGAAGATAATGGAATAGGTATACCGGGAAAGGATCTTAGCGATGTATTCACCATGTTTTTCCGTGGCGCCAACGATGAAATCGGGTCAGGCTTTGGCTTGTATAATGTTAAAGATGCTTTGAATAAAATAAACGGGAAGATAGACGTAATTTCAACCGAAAATGTTGGCACTAAATTTATTGTAACAATTCCAAGTAAATAACGATGAGCGAAGGCAAATTAAACTTTATAGTTGTTGACGACAGCAAGCTTGACTGCTTTATTGCTGAAAAAATAATAACAAACAGTGGCAGGTGCGAGTCGGTCAAAGTGTTTCAACAGGCTACCCACGCCCTGGAACACATCAAGGCTGCGGGGCAGGCTATGACTACCGTAGTCTTTGTAGATATACAAATGCCTGTAATGAATGGTTTTGAATTTGTTGAGAATTTTGAAGCGCTCCCGGACAACCTCAAGCAGAACTACCACATCTATATGCTTTCCTCTTCTATTAATGAGAATGATATTGCCCGCGTGAAGGGTTATGCCTCAGTGAGGCATTTCCTCAACAAGCCTTTGACCAATGACACTATAAAAGCTGTGCTTGAAGAATATAGCTGACGGTTATTTCAGCGGCTCTACGTTGTAGCCATCTTGTCTCAGCAAATTGATAAGGCCTTTTTCACCCCACAGGTGTCCCGCTCCTACGGCAAAAAATACTGACCGCTGGTCCATGCGTTCCGCCATGCGGTCAATCCATTTTTCGTTGCGTTCGTCCAGGAAAGCATCCAGGTTATCGCCTTGCTCCTTCGATTGGAGTATGAGCCTGTGCAGCTCTGCAATATTTTGTTTTACATAGGCATCTATCATGGCATAATACATCGACTGCTCCTCCGACTGGCCCCTCGCTATTCTTACCAGTTCCTGTACTATACTGTCGGGCGGTATCTGGTCCAGCAGCTTTATCTGCTCGGCAGGGGTTTCCAGGCCGGTTATCTCCTTGTTCTGCTCCCTGGCTGCTTCCGAGAGTTTTACTTCGTAGGAAACTACGCTGTCGCAAGACGGAGTGGTTGAGGTGAGTAAGGTCTGCAGTACAACGGGTTTCATAGTGGCGAACATAGCTATATTTATCCCAAGGCTATCCCTGAAATATTTTTCAATCAGCGCATATTCTTCGCTGGTAAAATAATCTTCCAGTTTTTTGCCGCTTTGTTCCATCATGCCCGATGCTACCTGCATCAATATCGATGGGTCGTCCAGGTCCATTTCCAGGCAAACCTCATCGGCCGACTCAAAACTCTTCTTCATGGTCCTGGTCCATATATAGTTGTCCTTGCACACTATGTGGATGGTGCCAAACAGGAAAGAGGGCTGCTGCATGTCTTTGCCGCTTATCTTCCATAGCAGCGATTTGTCGTCACGTCCCTTTTCCTGGGCCTTCACGCCTGCTGCGCACAATATTACGCCGAGCAATATCAGTAGCTTTCTCATCTTTATCCGTGTTCAAATACTAAAGTTAACAATCCTATACCCAGGCCGGATAGTATAGCCAACACCTTTTTTCCTGTAAGCATATGGTGCCTGGTGCCGCTTTCAAAAAATATGGTGGTGGATATATGGATGAAGGCCCCTGCCACAATGGGTATAAGGGATATCACCAGTTGCGCTATAAAATGATAACTCATCCCAAGGATATTCGCCATAACGCCCGATAAAGGCGTTATCAGTGAAAACAACACCAGGCCTAGGATGGTTTTAGAAACTGATTTGGAAGTTTGCATGATGAGCGTTGTTACCAGGATCGCTTCGGGTACCTTGTGCGCCGCCACGGCCATATATAATGCCGGTTCAGTGCCTTCCATCCGGTAGTTGAATCCCAGCGGCAACCCCTCCATAAATGCGTGAAGCGACAGGCCAAGCATAATGGAAACTACCGGTATGTGGTGATGGCCCGCATGCTCATGCACATGCATATGGCCATGCTCGATACCGTGTGTAAACCGCTGGATAAATAGCTGTACGAAAAAACCGATCAGCAGGTATAAACCCGCCTTATGCCCGATTTCTTCAAATGTTTCAGGCAGCAGGTGCAGTAATGTCATGCTCAGCAGGAATGCGCCTGAAAATGCCAGCATATACTGCATAGCATCGTCATTCAGTTTTTTTATCCATAAGGGCAGGCTGCCGCCCACAAAGGTTAACAGGAATAAAACAAAATTGTATGTGAAAGACATTGGTAGCTATATGAATGCAATCTGCAAAAGTATAATGATTTTCCTATTCAATTGGTGATATTATAACTAAGGGGCATAACTAAAAGTACATAATTGTTACTATACTCTAAAACCCTTTATAATAAAGCAATACAGGCAATTTTTGCCCTTTTTGCCCGGTTTAAAACACTTCCATTTGTTACCATTCTGATACCACTGCAGGCCGACCCCGCCACCGGCGATTTTATGGTCGGTCCAAGTGCGGAACAGGAAGCCTGGTTTATAGTGTCTTCCACGCCCGGCGATTTCCGGGAATTTCCGCTGATAGGCCTGGCGCTGCAAAAGCGATTGCGCAAGCGTGTCGGCAAGTCGTCGCAACTGTTCATTGAGAACCCTAAACGGTTCAAGCGTGATGTAAAGGTTGCCCTTACTGCAGACGGACTGGATCTGGACGACATAATTGTAACAGAAGATTTATCAGACTTTAAAATAACCATTGACGATGAGTAACGTAAAGATTTTTTTAGACATGTATTACAGGCACGCGAAAGCGGTGGAACTGAAAGAAGGTGTTCCTGCATTGTTCACCCTGGCGCAATCTGCGCTTGAAACCGGTTGGGGAAAGACTGTAGTCGGTAACATGATGTTCGGCGTAAAAGACACGGACGGCATTAACGGCAACGAACAGTTGCTGACCACTACTGAGTATCACAAGTCGCCCAATGTAAAGTACCCGGTCGTAATATGGGTAAAGCGTGTAGGCAACCTGTACAAATACCGGATAAAGGACTGGTTCCGCAAATATGCTTCGCCTGAAGAAAGTTTCCGCGACCATGCCATCTTCCTGAAAAAGAACCCGCGCTATCGCGGCGCGTTCAATTATACCCGCGCTCCGTACCTGTTTGCAAAAGAAGTGTGCAAGGCCGGTTATGCTACCGACCCGAACTACCAGCACAGCATCGAGGCTATTATGAGAATGATTGAAAAATATATCTAAGCAATGACAAAAGAAATGTTAGCGTTCGTATCGTCCACAGCATCGGCTGCAGCTTCGGGGCTGGTAATGTACCTGGTAGGCCGTCGTAAAACTAAGGCTGATGCAATAGCCGCCGAACTGGCGAATGTAGAAAAGGCAATCGGCATATACCGTGGCATCGCTCAAGACCTGGAAAAGGAAATACACCAGCTAAAGGCTGAACTGGAAAAGGTCTACCAGCAAAACAACGCCATCCGTGTTGAGAACCGCGACCTTAAGACTAAACTGCAGCACCTGGAACGCAAACTGGATGAATTAAGTAACAAGAGCTAAAACCATATTAAATATGTTTAAGTATTTCAAACCAACTTCGAAAAAAATGCTTCGCCTGTCATTGGCGTTGCGTGCGGCCATAGGCGTGCTGTCTATGGGTTCTTACTTTAATGAGCGCGAAGAGCTGGCCTTCTGGCTGCTGATTGCCGGTGCCGTTATTGAATTCTTTATTCAGTTGTTTAGCGGCGACGATGATTACAATTATCCTTCAGGCAACTATCCGTCCGGCGACAACGGACGCGGCTATCCTTCTTACATGAACCGTGTCCTGGTGTTTATCCTGGTGGCGGTCATGTTCACATCATGCGTGGCAAAAAAGAAGATAATCAGAGAAGCGACCAGCGAAACGATAGACAGTTCCTGGACTGAAAAAATAAGCGTGGACGTTCCGGTGAAAGGCGGTGCAACACCAGCGGTCAATATAGACTCGTTGAAAAAGGTGTTTAAGGCTTTACTCACGCCGGCCAATGGCAAAGCCGGAACGCTTCCACCTGAAATTGCCAACTACTACTATTCGGTGCCTGATACGTCCGGTCGCCTGGAAATGCGCTTCTGGATAAACGCAACCGGTGACCTGATTGCTACCTGCAATTTAAGGGACTCGATGTACAAGGTTGAAGTGGAACAAAAGAACAGGCTTATCAAACAACTGAAGACCGAAAAGGAGAATAAGCACACGGTGAAATACCGCGTGCCGCTTTGGTGCTGGATAGTGCTGGCCGCATTCTTGTTGGCGATAGTCTTTTCTGTTGTTAGCGCAATCAGGAATGCCAGGAGCGCCCCGTTTACAATTGCCCGGAATATTGGTAAGCAAATAAAAGACCGGTTATAATGGCGACAAAAAAAGTAGTGGCATTGATGGGTCAGTCGTATGTAGATGTTGCGCTGCAGCATTACGGAACAATGGAAGGGTTCATGCAAGTTTTGAGGCTGAACGGTGCCAGGCCGAACGACAAGCTGACGCCCGGCCAGTCATTAACGGTTGACGAAATAACAAGCCCGGTGCTGGACTATATCAGGCGAAACGAGCTGATAATCGTTTCGTCGGCGCGGGTAAGAATGGAAGGTATCAGCTACTGGAAAATTGGTGTAGACTTTAGAGTATCATAAACATGGCAAGGACGATAGCAGAAATACACGAAAGTATGATGGCGGACTTCAAAACTAAGCCGGAACTGGCCGCTATAAATACGCCCAGCGCTGCAGCTATTTGGCGGCACTTCCTTTACCTGGTGGCCGTCGCCATCCACGTGATGGATGGCCTGTTCGACGAGCATACAACAGACAATTTGACAACGCTGGCAGCTATGAAGCCGCACCGGGTTGAGTGGTATGAACAAAAGGCGCTGTCGTTCCAACATGGGTTCCCGTTGGTGCCTAACCAGGACTACTTTGATAACACCGGCTATACTGAAGAAGAAATAGAAGCCAGCAAGGTTGTAAAATTTTCCAGGGCTAACAGGGTGTTTGATGAGGATAATAACCTGAAGGGTATCAGGATAAAGCTGGCGACACTGGACGGCGGCGAACTTGCAAAGGTTCCCGACGCCCAGGTTGAAGCATTTAAAATATTCATTGGCCGCGTGGGTGATGCCGGTGTGAATGTGTTTGCTTCTTCCGGCGACCCGGACAGCCTGAAGGCTACCATACAAATATACTATGACCCGCTGGTGTTGGCCGCCGATGGCAAGCGCATAGACGGAACCAACGACAGGCCGGTTCAGGATGCAATAGACGCGTTCCTGAAGACGGAAGACTTCGACAGGGAATTCATTACAGCAAGTTTTGTAGATGCTATGCAAGAAGTTCCAGGCGTTGTAATACCGCATATCGTTTCCATACAGGCCACTTACGGCGCTTTGCCTTATACTGATATACCTGTGAAGTATCAGCCTGATTCCGGGTATCTAAGGTTCATTAACCCGGCTGACCTGACGTTAAATTTTATTCCGCATGGCTAAGAGGATTTATAAAGTAGGTTTTAAAAAGCTGGGCGAACTGCTGATACACCCGCTATTGCACAACGCCCCCAACCTGGCGTTCCTGAATGTGCTGCTTGCGCCCGTTATATGGCTGTATAAGAAGTTCACGGCCTGGCGCAAGGCTAATGAATATTACCTGGACAAAACGCCGCAATTGGTACATATAGAGGCCGTGCTGAACGACCGCTGGGACGTAGGGTTAAGGCGCATCGTTGTAGAGAACTATAAAGGGCTGGCTTCACCGGTCATATACCTGGAACCGGAAAACAAAACCGCGCCGGTAATATACACTGAAGCTGAAGGCGAACCCGCACCGTTTATCTATACCGGTGAAGAATTAAAAGCTATAACGCCAGACTTCATAATCAAGGTTCCGTCGTTTATAGTTTTCGACCAGGATGAAATGATTGCCCTGGTGTACAACTACTGTTTACCTGACAAAGCATTTATAATTCAAATCATATAAGACATGAAGAAAGTTGAATACGTTTATCCGGGTGGCTTGCCCTTGTCGCAAGATGTGCTGGCCTGGGGGCAAGACGGGCAGAAAGAAGCGGTTGCTGCAATCTGCAAATTGGGGTGGTCGGGAGGCGACCCGGTTATTATTAACGGCTGTGAAAATGCCGGTGCCGGTGTGTACAATCCTGGTGTTATATTCGATGGCAATGCATTGTATTATTTCCAGGGTGGCGATAGTGTGGCTGCCGGAACAACTAATATCAAGCTGGCCGACCTGTCAACAACATTGGTTTATGAGAACGGTGCCATTCAGCCCGTGTATTCCAGGAAGGAGTATGTGTTTGACGCAACCGGTGCCGTAGCTATCGAAAACTTGCTGTTGTTCCACAAGGTGTTTGGCGAAAAGACATTCGGTCTTGATATGGCTAACGGTTCTGGCAACCTGAATATCGCAGGCGGAACGGGTAACCTTAGCGGCCAGATATTTCTTAGCAAGTATCTGCTGGTTCCGCAAATGAGAATGCGCGGCGCTATAATTGTACAGGCTCCAGCTGCCCTGGCAGACCCGCCCGTTTATCAGACGGTCGGCAATGTCGCCGGTGCGGGTTTTCATCCGGCCTTTACGGTACACTTCAAAGCCAACATCGAAGGGTATATCCTGGAGGTTGGCGGCACGTTGAAGTTCAATGATGTGAACATGCGCATGACCCCGACAGGTAACATCGACGTGCAATTCATAAAGCCCGATGCCGGTGTGGCCAGCTATACTATCAACTTTAACACCATTATACCACTTATTTAAAATCGTTTTAAGATGGCAGTAAAGACACCTGAACAATTAAAGCAGTATTTGGAAAACGGCGACGAGCCTGATGAGGAACAATTTGGTGACGTCCTGGATAGTTATTGGTCTAAGACCCAAACAATACCTATAACGCAAATCGTAGTGGGCGAACAGGTGTTGGCCTGCGCTCCGTCTACCGTTTGGGATTTCAGTCAGGGCGGTAATGCCGTATTGACCATTGACCAGGATACGACTCTCGATTTGCAGAATATGGAAGTGGGCAACCTGGGTATATTGGTAATAAAGCAAGACGCAATAGGCGGCTGGAATATAGCGCTGCCAGCCGGGCATATGGTTGGTTATTTGGGTGCCGGTGTTGTGCAAATATCATTAACGCCTGGGTCGATTAACACGCTTACCGTGTATCGGTCATCGGTCGGATACTTATGGTTACACAATAAAGACTTTACGGCAGCATGATAACGTTCGGCTTATTTCATTCTGTAGTCCCTGACCCGGATGCGAAGGCTTTTCTGCAGGCTGCGGGTATCAACGACACGGCTATACAGATAGCTGTAGACCACCTGGTGATAGACCTGAAGGCGGCAAACCTGTGGACAAAGATGAAAGCAATATACCCGATGGTAGGTGGCATCGCAAACACATGCAAGTATAACCTGAAAGACCCGCGCGACTTGGATGCTGCATATAGAAAAACTTTCTTTAACAGCCCTGCCATAGATGCAGATGGGGTGAAATGGAACGGCGTGAACCAATACGCTGATACACACCTGGCACCCGGTGCGGCATTGGCTACCCGAAACATAACTATGGCTTATTACAACCTTGAAGATTCAGCTGTGGGTTTTGATATGGGTACGTACCATCTAAATCCTAACCGGTATGATATATTAACAGGGGATGGGTTGGGTAGCATGTATGTTGCTGCATCAGGGCCAGGAAGCGTTCAGCCCGTAAGTAAAGGCGTTGTTGATAAGTCGGGGCTTTACCTTGTTACGAGTGATAACACTACCATCTATCCGTACCGGAACGGCGTCGCATTGGCGACGGTATCACGCGCCGTTAACGCTACGCCCAACACCGACACCTTATACCTGGGCGCGGAAAACAGGGTAACGGCAACAGGAGGGCCAGTAGGTTTTTCAACGTCCAAGTGCGGGTTTTCTCTGGTAGGTGAACCGGTGACACCGGCAGAAGCGCTGACGCTGTCTGGCATCATCAATCACTTTATGCAGCACATGAGCAAAAACACTTACTGATATGGATTTTTTTATAGTACCGGAAAATATAGCGACGGCCAACCAGGACAGGCGGGAAGGGGGCAAAGGATTATACTTCGTGCAGGACTTGCAAGGCCGGTATGTGGTAGGCGTGGAAGTCGCCCCGTTGTGGCCGGATATTGACTGGCAATCGATGCCGGTAGAAGAATTGACCATCGAAGACTTTCCGGAGCCGGAAGAGGAGTAGGGTTCTTTTGTTTAATAGGGAAAACATGCAAGAACAGTAGCTATTAAACAAACAGACAAATAATGAAGACTCCATTGACGTATTACGGTGGCAAGCAGAAGCTGGTCACTACTATTTTGCCGGTGATACCGGTACACACATTGTACAACGAGCCGTTTGCTGGAGGCGCGGCCATTTTCTTTGCAAAGCCTCCTTCAGAAGTTGAAGTTCTTAACGACGCGAATAAAGAGTTGATAACCTTCTACAAGGTCGTGCAAAACGATTTTATCAACCTGGAAAAAGAAGTGCGCATAACGCTGCATAGCCGGACGCTGCACCAGGACGCAAGGGTGATTGTCAGTTACCCGCACCTGTTTTCAGACCTGAAGGTGGCCTGGGCAATATATGTGCTATCCAGCCAGTCCTTTGCGTCAAAGTTGGACGGCTCCTGGGGATATGATAAGACCAGGAACACGATGTCGAAGAAGGTAGCTAACAAGCGCGATGCCTTTACTGAAGAATTCGCTATCAGGTTGCAAAACGTTCAGTTAGAATGTGCGGACGCGGTCTATATCATTCAGAGCCGCGACCACGCCCAGGCGTTCCACTATTGCGACCCGCCATACTTTAACAGCGATTGCGGCCATTATAAAGGCTATACCGAACAGGATATGGAACGCTTGCTGCAGGTGCTGGCAGTTGTCAAAGGGAAGTTCCTGCTGTCTTCTTATCCGTCCGGCCTGCTGGCCAGGTATGTTAAAAAGTACGGGTGGCATCAAAAGACCATAACGCAGCTGACGAGCGTGGCCACTAAGCGCGGTGCCGGTGTGCAGAAAGAGAAAACAGAAGTGTTGACGGCTAACTATCCGTTGGGGTAAGGTCACCCCGACGAGCCTGGTAAAGCGCCAGCCATACACAAGCCCAGGTCAAAGACCTAATGTCGGGGCGTTTCCTTGTTTATATAAGGGAAAACATGCCTGATTTGATGTTCAGGCCTGTGTATGGCTGGCAATGGCAAATATAGAATAAAGCGGCCTTAAACGCGCTTTAAAGTTCTTTGAAATAATGTATTAAGGTTCAGCGAGATATAAAAGTGTTTGTGTTAGCCACCAGGTCACGCACCCGCGCCTAAAAAAGTGTATTTTTGGTTTTGCGGATTAGTTATACCCGGCCTTTGTTAATTCTGCCTGGCAACAACTTTTATCACACCCATTTGTTTGTTAAAACGGTCGTTTATGTTATATTTATTAATACAATGGATTTCCTCGACTGGCACAAACTGACAAAAGCCGAATCCCTCAGATCGGGGAAACTGCTTATTGCTCAACCATTTATGACGGATACCACCTTTGCGCGTTCGGTCGTATTCCTCTGCGAACATGGTGAGCAGGGGGCATTGGGGTTTGTCCTCAACCAGCCTACCACTGTCAATATCGGCGACCTGCTGCCGGAGCTGTATTCGCCCAGTCTTAATATAAACCATGGAGGGCCTGTGCAACTCGATACGCTGCATATACTGCACCGCAGTCCTGAAACGATAGGCGGCACCGAGATCAACAGAGGAGTGTACTGGGGCGGCTCCTTCGATGCGCTGCAGACCTGCACTGCCGATGGCTCTCTCACCGGGTCAGACGTCCGGTTGTTCGTAGGCTACTCCGGCTGGTCGGCCGGGCAGTTGGAAAAAGAGCTTGCGGAAGGCTCCTGGCTGATAGGTGATGTGACGCATAAAGTAATGTTTGACACAAAGGCTGAAGATGTGTGGAAAGCCGCTATCCTCTCTTTGGGGAAAGAGTACCGCCACCTGGTAAACATGCCCCTCAATCCCGGCCTTAATTAATACCCGGCGCAAAAAGACTAACGGCAGTTTCTTAACTTTGTTGTTTTCCAGACTTACTATATCAATGACTGCGAAACTGTACCTGGCTATATTTTCATTTTTGCTGCTCTGCTCTTGCGCTAAAACCGAACCTGCGGCGGAGGAGACGACCGGCGGCACGTATTTTTCCATAATCCAGTACGCCAGCGACCAATGGGAAACCTACCACGGGCAGCCCCGCAGTATGGTGAAACGTGTCTATTTTAACGGCAAGGAGGATAGTACCCTTACCAACGCGCTGGAAGTGGATTGGGCCTCCATTTTCAAGGTGTTTTTTGAAACAGATATCAGCGACCCCAAATACGTGGGGCAATATAATTTCAGTGCGTTCAGGGATGAAATTACAACCACGAATAGTTTCTATTACGAAGCTAAAGAACCAAAACTTTACACCCGCAAACTGCAGGTTATGGCGGATTATTTTACGGACAAAATAAAGACCATATACATTGAGGCCGAAAAGGCAGACCGGCTGGGCACCAAGAGCCTTAAAATGTATTACGAGCCTATGGAGTCCATTAGCATACACGAGGTGGAGACATCAAAGACAGGCCAGAGAAAAGAATTGCGCGTGGTGTACGAATTTTTATAAAGAGAGGGCGTATAGATGACGAGAGAAGAATTTAACGACATAGCGCCGGCCATTCCTCACCAGCCGGGTTGTTATAAATATTATGACAAAAGTAATGAACTGCTGTATGTAGGCAAGGCTAAGGACCTGCGCAAACGCGTTGGTTCTTATTTCAATAAAGCGGTGGCCAATTACAAGACCAGCCGCCTTGTGATGTCTATCCACCGCATAGAATATACCGTTACCAACAACGAGCACGATGCCTTCCTGCTTGAAAATTCGCTGATAAAACACTACCAGCCTCGCTTCAATATCGACCTGAAGGATGACAAAACCTATCCGTACATCGTTATAAAAAAAGAACCCTTCCCTCGTGTGTTTATTACCCGCAAGCTCATCAACGACGGCTCAGAATATCTTGGGCCTTTTACGGGTGTAGCCCGCGTGCGGGAATTGCTCATGCTCATCAGGCAATTGATACCACTGCGCACCTGCAGCCTCAACCTTTCGGCGGCCAATATCGCCAGGGGAAAATATAAAGTATGCCTGGAATATCACCTGGGTAATTGCAGCGGCCCTTGCCAGGCATTGCAAAATGAAACTGAGTATGCACGCAACCTGCAGCAGGTACGCCATATTCTGAAAGGCAATACCGGCGAAGTGATGAGCTACCTGAAAGAAGAAATGCACCGCTACGCGGCAGAACTGCAGTTTGAGAAAGCGGAGATATATAAAAAGAAAATTGATGACCTGCAGCGCTACACCAGCAAGTCGGCAGTATCCAACCTGCGCCTGGGCGATATGGACGTCATCAGCATCTTCAGCGAAGAAGAACGGGCTTTTGTGAACTATATGATGGTGGTGGACGGTAATATAATCTATACCAAAAACCTGCGTATTGAGAAGAAACTAGACGAAACCGACGAAGAGATACTTTCCATCGCATACGATAACCTGCGCAATGCTTTTGAAAGCAAAACAAATGAGGTGCTGGCACCCGTGAAGATAGACCTGGCCGATGAAAATATAAAACTCACCATACCCAAAATAGGCGATAAAAAGAAGCTCCTGGAATTGAGCGAAAAAAACGCCCTGGCCTTCCGCGACGAAAATAAACGCAAAGATACCCTGCTGTTGGGTGGGGCAACAGCGGCCGGCAAACTGGAGGTGCTGGAAGAGTTGCAGGATGCACTGCAACTGCCCGACCTGCCGGTGCATATAGAGTGTTTCGACAACTCCAACTTCCAGGGAGCATTCCCTGTGTCGGCTATGGTATGCTTTAAAAACGGGGTACCGTCTAAAAAAGACTATCGTCATTACCATATAAAAACTGTTGAAGGCATCAACGACTTTGCCTCTATGACAGAGGTGGTGTCTCGCCGGTATAAGCGTCTGCTGGATGAGGGGCAGCCCTTGCCGCAACTCGTGATTATCGATGGTGGTAAAGGGCAATTGGGCGCCGCTATGGAGAGTATAGAAAAGCTGGGCCTCACCGGCAGGATGACGATTGTAGGCCTGGCCAAGCGCGAAGAATCTGTTTTCTTTCCGGGCGATACGGAACCACTGCAATTGCCATATGACAGCCCCGCGCATTTGCTCATTCGTTACATCCGCGACGAGGTGCATCGCTTTGGCATCACCTTCCACCGCGATACGCGCAGCAAAGGCACGTTTAAGAATGAACTGGAAGCCATCACGGGCATAGGTAAAACCACCGCCACCCAACTGCTTAAAGAATTCCGCTCCGTAAAGAATATCAAGACCATAACCGAGCGCGAACTCACCCGCGTAATAGGGCAAAAGAAGGCACGTATCGTCTGGGCTTATTTTAACGAGCAGGGTGGGGAAGCGCCTGATGCGTGACAATAGAACACAATACATGTTGACACAAATGTGTTCCCTCCTTTGCTGTTTTATAGATTTGTAAGCCTGTTTGCAAAACTAAAAGATAGCAGTACTATCCAGGGAAGCACAAAAATGTGGAGCCAATCATATCTCCAGAATTCCATTGTGGATTGCGAACATAGCTAATGCCAGGCGTGAATGGCTGATTTGAAGTTTGCTGCAAATTTTCTTTTGATACTCATATGCCGTATTCTCAGTAATACTCATTTTGGTCCCAATTTGTTTGATGGACAAGGTATCATCGCAGCATAAACGGATAAAATCGATTTCTCTTTGAGTAAGGCCTTTCAGGCGATGGAGGTTGCTTGTTTTATTAAAGTTTTTCTCAGGTGCCAGTTCAGAATAGTGATAACCATACGTGTAAATGTTGTTTATAGCAGTTTCAAGTTCGGACGCACGGGCATCTTTTAATAAATAGCCATTAGTGCCGTTTTGTATCATCTTCAATACGCAATATTCATTGCTATGCATAGACAGGGCAAGTATCCGGACCTCGCTAAAATGTTTCCTTATTTCAATGGCAGTATCATAGCCATTCATTTCGGGCATGTTGACATCCAATATCGCTACATCGGGGAGTTCTTTTATAGCCTTAAAATGCTCGATCAATTCATGCCCGTTAGAAGCGGTTACAACCACTCTCATATTCGCGAACCTATCAACCATTAGTGCAATTCCTGAGCGGACCAGTTCATGATCTTCCGCAATAGCAACTGTAATCATATGATAGCATTTTTGTGCGTAAAGTTGTTGATTTGATATTTTCCTCCAGAAATATTAAAGGGTCTGTTCTGATTTTGTACCCCCTAATATTAGGTATTGTGCGATGCAAAAATATGCACAATATTTGCAACATAGCTAATTAATTAACTGGTGGCAATCATTAATTTTTAGTTTCTCCCAATAAACTCCTTCGGTTTTTTTTAACAATAATCTAAACTTCAAGAAACAATTTTTATGGCAAAAAAAACAACTGCAACCATGGCGGTCATGGGCGAAGGCTCAGACCAGGGAAACTACAACGATTTCCTGAATAGTCTTTTACAGAACGGCACAACGACCGATCTGTACCAGACTTATTACAACGAACTTGCTGCCGGTGGCACTACAGACCAGGCTGACGCTGCTGTACAGGCCTACATCAACAAAGCCGGCTACCCACAGGTCACTACTTCCCAGGTAGATTCTGCAATTCTGAATGTTGCCGGCGGAAGTTATTCACAGGTGAGTGCCGGGAAGAGCTCTAATGTAACATACCCGCCCTTTGGCACTACGCCAACCATCATGTATGGTACCTACCAGACCTTCGACTCTAAGGGCAACCCGAGCATTTTAATAATGATATATGCCAACGGCAGTACCTGGCAGTTGAAGGTAGCTACGGCGTCTACCGGCCAGCTCATTGATATTACGTCATCTGCAGCATTCCAGGGCACCTCCGGTGAGTTTATTATCTTAAGCTCCACCCCATTTCCTTATAATGGTACTTTGAAATTTTCATCCTGCGTTGTAAATTATAATGGAACATCGACTACAGACTTTGATGTTGTCGTATCCCTGACACCAAGCGGAACGGGGAGCGCCATCACATCAAGCGGACGCAGGAGCGTTTATTCTTCGACTGCAGCACTTCAACCCGCCACCGTGGATGTTCCGAGCATATGGGCCGGAAGCTATTCCTGCCAACTCAATTCTTCCACACAGGCTACGTTGTCTGTCTCTTCCGATGGATCGTCTATCACTTTCCAGGGAACGGCTGCATCAAGCACAGTATTTAATCCTTTTTCCAGTTCCTTCGCATGTGTGCTGGGCAACAATACCTTGCTGATATATATGCAGTGGACGTATTTCCCGCTATATTCCGGCACTACATTTACAGGCCCCAATTTTTTCGGGTATTACTATCCTACCGGTTCGACAAAGCCCTCCAGTCCCAACGTACATGGCAACCTGGGAACAACTCCGCCGCCTGCTCCTACACCGCAACAACAAAGCGACTGGAACTGGACTAAAATCGGTATCTCAATAGGAGTAGGTGTGGCAGGCATGGTGGTTTTCGAAATAATCAAGTCGCTCGCTAAAGCGGGTTACAATTACCTGAGCGAATTGATACAGGATGCGAGGGCACAAGGGGAAAATATCGCTAACGATCCGGATAATGAACCTGTTGACGATGCTGATGAATTTAACGAGGAAGATGATGCGGAAGTTGAAGCAGAACCGGAAGCGGAGCCTGAACCAGAGCCGGAACCCGAACCAGAGCCGGAGCCCGAACCAGAACCAGAACCTGAACCAGAGCCGGAACCTGAACCAGAGCCTGGCCCGTGTTTCCTGACAACTGCTGTAGTGAAAAGTATGGGAATGCCAGACGATAGCGAACCTTTGATGCTGGCCAGGTATATACGCGACACGAAGATGGTAACAAGCAAAGAACTTGCATCGGTTGAGCTTTACTACAAAGTTGCACCCAAGATTGTGGAGCGCTCTACTGACTCAGAGTGGCAGGAGTTCTGGGTTAAGCATTTACGCCAAATTACAGCTTTGATTAAGTTAGGCGAGTTCGACCTTGCGAAAGACCTTTATAGGATTGCAACTGCTGAACTGGTCAACAGGAAGGCGACCACCTTTAAGGATGTAGATATGGTAAACGAGGTATATTCATATGGGCTGGGTTCCTTTGCAAAGGTCAAGCTTCCGTATGCCCTCCGCTTCCTTATATTGAAGCTTGCCTTCACATTCGGCCTCGCTTACCATTCGTTGCGGCTGAAACTGCTCAAACGGCGTTTTGATGACAAAATAAATTTGTAATATGGGTAAGTTGAACCCATTCAAATGGCAGGGGAGTGGCAAAGTCTACTCCCTGCCATGGCTTAAAAACCGGCTTGAATACTCTTCTGACCCTCAACGGATTGCTGCGTATGCTAAAACACCGTTTACACGTTCGCGGTTCGTAATGGCTATGATCAGTGAGTTTCACCTGAGCCGTAATTCAATTGTTGTGAGCGACGACAGTCATGCAATGTGGCTTAAACGGATAGCCCGTCCTCACATGCCTACAGATGATGCAATCCCGCTAATAGCCAGGGAGCTTATGGGCCGTGTGTTTCCCCTCGCTGCCCCGGGGCATGGCGAGCAGAGCTTACAGTTATCAGACCGGTTGATTCGCGAACTTTATCGCACTATGTTGGACAACATGCTGAAGGTGACTGTATTGAAACCCCTCGACGACTACATAATGCGTACAAGGTTTCCGCATAGGTCGAGGCCGCTTGTATTGGAAGGAGTGATGTATTCCATGCGGCTGCACCAGTCCCTCCTGCGCCCCGTGTGTTTACTTTTTGATGGCCTATTTTTCCGTGAGGTAAGGTATATGAAACGAGTCTCGGCAAAGTTGGAGCAGATGGTGTGTGATTTCACTATTCCTAAACCGAACTCCTGGTTTTCAACGCTGGCAGAACTGAAAGCATCCGGTAAGATAACGCGGGCTCAGTTCAGGGGCGAGATTACCAGCATGCTTGTATCATCATTTAGCCTGGCATCGGCGCTGGGGTCAGCCTTGCTTTGCCTTGCGGCCCGCCCACGGTACCAGCAGAAAATACACGATGACCCGGCTTTTGCGAGGTACTTCGTAATGGAAGTTTTACGGCTTTATCCGCCTTTTCGCCAGTTTGGGTACGAGCAGGTTCCCGAGGGTAGCGACAAGCACCTGTCCGGCAGCATCGCGCATGAGTTCATGGTGCCTGTGGTCGAATTGCACCGGGACAGTAGTATATGGAAGGATCCTGATAAGTTTTATCCTGAACGGTTTTTGGAACCAGATGCCATGAAAGGCTTTAAATACATGCCATTTGGTATGGGTAAACGAAGTTGCCCGGGCCGGAGTTTTTCCATGTCGCTGATCACACAGTCGCTCAGGTTTATCTGCTCCGACGAATGTAACATTCGCCTTGCAAAACGTGGCGCTATGCCGAAGGGAGGGAGCGGCCGGTTGGTTTCGTTTGCGTATGACGATACAATCGCCTATCAGGCGAAGTGAGTTGTATGTATAAAAAAGCAACCCGGTCTGATAAGACCAAAATATATTATACCAGAGGAAAAGAAAAAGTTCGTTATGCAGAATATAATTGAATGGTGTTTTGCAGTATTGCTATTTACCTGGTGGATATTGTCCTTCATTTCACAGGTAAATATTCATGTGAGAAAATTTTTCGGGAAGTATATATTTCATCTTATTCCGAATTATCGCTTTTTTGCGCCCGTTCCCATAAGAAGAGACTATCATTTGGAATACCGCTCGTTAATGCCCTCGCTACGGGTAACAAAATGGAGTAGGGTACAACTTTTTTCCGAACGGACGACATTATCTGTTATCTGGTATCCTGATAAACGGTTAAGAAAATCATTCAATACCTATGTTAAACGGATAATCCGGGTAATGGCAGTGTCCAAAACCAAGTCCGCATCAAAAAGCGTTTCATATCTCCACCTGGTAAATTTTCTTTTAGGGAAGGATGAGATAAAGAACAGCGCGGGCTTTCAATTCAGGATTGTTACGCTGCAGACATTTGACGAAACGTCCAGGCCCCGGTTGATTTTAACTTCAGACTGGCATTTCCCGCCGAAAAAGTCAGCAAATGAATTATGACGCTTCTTTAATTGCTAACGTAGTAATGATTACGTTGGCTGTCCAGGTAATAATAGCCACAGGCGAACTTTTAATACTCCACCGTGTATACAGGAAGGATGGTTTGTTATCCTGGGTTGTCCAGCGTACCGGTCCTAAATTGGGTACTTATGTGAAGATGCTTAGGCTTGATTTTGTATGCAGGTATCCCAATGTATTAGTGTTTTTTGCATTGAGGATATTATGTGCCATGGCACTGCCTGTGGCAATTCTTTTCGACTATCCCACGTTACCCCTGTTATTGATTATTACTGCAACAGGGCTGATAATGCAGGTGAGGAATTCACAAAGCAATGATGGCTCAGACCAAATGGCCATAATCGGTTTTATCGCGCTTACACTTGCAAGTGTTATTGATACTGATGTAAGCTGGTCGTACGCGCTTTTTTTCATCGCCGCCCAGGCATCGCTTGCATACGGTGTTTCAGGATTTTTAAAATCACAAAAAAAAGGATGGTATAACGGGGAGTATGTAACTGAGATTTTGAAAACATCGTCATACGGTGATAAAAAGATGCTCAAAGCAGCCTTAAAACGAAAATGGATAGCAAAAGCGCTGGGGCAAAAGGTCGTTTATGGCGATTGCCTCTTAGCTATCTCTTTCGCCTTTCCTCCTGTTGTCTGTATCTCTGTTTTATCCTTCGGCATCATCCTTCATATAGGAATAGCACGAATAATGGGGTTGAACACTTTTCTATGGTCATATGTTTCCACCTATCCTGCTATCTTATATGTATCAAGTGTTATCTATTCCTGATTTAATGATAAAGCTACTTATGTACCCTAGTAATTTAGTCCGATAAGTAGCTGTCAACTGTATATGTAGATATAGCAACCCCGGTCGCCAACAATTCCCGGTCTTCATTTGTTTTTAGTATGGCTGCCCTGCGGCATGTTTTTTAATGGCATGTTACATTTGCCCGGATAGCTATCTGACTTATGGATTCAAAAATATTTTCCGGCCACCCTTTCCCGTTAGGCGCCACATGGGACGGTGAAGGCGTGAACTTTGCTATATATACAGAAAACGCCACTGCGGTCGAGTTGTGTTTATTCGATAACAATAACAACCAACCGGAGACATTAAGAGTGAAACTACCCGAGCGTTCTGGTAATATTTGGCACGGGTATCTGCGTGGTATTAAACCCGGCCAGTTATATGGTTTTCGGGTACACGGCCCTTATGAACCACAAAATGGCCACCGGTTCAACCCCAATAAATTATTATTGGACCCTAATACCAAGGCGATTGGCGGGACGATAGATTGGCATGACGCCCTGTTCGGCTATACCATTGGGCACAACGATGAAGACTTGAGCTTCAGCGAGACCGACAGCGCATCATATATACCAAAGTCGGTAGTTATCGACCCGGAATTCGATTGGGAGGACGACCATGCTCCAAACATCCCATATCACGATACAATCATTTACGAAGCGCATGTGAAAGGATTGACAAAACTGTACCCGGCCATCCCCGAAGGAATTAGGGGTACTTACGCTGCTATCGGCCACCCGGTGATGGTTGATTATTTAAAAGAACTTGGTATTACTGGTATTGAGCTAATGCCTGTGCACCATTTCGTTAGCGACAGGCACCTAACGGAGAGAGGGCTGTCGAACTACTGGGGGTATAATACGATAGGATATTTTGCCCCGGACGTGCGCTATTCCAGTTCAGGGGTATACGGCCAACAGGTGAATGAATTCAAAACAATGGTCAAAAACCTGCACAAGGCGGGTATTGAAGTAATTCTTGACGTAGTGTATAACCACACCGGCGAAGGCAATCATATGGGGCCTACGCTTTCCTTCAGGGGAATTGATAACTCTATGTACTATCGCCTGGCCGATGACAAGAGATTTTACATGGATTATACCGGCACGGGTAATACGCTCAACTCGTATATGCCCAATGTACTGCGTATTATTATGGACAGTCTGCGCTACTGGATACTGGAAATGCATGTTGACGGGTTTCGTTTTGACCTGGCGGCAGCGTTAGCCAGAGAATTGCACGAGGTAGACAGGTTGAGCGCTTTTTTCGATATTATCTACCAGGACCCGGTTATTTCGCAGGTGAAACTTATTGCTGAGCCATGGGACTTGGGTGAAGGTGGTTACCAGGTGGGTAACTTTCCGCATGGCTGGTCGGAGTGGAATGGCAGGTTCCGGGATTGCATTCGCGATTTCTGGCGGGGAGCCGATAGTATGCTGGCCGAATTTGGCCAGCGGTTTACAGGTAGCTCAGACTTGTATCTGTCGGATAACCGCAGTCCGATGGCCAGTATCAATTTCATTACCGCTCATGACGGCTTTACGCTGAACGACCTGGTATCGTACAACGACAAACATAACGAAGCCAATAAGGAGGAAAATAGTGATGGGGAAAACCATAACCGCTCGTGGAATTGCGGTGCGGAAGGGCCAACCGAAGACGAAGAGATAAACAAATTGAGAGACAAACAGAAAAGAAACTTCCTCGCGACACTATTCCTCTCACAAGGTGTACCCATGCTGGCCGCAGGCGACGAGATAGGCAGAACGCAACATGGAAACAACAATGCGTATTGCCAGGACAACGAAATTTCGTGGATAGACTGGGCAAAAAAGGACGAAAAGTTGCTGGATTTTACTAAGAAACTCATCCGGCTAAGGAAGGTGCACTATGTATTCAGCAGGCCGCACTGGTTCCAGGGGCAACCTATAAAAGGTGTGGGGCTTGAGGATATAGCCTGGTTTCTGCCCGATGGCAGCGAAATGAATGACGAGCACTGGAACCAGGACTTCGCCAAAACATTAGGCGTTTTCCTGGCTGGACATGGGATACGTATGATAGGTCCAAAGGGTGAAAAGGTGGCAGACGATGATTTCTATGTAATATTCAACGCCCATCATGAGCAACTGGAGTTTACTTTGCCAGCAAAAAAATATGGCCGTAGCTGGTACAAAATCTTAGACACTGCTGAAGGTTTTATAGATGAGTCGTGCACAGGAGATGAATGTAAATCAGGCGATAAATTGCTTGTGGAAGGCAGGTCTGTAGTACTGCTAAAAAATCCGAAATGAGATGCAGGTGAATGTGGGTAAACGCAGGGTTGGCGTAAATTTTAAGGAGGATGGTTTTGCAGAGATAATAGTGTGGGCGCCGTTGGTTGAAACAGTTCATCTGTTATTGCCCGCCCGCGACATGAAAATATCGCTGAATACAACCGGCGCCGGCTACTGGGGTGTTACAACAAATGCCCTCAAACCCGGTGAGCGGTATAAATTTATACTGAATGGCGAAAAAGAATTGCCCGACCCGGCCTCGCTGTCTCAGCCGGATGGCGTGCACGAAGCGTCGGAAGCAATAGACCTGCGGGCATTTCCCTGGAAAGATAAAAACTGGGTCAATCACCCGCTTGACCAATATATATTCTATGAGCTTCATACCGGAACGTTTACCCCCGGGGGCGATTTTAAAGGGGTTGAAGAAAGATTAGATTATTTATCAGAACTGGGAATTACGGCGATAGAGTTGATGCCGGTGGCACAGTTCCCCGGCAGCCGAAACTGGGGCTATGATGGCGTATATCCGTTTGCCGTACAAAACTCCTATGGAGGCGCCAGGGGTTTGCAGCAATTAGTTAACATATGTCACGACAGGAATATAGCCGTTGTATTGGACGTAGTGTACAACCATTTGGGACCGGAGGGTAATTACTTGGCAGAATATGCGCCATACTTCACCGACAAATATCACACCCCATGGGGCAGCGCTGTTAATTTTGACGATGCCTGGTGTGATGGGGTCAGGCAGTTTTTTGTAGAAAATGCCTTGATGTGGTTTAGGGATTTCCATATAGATGCTTTGCGTTTCGATGCAGTTCATGCCATCAAGGATTTCAGTCCGGTGCACATACTAAAAGAGATACGCGAACGCACGGATGAATTAGCAGAACAAACAGGCAGAAAGCATTACCTGGTTGTAGAATGTGATTTGAACGATACAGTATTTATAAACCCGGTGAATATGAATGGTTATGGCATGGATGCCCAATGGATAGATGAATTCCACCACGCGCTCAGAGTAACTACAGGTAATGAGCGAATTGGCTATTATGCTGACTTCGAGGGTATTAATCACCTGGCTAAAGCCTACAGGGACGCCTATGTGTATGACGGTATGTATTCACCGCACCGCAAAAAGCATTTTGGAATTAAGGCCGCGTATAATTCCGGTAAGCAGTTTGTAGTGTTCTCGCAAAACCATGACCAGGTCGGCAATAGGATGCTTGGCGAGAGAACGAGTCAATTAGTAAGTTTTGAGATGCAAAAACTGATGTGTGCCGCTGTGATGGTTAGCCCGTATCTGCCTTTACTGTTTATGGGGGAGGAGTGGGGGGCAACAAGCCCCTTCCTGTACTTCACCAGTCATTCCGGTAAAGAACTGGCCGAAGCAGTGAGAAAAGGAAGAAAGGAAGAGTTTGCATCGTTTCACAAACAAGGCGAAGCGCCTGATCCGCAGGCCGAAGAGACATTCAACAACAGCAAATTGTCCTGGCGGCAATTGGAGGAGGATAAACACGCTGCCATGTTGCGATACTACAAAGCGCTTATTGCGCTTCGTAAGAATCGTCGGGCATTAAATTCCTGTGACAGGCAACAACTGGATGTGACCTTCGATGCTGATGCTGAAACCTTGGTGCTCAGGCGTTGGCAGGAAGATGAAGAACTGGTATGTTTTATGAATTTTTCTGGAGAAGAAAAGGTGCAACATCTTCCTGCGCATATTGGAGAGTGGGAAAAATTATTCGGCTCGGCTGATGAGCAATGGCTGGGCAAGTATAATGGACGGGGCGTGGTATTTGCCGGCGATGAGATTACAACGGCGCCTGAATCAATAATCATTTACAAAGGGAAACATGTATAATCCTGTCTCTACATATCGCATCCAGTTCCACAAGGGGTTTACTTTTCAGGATTTTAAGCAAATTATCTTTTACCTGCAGCGGCTTGGCATAAAAACTGTATATGCTTCACCGGTTTTTACTTCCCGCCCCGGCAGCACACATGGTTACGACAGCCTGCACCCGCATCATATCAATTCTGAAATAGGTACTGAGGAAGAACTAAGAGCTATATCCACTAAGCTGAAGGAAATAAACATGGGTTGGCTGCATGATATAGTGCCCAACCATATGGCTTACGATATTCGCAACCCTTTCATAGAAGACATCTTGTTGCATGGCCGCGATTCGGAATATACAGCGCTCTTTGATATCGACTGGGACCATCCATCGTTTAAAGGGAAAATAATGCTGCCGGTACTGGGAAGCTCTCTTGATGAAGCGATAGAAAAAGGTGAATTGAGCCTTGCATACGAGAACGGTAAATATTACCTGTCGTATTTTGAAAACATATTCCCGCTCCGGGCAGGAACAACGGATGGTATTAACCTGGCTAAAGGCAATAGCGCACCTGTTGAGATAGTTGAAAAAATCAACCGGAATAAACCCGCGGTAAAGGAAATAGCCTTACAGCAGCACTATGTACTATGTCACTGGCAGGATACCGATTACCAAATAAATTACCGGCGTTTCTTCACCATCAATGGATTGATATGTACTAATGTTCAGCAAGCGGATGTTTTTGACCTTTATCATAAAAAGATACGGGAGTTGACAGGCGATAAACTGTTCAATGGTCTGCGTGTTGACCATGTGGACGGCTTATACGACCCCACCCAATACCTGGAACGGCTCCGTGACATAGTTGGTGAAGAAACTTATATCGTAGTAGAGAAAATTTTGCAACGGGGTGAGGGGTTGCCTGCGAATTGGAAGGTGCAAGGTAATACCGGCTATGATTTTCTCGCGATGGTGAATAACCTCTTTACTAACGCTTCTGCTGAAGAACAGTTTACGAATTTTTACCGGGAATTGGTTAATGATGATACTTCCATACATCAGCACTTGCGCGATAAAAAAGCATTGATACTATATTCTCATATGGGTGGTGAGCTGGATAATCTATACAGGTTGCTCCTGGAATCAGGCCTGGTAGATAGCGCTGCCCATGAACAGAAAGATGATGAACTGCTTAAAATGACCATAGGCGAATTCCTGGCGCAGTGCCCTGTATATAGATACTATGGTGATAAACTGCCACTTACCGCAGAAGAGCAGCAGGTTGTACAGGATGTATTCAACAGGATAAGGAAAAGTTATCCCGGGTATGCAGAGGGGGTAGAAACATTGGAACAAATATTACTGATAAAACCTCAAAAAGGAGATGCAGACTACAATACAAGGGCATTACATTTCTACAGGCGGTGCATGCAATTTACCGGTCCGCTAATGGCCAAAGGTTTTGAAGATACCCTGATGTACACGTATAACCGGTTTATAGGGCACAATGATGTGGGAGATTCGCCGGAGGCATTTGGTATGTCGGTACAAGAATTTCACAGGAACATGCAGGAGCGGCAAGTGCATTGGCCATTGAGCCTGAATGCCACATCTACTCATGATACAAAAAGAGGAGAGGATGCCAGGGCAAGGTTGAACGTTCTTACCGACAATTCGGAAGCCTGGTTTGCTGTTGTTAATGAATGGATAGAACTTAACCGGGAAATTAAAATTGATAACATACCCGACGCAAATGACGAGTACTTCATATACCAGGCTTTGGTAGGTACATATCCTATGCCCGGCCAACTGACTGGGGACTATGAAGAACGTTTGCAACAATATGTACAGAAGGCCTTTCGCGAGGCGAAGGTCCATACGGATTGGGCCACGCCCGATACTCATTTTGAGCATGCGGTAAGCGTATTCATAAGCAAGTTGCTGGATAAACGGAGGCTTTTCCTGGCTAAATTTGAGGAGTTCTTACACGGGATAGCTGATTATGGCATTGTAAACTCGCTGGCACAAGTTGTTTTGAAATTAACCTGCCCCGGGGTGCCTGATATATACCAGGGAACCGAATTGTGGGACCTTAGTTTCGTTGACCCCGACAACCGCAGGCCAATTGATTACGAAAAGCGGATAATACTACTGGACCAGCTAAACGGTCATAAGAACTCATTTGGCGCATTATGGGCGGAGCGCTACACCGGGAAAATAAAATTATGGCTGATAAAACAATTACTTCACGAGCGTATCCGGTTCCAAGACTTGTTTGAAAAAGGTGAATATATTCCATTGCAGCTTGCAGGCCGGTATCAAAACAATGCGATGGCTTTTGCAAGAAAGTACGAAAATTATAGTTATATCGTGGTGGTTCCTTTACATATGGCTGGGATATGTACCGGCAACGATATTCTCAGGTTTGATTGGGAGGATACAAAAATAGTCTTTCAACAGCGACCGTCTGAAGCATGGGAAGATATAAGTACGGGCAAGGTGTTCAGCGGAGCGCAGGAGATACTACTGAACGAAATTTTTGCAGATTTTCCATTAGCCATATTGCACCCGATGAAGAGCAACGATAAAAGAGGCGCCGGGGTACTATTGCATATCACCTCTTTGCCTTCTGATTTTGGTATAGGAGATATGGGACCAGAGGCGAAAAAATTTGCTGATTTCCTACAAAGCGCTGCCCAAAAATACTGGCAGGTACTGCCATTGACACCGATATCCAAAGCAGGTAGTTTTTCGCCTTATAGCTCTATATCCGGTATGGCCGGATATATCCTGCTGATCAGCCCTGAGCTATTGCACAGGGATGGATTACTTGATAAAGGCACATTGGAACAGCTTACTATACCAGCAACGGCAATTACAAATTATGTGCTGGCAACTGCAAATAAAAAAAAGCTGTTTCAGCAGGCATACGATGCGTTTCACGAAAAATTTCCCGAAGGCATGCCTGAGTTTATGGAATATTGCAACAGGGAGAGCTATTGGTTGAACGATTTCGCGCTTTTTGTGGTATTGAAGGAAGTGTACGATGAAACACCCTGGTACACATGGCCTGAAGATTATAAGATGCGGAACAAAAAGGCTTTGCAATCCTTTGCCGCGGAGCATGAACAGAAAATATCCAAAGTTAAATGGCTGCAATTTGTGTTTGCAGAGCAGTGGAGGGAATTGAAACTATATTGCAATAACAAGGGGATAAAATTGCTCGGCGACCTGCCCTTCTATGTCAGCTACGATTCTGTCGATGTATGGTCCAACAGGGAGATGTTTAACCTTGATAAAGAAGGCTCAATAAGGGGCGTGGCCGGTGTGCCTCCTGATTATTTTAGCAAAGAAGGACAGTTGTGGGGAATGCCGACATTCAACTGGCGTGAACTGAGAAAACAGGGATATAACTGGTGGCTAAAGAGGCTAAGTAAAAACCTCGAATTATTTGATTTACTCAGGTTAGACCATTTCCGCGCTTTTGCCGCTTACTGGGAGGTACGCGCTGGAGAAAAAACTGCAATAAACGGTAAGTGGAAAAGAGGTCCCGGGGCAGATTTCTTCAGGGTAGTAAAGGCAAAATTAGGTGGCCTGCCGTTTGTAGCCGAGGACCTGGGTGATAAAATGGAAGACGTCTATGAACTGAGAGATAAGGTTGGATTGCCGGGAATGAAAGTTCTGCAATTTGCTTTCGGTGATAATATGGCCGATTCCGTCGATATCCCGCACAATTTCAGGAACGCAAACTGCGTCGTGTACACCGGCACACACGATAACAATACAACGGTGGGGTGGTTCAGGACGGAGAAATCGCGGGAGGACAAACGCAGAATTGAGGGATATACCGGGATTAAACCCAACGAAAATAATATTAACGACATCATGATACGACTAGCTTATGCATCCATAGCTGATACGGTGATAATACCCATGCAGGACCTGCTGGGTCTCAACGAGGACTCCCGTATGAACACCCCCGGCACTAGCGACGGGCAAAACTGGAAATGGCGAATGCTTCCCGAACAGTTGAACATGGCCTCGACAAATAAACTGAGAGAATGGATGCGCAATTTCAACAGGCTATAATCAGAAACCCAAATTAGGACCGCCGTATTTCAACATGACCAACCCCAGTGGTGGTAGGGTGAATGATAGAGATTGACTCCTTCCATGCCTGGCTAAGGGTGCCGTTTCCAGGGTTTTGTTATTGATAAGTCCACTGCCCCAATATGCCTTGTCATCCGAATTAAATATCTCCCGGTAATATCCTCTTTCTGGTACGCCCAGGCGGTAGTTTTTTCTCGGTGCTGGTGTAAAATTGGCTATTACGACAATATTATTTTCCGGATTCATTCCCTTGCGCAACCAGCAAAGAACGCAATTGGTAATGTCATTAAAGTCAATCCATTCAAAACCGTCCGGTGAAAAATTTTGTTCATACAGTGCTGGCTCCGACGCATACAGCCTGTTGAGTTCGCGCAGCAACTGCTGTACACCGTTATGACTTGGATAGCTATTCTCGTGCCAATCAAGACTAAAGTCGTGCCTCCATTCATGCCGCTGGGCAAATTCGCCACCCATGAAGATCATTTTAGCCCCGGGATTACTATACATATACGCGTACAAAAGGCGCAGATTGGCAAATTGCTGCCAGTCGTCGCCCGGCATTTTATTGATCAGCGACTTTTTGCCATACACTACTTCATCGTGCGATAGCGGTAGCATAAACTTTTCGGAAAATGCGTAGTAAATATTAAAAGTCAGCATGTTTTGGTGGTGAGACCTGTAGATAGGGTCTTTTGAAAAATACGCCAGCGTATCGTTCATCCAGCCCATCATCCATTTCATATCAAATCCTAAGCCGCCGGCGCTTACCGGGTGGGTTACCGCGGGCCAAGCAGTCGATTCTTCGGCTATCGTGATGGTACCAGTATGATGACTATGCACCGCTTCATTCAGTTCTTTAAGGAAGCTGACTGCATCAAGGTTTTCCCGCCCGCCATATTCATTGGGCAGCCATTCGCCTTCCTTGCGGGAGTAGTCGAGGTATAACATTGAGGCTACAGCATCTACCCTTAACCCGTCTATATGATATTTGTCCAGCCAGAACAGGGCATTGGATATAAGAAAGGCGCGTACCTCGTTTCTGCCATAATTGAAGATAAAGCTTTGCCAATCCTGGTGATAGCCCTTGCGTGGGTCCTCGTGTTCATACAAATGCGTTCCATCGAAATATCCGGGCCCGTGTTCATCGGTAGGAAAATGGGAAGGTACCCAGTCGAGTATCACTCCTATGCCGGCCTTATGCAGTTCGCCCACCAGGTGCATGAAATCCTGCGGCATGCCATAGCGGCTGGAGGGTGCAAAATAACCGGTAACCTGGTATCCCCAGGAACCGTAAAAAGGGTGTTCCATCACGGGCATGAGTTCGACATGTGTAAAACCCATGTATTTGCAATATGCGGGCAACTCTTTTGCCAGTTCGCGATAACTAAGGAATCTTTCAATGCCGTCTTCCTGTTTTCTGCGCCATGAGCCGGGATGCATTTCGTAAACACTTATGGCTTTCTCCAACGGGTGTTTCTTGCTTCTCTCTGTCAGCCATTTTTTATCGGTCCAGGTGTAATCGAGGCTCCAGGCAACAGACGCAGTGGCCGGTGGATTTTCCCAGTGGTAAGCGTATGGGTCGCCAATCTCTACCGTATATCCATTATGCGATTCGATGTAATATTTATAATACTCCCCTTGCCCAATGCCGGGAACGAATAACTCCCATATGCCGGAACCATCCCACCGCACGTTCATCGGGTGCGACTGCCTGTTCCATCCATTAAAGTTCCCTACTACGCTCACTTGCCGGGCATTGGGTGCCCACACAGAAAAATAGACGCCATTTTCACCAGAATGCATCGCGATATGAGCACCCAACTTGTTGTACAAATGAAAATGCTTGCCCGCTTTGAACAGGCTAATATCATAATCAGTAAACAGTGAAAAATGTTCTTCTGTGGTTTGTTTTTGTTTTTTTGTCTTTGCCATACCGCCGTTTGTCACTCAGTTACTACATATTCACCGGCCCGTTTTCTTTCCCTCGCAATTGTATCATGTAGCAGCACCTTGATTCCCCGCAATGGTATTATCAGCCAGTCGGGCCGATTATTCAATTCGTAATTCATCTCGTACACGACCTTCTCCAGCAGGTAAGTCTGCAACATGATACCCAAATCTTCTTTATTCTTCGGTATGAAGGAACTGCCTTCCACCGTTTTTAAGTACGACCGCACAAACAAGCCGCTCACGTAGTGATACCATTGTTCGGCAAATGGTGTGAGCTTTGCAATATCTTCTTTGCGCAGTTGGGTGTTATGAAACAAAGCGCCATAAGCCGCATAGTGGAATGACCGGATCATTCCCGCTACGTCCCTCAGGGGGGATCTCTTAAGCCTTCTTTCGCTATAGCTTCGTGCCGGTTCGCCTTCGAAATCAAGGATGATAAAATCCTTGCCTGTAAAAAGAGCTTGCCCCAGGTGATAGTCGCCATGTATTCTTATTTTGGTGGTGTCTATCTTCTTTTGGTATATCCGTTTAAATAAGTTGAGTATATCGTCCTTCATCGCGAGGATTTCTTCCGCTTCTTTTCTCGTGCCGTTCTTCAGGTTTTTGATATTTCTTACTTGACTTTGAAAGGCTGCGCGCACCAGCGATTGGAAAGACGAATACAACGAACGCTGGTAATGCAACGAAAATGCTTCGGGTTTGAATTCCGGTATATCTTCGCCGGATGCCAGTGCAAGATGCATTTCCCCGGTGCGTACGCCCAGCAGTTGTACCTGTTCGGCAACTGTCGCTTCTATCAATCCCTTCAGCGGGTCAGGTATTTCCTCGTAAGGGACAGGTTGCGTTAGGCTCCCCTTTGGTTTCGGCATATCCGGAGTGTTCCTGCCGTACCCTAATATTTTTTCATAGTACAGTCCAAGGCGGTCCAACATATATTTCCAGGCGTCGCTATGGCTTTCTACCATTTCCTGCATCAGCCCTAATACCATAGTTTTGCCATTTCCAAACATCCATTTTATTGCGCCTATATAAGCCGGTATATGTTTGAACTTAGCATGTTCCGTAAGAAAATGTGTAAGCTCCAGGTCAGGGTTTATTGCAACATCAACCTTCCGGTATATCTTCAGGAAGAATTTGTTCTCGTAGGTGATAGAGGTATTACTTTGCTCTGCAGGTAATATCCGCGACTTTATTTTTTGCTGTTCGGAAACATACTTTTTCAGTGCTTTGTTCCCGGTAAAGATCAGCTTGTCGTTCTCATGTTGCACCTTGCTATGTGCAGCCATCTTCTGTAAAATGATCTGTTGCATTTCAGTGCAGAAAAGTGCATCGTACAGTATTCCCTTCTCTTCGCCAAGGAACATATCTGCGATGATGGAATTGGGATAGTTTTCGACAATGGTTTGTGCGTTTCCGTAATCGCAAAACGCAAGCGGTAGTTGATACATATCCGGCAGCCCGCTTTTGTAATTGACCTCAGCCAGTACAAAGCAGGCATAATCTCTTTTCATCTTCACGGGCACATAGTCCGCTATCCTGATATAATCCACAGTACGTGCCTTGCCGCCAAACCAACGGGTCTTGGCGAAATAGCGTGGCAGTATTTCGTTTCCCAGGTATTCCAGCATGTCCTCTGTAAATAATTCTTTCCATTTATTTACCTCAAGCAGCGGCAGGTTGGTAGTGTGACTGGCCTCGTCGTGAGTTTTTTGCAATACATACCACTGGCATTCATAAGGCGCCAATGTGAATATGTACGGGGAATCACCTTTTATCTTCGGGAACTTGTTCTTACTGAATATCTCTACGGGTATATGTCCTTTATATTCTTCAAGGTCCAATTCCAGTGGTTGAGAGAAATGCGAAAGGTTGGCGATTACCAGCAGGTTTTCATCCTCATGACTTCGCGTGAAAACCAATATCTTCGGATTGTCTGCATTCAGGAATTTCATATTGCCCCTGCTGAATGCCTTATGCTTTTTTCGCATAATGATCATGCGTTTCATCCACCACAAAAAAGACGAGATGTTTTGCGATTGCATTTCAACATTTACCGTTTCATAGTGGTAGAGTGGGTCAATGATCAATGGCAGGTACAGCTTTTGCGGGTTGGCATCAGAAAATCCGGCATTCCTGTCTGCCGACCATTGCATAGGGGTACGCACACCATTCCTGTCGCCGAGGTACACATTATCTCCCATGCCTATCTCATCTCCATAATATATAATCGGCGTTCCCGGCAGTGAGAATAACAGGTAGTTCAGTAATTCAATTTTTTTGCGGTCGTTGCCCATAAGCGGGGCCAGCCGGTGCCTGATGCCGAGGTTAATTCTTGCCTTGGGGTCCTTTACGTACACCTTGTACATATAATCCCGTTCTTCGTCAGTTACCATCTCCAGCGTCAGTTCATCATGATTTCTCAGGAAAATGCCCCATTGGCAGTTTTTGGGTATCTCGGGGGTCTGTTCAAAGATATCCGTTATAGGATAGCGGTCTTCCATTTGCAATGCCATAAACATCCTTGGCATGACGGGGAAATGATAGTTCATATGGCATTCGTCACCATCTCCAAAGTAAGATGCCGAATCCTCCGGCCACATATTAGCTTCGGCCAGCAATAAGGTGCCGGGAAAATGCTCGTCTACATGTCTCCGCAGTTTTTTCAGGAATGCATGTGTTTCAGGCAGGTTCTCGCAGTTGGTGCCTTCCCGTTCAAAAAGGTAGGGCACCGCATCCAGCCGGAAACCATCCACGCCCATTTTACACCAGTAGTCAATCATTTTAAACACTTCCTGCTGCACTACAGGATTATCATAATTTAAATCGGGCTGATGCCTGAAGAATCGGTGCCAGTAATATTGCTGAGCGATTGGGTCCCATGTCCAGTTCGATGTTTCAAAATCCTGGAAAATGATACGCACGTCTTTATATTGATTTGGGTCGTCTGTCCATACGTAATAATTCCGGTATGGCGAACCCTTAGGGGCTTTCCGGGCTCGCTGAAACCAAGGATGCTGGTCTGAAGTGTGGTTGATGACCAGCTCTGTTATCACCTTCAGGTTGCGATTATGGGCTTCTTTCAGGAAACGCTTAAATTGATTTATATCGCCGTATGCAGGATTGATGCTGTAGTAATCCGATATATCGTAACCATCGTCCTGCTGAGGCGAAGGGTAGAAGGGGAGCAGCCATATAGCCGTCACACCCAGGTCTTCCAGGTAATCCAGTTTTCTCAACAACCCCTCAAAATCACCAATACCATCATTGTTTGCATCGTGAAAGGCTTTGATGTGCAGTTCGTATATCACCGCGTCTTTGTACCACAGCAAGTCGTCACTTTTCATGTTGTTTTTGCCGGTCATTCTTCCTTGTTTTGTTGTTCTACTCTTAATACATGCGCAGGAATATCGAAGGGGTTCAGCTCTACATAGTTAGTAGTCCCCTGCCATTCATATTCATCACCGCTCAATAAATCTGTTACCGTGTAGGGAATACCCTCCTTTATTCCTAATTTTTTTATAGGCAAATCCACGATAGCGCTTTGGGTATGGTGGGGGTCGAGATTCACTGCTACAATCAGCACGTTATTTCGCTGTACGTCCGTCTTTGTAAAACAGATAATATTGTCATTAGTTGTCCTGGCAAATTCAATGTTCCAGGTTGTCTGTAGTGCGGTATTTTCTTTTCTTATCCTGTTTATCCTCGCTATGAATTCTTTTATCCTGGTGTATTGTTGCCAATTCCAGTGCCTGATCTCATATTTCTCGTTATCGATGTATTCCTCCTTACCGGGACGTGGTTTATTTATCCCATATTCGTATACCGGTCCATATAAGCCATAGTTGGATGATAACGTTGCGGCGAGAATCAGTCGCATAATATGTGCGTTTTCGCCTCCTTCTGTCAATACTGGCGGCAAAATATCCGGTGTGTTGACCCAGAAGTTAGGGCGGAAATAATAACGCATATCTGTTTTAGTCAGTTCGGTCATGTATTCTTCCAACTCCTGCTTTGTATTGCGCCAGGTGAAGTAGGTATAGGACTGGTTAAACCCGGCCTTTGCCAGGCGCTCCATCAGCCGGGGTCTTGTGAATGCCTCGGCCAGGAAAATGACATCAGGGTGTTGTTTTCGTACTTCAGCTATCATCCATTCCCAAAATGGGAATGCCTTGGTATGGGGATTGTCTACGCGAAATATCTTTATCCCTGCTGCTATCCAATAGTCAACAATGCTTTTAAGTTCTTTCCACAGGTTTTGCCAATCGTCTGTTTCAAAGTTGATGGGCAGGATGTCTTCATATTTTTTCGGAGGGTTTTCTGCAAACTGTACGGTGCCGTCAGGACGCCATTTGAACCATTGCGGATGTTCCTTTACATAAGGATGGTCGGGTGAGCATTGATAAGCTATATCTAATGCTATCTCAATATCGTATTTCTGTGCTTCTGCTATAAGGCTTTTGAAGTCCTTTAACGTGCCTAATTGCGGATGAATGGCCTTATGTCCGCCTTTTTCGTTGCCAATAGCCCATGGCGAACCGGGATCACCGGGTTCTGGCAGCAATGAATTGTTTTTCCCTTTTCTTTTTGAATGGCCAATGGGGTGTATCGGTGGAAAGTAAACAACATCAAATCCCATATCGGCTATATGTGGCAGCAGCTTTTTTACATCCTTAAAGGTCCCATGTTCTCCCGCTCTTTCGGCTGCAGAACGGGGGAACAGCTCATACCACGTGCTGAACGCTGCTTTTTTTCGTTCTACTTCTATCGTATAAGTGCCGGAAATAGTTGCGTTAGTCCTCGCTATTTGTCTGTGTACTGTTTCGCTTACTTTGTCTCCGGTAATGATGGCTACCATCGCATCTTCCTTCCCGGACGAGGCCAGATCTTTCGCCCACGTGGCCAGGAGCTTTTTATCTTTCGCGTTTGGAGATGTAGATGCTTCCTGCAGCATTTCTGCCCCTATCAGCAGGTCGACGGATATATCCAGCCCGGCTTCATATTTTTTCTGTAAACCGTTTTTCCATGTGGTGAAATGATCTATCCACGCCTGTATCCTGAATTGGTATATGCCTGTCTTGGCTGGTTCGAACAGGTATTCCCAGTGATCGTTATTGATGAAGTTCAACGGGTATTCTTTCCATTGCCTGTCATTTTTATGTTTCAGAGAAATAGTCGCGGCGATTTCATCGTGCCCGTCGCAAAATATATCGGCAGAGATAGTGATGGTTTCGCCTTCGGCTGTTTTTGCGGGATAGGCCGCTCCATCTACAAGGGGTACTATATTCGTAATAATGACTCTTTTTCTATCGTCATATTGAGGCATAAACTATAGTGTATTTTTTATCATGTAATACAAACAAGGTGTGGTATTAACTAATAAAAAACCCTGCCAAGAAACCATTTTAGCTGGTTATTCTATTTGCAGCGTGAGATTTTGAATTGCAACGGTTTTCATGCCAGGCCCGGTCATAAAACCGCCCCTGGAGGATAACCAGGGGCGTTACGGTGTCAAGCTTCATTTTTATATTGCCTACTGTATTCCTGAAATATCCTGCCAGTCCATTTCCAGCTTGGCCTTTATAGTATGGTCTGTCAGGTCAAACTTTACCGGCACTACCGAGGCGTAATTTTCTGCCAATGCTTCCACATCTGTACCTGTTCCTTTGTCCCGGTTCACGAATTTGCCTGTCATCCAGTAATAATCCTGGCCGCGCGGGTCTACACGTTTGTCAAATTCTTCCTGCCATTTGGCATCTGCCTGGCGGCATATTTTTATTCCTTTGAATGTTTCTTTTGTTACTATCGGAATATTCACATTCAGCAAGGTGTGGTCGGGCAGGGCTTGCTCCAGCATTTTTTTGGTGATGGTCCTCGCCACATCCTGTGCTATGGTAAAGTCGGCATCGTGGCGGTAATCCAGTAAAGAAAATCCTACCGATGGCACGCCTTCAATGGCTGCTTCCATGGCCGCGCTCATGGTGCCCGAATAAATAACGTTAATCGAATGGTTAGCGCCGTGATTAATACCGCTCAGGCATAAGGCAGGCTTATAGCTCAATATTATATCTCGCGCCAGTTTTACACAATCTACAGGAGTGCCGCTGCTTTCCCAGGCTTCTATACCTTCAAATACCTGTACTTTGTACAGTCGCAACGGCTCGCCAATTGTTACCGCATGCCCCATGCCCGACTGCGGGCTGTCCGGCGCTACTACTATTACTTTTCCTAAGTCTTTTACCGCTTCTATCAGCGCCCTGATACCGGGGGCGGCTATACCATCATCATTAGTTACCAGCAAAACCGGCTTGTCGATCGTCATGGTGCAAATTTACCAATCCGTTTTCAGTAACCGAAACCGGCTGATAATATAGTAAACCGCCACCCACGCCAATGAAACTGCCACAAAGGTGGTGGCGGTTATTTTCTCTTCGGTTTGCACAAATGATTTTGCGATTTCTACAAGCGGAAAGGGTAACAATTCGTCGCTGGCCTGCAGGGGCAAAAGGTCTCCTGCGGGGTAATCGAACCGCCAATTGATAAATGACCGCGCAAGGTTTTCTATTATCATATGGTACAGGAAAAATATACCAATTCCAATACCGCTTCTTTTGAACAAATAGGCTATCAAGAGTGCGAAACCATAATAGTTGAGCGACAAAATGAACACATAAAACAGGCTGGTTATATCACCGGGGAAATTTGAAATGGTGTCGTTAGCAATGCCAAATATTACCCCAGTGATAAATACATATATGGTAGTACCTGCAGCCAGTGCGAATACCATCAGCCATTTGGCATGTAAGGCCTGTAGTCTCGTCCACCCGTCAATAATATTTTGCCTGTTGGTCCTGAAGCTGTATTCATTCGTTGCAAGGATGATTACCAGTACCGAAATAAATACCACGAAAACACTGGTCCACCAGCCCAAATTGCCCCATACGTTATTAAAGTTGTACGCCTTATCTATCAGGTCTATACCGCTTTTGCCACCATCCATTTTTAAAAACCCCTTGTTGATACCATAGTTCCACAGAGGCAACAGGAAAGCGAACATGCCTGCCATTATCCAGAAGGTGGGATATTTTTTCACCTTCATCCATTCTATAGAGAGTAAATTGTTCATCGTTATCGTTTACTTGTTTGTAAGTTCCATAAATTTTGTTTCCAGGCTCTTCTTCCTCAACGCCAGGTGAGAAAGTGCAATGCCATTTTGCATGCAATATTCGTTCACCTGTGCCGGTGTTATATGGCTGTCACAATTCAGTTGCAGGGCGCCATTTATTTGTTTCACATTGTGAATGCCCGGCATAGCGCTGATAATACTGAGAAGGGCGGGAATGTCTGTTGCACTTACTTCAACCTGGTCTTCACTTACCAGCACTTCGTCTACCTTACCACTCAGCAGCAGGTCGCCCCTTTTCAGTATCGCTACGTGCGTACATACCTTCTCCACCTCGTCCAGCAGATGGCTGGCCATGATGATGGTTTTGCCCTCGCGGTTCAGCTGCATGATGAGTTCGCGTATTTCCGCTATACCCGCCGGGTCCAGGCCGTTGGTCGGCTCGTCAAATACCAGCACATCGGGATTGCCCAGTAGGGTAGAGGCTATGGCCAGCCTTTGTTTCATACCCAGCGAGAAAGTTTTGAACTTACTGCTTTTACGTTGCCACAGCCCTGTTTTTTCCAATACCGCCTGCCGGTCGTCTTTACCATGTTGCTTGATGGCTGCCGCTATCTCCAGGTTGTCCCAGGCGGTCATGTAGTGGTAAAAGTTAGGCGTTTCCAGCAGGGAGCCTATACTGCGCCTTGCCTCCGCATTGGGTGTGCCACCCAGCCACTGGTATGTGCCGGCATCGGCCTTTAGCACGTCAAGGATGATACCCAGCATGGTAGTCTTACCACTGCCGTTCGGGCCCAATATTCCGAATACACTGCCCTGAGGCACGTTGAAGGACACATTTTTCAGTGCCTGTATCGGGCCATAAGATTTCGAAATGGAGTTGATAGAAAGTATTGTTTCCAATATGTTGATGTTTTACGATTTAATCTAAAAATAAGTCTTTTTGCAGGGGGGCGCCGGCTACGATAGCATACGGTTCGAAGTCCGTAACACCGGCTTCTTTTAACACTTCCTCATCTATCAGTGTTTGCCCGGTATAGCTTACCGCCGGTTGTTTAAGTATATAACTCACTGCATCCGCTATTATTTCGGGCTTGCGGCTGCGTTGTACCAGCATTTCACCGCCCAGCAGGTTTTTTACGGCGGCCGTACCTATGGTAGTGGCCGGCCATAGGGCGTTGGAGGCAATTTTATATTGTTTCAGCTCTTCAGCCCATCCTATGGCCATCATACTCATATTGTACTTACTGATGCTATACGGTAGAGACATAGCCAGCCACCGTGGGGTAATATTCAGGGGTGGGGACAGTGTTATTATATGAGCATTGGACGATCGTTTCAAAAACGGTATGCAGTGTTTGGTAACGAGGAATGTCCCCCTGACGTTGATATCATGCATCAGGTCGAATTTTTTGGCCTCCGTTTGTTCCGTAGATGTCAGGGCGATTGCCGAGGCATTATTGATCACTACATCTATACCCCCGAAGAATGCAATGGTTTCCCGGATTGCATTTAGTATTTGGTCTTCGTCACGTATATCGCAGGGAATGGCCAGGGCTCGGCCACCGGCTTTGTTTACTTCTTCGGCCACGGAATGGATGGTGCCGCCCAGCCTGGGGTCTTCCGTCACAGATTTTGCAGCTATTACCACGTTGGCGCCCTGTTGGGCCAGCTTTATGGCTACTGCCCGTCCTATACCTCTGCTGGCGCCCGAAATAAATACCGTTTTCCCATTCATGTTACAATAGATTTAATCGTACAATGCAGGTAAAAGTTACAGCATTCTTTATTAATCGTACGGAAAATAATAGCGCTAAATAGAAAAAGGGCGGTATTGCCGCCCCGTAAAAAATTATGAGTATGAAAGCCTATGGCGCCGCAAACGCTTTGTCTGTTATCATCGTCGAGTCGGTAAATGTTTTCAGGAAAGCCACCAATTGTTTCTTCTCTACTTCGTTCAGTCCCAGGCCAAATACGTCGTCCCGGTTAGCTTTGGTCATAAGTGGGTCAACGGTGGGCACTTTGTTCACGCCAGTATTGTAAAATTCCACCACATCCTCGAGTGAGGTAAAGCGGCCATCGTGCATATAATGTGTGCGCAGGGCAACATTTCTCAGGTTGGGTGTCCTGAATTTGCCTTTATCATTTGCATCCTTGGTTACATTATAATATCCGAGATCAATTTCTTTGGCGTACACACTGTCCAGTCCGTTATTATGCATCAGGTTGTCTGTCGCCAGCAGGTTGGTATGGCAGTGAAAGCAGTCGCCCTTTTCAGTAAAGAATATCCGGCGTCCCTCTTCTTCCATGGGTGTTAGCATTACCTGGCCTTTTACATACCGGTCATACTTTGTATCCCTGGACACCAGCACACGCATATACTGCGCCAATGCCTTAGCCATATCTTTGTGCGTTATTTCATCTACACCGTAGAAGTTTTTAAACATAATACGGTATTCACTGATGTCATTGATCTTTGCAACGTCGGTATTGAAACGCACTGTGAGTTCCATCATCATTACGTCTTCCAGTGTACCGGTTATCCGGCCATTCCACATGTAGTTTTTGTTCCATGCCAGGTTGATAAGCGGCAATGAAGTCTGCCCTTTATCAAATGTTGATACTCCGGGAACAGAAAAACCATATTCCTGTTTATGGCAGCTTTCACAGTTTTGGCCGTCATTAGAAAGTCTTGTGTCAAAGAACAGTCTTTTGCCCAGTTCAATACGTTCTACATATAGTTTATTGTCTTCGGGTATGGTTATCTCGGGAAAGTGGGTTGGCGGCACAAATTCATAAGGTGTCATCACAACGGTATCATTGTTGCCGCCATTATTATTATTGTTCGCGGGTTCTTTCCGGCACGAAGCAGCTACTACAATTACAGTTGTAACCGCCAGTGTAGTTTTTATGATTTTAGCCAGGTTCATGTTGTGCAGTTTTGTATTATAAAGTTATTTCATTTGGACCTTTTCCGCTATGACCGGCGTCATGGCGTAGTAGTGATATTTGTCATGTTCATATCATTTGGTATAACGGGTGTTATAAAGTTATACAACTCGCAGTAAAACGCCTGTAACATATGTTACAGGCGCGTCACCACGGGTATGCTTTAAATGCTAATTAGCGTATTCGCTCATGAATTTGATGCGCATCATCTGTAGTTGCTCAATCGTTATATTACTGTCCCTGAATTCTTCATATGCTTCTTCCAGGTTATCGTCGGTACTGTTGCGGAAGTAATCAAAAATATCTTCCTGTTCATCTTCGTCCAGCTCCTCGTCTATACAATAGTCAATATTCAGTTTAGTACCACTGCCCACAATGGTGTCCATCTCTACAAGAAGGTCCTGCAAGGATAGTCCTTTATTTTTGGCGATTGTTTCCAGCGGTATTTTCTTATCTATGTTCAGGATGATATATACCTTCATGCCGCTTTTGTTCACCACGCTCTTCATCACAAAATCATCCGGTTTCACTATATCATTCTCTTCTACATACTTTTCAATCAGGGTCACGAATTTTTTACCAAACTTTACGGCTTTGCCCTTGCTTACGCCCTGTATCTTTTCCAGTTCTTCGAGTGTAGTAGGGTAGTTGGTAGCCATATCTATCAGCGAGTTCTCGAGGAACACGACAAACGGGGGTACATTTTTTTCTTTTGCTACCTGTTTCCTCAGGTCTTTCAGCATCTCATACAGCACCGGGTCTGTAGTAGCGCCGTTCCCGTTTCCTGACGGGGTATCCTCATCCTCGCCATCACTGTCCTCAAACTTGTTGTTCAGCGCCACCATTATCGAAAACGGCTTTTTCAGGAATTTTCTCCCTTTGGGCGTTATTTTCAACAACCCGTATTCCTCGATGTCCTTCCTGATTAGTCCTTCCAGCATCATCTGCCTGATAAGGGAGAACCAGAAATTGTCTTCCATCTCCATAATCAGTCCTGTGCCGAATGCCTTCAGTTTATCGTGCCTGAAAGTTTTTATTTGTGGTGTCGCCTTGCCCAGTATCACGTTCACAACATAGTCTATATTGAAACGTTCATCCAGTTGGTCAATGGCATCGAGTACTATTTTCGAGCTGTCTTTTACTTCCAGTTTTTCTTTCGGGTTCAGGCAGTTATCGCATTGGCCGCAATTTTCCTGTTTCAGTTCTTCGCCAAAGTAGTGCAATAGGAGTTTCCGGCGACAGACGCCGCTTTCGGCATACGCTACGGTTTCTGCTATCAGTTGCGCACCCATTTCGCGTTCGCTCAATGGCTTGTCGCGCATCAGGTGTTCCAGTTTTTGTACGTCCTTGTGAGAATAGTACAGGATACATTTTCCCTCCAATCCATCACGACCGGCACGGCCTGTTTCCTGGTAATAATTTTCCAGCGATTTCGGGATGTTATAATGTATCACGAAACGGACATCAGGCTTGTCAATACCCATGCCAAAGGCAATAGTCGCAACGATGACGTCAACCTCTTCCATCAGGAAATCATCCTGCCTTTTTGCACGTACGGCCGACTCCAGCCCGGCGTGGTATGCTACGGCTGAAATATTGTTAGCCCTTAAAGTTTCGGCCAGTTCTTCGGTAGTCTTCCGGTTTAGAGTATATATGATGCCACTTTTACCCTTATTCTGGTTAATGAACTTAACTATGTTTTTCAGGTTCTGGCTTTTGCTTCCTTTGGACTGAATTTCGTAATACAGGTTGGGCCTGTTGAAAGAGGAAATGAAGATTTCCGGACTTCTTAATCCCAGGTTTTTTACAATATCATCCTGCACTTTGGGTGTAGCCGTAGCTGTTAACGCTATGATAGGCAATTGGTCGTTTATCTGGTCTATCATGTCACGCAGCTTACGGTATTCCGGTCTGAAATCATGCCCCCATTCGGAAATACAATGCGCTTCGTCCACCGCTATAAAAGATATGTTCATATCCGAAAAGAAGGATATGTTTTCTTCTTTTGTAAGGGTCTCAGGTGCTACATATAGTAATTTAGTAGTACCGTCCAACAGGTCGGATTTTACCTTTTTTTGCTGCGTCTTGCTAAGGGTTGAGTTGAGAAAATGGGCAATATTATCCTTGCTGCTGTACCCGCGGATAAGGTCTACCTGGTTTTTCATCAATGCTATCAGCGGCGAGACTATTATGGCCACACCTTCGCTCACTAATGCCGGCAGTTGATAACATAACGATTTGCCTCCTCCCGTCGGCATGATCACAAAAGTATCTTTGCCTGACAGGATACTTTTAATTATTTTTTCCTGGTCGCCTTTAAATGTTTCGAAACCAAAATGTTCCCGGAGCGCTTTCTTAAGGTTCAGATTTGATGTTGTAGTAGGAGCAATTCCTGCTGTCATATTATATTATTTACGGCCTAAGTAAACGTCACATCATGCTAAGTATTTATATGATTATAATGTTTATGGTGCGTTTGCACAAAGGTGTGCGAATTTACAACTAACAATTTAAATAAATTGCAGTTAATATGCAATGTTTTCTTAAAATATATATCCACATATGGCAGATATGTTTATGCAGTTATAAAAAAGCCCCCTTATAAACAGGGGGCTGAAAAATTATCATCTGCAACTACCTCATCAACGTTACGTTACCTTGTTTGTTGATTATTTGCCCTGACGGTGCTACTGCTTCTATAGTATATATAAAGACACCTACCGGCTGCGGTTTACCTTCGTAGGTGCCATCCCATCCTTCATTAATGTCGGATGTTTCGAATACTTTAGCCCCCCAGCGGTTATATACTGCAAAGCGTTTCAACTCAGCTGCTCCCCTGCGGATTAATTTCAGTGTACCATTAGCTCTGTTCCCAGGGGTGAATGCGTTGGGCAAGGTCAATATTACGTCGTTGTTCACCAATACATCTATGGAATCGATAACTGAACAGCCTGTTTCCGTCCTTCCATGCACAATATACCTCGTGTTCACTTTCGGGCTTACACTGGGATTGCTGACATCCGCGTTGCTTAATCCCAATGGCGGAAACCACGTATAGTACAGGCAATTGCCACCGGGGTCCATGCGATAGTTTTCGCCGGGGTAAATTCGCACCGTATCATCCAATTCAATTATTGCCCTGGGCTTGACAGCAATCTGTACATTATTTGTGTCCAGGCAACCGAAACTGTCAGTTGCGTATACTGTGTACACCTGGTCGGCAACCGGCCATACCCTGGGTTGCACCGCGCTCACACTGCTGATGTTGTAATCCGGCAGCCAGTAGAACTTAACACCCGGGTTAACCGTCATGCCAATGGTCACCGTATCGCCCGGGCAGATAGCCGTATCTCCCGGCAATGTAATGAACTCTGCAGCGTAAACACTCAGGGTCACCTGGTCTGAGTCTGCGCAGCCTGCGGGTGTGCGGGCTACAAAGGTCAGGGTAGTGATGCCTTCATCCACAGCCGAGAATATCGGGTTCTTACGGTCGGGGAAATCCAGTGCCGCACCCGGTGTCCAGCTATAGGTGTACCGGGTGAATGTATTGGGGGTTACTATTGCCGTCAGCTGCAATGTATCGCCATAACACAATGACTCGTCATTGTTTACCTGCACCGAAGGATTGGGCTGAACATCTATTTTGATGTCTACCGTAGAGTCTACACCCGGGCATTCAGGTATTTTGGTAGCGTGCAATACATATATATGCAAACCTGTATCACCAGGTGTTATCGAATTGATGATTCCTCCCGGATTGGTATATGAGGG
>DISB01000015.1 GCA_002421685.1 Bacteroidetes bacterium UBA6221
GTAAACCTTTTTCAGGACGAGTCAATAAGCTGTTCCCGCAACCAGGCGCAACAAAATAGAACAAACCGGAACCCAAAAGAACCAAACACCAAGAAGACCCCGGGGAAAGTCCCCCACGGGGAGATTTAGGGGTCCACTCCCGCAGGGCATACCCAAAACCCGCAACAAAACACAACAAACCGGAACCCAGGAGAACCAACTTACCCCTTATGACTTACGCCTTACGCCCCGTCCGCCAACCAGAACTTTTCACAACCATTCCCCTTTTCTCATTATAATTAATATATTCGTCCGGCAAATTTTAAAACTTCATATACACTATGTTATCTGATATAGAAATATCAAGGGCAGCGAAGCTGAAACCCATAACGGAGATAGCCGAAAAACTGGGCATCAACGCAGACGATGTTATTCCCTACGGAAGGACCAAGGCCAAGGTGCCCCTGCAATACCTTAACGAGGATAACATAAAAAACAGTAACCTTATACTGGTGACGGCCATCACGCCCAATAAAGCGGGGGTAGGCAAAACCGTAACCAGCGTGGCCCTCTCGCTGGGCCTGAACCATATAGGCAAGAAGGCGGCCGTAGCCCTGCGCGAGCCAAGCCTCGGCCCCTGCTTCGGCATGAAGGGCGGTGCGGCCGGCGGGGGGTACTCGCAGGTGTTGCCGATGGAAGATATCAACCTGCACTTTACAGGCGATATGCATGCCATTACCTGTGCCAACAATATGATAGCCGCTCTGCTGGACAACTACCAGTACAATAACAGGAATACCGATAAAGCCCTGGACCGCATAGTATGGCGCAGGGTGCTGGACGTGAACGACCGCTCGCTGCGCAACATAGTTACCGGGCTGGGCGGCCTCTCCAATGGCTTGCCGCAGGAAGCCGGGTTTGATATCACCCCTGCTTCTGAGATCATGGCCCTGTTTTGCCTGAGCACCAGTATAGAAGACCTGCAGGCGCGTATAGAGCGCGTGGTGCTGGGCTATACCCGCGATAAAAAGGCGTTTACTGTTAAAGACCTGGGCGTAGCCGAGTCGATAGTGGTATTGCTGAGGGAAGCTATATTGCCCAACCTGGTACAGACCACCGAGAACACACCTGCCTTCATTCACGGCGGTCCATTTGCCAACATCGCACATGGCTGCAACTCCATACTGGCTACCAAAATGGCCATGAGCTATAATGACTATGTAGTGACCGAATCAGGCTTTGGCAGCGACCTGGGGGCTGAGAAATTCATGGACATAAAATGCCGCATATCGGGCCTGAGGCCAAAGGCTACGGTAATAGTAGTGACCACCTCGGCGCTGAAGCTGCACGGCGGTGTTCATGCCGACGATATTAAAAAGCCCAACCTGGAGGCCCTGAAAGCCGGTATGCCCAACCTGCACAGGCATATAGAGAATATGAAGAACTTCGGCCAGAGCGTGATCGTATCTTTCAATAAGTTCTATTTTGACACCGACGAAGAAGTAAACTACCTGGACGAATGGTGCGAGCAGCACGGTGTTACCTTCGCCATCAACAACGGCTTTACCGAAGGTGGCAAAGGCGCGGCATCGCTGGCGGAGAAAGTGGTGGAAGTAATAGAGAATAAGCCTTCTATTGACATCAACTTCACCTACGAAGATGAAGACAGCCTGCGCACGAAAATTGAGAAAATAGCCACCAAAATTTACAGGGCCAATGGAGTTACGTTCGGTGCAGGAACGCTGACCAGGCTAAAAGAATTTGAAACTGCTGGCTGGGGCAACCTGCCGGTATGCATTGCCAAAACGCAGTATTCCTTCAGCGACGACCCTAAAAAAATATGCGCGCCTGAAGGGTTCAACATCACCATCCGCGATGTGGTTATCAATGCCGGCGCGGGTTTCGTGGTAGCTGTGGCAGGCGATATCATGCGTATGCCGGGGCTGCCCAAAGACCCCCAGGCCAATCATATAAAACTGGTGAACGGCGAAATAGAAGGCCTGAGCTAAAAAGCCCTTTGTTGCTACCCCGCAAATATGTTAATATAAATGTTATCATAGATGTTATAGCGGGTAAAAATGGTAGGCAGGGCTAAATTGTGCGGTCTATTGGTATTTGATATTGATAAAACCGCTAACATCTTTAAGGTTCCTGTTTGCCGTTCTTGTATTCGGCAGCCATCTCTGGTTTCTGGAGGACGGAGGCCCCGTGCTGAAAGAACTGCATGGGCAGGTTTTTAAGGAGGCATTCATTGGCCTGAGCTTCTTTTTCGTGCTCAGTGGTTTCATCATGAGCTACAGCTACAAGCAGAAGCTGGAAGCCGATAAAACAAGCTTCACCAATTTCTGGGTGGCTCGTTTCGCTCGTATCTACCCCATGCACTTCATCACCCTGCTGCTGGCCATTCCCCTGTCTTTCAATACCGACCTGGTAAGTTGGGTGAACAAGCTGCTGCTCAACCTGGCCCTGCTGCAAAGCTTTGTTCCTTCAGACGGCTTTTATTTCACATTCAACGCCGTATCGTGGAGCCTGTCCGATGAGATGTTCTTCTACCTGTGCTTCCCCTTGCTGGTGCTGTTATTCACCAACAAACGGTTCAGACTGTGGATACCACTCGCCTACCTGGTGGCAATACCCATAGGCCTGCTGCTGATAAAGGATGTTTTCCATCAGGCACTATTTTATATAAACCCGCTCACGAGGATAGGAGATTTTATGGCTGGCATGTTGCTGTACAGGCTGTACGAGAAGAGAAAGGATAACGAATACCTCAATAACCGGCGGTTAGCAAACATAGCTGAAATATCCACGCTCGGCCTGTTGGCCGCAAGCATGTATTTTCACAACTATGTACCCATCGGGTTTCGGTACTCGCTGTATTACCTGCTGCCTATGTGCCTGCTGGTCTATGTTTTCTCGTATTCCAGGGGCATCATATCCGATATATTGTCGAATAAAGTACTGGTGTACCTGGGCGACCTCAGTTTCGGGTTTTATTTGGTGCATGTGCTCGTCATACGCTATTATACCCTGTTGCAAAGCAAGGTACCCGCATTGCCACTTGACGCCACAGCGGTCGTTCCCCTGTTTGTTGTCACATTGGTACTGACAGCGGCTTTGCACAAATACTATGAAATGCCCATGAACAGCTATATACGCAGGATATACTCAAGCCGCAAGATATTCGACCTTACGGCCAGTGTAAGAAGGCAATTAAAAAAGGCGGGATAATAAGCATACATATGATAAAACCACTCACTTCCCTTCGTTTCTTCTTTGCGCTGATGGTCTTTCTCAGCCATCTGTGGTTTTTGCAGGATGCTTCGCCTTTTTACAGGCAGCTGTATGATGACATATTTTACGAAGGATATATAGGCGTAAGCTTCTTTTTTATCCTGAGCGGCTTTGTATTAGGATACAGTTATCACGACAAGATACTGGAGGGGAAGATAAAGTTCAGCCAGTTCTGGCTGGCGAGGTTCGCGCGTATCTACCCGCTGCATTTGCTCACACTGCTTATTGCGGTGCCATTGTCGTTCAAAGGGGATGCTACTGAGTGGATCAACCGCTTTGTACTGAACATATTCCTCATACAAAGTTTTGTACCCTCGGATGATATATACTTTTACTTCAATTCAGTGTCGTGGAGTATATCCGACGAGTGGTTCTTCTACATCATGTTTCCGTTCCTGGTGTTCCTGATGCTGCGCCAAAAGTATCTAAAGTTCTTGCCTGTGGCGATATTGCTCATTCCCATATCGCTGCTACTGGCGAAGGAGTCCTACCATGAGAAGTATTTTTACATCAATCCCCTGTTGCGGTTGGGTGATTTCATCATCGGCAAAATGCTGTACCGCCTCTACCGGAAGCGGAAAGATATAGAGGTGCTCAACAACCGGCGCGTTGCCACGGCCGCCGAAATCGGTTCTATACTTTTCCTGGCTATCTTTCTTTTTTTCCACAACGATGTTCCGCAGGGCTTCAGGTATTCCTGCTATTACTGGCCGCCCATGATATTCCTGATATATACTTTCGCATACTCCAGGGGCGTTATATCAGACCTACTCTCCAACAATAGCCTTGTATTCCTTGGCGAGATAAGCTTTGGCTTTTATATGATACATATGTTGGTGCTGCGCTACTACCAATACCTGCCGCAGAAAATCCCCCTCTTGAAAAACGTCTTGCCGGCAAACCATAATGCCGCACTGGTAATATTCGGCATTTCACTGGTGCTGAGCATTACAATATACAAGCTGTACGAACTGCCAGCCAACCGGTTTATCAAACGAAAGCTGGGGCCGAAAATATAGCTATCGTACCAGCCAGTCTATTGCGCGCTTTATATGCTCTGAGCATAATATGGCATACGTACCTTTTCACCGGGTACAAGTTACGAAAACCGTCAGGCGCGCCTGATGACCCCTAAAATCAGGGATATAATGGCTATTACCAGCAGTACGTGAATGATTTGTCCCGCACTATAGAAAAAGAAACCCAGCACCCAACCAATGACGAGAATAACGGCTATCAGATACAATATAGACCTCATAATATCAGTTTTTATACATGTATAACAGATAACCAGCTAATTGGTTCTGAAAAAGGATGTTAATTGAAAACCCGCAGAATAATTATTATTTTCAGGGCAACAATATTGTACTATGAAGAAACTATTGCCCATAATGGCTTCCCTGCTGCTCATCGCATTCTTATTGGAAAGCTGCCACAAGCCCCCTATGAGTACAGGGCATAAGAACTTTAAACAGAGCCGGAAAAACAGGTAAATAAGGGAGCGGGTCATTTTCCCCGGCTTTTTACCCGCCAAAAATCGGGCGGGAATGGCCAACTATTTGTTTAAACAGCTTTTTAGATTATTTTAGCTTCAAATCAATGATACACACAATGAGAAATAAAGCTGCCTGGTGTTTATTGGCCGTATTTTTGTTGTCTTACCTACCCGGCGATGCCCAGGTTTTGACCGGGCTGAACAGGTACCGGAAAAACGAAAGGAAAGAGAAAAAATTCGACATGGCGCTGCACAAGAGGCTGTACGTGGGCGTGTACGGCTGGCAGTTTATGAGCAACCCAATGAGCATACGTGTGCGCGATACCAGGTATTTCGACCAACTCGATTTTGATACCAAAACATCCGGATATGAAATAGATACATCATTCACCGTACAGTCCCGCATGGTTAAGTCTCTGTCGGCTTACCTGGGTACATCAGTGCCTTTGGCTATGCCTACCGATAAAAGCATGCTTTGCCTGGATATAGAAGCAAATGTACTGGCAGGCGCACTCACCTACGATACCGTTCGGGTGCCTTTGTACTACAAAGACCTGGCTTTGGCTGAAACCATACCCTTTATGGTGGGTTCGGTACCCGTCAGCTTCAACTATAAATACGGTGGCGATGCTTCTCTCAGCAAAGACCATAGGACACTGTTATCAGCAGGCGCCGGTATAGCCACTTCGTATATTATGATAGACGACGGCACCAGTTCCGAAGCATTGATAAAGGCAGTGCCTTTTGTAAAAGCGGAAGTGGGTTTCGTGCTGGGCGTTGCCATTAAACTCAGGGGCACGGCTTATTTAGGCAATTATAACCTGATAGACTATACATCGCCGGAGGTAACTACGGCTATGGGCGTTATCGAAAGGAAGTATTCAGGGCCGCTGGGTTACAATCTTTCGGTAATCGTTATGCCACTCTCTCTGGGATGGGAAAAGGCGTACGTACGATAGCATATAAACAACAAAATAACATTATTATAACTGCATATTTAAAAGAACGAAATTACATGAGGCATACGTTATTCATATCCGCTGCGGTTTTGCTGGCCTTAAGTTCCTGTACCACGTACACCGCCCCAACCTATGTCGAACCGGCAAACCCTGTTGATACTACCGGCATTGACCCCAACAAGGCCAAATCACCGTCCTTCCTGGTAATCAACCCAGGCGGTGAGGTCCCGTTTGCAGGAAACCCAAACGAACAAAAGGTGATACTGGCTAAAAAGACTATGGTAGGCAATGATGTCAAGCTGGAACTTAGGATGAGTTTTTTGATGATTAACGTCGCGCCCTATGCCATCACAATGAATATACCCGACTATAAGGGTGCGGGCACTTACGGCAAGGAACAGAAATTTGAATATGCCAATGTGAATATGAATATCATCAGCCAAATGCCACCGCAGATCACATACCAGGGCGATGCGGGGGATATTACCGTAACTGTAGTAAATGACAATGCCAAGTACATAGAGATAAATTTTGCCGGGACATTCGATGTTTATCTGCCGAACGGCACCACATCTACAACCGACCTGAATGGTACCTGGCTGGTGCGATGGGAACTGTAAAAAAACTATTCAAGTAAAAACCGGCTGGACAGCCGGTTTTTTTATGCAAAAAATACGTTTTTTGGTGTAGTACACCGCCTGATACTTTAATATAAGAATGACAGTAATAGTGAACCATTCACTAAAACCGATTCCGTAATAATAAAGGACGGAAAATTTACGAGCGTAATACTAACGAAGGCATAACCTAAAAGCCTGTGTTTACCCAATAAGCCGTATTTTTACCGGGAATATAATATGCAACCTAAGGTAAAAAGAAGCGGATGGATAACTATTACCGTTGTAGTATTGGCTATAACGGGATACCTCGTGTACAAGTACGGGTATCTTGTGTACCAGGAATACGACTATTACGCATATTATGATGATGTTCGCTCTCTGCAGATAGCCAACCCCGTGTATGTGAACGGCGTGGAGGTGGGCGAGGTAAGCCAGGTAAAACTTAACGGCAACAGGAAAGTAAGGGTAACTCTCTCAATTGACAAGAAAACTGTATTGCCCAAGGGTACCACGGCTGTATTGGCTTCGAACAACCTGAGAGGGGACAAGATGATCTACCTTGAGTTAGGACCCGGACCAGGCGTTTATACGCACAAAAGCTCTATTCCTGCAAAATATGATACCTCGGTGATGGACATGAGCGACCAGATAAGCCCTATAGTAGAGTCGGCGAAGTACATATTGAATACAGCAGACCGTAATTTTTCAGCTTTCAACAGGAAACTGGATAACGGGCTGGTAGAAAGGACACAAAAAGACATCCTGAGCATTGAGCAAAGCATGGACCAATACCGAACCCAACTCTCGAAAATAGAGGTGAGTACGAACAAAGTTATCGGCACCATAAAAAAATTCAGGCGGGCGACGGACGAAATTGTCAAAGACAGGCATAAACTAAACACTGGCATAAAAAACACAGAAGCACAGACAGCATCGTGGACAAAAGCCGGGATAAGCGATGAACTGGACAGCCTGCGGTTGACCACCCGGAATATTCAAAAACAGGCTACTGAACTGGAAAAGAGTGATGCCGGAAAAGAAATGCTTGAGAAAGGCAAAATGTACAAAGAAATTAATAAGGCAGCTGCTGACGTCAATGAAGACCTGGACAAGGCAATAAAAAACGCCGAATAGCTCTACCTTAGTCTATCAAATACATCAGCCTCAAGCTGAACAAATCATTAAACTGGCGGTAAGAATTTTGCCAGTAGGGAATATTCTGCGGTGCGCGTATAGATGAAACCGAACGCTGGTATCGCCCCATGAGAAACCAGCCCTGCCCTATCTGCAGACCGCCACCAATTACAAAATTGATGTCGCGTGTATAAAAAGTGGTAGTGGCGGGATTGATGGTCACGGGTTGGTCGGTATATATCTCTTCTTTGGACTTGATAAGTTGCGCGTAAGACGCACCTGCCCCAATATGCCAGCGGGGCGTAAAAGTGTAGTGCAGCATTACAGGTACTTCCACATAATTCAGGTCGAGCCAGTACCGCTCGAAAAAGTCGCCGGTGTACATTGAATTTTTCAAAGCTACTCCCCTGCTGCCTTTCATGGTATATAGCAGTTCCACGCTGGTCAATAGTTTGGGCAACAGGCGGATATAGACCGTTCCACCCCCTACCAGCCCTGCTTTTTTATACCCCCCATAGCTGTCACCGTCCACCGTTGAGAAATTTCCCCCGGCAGTGAAGCCACCATAAAACACCTGGTCTTTATCCGGTGAAAAGAAATGGCTTTTTTCCTGCGCTGTTGCATGCAGGCATAGCAAGACAAACATGACAGCCGGCAATATGGCTTTCTTCATATAATAAAGTTAGCTAACAAATACCTAATGAAACGTAAACGGTGGCATTACTTGAACAAATACATAACACGCAATACCCACATATTATTGTATTGTTCTGCCCGGCCAAACTCGCGGTAGATGTTGGTGCGCACAGGCAGTAAAGAATACTGGAACCTTGCATTGAGGAAAAACCCCGCGCCAAGGTGCAGGTTGCCGCTTAGTACAAAATTCAGGTCGTATTTTTTGAATTCGTATTGGGTAAGGTCGATCGTGCTAGGAAAGGTTGGGTTGGTAGTGACTGTTTCTTTATAATTAATAAGCTGCGAATAAGAAATTCCCCCTCCAAAATGACTTTTCCTTTTATCGAAATAATTCAACATAATGGGTACCTCGGCATAATTGAGCTCAATGCCGTATTTCTGTATCATGTATGTACGGTTGTTAGATATCTGTGGCTTGTTGGCCTTGCTACCCTTTTGTGTAAACAATATTTCAATGCTTGCAGCCAATTTGTTGGCCACCTGCGCATATACAATACCCCCGCCTGTAAAACCAATTTTGTGATAGCCCGCAAAATTGTCGCCATCTACCTGGGTAAATGCAGCCCCAGCCGACAGGCCACCATAAAATGTCCTGTCATTTTCAATATAATAGCTTTGCCCAAAGCCCTTATTTACCAAGCCAATCATCAAAACCACCATTAATGGCGTTAATTTTCTAATTTTGAGCATCGAAACCGGATTTTTGCCAAATGAGCTTCAAATATACTGCAAACACCCTTAAAAAAATGGAACAGCTTTTTGAAGAAGCTAACTTTACCATCCGTTTTGAGAAGGGAAATTTCAATTCCGGCTACTGTATCCTCGAAGACAGGCGCGTGGCCGTCATCAACAAATTCCTGGATATGGAAGGCCGCATCAACGCCCTGCTGGAGATATTGCCTACGATAGATGTGAAGGAAGAAGAACTGAGCACCGAAATGCAGAAATGGTATAAGCAGTTGCAGAGCATCAATCCCGGCAGCAACACATCCGTACAATCTGAAATTGAGCTCTGATAGTGAAAGTCACATTCTTAGGCACCGGCACATCGCAGGGTGTACCACTTATCGGGTGCAATTGCGAGGTATGTACATCGACCGATAAGCGGGACAACAGGTTGCGCTCCTCCGTATGGATTCAAACTAAGGAAACGAGTGTAGTGATAGACTCGGGCCCCGACTTCCGATACCAGATGCTGCGCGCCGGTGTGCATACGCTGGATGCCATAGTATATACCCATGGACATAAAGACCATGTGGCCGGTATGGACGATGTACGTGCCTATAATTTCTTCAGCAACAAACCTGTGGACCTTTACGCCACCGAAGAAACACAGGCAACGCTAAAACGAGAGTTTTCCTATGTATTCAGCGGAGATGACTACCCCGGCATCCCGAAGGTGAACCTGGCTACCATAAAAGCGGGTGAACCATTCACTATCAATGATCTCGAGTTTATACCTATCTCTGTGAAGCATATGTATATGGACGTGCTGGGTTTTCGTGTGGGCGACTTCACCTACATCACCGACGCCAACTTTATACCACCGTCAGAAATAGATAAAATAACTGGCAGCAGGGCCTTGGTATTGAATGCGTTGCGACATTCAAAACACCCCTCGCATTATACGCTGGATGAAGCCATTGAGGTAGCAAAAAGCACCGGTGTGCCCAATACGTATCTTACCCATATCAGCCATCAATTAGGAAAACATTCGGAAATTGAACACCAACTGCCGGAGGGGATACACCTGTCTTACGATGGGCTGACGTTGGAATTCTAATAACATCATTAACTTAGCAGCAAAACAGCACAGGAGTAAAAATTATGAGACAACTGGTAACAACGATATTCGCCTTCGCCCTATGCCTGGGCCCAGCGCAGGCACAATACGCCAACGAAACCATCAAGCCCGGCCAACAAGCGCCTGAACTGGCCTTCCCTACCCCGAAAGGAGATACGATAAAACTATCAGATATATACAAAAACAGGTATGTGTTGATTGATTTTTGGGCGAGCTGGTGCGGTCCCTGCCGCAGGGCCAACCCCAGGCTGGTAAAAATGTACCGCGAATACAAGGACAAGAAATATGAAGGCGCCAAAAAGGGCTTTACGGTATTGAGCGTATCGCTGGACCAGAACAAGGAGAAATGGGAACAGGCAATAGCTAAAGACAGCCTGGAATGGGAATACCATATGAGCGACCTGGGAGGCTGGAATGCCGCACCGGCGCAGATATACGGTGTGAGTTTTGTACCCCAGGCGGTGCTTATAGGCCCCGACGGTAAGGTGATAGCCACCTACAACTTTGCTGAACAGGCCGAAGGTGAACTAAAAAAAAGGGTAAAAAGCCGTAAAAAGAACAAGGCTTGACCTGATTTTTTTGCGGGATATTAAAAAAAACCTACCTTTGCACACTCTGTAAAAAACGCATGGCCAAATCCATGCACAAAAAACTAAATAATGAAAAAAGGCATACATCCTGAAAGTTATCGCTTGGTAGTGTTTAAAGACATGTCGAATGACTATACGTTTATGACACGTTCTACTACCCCTTCGAAAGAAACAATAACCTGGGAAGACGGTAAAGAATATCCCCTGGTAAAGGTGGAGATATCTCACAGGTCGCACCCCTTCTATACCGGCAAATCGATGTTCGTAGATACTGCGGGCCGTATCGATAAGTTCAAAAAACGTTACGAGAAGAAGAAATAATCTTCTTTCACATAATTTGCATTACGCATCAAAAATCCCGACTTTTGTCGGGATTTTTCCATTTATGAATATCATCTTATTCGACGATAGTACGCGCTACGCGCTCCTGCCGTTCACGCATACCCGCCCCGTAGCCGATATACGTTGCGGTATCATGACCATGCGGGAAAGATGGGAACATTTTGCGGGGAAATCTACCGGCACACTTACAGCACCTTACCTGCAGGAAGTATTTCTGCTAAACGGCGGTAGCGACAACCTGTTCATCAACGGGAGTATTTTTGCTACAGGTGAATTGTACGACGATATTAGCCGACTGGAGCATATGCAGCAGTTGGTGCAGGGTGATACTATTATTGCCGCGAGGGTGACAGACGCGGAAATACACTTTGCCCCTAAACTGAACACCCCGGTTAAACTGAAAGAAATCACCTATCACAATCCTATACAACGCCTGAAGCATATTTGGGAGATATTCTCATTGAACGAAGCAGCCATCACAGCCGATTTCGAATTGCTTACAAAAGGTAAGACCAGTCAGTCAATACCGGAGGGCGTAACCGTAAAAAATGCCGGGAACCTGTTTATCGAAGAGGGAGCAATTATCAACCCGGGTTGCATTATCAATGCCGAAGGACCGGTGTATATAGGGAAAGAGGCCGAACTGCTGGAAGGAGTGATGGTACGCGGACCACTGGCTGTCTGTGAACACGGAGTGGTGAAAATGGGTGCAAAGCTGTACAAGGGAACAACCATAGGACCCGGATGCAAAGTGGGAGGCGAAATAAGCAACGTGGTATTCTTTGCCAACAGCAACAAGGCGCACGATGGGTACCTGGGCAACTCAGTAATAGGTGAATGGTGCAACCTGGGGGCAGATACCAACTGCTCGAACCTGAAGAATAATTACGATTCCATAAAAATATGGGATGAACATAATTTCAAATCAGTACCTACAGGGCTTACTTTTTGCGGACTGCTGATGGGCGATCATTCCAAATGCGGCATCAATACGATGTTCAATACCGGAACAGTCGTAGGCGTTTCGACCAATATTTACGGAGGAGGATTTCCTGAAAAATTCATACCCTCATTTACCTGGGGTGGCAGCGAGGGGCTGACTACTTACCGGCCCGATCGTGCCCTTGAGACAGCCAACCGGATGATGCAAAGGAGGGGAAAAACATTATCGCCGGAAGAAATAAACATGTACAGGCATATCTTTGAGCGCACGCAGGAGCAAAGGGATATGTTTGCCAATAAATAATTCTGAAATAAATCAAATATATTATGCGTAAGAAAATAGTAGCAGGGAACTGGAAAATGAACCTGGACATAGAGCAGGGAAAAACATTGGTTAATGAAATAGTAGCCGGCTTGCCGGAATTAAGCGAAAACCACAAAGTAGTTATTTGTCCGCCTTTCATACATCTTCAGCAAACCGCGCAACTGACAATAACCGCCAACCATGTATTTACAGGCGCGCAAAACTGCTACACTGAAGCGTCGGGAGCTTATACAGGGGAAATATCTGCCGGCATGATAAAAAGTACCGGGGCATTGTATGTGATACTAGGTCATTCAGAGCGCAGGGAGTATTTTAAAGAAAGCAACGAAATGCTTGCCAAAAAAACTACTACCGCGCTGGCCAACGGGCTGAAAGTAATATTCTGCTGCGGAGAACCGCTGGAGATAAGGGATGCGGGCACACAGAACAATTATGTGGAAGAACAAATTAAAGCCGGCCTGTTTCACCTGGGCGCTGAAGAGATGGACCACGTGGTAATAGCTTACGAACCGATATGGGCCATAGGCACAGGGCGTACAGCCAGCACAGACCAGGCGCAGGATATGCATGCACATATACGCGGTGTATTGGCGGCCAAATATGGCACGGAATTAGCCAAAAACACCAGCATATTGTATGGCGGCAGTTGCAAGCCATCAAATGCACCGGAACTATTTGCCTGTGCCGATGTGGATGGCGGGCTGATAGGCGGAGCGTCTTTGAACGCGGCTGATTTCCATGGTATCATCTCGGCAATGGTGAATCAATAAAAGTTTGAGAAAATTTTTGAGATAAAAAACGGAGTGCTTATCTTTGCAATCCCAAAACGGGAAATGCCGCGTTGGTCAAGGGGTTAAGACGCCTCCCTTTCACGGAGGAATCACGGGTTCGATTCCCGTACGTGGTACGAAATGGGTAACTTTCTCCAGAGTTGCCCATTTTTATTTTTAGCTGTTACTTTGCAGCATCCGGCCTCATAGTACAATGCCCGCCCGGCTAAACGCCGTTCGGACGGGGATAGTATAAGGGGGTAAGTTTTAATGGCCTCGTAGTACAATGGATAGTATAAGAGTTTCCGAAGCTCCAGATACAGGTTCGATTCCTGTCGAGGCTACTACTTTTTTACATTATTGCGACAGGGAGAATGTTCCTGTCGAGGCTACTACCTTTTTACATTATTGCGACAGGGAGAATGTTCCTGTCGAGGCTACTACTTTTTTACATTATTGCAACAGGGAGAATGTTCCTGTTGAGGCTACTACAAAACCTTCCTATGTTTTATGCGTATGTGTTGAAGAGCGTCAACCATGATTATTATTACAAGGGACATTGTGAAAATCTTGAAGCAAGATTGAAGCAACATAATTCCGGAATGACCAAATCAATCAAACCGTACATTCCGTTTGAAATCGCATACTTTGAATTTTTCCAACACTTGAAGAAGCCATCGCCAGGCAGAAATACTGGAAGACATCTGCCGGCAGGCGGTTCTTAAAAAACACGATGTCTTTGTAAGACCGACTTCACCTGGGTGGCCTCGGTTTGGAGGCCCCCGGGCTAAACACTAGCTGATATTCGAGCAAGCGTTCGGACGGGGATAGTATACGGCGGTAAGTTTTAATGCCCTCGTAGTACAATGCCCGCCCGGCTGAACGCCGTTCGGACGGGGATAGTATAAGAGTTTCCGAAGCTCCAGATACAGGTTCGATTCCTGTCGAGGCCACTATCTTTTTACATTATTGCAACAGGGAAAGAGTTCCTGTCGAGGCTACTACCTTTTTACATTATTGCAACAGGAAGAATGTTCCTCTGGAAGCTACATCTTCCATTCTTACAAACGTAATTGAGCTCATTTTCAATTTACTTCTAAACGTCGCACGACAGCCTCCCACACTTTATTTCTCAAAAAAATTTGCGTAGCTAAATAACTACACATACATTTGTAGTCAAATAGCTACACAATGAATTTAAGACGGGATGTATTCCAGGCTATAGCCGATCCTACAAGAAGGGCCATACTGCTATTGGTAGCCTCCCAATCGATGACGGCTGGAGCAATCGCCGCAAATTTTGACACGGCCAGGCCCACTGTCTCAAAACACCTGCAGATACTAACCGAATGCGAACTGCTGGAACAAGAGCAGAACGGAAGGGAAATTTATTATCATCTGAACCCAAAGAAGATGAAAGAAATAGCCGATTTCATAGAGCCGTTCCGCAAGATGTGGGATGACAGGTTTAATAAACTGGAAACAATCATGAAGAAATATAAAAGCAAATAACATGGAACGAAAAACCAAAGTCAACGCCGAAGACGGCAAACAGGATATGGTAATAACCAGGGAATTTGATCTGCCTTTGGAATTACTTTTTAAGGCCCATACGGATCCTGACATTTTCGAGCAATGGATGTCTCATGAATACGGAACAACCAAAGTGCTGAAACTTGAAAATAGAAAGTATGGCAGTTGGGGATTTGAAACAACAGATGCCAAAGGGAATAAGGTGTTCGGGGCGCAAGGGGTCTTCCATGAGTACGTCCCGAACCGCAAGATAACGAGGACATTTGAAGTAGATAATTCACCTTTGGACGTTCAGCTCGAGTTCCTGGAATTTGAAGAACTTACCGACAGCACCAGCAAACTCACTATGCACTCAGTATTCAGGTCGGCAGCACTGAGAGACCAATTGCTACAGCAGCCGTTTGAATACGGAATAAATATGGCACACAGGCGCCTGGAAGATATTGTTGGCAGACTAAAATAAAATACCATGGCAAAAAGGAATAAAATCATTTATTGGATAGCCACCCTTTGGCTTTCATTGGGAATGGTGGCAACGGGATTACTGCAATTGTCCGGCACGGAAGCCGAAGGAGCTGTAGCGCCACCCGGCGTATATGGCATTACCCGGTTAGGGTACCCGGTTTATCTCCTTACCATATTGGGTGTTTGGAAAATACTGGGTGTGATTGCATTGCTTGTCCCCCGGCTTCCATTGCTGAAGGAATGGGCTTATGCCGGATTTTTCTTCATCATGTCCGGTGCAATATTTTCACATATCGCAGTAGGCCACCCGGCAAACGAAATATTCCCTTCTTTGTTACTACTTGTCCTGACTGTTATATCATGGTATTTCAGGCCTGCGGACAGAAAGGTCATTTTAGCTAATTTTAAAACAAAAGCATGAGCAACATGAACAGCAATAAAAAAAAGTTATCAGCAGAACAACAGGAAGAATTGCTCAAAACATTGCAAACCCGTTTTGAGAAAAACCTGAAGCGCCATAAAAATATAGAATGGGCTAAAGTACACGAGAAGCTAACGAAACATCCGGCAAAACTATGGTCGCTCAATGAAATGGAATCAACCGGGGGCGAACCGGATGTTGTGGGCTACGATAAAAAGACAGGGGAATATTTTTTTTATGATTGCTCTGCTGAAAGCCCTAAAGGACGCAGAAGTATATGTTACGACCATGAGGCCCTGGAAGCAAGGAAAGAACATAAGCCGGAAGATAGCGCAATTAATATGGCAGACGCTATGGGCATTGATATACTAACGGAGGAACAATACCGGGAATTGCAACAGCTTGGGGAGTTCGATACTAAAACGTCGAGCTGGGTAAAAACACCTGCTGATATCAGGAAACTTGGCGGAGCCGTTTTTTGTGACCGTCGTTATAATACTGTCTTCCTGTATCACAACGGCGCAGAATCTTACTATGCCGCCAGGGGCTTCCGCGGTTCCTTAAAGGTCTGAGACTAAATACTCAAGGGAAGGTATTACACTAACCAATAACAAAAGCCGCTATTTTATAGCGGCTTCGCATTATAGTAAGATACTCAATTCTACTCGATGGTAAAAACATCACCACCGTTCTCACTCAGCTTTTTCATCAGCAGGGCATTACCCATACTATATACGCCGTCTGTAGCCAGATTGTAGGTATGGGGATTAGCAAACCATTCATTAATGTCCATATTCATTTTGAGGTTGAGAGTCTTTCCACCTGTCACTGTAAAGCTTTTTTTCGCACCGGCCCTCACCATGAAGCCGTTATTACCTATGTGCATGGCGTAGCCAAGTGTCCCGCTGGTATCCTCCCAGTGGCCCTCCAGTTTCAGGAAATGGTATCCCCCGCCCATCATATCCGGCCAACCCATGTTCACATTTTCTATGGTAGCGGGTAGCGAATTGGATATGTTCTGCGCTTCGTCAAGGCCAATGTGGAAAGAAACCGAATCGTAAGTAGAAGCCGGCAGCCCGGTAAAGCCAAATTGCATATTTTTTTGGGCATCGACATAGATGATAGTATCTGACGAATATTTCACCTGGCCACCGGAATAAAATCTGAACCTGCTGAGATAGTAATGCACCTTGGTGACGCTGAACTTATTGCCGGCAGCATTGGTGTACATAATCGAATCAAACAGCAATTGTTTTCCGCCTACATTATATACAACGCTAACAGTAACATCTCCGTTGGTGGGTCCTGGTATTATATTTTCTTTTTCTTTGCGGCATGATGTAATAGCAAAAGCAGCCAGTGCCAGCAAAACAATCTTGTTCTTCATATTTATCATTTATTTTAGAAAGCTATTCGTATCAATAAGTGGGCTTGCTGAAACTGGTATCAGTAATATATGTTTGATCTGTAAGTGTATTAAGAAATGCAACCAACTGTTGTTTTTCTACTATTGTCAGCCTGAGGCCATTCTCCTTGCCTTCCTTGGTCATTATCGGGTCCACGTTACTTACCCGTTTTACACTATGGTCGTAAAAGTCTATTACTTCCTCCAGGGTCTTAAAGCGCCCGTCGTGCATAAAATTTTTGCGAAGCGCTACATTGCGAAGATTGGGTGTCCTGAACCTCCCGAGATCTTTCGGGTCGCCAGTCACGTTGAAATAGCCCTTATCCATTTCCTTTGTATAGATACTATCCAGTCCTGTATTATGCATTTCACCATCGGTGGTTATCATAGCCGTGTGACAGTGAAAACAGTCTCCTTTCTCAGAAAAAAATATCCTCATGCCCATTTCCTCGTTGTAAGTGAGTTGCTCTTTGCCGCTCATATACCTGTCGTACTTCGTATCCTTTGATATCATGCTCCGAGTAAACTGCGCGAGCGCGTAGGCTATATCATGGTGTGTGATATAGTCGACCCCATAGTATTTCTTGAATAAGTCCCTGTACTTTTCGCTTGCATTCATCTTCTCCAGGTCTGTTGCGAAGAACTCTTTTGTTTCAAAGAGCATTACATCTTCCAGCGTGCCCGTTTTTGAGCCATCCCACATGAACTTTCCGTGCCAGGCCAGGTTGACATGCGGCAGTACAGGCATGTCATTCACCATATTAGGTACAGTAAAGCCATAGGACTGAAAATGGCAACTGGCGCATGCGCGCCCGTCGTTGGAGAGTATATTATCATAATACAACATGCGGCCCAGTTCTATTCTTTCAACATAAGGCTTGTTGTCTTCGGGTATGTGCATTTGAGGAAAGTGTGCGGGCGCCACTATATTATATGGAGTTAATTTATAACCCGGGTCAGGTGGCGGTGTTGACGGAGCAGGTTCTTTTTTGCAGGAAATAGCCGTCATTATCAACCCGACTATGCCTACGGAACAGAGTATAATTTTTCGGTGAATTCGCATATCGTTTGCTTGTTATGTATGTAAAGTTGTCAGAAAAAGCCTAATCTTACTATGACGAATGTCATCTTCCATGTTGATAAAAGGCATTTTAATCGCTTATTAAGAGTTCCTAAGTTTGCGTCATGAAAAAGCTGTTATTGCTATCAACATTAGTTGCCTATATGAATAATGCCGGTGCCTGTGGCGTATGCGCCTGCTCGGCAAGCAATCAATACCTGGGTATCCTGCCCAACTCAAAAAGTAGCTTCGTGGGTATCCAGTACCAGCTTAGAGAATTTAAAAGTTCGCACGACGCCATAGAAGGGATGCAGCCGGAAACTTCGCGAGACTTTTATCATACAGCCCAACTTTGGGGACGATATAACCCTTTCGGGAACTTGCAACTGTTCGCCTTTGTGCCCTATGTGTACAATGAACGCTATGAAGACGCAGGCTACTCACGTACAACAGGTTTGGGAGATGTAACGGTATTGGCCAACTACAGAATATTGGGCGCAAATTGCACCGGTAAAGAATGGCAGCATCACCTGCTGGCAGGCGGAGGAATAAAATTACCCACCGGTAAATATGACCGGCCAGCTATAACATATAACGAGGGACTGCCAAATATTCAACCGGGAACTGCATCCTACGATTTTATTGTGAACACAAACTATACGCTACAACATAATAATACAGGCGTTAACGCTGATGTATCATATGTAATTACAACACCTAACAGGGATGAATACAAATTTGGCAACAGGCTAAGCGCCGGGCTCCTTGCCTTTCACAACATCAGTGCCAGTCAACTGAAGCTGATACCGCAGGCCGGCGCCAGGTTTGAGTATGCTGAAACAGATTACAGCAATTATTACTATTCTATAAAAAATACATACAGCGGCGGCAACCAGTTATTCGCTTCCGTGGGGTTGCAGGCTTTCCGGAACAATATTGGGGCACAGGCTATGTTCCACATCCCCCTTGCCCAGCACTATGTAGGCGATATGGTCACCGGCAAATACAAGACTGAATTAGGCATATACTTCTTATTTTAAAAATAAATCAGGCAGATGAATCGTTCAATTATTATCGTGACGCACGGACTCGTTGTAAGTACGCTGTTGTTTTCGTGCAAAAAGGCAGAGAACCCCGCCGCGTATGTACCGGCAGAAACAGTCAGTATAGCCATCAATTCCCCTTACGAAAACCAGGCCTTCAGTAAAGGTGATACCGTGTCCATAAGAGCGGTAATGACCTGCGAGACCGAAATGCATGGTTGCAAAGTGTACATAGTCAGGAATAATACAGATACCCTGTTAGCTGATGCAAAACACATGCATGGTAAGGTAATGACCATAGACGAAAAATGGATAAATGAGCTGGGTACGCCAGCCGACCTGCAACTCATTGTATCAGCCACGGTAGACCACGATGGGAATACCGCGGAAAAGAAACTGGCGTTCAAGGCCAGGTAAGCCGCACTACCCTTCCTCGTAAATGACTCCCGAGGTAGGTGTCTCGTGCAGTTCAATCTTTTTAAGCCCCGGCACCAGGGGCTTTATTTTTCCCCATAGCCACTTGGCCAGTAGCTCGCAGGTAGGATTATCCAATCCCTCTACATGATTAAGAAACTTATGGTCTACCTGCTCAACTATAGTTTTCACAGAGTTTTTTATTACTGAAAAGTCAGCCACCCAACCTGTATTGTTGTCTATCGGCCCGCTTATAAATACCTTCAGGCGATATGTATGCCCATGAATATTCCGGCATTTATGACCTTCGGGAACGTTGGGTAAAAAGTGTGCTGCATCAAAAGTCAATTCTTTAAAAATGGTTACTGTCTGCATATTATTTATTCCTTATTCAACTCTTCTTTCTCCCAGGTGCATTTCCGCCTTATTCCTTTGGTTGTTTTGGTGAATTTTATAGAGTCAAAAACTATGGCGCATAGCTGCCCGCGTACCACCAGCGCCAGGGGGTATCGCTTATAATAAGCCTTTTCTGCAGCATCCATTACCTCGTCGCTTATAGCGGCCTTGCCATAAAATTGAATGCCGGTATTATCCAGCCCGCTTTTTGAAGACTGGTATATAGTGCCCGCTACGGGTATTTCGTCCTGCATCATTGTGCTATGCAGCGATGTGCCCGACGATTTAAAAACTATACCTTCTATGCCGGGGATATACGCATACAGGCAGTTAAAACAATGGGGCAGCCCTTCCTTTACGCAGCAAACTGTCGCTATCTTACTTTCTTTAATAAATTCCGCTATTTCTTCCTGCATCTTCGTTAATCATTATCACTACAGCGCCTTTTTACGTTCTCTTCTGTGCAAAGCGTTTTTGTAATTTGTTTTTTCTTCAGCACTCTCCGGCCTGAGTTTAGGCACAGGGGCCGGGTTAGCGTTATCGTCCAAAGCCACAAAAATGAAGTATGCTTCACTCACTGCGAATACTTCTCCGCTGATTACTTTCCTGGACCAGGCGCGCACATGCACCTCCATTGATTTCTCAAATGCACGGGTAACTTTGGCGTTAATAGATATAATATCGCCCACTTTCGCGGGATTTTTGAACTCCACCTTATCTATGGAAGCAGTCACGGCTATCCTGCCCGCATGTGTTTGCGCGCAAATTGCCGATGCAGTGTCCATCCACTGCACCAGGCGACCGCCCTGCAACATCCCCATAGGGTTCGCATCGTTCGGATAAACAACTTCTGTCATTATCGTTTCTGATGCTGCAGGTGACTTTTCGGATGGCCGGTTGTTGTTAAACATATTATTTCCAATGAAGGCTGTAAAATTGCTCCGAATATTTCTTCCGTATTATGACAAGCGTCATGTTTTTTGAAACAAAAAGCCGAAACATGACATTAATCATCTATGCAGCAGCTAAATAATGGCATCTTTGCTGCTTCTGCCCTGTCAATTAACAGGTTTCAAAATATTTATGTCTGAATTACATAGTTTTCATATCCCGGTACTTGGCCTGGGATACTCAATAGATACACCGGTAAAAGTTGCACGTTTTGGTATATCATCCGTCATATCAATTATGGACGATGAGCTACTGGAAAAAATGAGACAATATTACTGCCAGGAAACAGGAAGGCCATACATGTCTATCACACCGGGCGATGATGACCACAGGGCAAAACGAACCACTGCATATCTTGACCTGGTGAACGATATTGTGGCCACACAAACTGCCAAAATAAAGAACCTCCCTTTTGAAGATGATAGCAACGAACTGAATAAGTATTTTGAGTTGCTACCCGACAACTCGGCAGTAAAGAAAAAATATTCGGTGATGAAAGCAATGCCTGCCGGCCCGCTTAAAAGCAGCATGGAAGAGGAATTGCGAAACTCTGTTGTAGCCGGTGACATAGATGTGAACATCATGGTCAAGATTGATAAGCTCAACAAAGATAAATCAGGGCAGCTATTGCCTCCCGAGTACTCGGATGCATCAGCTTCATTGAGGGGCTTTGCTAAAAGTAAACTTCGCTCGTCAGTAGTACTTTCAGCGGGTTACAATCCGCGCCTGTACGCTTATATAGAAAACTATCCTGCTTTCTTCCCGGACGAGAAAGGGAATCTTGACAAAAAAATAATTCTGAAAGTAAGCGATTACCGCTCTGCACTGGTGCAGGGTAAAATACTGGCCAAGAAAGGCATATGGGTCTCTGAGTTCAGGATAGAGTCGGGACTGAACTGCGGGGGGCACGCCTTTGCTACGGAAGGTTTACTACTCGGGCCGATACTTGAGGACTTTAAGAACAACCGAAACGCCCTGGCAGCAGAACTGCATGAAATGTGCATGGAAGCACATAAACGCAAAGGCATACCCACTTTCGCCGGCCAGCAGCAACTGAAGATAGCCGTACAGGGCGGTATAGGTACGGCTGATGAACAGAACTTCCTGCTTGAATACTATGATATAGACCGTACAGGCTGGGGAAGCCCCTTTTTGCTGGTGCCCGAAGCTACCAACGTAGATGATACCACATTGCAGCAACTGGCAACGGCAGAAAAGGAAGACTACTATCTCAGCCACGCCTCCCCATTGGGCGTTCCGTTCAATAACTTCAGGAAAAGCAGTGCGGAACAACAGAGAAAGGCCCGTGCAGAAAAAGGCAGACCGGGCAGCCCCTGTTATAAAAAATTCCTGGTATCGAACACGGAGTTTACAGACGAGCCTATTTGTACAGCATCGCGCAAGTACCAGCACCTTAAGCTCAAACAGCTTGAGGAAATGGACCTGCCAGAGGAAGTGTTTAATGCCGAGTATAATAAAATAATAGAAAAGGACTGCCTGTGCGAAGGGTTGGCTGCGCCTCCTTTATTGAAAGACAATATTCCGCTTTCGCATAACTTGTCGGCAGTGACTATCTGTCCAGGGCCAAACCTTGCCTATTTTTCAGGAATCTTTTCGTTGGCTGATATGACCGGGCATATATATGGCAGGAAGAACCTTCTTAACGCGCTGCCGCGCCCGCATATGTTCATCAATGAATTGTACCTGTATATCGACTATCTTAAAAATGCAGCGGCTGAACTGAACCTGAATGCGCGGCGCGAAAAATACCTGGAAAGTTTTAAAACCAACCTTATGGAGGGTATTGAATATTATAAAAACCTGGCGCAACAGTTTAAGCAGTCTCTGCAAGAAGAATTGGGTTATGCCGAAAAAAAATTACAAACAGTTCGTATCCCCGTTGCAGTAAGCTAACCACTGCGGTATGTCACAGCTAAACATGATGATTGTCATCTTTTGGGGGTAGGGCCATTTCTATTTTTGTACCGATAAAAAAATACTACCTGAATGTTGAGACTGGTATGGGGGACACTGTTTATCGCTTTTTGCCTGTATACAGGTTGGGTCTACCTGTACTGTGACGAAAAGACTGAAATAGTGCAAAACGATCCATCGGTGGCCAAAGGCTGGGAACTGTGGCAACAAAAGAATTGCCAGAGTTGCCATCAATTGTATGGGCTGGGCGGCTATATGGGCCCTGACCTGACCAATATTGCCCGCGATAGCAGCAAAGGGAAACAATACATGCACGGATTTATTAAGTATGGAACAGGTAGGATGCCCGCTTTTGGCATGACAGACGAGGAAGTGGAACATATCATAGACTTCCTGGCCTGGGTGGATAAAAGTGGTTTATCACAAGTGCCTGCCGAGGCCGTGCATTGGTCGGGTACCTATATGATTGAAAATTAGACATGCCTTTAGCAATACGTATTTATACCAGGTTCGTTTTCTTATTGCTCATCACCACGCTGGTGTTTGGCATGCTTTCTTCATGGTCGTACCTCTATCCGGAAATCTTCAACCGGTACCTGCCGTTTTACCAACTGCGCCCGGTGCATACTTCTGCGGCTTTATTCTTCATCATTAGCGCCGCCACATTATGTATCATACTGTTCAACAGGGATACCCTGGGACGAAATGCGACGTCGGGGCGCTGGGAACAATTGTTTATTTTTACCTGGATAGCCACCATACTGGTCATATTCGGTTATTACGGTCTCAAAAAATTTGGCGGCCGGGAATATTGGGAATTCCCCGGCTGGCTGGCGTTTCCGTTACTATCCAGTTGGACATTCCTGATGATCGGGTATTATAAAGGCTGGCTAAAATGCGCCGACAAAAAGCCGTTGTATATCTGGATGTGGTCGACAGGGATACTGTTCTTCTTCCTGACATTTATAGAACAAAACCTCTGGCAAATACCCTGGTTCAGGCAGTCTTTCCTGCGCGAACTAACCGTACAGTGGAAAGCGAACGGTTCGATGGTAGGTGCCTGGAACCAGATGGTATATGGCTCCTCACTATTCCTGATGGTGATGATAAGCGGGGATAAAAGCATTGCCCGCAACAAAAAGGCCTTCTTTTTTTACTTCCTGGGCCTTACCAACCTTATGTTCAACTGGGGGCATCACATTTATAACCTGCCCGCGCACGGCTGGATCAGGCATATATCTTACGTCATCAGCATGACCGAGTGGCTGATATTTATAAGTATTATCCAGGGTTTTAAAAACAAACTTACAGAAGCACGCAAACTGCGGCATATGTTGCCTTACAAATTTTTGCTGGCTGCCGAATTCTGGGTATTTGCGAACCTGACGCTGGCTTTGTTCATGTCCATCCCTGCAGTTAACCGTTACACGCATGGCACACATATAACGGTAGCCCATGCTATGGGTACCACTATAGGTATCAATACCATGATATTGTTAGGTGTGCTCGGTTATGCATTGGATATTGACAATAAGATAGGAGCTGGTAGAAAACTGTTTATACGGTCATACAGACTGGCGCAAGGAAGCTTCATTATCTTTTGGCTATCCCTGGTGCTGGCAGGTATACTAAAAGGGTATCGGAGTGTCACATTGAACATTACGTCCTTCCAAGAAATGATGGAGCCTGTTAACAAAGTACTGGTAGCCTTTTCTGTGGCTGGTATTGGTGTCGCTACCGGGTTGATAATAATCGTTATAATGTACTGGCAGGCAGCAGGCAAAAGTCAAAGTTTTGTAAAAGTTGATAAATAAAAGATGTTTTTGTCTTTTATTAAGAAATATGCGATAAATTTGTAAAAAGAATGCAAGTAGTGAAGCCGATAAAAAGAACTAAAGAACTGGCCCCTTTGTCAAGAGACCACCATTCAGGGCTTCTTCTGTGCTGGAAGATAAGAACAGGTATACAGAAAGGTATAAGCGTGGATAGGATAGCTGACTATGTAGTGTTTTACTACGAGAACCACCTGAAAGAACATTTTTCGGAAGAAGAGCAATACATCTTCCCCTTGGCGGGGCATAACGATGAGATGGTATCTAAGGCGCTGGACGAACATAGAACCATCGTATCGCTTATTACCAAACTGGAAAACACAACGCAACGCGACAACGCAACGTTGGAAAGGCTAAGCTATACCCTGGATGCGCATATCCGTTTTGAAGAACGACAGTTGTTTCCGTATATAGAGCAAAAGGCTGCAAAAGAGCAACTGGGTAATGTCGGAGACGTAATAGCCGAATTACATAAAGACATTAAAGAACCCGCCTGGACAGACGAATTCTGGGTACGAACTGCATAAACATGTTTTCAAAGACCTGCGAATACGCCATAAGAGCAACGATATACATAGCTTCTGAATACAAAAACGAGGAGAAAATCGGTATACAGGACATTTGCAAAAATATCGGAGCCCCACAGCACTTCACCGCAAAAACTTTGCAGGTACTCGGTCATCATGACATAATTAGTTCGAAAAAAGGTGTGCATGGCGGTTTCTACGTATCGGAAGAGCAGATGAACAGGAAGTTGATAGACATTGTGTATGCCATAGATGGCGACCATGTATTCACAGGTTGTGCGCTCGGGTTGGAGCAATGCTCTGAAGTAAAGCCCTGCCCTATTCATTATAAATTTAAACCGGTGCGTGAAAGTCTGAAAAAAGTACTGGAAGAAACAACAATACTGGAACTGGCAAACAATATTAAAAAAGGGCTGTTCGTACTGAAAACGTTTAAGGTGTAAAAAATTTGTTAACAAAAAAGATAAAAACGTCTTTTATTAATGATAAATATCAGTGGTAGAAAGAAATTCTGGATAGGCATCGCCCTTATCAACCTGGCTATTGTTGCGGTATTAGGATTTGTATTGCGTAGTAAAATATTGTTCTCTATGCCATTTATAGATTATAAGAATACGCTGCACGCCCACTCTCACTTTGCCTTCGGCGGATGGGTAACGGTTGCCTTGTTGACCCTGCTCACCTACGAAGTATTACCTGTAAGCATGAACAGGAAGCCGGTATATAAATGGTTCCTTGCCGGCATACTGCTGGCTGCTATTGGTATGCTGGTCAGTTTCCCAGTCCAGGGATATGGTTTTTATTCTATTTTCTTCTCTACCCTCTTAGTATTTGTCACTTATGGATATAGCTATGTATTTATAAAAGATGTGCTGAAAACAAAAAACAGCAAGACAATAAAATTACTGTCAATAGCTTCTGTTATATACCTGGTGATATCATCCGTCGGGCCATTTACGCTTGCATATCTGCTTGCTACCAAATCCGGCAATGCATTTCTTTACCGGGATTCAATTTATACGTACCTGCACCTGCAGTACAATGGTTTTTTCACCTTAGCCATTATGGCGCTGTTATTCAATAGAATAGAGCACCTGTTGCCAAAAGCTGGCCTCAACAAGGCATATAAGTTTGCGCATATACTCAACATAACAGTCCTGCCTTCTATGTTCTTATGCTACCTGTGGCATTACCCAAATACATTATTCAGGGTAATAGCGCTGGCAGGCAGTTTGTCCCTGGTTGTCTGTACAGTTTATTTTTTCATCACTGCATATTCAATCAGGAGTGTACTGGAGAAAACTACAAAACCTGTGAAAATCATAGGCCTGACAGCCTTAGCCGCATTTACACTTAAAATGGCCATGCAGGCATTTACCATATTCCCCGCTTTGGGCCATTTGATATTTTCCAACAGGCCCATGATAATCGCTTTTTTACATCTTGTGCTGTTAGGTTTTGTATCACTCTATCTTATAGCGCATTTCCTGTATGCCGGGTATATGCCAACCAACAGGCGATCTATCACAGCTGTTTATGTTTTCACATTCGCCGTTGTGGCCAATGAAGTAGTACTCTTCATGCAGGGAACGGGAGTGATGTTCATGACAAACAGTGCATTATACGCGCAATTGCTTTGGGCTACCGGAGCAGCTTTATTAGGTGGCGCTATACTCATGGTACGTAGCTACTATACAGCATATCCGAAAAGCAAACCTGTAATACCCGTTCAACAAAAATCTATAATCGAATCTCAACGCAAAAACTATAATAAATATGAATGAACAAAACTTTATTGATGTAACAGTCATTGAGCCAAGAATGAAACACCCGTCAATTTTCAACGCATTTGACAGAATAGGATCGGGCGAAGCTATAGTGATACATAACGACCATGACCCCAAACCGCTGTACTACCAGTTGCTGGGCGAGCGGGGCAATTGCTTCTCATGGACTTACCTGTCCAATGGGCCCGAAATATGGGATGTAGAAATAAGAAAGAATGATGAAAAGGCCGGTCTTGAAACATTAGGCGAAATAGCCGCAAAAGACTTACGTAAAGCAGAAGTATTTAAGAAGCTAGGGCTCGACTTCTGTTGTGGTGGAAAGAAGACGCTCGAAGAGGCTTGTCTTGAAAAAGGTTTAGATGTGGTAAGAGTGAAAAATGAGTTGACACAGGCTGAAACAAAAGCCAAGGAACAGTACGACTTTACATCATGGAAACCATCCTTCCTGGCAGATTATATCGTGAACGTACACCATACTTACGTTAAGGAAAATGCACCGATGCTTAATGACCTTTCAGACAAGGTAGCTACACATCACGGGCACAATATTCCCTACCTGGTGGAAGTGAACAAAAAGGTAAAGGAAATGACCTGCGAACTGCTGACTCACATGAAAAAAGAAGAGCAAATATTGTTCCCATACATAAAAAACCTGGAAGGGAAAGACTCTAGCGAAAAAGGTTTTACTACCGTACAAGACCCAATTTGGGTAATGGAAAGGGACCACGAAGTAGTTGGGGAGATTATGCGTGACATTCGTGAGATAACGAATGATTTTACAAAACCAGCCAATGCATGCAATAGTGTCGGATTGCTGATGCATAAGCTCAATGAGTTCGAAACTGACCTTCATATGCACATCCACTTGGAGAACAATATTCTGTTCCCCAAGGCGCTGGAAATGGAATAAATAGCCGATGCCCCTATAACCCTATCTTTTATAACTCAGATTTTATGATAACAATAAGTCCGGATACTAAAATATCTTCGCTCATCAAGGCCAATTCCGGGGCTATAGAAGCAATCGCATCCATTAACCCTCATTTCAACAAACTGCGCAACCCGATACTGCGTAAAATACTGGCGAGCAGGGTAACTATATCGGAAGCCGCAAGGATAGGGAAATGTAGTATTGAATGCTTTGCTGAAAAACTGCGTCCATTGGGCTTTGACCTGGTATGCAGCGAGGTTTGCGACAAGTGGCAGGACGGAGAAAGCGGCAAGGGCCAGCATTATGATGCAGTACTGGACGTAAGAGACGATCTGGCGAATGGTAAGGACCCCTTCAACCTGATCATGAAACGCCTGAGCGATACCAATCCTGGAGAAACCCTGCTACTGATTAACAGTTTTGAGCCCTTCCCCCTCATCAAAATACTGGAAAGGAAGAAATACAAAATAACGGTGGAATATCCAGCCGATGACATCGTGCATACCTACATAAAAAAGCCTGAGAAGGAAAACCTGGAAGATATTGGCAACGAAGCATCCCAACCCTTCGAACAAATATTAAACAAATACCGGGACAACATGGTAACTACCGACGTGCGGCACCTGCCCATGCCGCAACCCATGTTGCACATACTGGAGCAACTGGAGCAATTGCCCGATGATAAGGCCCTGTTTGTACAACATAAAAAAGTCCCCATGTTCCTGCTACCTGAGTTGAAGCAGAATGGGTACAAGTATGCCATTAAGGAAGATGCCGGCATGGTACTTATGCTTATCTATAAGGACAATGCATGAAACCACCCGACGAACATATACCGGGGTTAAAAGCAGTACTGCCATATTACCTCTTTGCATCTATTGGTTTTGTAATATTCCATGTGCTGCTTGTCTTCGCCGCTCCTGAATTGCCATTGCATTACTTTCAACCCAAACTACTGGCGCTCACACATTTGTTTGTATTAGGGTGGGCTACCATCATGATATTTGGTGCCAGCAATCAATTGGTTCCAGTAATATCCGAAACAAAACTTTTCAGCACTACCCTGCCTGTTCTCAACCTGGTGTTACTTGTTGCCGGCATACCTATGCTTGTGGGGTCGTTTTGGGCATTTCAATTTACATGGATTGCCTATACAGGAGCTGCCTGTATTCTTTTAGCAATTATCCTCCACTCTTTCAACATATACAAAAGCATATCTGCCGGAAAAAGCAATATCATAACGGACATTTTGCATATGGCACATGCCTGGTTATTTATCACCGCCACAATCGGGCTATTGCTGCTCATCAACCTCGTATTCCCCCTCTTCCCCGAGGAGCATCTGCATTACCTGAAGATACATGCACCCATAGGTATGGCCGGCTGGTTTCTGCAGCTCATCATTGGCGTTAGTTCCCGGTTGATACCCATGTTCATATTAAGTCGAAATGAAAACACCAAACTGCTAAATATTACTTTTTACTGCCTGAATGCCGGACTTGCACTATTCCTCATCGAAGGAATGGTATTCCGCAGTTTTCATGGCAAGTACGCTTACCTGGTGCTTATTGTGGCAGGTCTTATCGCATACGCCAGGTATATTCACGGCTGCTATAAAAGCGCCCTGCGAAAACAAAATGATGCGGGCATGAGGCAAACTTTTATTGCTATATCATTTATCTTGGGCGCCCTTATCCTGTTATCTGTTGTACTCTGGCCGGGCGCTGATCTGCAACCTAATATTACTACTGCTTTAGGGTTCACATTCTTTAGCGGACTGGTTAGTATCATCATTATGGGACAAACATTCAAAACCCTTCCATTCATCATCTGGATGCATATTACCAGGCTCAATACGTTGCCGGAGCTAATGCCTAAAGACTTGTTTAAAGAGCGTTGGGTAAACGTACAGATATGGATATACTTGCCCGGTCTTGCAATGTTGCTGGCCGGTTTATTAGCAAATATTACAATACTGTTGCAAGTCGCCGCAATATTCATGCTTACAACTGCAATAATTTACATGACGCATGTGTTTTATATAACGGGAAAACTTAAAAACAAACAACTATGAATATTGATATAACAGACCCGCATTATGCGATAAAAATGAAAGCGCTGCAGGCGCTGTACAGTGTTCGCGACCCAGAGTTGAATATCAACATCGTTGACCTGGGCCTGGTGTATAATATTCAGGTTGACGAGGAAAAACAATCAATAGGCGTACAAATGACGCTCTCTACAAGGTCATGTCCGCTCGGCAATATAATAACCAACCATGCCAAAGTGGCCATAGAAGACGAACTGGAAGGCTACCAAGCTGAGGTAGAGCTGGTATGGGAACCCAAATGGAGCTACGACAATATCTCCGCAGAAGGACGCACGGCCCTCGGACTATAGGTCTTTTCTTTTGAATACCCTCACCGATAGCAATAGCGGCAGCACTACCCAAAACAACAGAAAACTGAAAGAATAAATCGTTCCGGCAGAGGAACCCAGGAACTTCTTAAACAGCGCTCCTGAATAGCCCATCAACACCGCCACGTCCAGCTTTAATAACATTAACACCCTTGCAAGGTCTATAGGATTAAAGGATAAAATGCCAACTACAACCTCATCTATAGGATAGTCGCTGAAGGAATAAATAAATACCATCAAAAGCCCATCGAACAGGATTGTAAAAAACAGGGATAATATTATAGCGGCGCCTATGCCCTTGGTCTTGTCTTTGAATAAAACAAAGATGAGCATGGCAAAGGATGAGAAAATCAGTGTAAGTAATACACCGGTACTTACCAGCATAAAACTGGCCGCTCCCGGGGCTAACACTACCAGTGGCACACCTATGCCCACCATATACGCCAGCGACAAAGAACTGGCCAGCCCTATATATTCCGCCAGCAAAACTTTCTGCCTTTTTATAGGCTGGGCCAGCAAGAGTTCGATAAATTCTATAGAATTGAAAAAGTAAATGGTCGCAAACAGGATGCTGATAATAGGCACGAACAGCAATGAAATATTCATGAGGCTGAGCAGGCCTTTTGAAGTATTACTGTCAAAGCCCAGTACGCTAATGGACAGCGCTGCCAATATCACGGTATAGACCAGTATGGTCTTATTCCGTATCAGGTCGAGAAATACATATTTAACGATGGTTTTCATGTTCTTTGCCTTTTTTAAGGGCCTGTTGCTGGCCTTTTATTATATGCGCTATTATCCTGTTCAGTTTTTCCTCTCCTGTTATTTCCTGCAGTTCTTCAGTGCTTTTATAAAATAGTGGCTTGCCCTCCTGCATATATATTATATGGCTCGTTATGCCCTCCAGGTCGCTCAGAACATGAGAGGTAATAAGTATCAGCTTGCCGCTATCCTGTTCATGTATTATTTTTTCCTTCAGCATTTCGCTGGATACAGGGTCGAGCCCGGCGGTCGGCTCATCTAATACCAGGATATCAGGCGAAAACAGAAATGCCAGACACGCACTTACCTTTTGCCTCATCCCGCCCGAAAGGCTGCGCATGGTTTTATGCTGTATCTTCTTCAACTCAAATCCTTCCACAAGGTCGTTATCATATTTGGTATGTTCCCGCCTTATCTCTTTTATCATATTCAGCACCTGCTCTATGGTCATATTGTCGGGGTAACGCCCTATCTGTGGCATGTAGCCGATATGAGACCTATATTGCCAATTGTTCTTTACCCGTTGCCCATTCACTTCTATCGTTCCACGCTCAGGTATCACCAGGCCCAAAACGGATTTTATCAATGTTGTTTTACCCGAGCCATTAGGGCCTAGCAGGGATATCGTCCTTCCCTCCTCCAGGTCAAGACTTACATCGTCTAGCGCTTTAAACCGGCCAAATGATTTGGTTACATGTTCAATTTTGATCATTACAGTCGCAGTTTTTTCATCACGGGGTTATCATCCTTCAGTTGGTCGGGTATTATGCTGGGCATCACTTTCTCTACTTTATCCAATATATCGGTAAGAAAACTTCTATACAAAATCATAGCAGTGGGTACCTTTTCCGTGACAACAGCATACAGGCTCACCGGGTAGTAGGGTATGTCCCCTATCATATCTTTATCCAGGTCATAGCCATCATATTTATCCCAATAATTATTCTTAAAAACGTTCATCACCATCGTACCGTTGGTAGCCACGTCAAATGAATTGCTGATAAAATTATTTTCAGTAAAACTTCCATTGCTGGAGCTGGCCTGTATACGCATTGCCCAGCCGTTATTCTGAAATGTATTCTTTGATGTATGTATTCTTGTAGCGCCTTCCATATATACCCCAACCGTATTTCTTTCAAAAAGGTTGCCTTCGATTGTCCCGTCTGTTATTTCTTTCAGCAGCAAGCCATACGCGGCATCGCCCCAGTTATTTTTAAACACATTTCCCGTCATGGTTACACGATTTGAGAACATCACTGCTACCCCCGAACCGTTGCGGGTGAATACGTTTTTGCTATAAATATCATCGTGAGAGAACATGAAATGCAGGCCATAACGGAGATTTTTCTCGGAAATATTCCGGTGTATGGTGGAATTGATGACAAATTCAAGATATATACCATCCCTGTGGCCCGCTATCCTGTTGCCTTCTATACGTAAATGTTCTCCCCTCCACACATGCACACCGTTACCGCTGTTCTGCTCGCTTACGGCCCCGGAGCGAATAATATTATCCTTCACCAGGCAGTTGGAGCCGTTTTGTACATATACGCCATAGGTATTGTCGAGTATCTTATTGTTGCGTACCGTTACATATTGCGCATTCTGTATCCTTACCGCGGCCATATCCTGCATACTGGAAATGCCGGTATTTTGTATGGTGAGGCCCTGCAATACCGTGCCGTTCGCTACCAACACAAATATTTCAGACTTTCGCTGACCGTCAACTACTACATTGCCTTCTCCGGCTATAAATAACTTCTTTGTAACATGAACATCATGTTCATAGTACGTTCCTTCAGAGATGATTATGGTATCGCCATGCGTAGCGCTGGCTATTGCAGATTTTATAGCGTTATTGCCGGGCCTTACCCGGATGGTCTTGCCCATGCATACGCAAGAAAGAAACAGCGCTGTAAAAGCGAATAATATTTTCGTACCGGTTATTGGCATTATTGTATATCATTCCAGGTAAGGATATCAGATTGCAGGCTATCGGCAAACGGCCGGGCCTCTTCCACACTGACGAATGCAGCATAATTACCGTTCATTGGGGTCGCAAAATGTTCATGCCGGATATAAACAGCCTGCTTTGCATCAGTTACGTCATTTTGTGCCGCCGAATATTTTTCTACAAACAGCATCAGTTTACTTTCCTCCATTTTATTTTCATTAATATATTGCTTCAGGCAAAGTATGTCATCAAACTTGTACACCTTACCCTTGTCGGTCACTATCTCCGCGCCGTAACGAGCGTCTACAATGGTCATTTTGCAGTGGGCGCAACCGTCGCTACTATATTCTATTGCCTTGTAGCCCCGTGTGCAGGACGCCAGCAACATTATGGCCGGTAGCAATAATACGATACATGAGCTTTTCATCGCGCAGCCTTTTTTGATTTTTTCCATTCGTAAAAACATACCAATGCTAAAATAACACCTGCGCCGATATAAAACCAGCCTGCAATATGAGGCTGTGAAAGGGCTTCAAAATTCAACATTTTCTTATAACCTATTAATGGTGGCTGGTAAGACATGCCGGGCACTTGTATAGGTGCTTTCGGGTCAAGATCGTGGCCGTAATCATAAAGCCAACTGTAAAAATCGTAGAACGACAACAACCCGATACAAACAAATAAGCCCGCCCAGATATAGTAATAACGTTTGCGATTGAGGATAAAAACAACCAATCCCAGCCCCATAAAACTCATCATGATTATGGGCAGGTAAACAAATTCATTAAAATCTTCTTTGTGTATGGTCTTCATACCAATATAGTGATTGAGGCCGTTTATTATATCTACATCGCCTCCAAGGTCGTTTATCCATATCTGCATAGACAAGCCTCCGGGATACTGCGGTGCTGCCAACTGGATATCCCACATTGGGAAGGCCCACAGGGTGGCCAGGAAAAGAATTACTACTATGATACTTACCCTACCTAATATTGTTAATTTCATCTTTCCTCATTTAAGATAAATGGTAGTACCCTTTGCCGGGGTACTACCATTTATGTAATTATTATATTACTTAGCGGCAACACCCGGGGCTGTTTCCCCTATGCCAAATTTCAATGGCACGTTGCTTCCTTTTGGTGATACCCTCAGGTATCCCTGCATTTCCTGGTGCAGCGCCGAGCAGAAGTCGGTGCAATAGAACGGATACATACCCGGTTTCTGTGGCACAAATTTCAGCGTCACGGTTTCACCCGGCATTATCAGTAGTTCCGCATTCGGATTATTCTTGATAGCGAAACCGTGAGGTATGTCCCAATCCTGCTCCAGGTTGGTAACATGGAAGTACACCTCGTCGCCCACATATACGCCTTCGATGTTATCAGGCGCCAGGTGAGACCGTATTGCGGTCATATAAACATCTACACGATTGCCGGTACGCACCACTTTCGCTTCTTTCTCACCCATGGTTACGTACTTGTGTTTATTTTTAGCGATGTCGTATAGCTTCACGCTTTTGTCTTTTATCACGCTTGCGGATATACCTTGTGCATAGTGCGGCTCGCCTACGGTCGGATAGTCGAGTATCAGTTCCATTTTGTCGCCGCTGATGTCATACAACTGTGCAGCCTGGGCCAGTTCGGGGCCGGTGGGCAGATACCTGTCTTTGGTGATTTTATTGTAAGCTATTACATATTTACCCCAAGGTTTTTTGGTATCTCCGCCAGGTATGCACAGGTGACCTATTGAGTAGTAAGTAGGCACCCTGTCTACCACTTCCAATGTTTCGATATTCCATTTTACTATCTCGGAAGAAAGGAACATAGAGGTATAGCCAAAACCTTTACCATCAAACTCTGTATGCAAAGGTCCGAGGCCGGGCTTTTTCACTTCGCCATGCAATACTGATTCATACTTCATCACCGGTATGCCATAATACTCACCTTCAAAATCTTTTGCTGCTATCGCTTTTGTCAGTTTGTCAAAAGAAAAAACAGGTATCAGGGCTGCCAGTTTACCACTGCCTACTATATATTGGCCTGTGGGATCCACATCACAACCGTGCGGAGATTTGGGACAGGGTATCATATAGATCATGTCCTTCAGCTCGCTATGGTCGAGCACGAGCACTTCATTTTCAATTTTTGACTCAGCATGCTGGGTCTCTTCATTGAAATGGTTGTGCGCATATTCAACATTCACCTTTTTCCCTTTGCCGGATTTTACATATTCTTCTATTTTTTTCCAGTTCATTGCAACAATAAAGTCCTTGTCCTTTTCTGAGGCTTGCACCTCCAGCAAAGTATGTGCCTGCTCCGTGTTATAAGTAGAGAAGAAGAACCAGTCGTGAGACGGGCCCTTACCACCACGGCTCAGGTCAAGGTCCATACCTGGCAGTACTACCTGGAAGGCAATATTCATATTGCCGTGCTCCTTATCAATACTAATAAATGATACTGTGCTCTTGAAGTTCTCTTTGAAAGAACTGATAGGTACATCTCCCTCTCCTAATGGTACAGAAAACCTGGTACCTGCTATCACATATTCTGTGTTTTCGGTCAGGTAGGGCGATGAGTGGTTACCTGCACTATTCGGCAACTGTAGTATTTCAACAGTTTTGAAGGAAGTGAGGTCGATACGCGCTACCCGGGGCGTATTGTTGGCATTGGCAAACAGCCAGCGGCCGTCCTGCTCGCCATTGGTCAGCGAGATAGTCAGGTGGTGCTGGTCGTCCCACGGGATGTTACCCGCCGTAGTGTTCAGCATAGGTTTTGTTTCTTCACTGTAACCATAACCATTTTCGGGGAATACCGAGAATACAGGGATGATCTTCAGCAGCCTGCCCGATGGAAGGCCGTAAACAGATACCTGGCCGTTAAACCCGCCCGAGACAAAATTGTAAAATTCATCGTACTGGCCGGGAGCCACATATGTTTTTGCGGCTGCATTACCCGTCACTACCGATTCGGTACTTTTCATTTTACAACCCTGCAGGGTTGCCAATGCACCGGCACCGAGCACAGTGTACATTAGGAGCTTTTTCATAAAAGAGAGATTTATTATTTATTTGAAGTTTTAGACTATTGCTTCTGCATGTCGTTCTGCCTCATAAATTCGAGAACGCTACGGGCCTCTTCGTCAGACAGATTTTGATTCGGCATGCGCACCATACATACTTCCAGCATGGCCTGTGCTTCAGGATCTTTTTCCAGCATTTCATCAACGTTGGTCACAAAGTTCATGATCCACTCCGGCTTACGGCGTTCAGTTACCCCCAACCATCCGGGGCCCACCAGTTTTTCATCGTTCAGTTTGTGGCAGGCGCCGCATTTTACATCATACACTTTTTTTCCTGCCGCTATCATGCCCTCATCAAGCGGATTGGTCAATTCTACATTTTGAAATTTCCCATAACCTTTATCGTTTGCCGCGGGTTCTTCCTCCACCATCGATGCTGGCGCTTCGGCGGTTGTTGTTTCTTCTTTCTTGTCGCCTTCGCCGCCGCAGCTGTACACAAGAAATGATGTTGCTAATACAAAAGTTGTTGTTAAGATGTGTTTAGTGCTCATATTATTTAATTTTTAAATTACATTATACGTTAAAATTACACTTTTTTAACAATCTATAATGCCAATTGTTTTACGGGTCAAAAGTCGCCCGCGATGGCAATATAAAATATGACGTTAATCATATAGTGGACAAAAATGTCTTTTAAAAGCCGGAATGATTGCCAGTAACGCAAAGAATGCCATAGTTCGCTCTTTTTGATACAGTTATAGCGTTAAATTACTAAATTCCATGCTGAGAAAAATCATTGTTCTTTAATATTCTGTACTATAATAACGCATGCCTATTTATGTGATATTTTCAGATGGTTTTTGTACGTTCTTAATGTGGCCTTTTCAGTTCATTTTCTTTCTTTACGATCTCTTTAATAACGTTGTCGAGCTGTTCAGCCGAAGTCTCAATACCGTCTACTAAGGTCTTGTTGGTAGGGTCTGCATAATCTTCTTTATTAAACATCTGGGAAAGGCCCAGGATAGTAGCAATATGCCCTCTTATATCATGGGAATGTTTATAGGCAATTTCTTCGAGTATTTTGTTGCGTTCACTTATGTCCTGGTTTTGCTTGAGTATAATGTCTTTGTGCAAGCTCTGTGCTTTTGTAAGCAGTTTGTTCGACCTGCGGTATGCCAGGATACTTCTTATCGCAATGCCAAGTACTAACAATAATAACGCAATACCCATTATATACAAGACCTGTGCATTGCGTTTTCTCTCCAGTTGTAACTGTGTTATTTTTATTTGCTTATCCTTCAGTTCCAGGTCTTTCTTCTTCAGTTCCGCCTCCCGTTTGCTTTCCAGGTTAGCTATTTCCAGTTTGGATTGGACAGAAAAAATAGAATCCTTTATCTCTGAATACAATTTCTGGTATTCGAAGGCTTTGCTATAATTTCCGGATAAAGAATATGCTTCGGTAAGGTGAGGTATGAACTCAGTCGTGGGGGCCAGGTAGTTAATTTCCCTGCACAGGGTCACCGATTCTTCAAGATAGTTAATAGCCTTCTGCATGTAAAACCTATCAATTTCCTGCGGGGTCACACCGGCATTAGTGCTTCCGGTAGCAAGAGAAAAATATGTCACTCCTATATTACCTGTATTGACAGCAATACTGCCCTTATTGCCCAGTTCTTTGCTTATTGCCAATGCCTGCTCCTGGTATCCAAGGGCCTTCTTCATTTCACCGAGATGCAGGTACACAATGCCAATATTGGCCAGGTTGACCTGCATTCCAAACCTATTTTCAGCCTCCCGGTTTTCCTTTAGAGCTGCCAGGTGATTTTCAAGTGCCCTTGCATATTGTCCCTCCGCGTCATGAATAGTCCCGATATTACCATAGTTTCTGGCCAGCCCACTCCTGTCACCTAACTTTTTGTTTATTTCCAGGGCCGAAATGTAATGTTCAAGGGCACGTTGGAGGTCGCCCTGTTCTTTATATAGCGTACCAGTGTTCTCCAGTATTATTGCCATGCTCCGCTTATCATCCAGTTCCTCCATCACGGCCAGTGCTTTGAGATAATTATCTAATGCCCCGGAATAGTTACCCAGTGATTGATGTATGATAGCGATGTTGGATAACACAGCCGCTATACTTCTTTTATTTCCCGATTTCTTATACAGTGCAAGTGCCTGCGCATTATACTCCAGCGCCTTTCCATAATCCGATTTAGCCTGGAAATTAGTTGCCATATCGGAGTTGGCTACTGCAATGCCCCTTTCCCACTTAAGCTGCTTAGCTAATGACATAGCCTCTTCGGCAAGTGCAATACCGGAATCAGGATTTATATTCGCGTAGAGATACGACAACCTGTCCAGTATCTTTACTTTATTGGTGTCATCCTCCGACAGGTCCAGTTCATTATACAAGGAATCGACAAGAGAACGGCCTGTCTTCTGTGCGTAGGTTAAACAAGGTGCGAGAGCCAGCAATATTACCAGAAATTTTTGCAAGAGCAATTAATTTGTGATAAGCCAAATATACATCTATTCAGGATAAATATGGCAATAGTTTTTCCACATTTGCAATATGCAGTGCGGGCCTATGTCAGATAAGGGTTAATTAGGCTATCTTTACTTACCAGCGCATTTTTTGGATGAAAGTATTGACCTTCTTATTTATGGCAATATTACCTTACACCTCCCTTTGCCAGGACATCTCGGGCAAATGGACAGGTAACTACGGAAAGAGTATACTTTCAGCTGATATCAACACGCTGGTGGTCGATATCGAGCTGTACAATGATTCTTTGGTCAGGGGCGCCTCACACTTGTATTATGGTCGTGACAAATACGAACACTATATTATCAACGGCGTGTATCGTAAAGAGGACTCAACCATTTACTTTTCGGAGGACGAAGAGATTAACGTAAACCCGGGCATGTTGGCCGCAACTGTCATGGGCAATTATACCATGAAACTAAAAGTAAATGACACTGCAATGCGCTTTGAGGGCAAATGGCGACAGAATGGTAGCGGCCTTATGAACATGATGGCTACCAAAGTATGGCTGGAAAAAAAGATTAAACCTCAACCCTCGCCTCTCAAAACAGTTAAACTCTCAAGCCCACCTCCTACTCCTGCATCGGAAAAACAGCCTGTGAAACGGGATGACAGAAAAGATGAAAATGAAATTGTTATCCAGCGCGAGATAGAGATTGATACGATAGAACAGGATTCTATACGGATTGATGTAATAGACAATGCAAGGATTGACAACGATGTCATCTCCATTTATGTTGGCGACAAGCTCATAGTGCACAAGCATACTATATCCAGGGAGCCGTCAACGTTCTACATCTCGCTGGGGCCGGATAATACGATGCGCAGCATCCGAATAGTTGCGGAGAGTTACGGCACTATGCCGCCATGCACTGCCCATATGAAAGTTACTACCTGTAAATCAATCTACACATTCGATGTACAGAGCACTTACCGCACGGATGCAGCGGTAGAATTTCATCTCAAGGGCCGCAGGAATCCTAATCCAGCGCTTCGGTAATGACAGTGCCTATGCATCCGTTGGGCATTTGTATCTTCAGCAGGGCGGCTATTGTCGGTGCTATGTCTGTCATATTCACGGTACGATGCGTACTACCCTTCCTTATTCCTGCACCAAACCACAACAGCGGGATATGTGTATCATAAGGGTTCCAGGAGCCGTGGGTTGTGCCCGTTTTCCCATGCCCGCTGTACCAGCCCGGCTTCATCACCACCTGGATGCTGCCGCTGCGTTCCCTGTTATAACCGTTCACTACCATCGTGCGTACAGGTTCCGGTAATACTGCGTCGTCCATTTCTTCCATATCCACTACATAGGCCACGCCGTCCTGTTGATACAGCCATTCAATCACATATTTCTTCAATGCCTCTATATCAGTATCCCCGGCTTGCGGCACACCGTCATTAAAGTATACCTGGTAGTTGTACAAAGCCAATACAAGTGAGTCTTTCCCTGTCTTCTGGCGCAGGTAGCTATTCAGCCTGTCTGTTGCCTCTGCCTGTGTTTCACTGCCTGCCGGTATTTTCATTTGCTTCATAAGATCAGCGTTATGCGCGGCGCCATGGTCGGCCGTCAGAAAAACTGTGTAAGCATTTTTACCAACATTTTTGTCCAGGTAATTGAGAAGAGACGCAAGTTCTTTGTCCAGTCTCAGGTACATGTCTTCTATTTCCAGGGCATCGGGGCCGTAGTTGTGTCCTGCATAGTCAGGAGATGACAACGTAATACACAGGAAGTCCGTTATCTCGTCACTGCCCAAACGTTCACCTTTTATACATGCTTTTGCCGCCTTCAGTGTTATTGTGTTGCCCCAGGGCATATAACGGATGCCATAATAACCCCTGCCTTTATAACGCGGAGTGCTATGCGGAAATACCGGCGCGTTCTCACCTGGAAATTTCCCTTCAGTTGGCATATCGTCCTTTGTACTGGCAAGGTACGTTTCCAGTGGGTAGAGTAATTCCCACCTGCTGTCCATAAAGGTGTCTGCCCAGCGTTTGTTGTTAAATCGTGTCAGCCATTCCGGCAATTCATTCATGTAATAAGTGCTGGTCATAAAGTTGCCCGTGCTGTCGTCAAACCAAAAGGCTCCATCTGCACTGTGACCTGCAGGCAGGATGCTTCCCCTGTCCTTGATACCGATGCCGTATACTTTGGCCCTTTGCCGGGTAGCTATTTTCAGTTCGTCGGTGATGGATGTGGTATACATATTACGGGGGCTCATCAAACCGGCTTTTACGCTGCCGCCTACCGGTCTCACGGTTTTGTCTTCAGCGCAATAAACAAACCCGCCGGTCTGGTAATTTATCCAGTCGTTAGCGGCTATTCCATGTATGGCGGGTACACTGCCTGTGTATACCGTAGCATGGCCGGGCCCGGTAAATGATGGTAAATAATTGATCATGGTGTTCTGGCAGTTGTACCCCTCATTCAACATCCTCTTGAAACCGTGTTCCCCATAACGCTCATAATACCTGTATAAAAAATCCCAGCGCATCTGGTCTATCACTATCCCAACGACCAGTTTTGGGCGTTGAATCTTCCCGTTTTCCTGCGCCTGCAGCACTGTCACATAAAGAAAAACACATATGCACGCGAACAACTTTTTCATAATTAACTGCTTAAAGAATAACAAAAATGGTAATTGCAGGTCATATATACCATTATGCTGCAACAATATTTTCATTAATTTTGTCCCCCGATAACATAGGCCATTACATTTTAAAAATAACGAAGAACATATGGATTTATTTGCCAAATTTGAGAACAGGCTTGGACCAATAGGTGACCATGCCGACAAGGTACCGGGATATTTTTCTTTTCCGAAGTTAGAGGGCGAGATTGGTAACCGTATGAAATTTCAGGGGCAGGAGCGTATAGTGTGGAGCTTGAATAACTACCTGGGCCTTGCCAACCATCCCGAAGTGAGGAAGGCCGACGAAGAGGCGGTACAACGTTTTGGCCTGGCCTACCCCATGGGTGCGCGCATGATGAGCGGCAACAGCAATTACCACGAACAGTTGGAAAAAGAACTGGCCGAGTTTGTTGGCAAACCCGACGCTATGTTGCTGAATTATGGTTACCAGGGTATGGTTTCAGCCATAGACAGCCTTGTTTCCCGTCACGACGTGATAGTATATGACGCTGAGTCTCATGCATGTATATTGGACGGTGTACGCCTGCATGCCGGTAAACGCTTCGTATTCAAACACAATGATGTTGCCGACTGCGAGAAACAGTTGAGCCGCGCCAAAGCTATAACCGACCAGACCGGCGGCGGTATATTGGTGATAACCGAAGGTGTCTTTGGCATGTCAGGCAACCAGGGCCGTGTAGCAGAAATAGCTAAGCTGAAGGAAAAATATGATTTCCGCCTGTTTGTGGATGACGCCCATGGTTTTGGCACAATGGGGAAATCAGGTGCCGGTATAGGCGAAGAACAAAACTGCATCGACGGTATAGACCTGTATTTTTCAACCTTTGCCAAGTCGATGGCCAGCATAGGTGGTTTCATAGCCGGCGACCCTCGGGTATTGAAGTTCCTGCGCTACAATATGCGCTCGCAGATTTTTGCCAAGTCGTTACCCATGCCGTTGGTACTGGGCAACCTGAAGCGGTTGGAATTATTGCGCTCCCGTCCTGAACTGCGGGAAAAACTATGGCACAATGTCCGCCGCCTGCAAAACGGCCTGCGCGAACGTGGTTTTGACATTGGCAGCACCACTACACCGGTAACGCCTGTATTCCTCCATGGCAACCTTAGTTTGTACGAAACCACGCAACTGGTCTTTGACCTGCGTGAGAACTATCATATCTTCTGCTCAGTGGTATTGTACCCCGTGATACCTAAAGGACTGATAATGTTGCGCCTGATACCGACAGCTGTACACACAGACGAGGATATCGACCTGACGCTGAAGGCATTTACCGAAGTGCGGGCAAAGCTGGAAGCAAAGGCGTATCCGCAGGAACTGCCGCCACAGTTGATGGTCGATGCTACAACGCCTGCATCCGTATAACTCAACGAAATAAACCAGGTATCTTACAGGCTGCCGCAAGGCGGCCTGTATTATTAGCGGTCATTCTGTATCAATGTGTGGAAAAGCCATATTACCAGCATCACCAGTAAATTGATGATGAGCAGGCTCAAAGGAAACAGAGTGTACACACCCGGGAAATTAGCCTTATCGGTGTACCTATCAACAATTAGCCCGGCGATAGCAAGTATGGACAGCACGATGGCTACTTTCCCAAGATTACCTAATACTTTGACCATGTCGCGGCTAAGGTAGTGAAAAAACGAATGTATGTTTATCGAAAACAACGCTTAGTTTTGGAGCTATGAACCGCCTGCTCATATTCATACTGGCCTGCGCTGCTTTTGCATCCTGCAAGCCCGAGGTATATACACCTAAACCGAGGGGATATTTTCATATCGATTTGCCGAAGGAAAGAGTGTACAGGACTTTCGATAGCGCCGGGTTTCCCTATAGTTTTGAATACCCCATGTACGCCAGGATAGTCACAAATCCGGAATTTTTCGGCGACAGCCCGGAAAACCCTTACTGGATCAATATTGATTTCCCCGAAATAGGCGGTAAAATATACATCAGTTATAAAAAAATAGCCGGCCGCAATTCCATCGGGCAACTCAACGAAGATTTTTACCAGTTGACCTATACCGCCCACGATAAAAAAGCTGATTATATACAGGACATGTATTTCGATGATCGTTCGCGAAACCTGTACACAGGACTATTCAATGTAGCAGGCGACGCCGCATCTGCGTACCAGTTTTATGCTACAGACTCCGTTAAACATTACATAAGGGGCTCGCTGTATTTTGAAACGCAGCCAAATGCCGATTCGTTGCAGCCGCTGAATGACTTCCTGAAGCAGGACATAGTGCACCTGCTGGAAACGCTGGAATGGAAGTAACGGCTCTTCCGCATTATTATTCATAACCCGGAAACTGGAATAACCAGTTTCCAAAAAGACAGAAAGTAATATCTGCTGGCAGGCATGTGCCTGAAAATGGCATTATAATTGTTTGCAATTAATCATTTATTTGCACACACTCATCTGTTTCAATATAAACTCAGATTCTATGGCTACCAACAGTAATAATGCCAAAAAACTTATAGACTTATATACCGATAACCGGACATTTGCCGAAGTACTGGCCGGTATACGCCAGAAATCACCGGCTGACTTGCCCGAGGCTTACGACATAGGGGGCAATAACAATTACGGCGAGGAAGAAAAACAGGCCCGGCTACACCACCTGGAGAAAATATGTGGCAGGGAGCCTGAATATCTTACAGGTAAAAAACAGGTGCACGACCCTCGCTACTATAAGGGAAATGTTGAAAATTTCATAGGCCTTACCCAAGTACCCACCGGCATCGCCGGACCGCTGTACATCAACGGCACGGTGGCGCAAGGTGATTATTATATCCCCATGGCCACGACTGAAGGCGCCTTGGTTGCCAGCTATAACAGGGGCGCGAGGGCAACCAGGCTTTGTGGCGGAGTCACCTCCGTATGCACTACCGAAGGGGTTCAAAGGACGCCCCTCTGGAAATTTGATTCACTGGTTGAAGTAGGACAATTTATTTTCTGGCTGCTCAACCAGATGGATGTTTTAAAAGGCATTGTTTCAGAACATAGTCGCTATGCCCGTCTTGAAGAGTTGAAGTTGAACATGGAGGGCAACCATGTGCTTTCCGTATTTGAATTTACCTGCGGCGAAGCCGCTGGGCAGAATATGATTACCATATGCACAGACGCCATATGCAAATATGTGGTCGAACATTCACCCGTGAAACCACTGAAATGGTATGTGGAAAGCAACTACAGCGGCGATAAAAAAGCCACAGCCGTCTCCTTTTCTACTGTACGGGGTAAAAAAGTGACCTCCGAGGCTGTGGTGTACCGTAACGTAGTGAGAGACGTTTTGAAAAGCACGCCCGAAGATATAGCTGCTTACTGGCAGTCGTCGGTGGTGGCGGCATCACAGAGCGGGAGCATCGGTTTGCAGGGACATGTGGCCAACGGTCTTACCGCCCTTTTTATGGCCTGTGGTCAGGACGTAGCCTCTGTGTCCGAAGCATATGTAGGCATAACCAGGATGGAAGTGAATGATAACGGTGACCTCTATGTTACAGTCACGTTACCCTCCCTGGTAGTAGGAACGGTGGGTGGTGGCACTGCTTTGCCCACGCAAAGGGAATGCCTGGACATACTGCAATGTGCCGGGAAGGGAAGCGCCCGGAAATTTGCGGAGATATGCGGGGCGGTAGCCCTCACCGGCGAATTGTCGATTGCCGCTGCATTAGCATCCGGGCAGTTCAGCAGTGCGCACAAACTTTACAGGCGAAAGCAGTAAATTCAACCATAAAATAAAACTGTGCAAACATTACTTACCAGGCTGTATCAGTACCAGAAAGAACGTTTCCCCCTACTGGTGCATCTGCCCCTTATCTCGGCTTTCAGTTTTTCGGCCATAGGTTATTCCAGGGCTTTGAGGAATGTAAGCGGTTTTATTCCCGTCACCGATTTCATAGTTTGCGTGTTTACTAACATTACCTTGTTTTTTATGCTGAGGGTGGCGGATGAGCACAAAGACAAGGAAGAAGACGCCAGGTACCGCTCTTACCTGCCGGTACCAAGAGGGCTTGTAAGCCTCAAAGAAATTCGCTATACAACTTACCTGCTGTTTATCGTAGCCACAACCATTAACCTGCTTTTTTATCCTGCCTTATTGCCATTGTACTTAGCAATATTGTTGTACCTGCTATTGATGAGGTATGAATTCTTCGTACGCGCATGGTTGAAGCAACACCAGGTTGCATATATACTCAGCCATATGTTCATTATACCCATCGTGGATATTTATGCCAGCAGCTTTGACTGGAAACTGAACGGCGCCGATGCATCTGTTGGCTTGCTGTATTTCTTTGCTGTTTCATATCTTAACGGGCTTATAATGGAGCTAGGCAGAAAGATGAGGGTGGAAGAAACCGAAGAATATGGCGTGGTGAGTTATACAAAATTGTGGGGCAGCCGGGCTGCTCCGGCAATATGGTTGTGCATCCTGCTGGTGGATACTGCTGTGGCATGGCTGGCCTTGCAACATGCGCATTATGGCTGGGAGAGCTTTATAATACTTATAGTGGTTGCTATCATAACAGCATTGCCTGCCGTTTTTTTTATAAATCGACCTGCGAGGGCCCGTGCAAAAGGAATAGAAATAATGTCATTGTTATGGACATTGGCGATGTACCTGCTTTTAGGTGGCATACCGCTGCTGTTGAGATTGGTAAACGATAACATTTGATAATACCAGGCACATATGATACATTGCCCGGCGTGCATGAAGCCGGTGGCAAAGGGATGAACCTCCTTCTGTTAAAGCAGCAGGGATATCCCGTCCCTGCCTTTGTGATTTTACCCGTAAGCTTCTTCGTAGATACAACGACGGCAGATGATGTGGTAAAAAAGACCCAGGGTATAGAGTCTGAATTGTTACGGTATTTCGGAAACAGCACGACCCTCGCCGTGCGCTCATCAGCGGTAGCTGAGGACAGCAGCCATCATTCTTTTGCCGGGCAGTTCAAAACTGTTCTGAATGTTACCGCAGAAAATCTTGCCGGCGCAGTCGCCGACGTATGGCAATCGGCCGATAATATTTCAACAGCGTATAAACAACATGCCGGGGTGGAAAAACCCGGTATGGCGGTAATCATCCAGGAAATGGCAGATGCCGGAGCGGCAGGTGTGGCGTTTGGCATTAACCCCTTGACCGGTGAAAATGAAATCGTAGTCAATGCGGTGAACGGCCTTGGTGAAGAGCTGGTAAGCGGCCGGAAAAATTCGGATGAGTATATAATAAAAGGCGGTACTATTTCCGTGCGGCATCAGCGAGAAAGCGCTCCTGTACTCAGCATATTACAATTGCAGCAGGTAGCTGAAACTATGGAATCGCTGGCTGCATTATACGGGCATCCCCAGGATATTGAATTCGCATTTGCCGGGGAAAGATTTTTTCTACTGCAGTCCAGGCCCGTTACTACTATCGGGAAAAGCGGCGAAAGAATAATATGGGATAACAGCAATATCATAGAAAGTTATCCTGGTCTAACGCTGCCACTTACTTTCACCTTTATTGAAAAAATGTATGCGGCAGTCTATAAACAGTTATCCCTGGTACTGGGCGTAAGTTCAGCAAAAGTTAATACGCATGAGAGCGTATATGACAATATGCTCGGCCTGCTGAACGGGAGAGTATATTATAACCTGAATAGCTGGTATGCTGCACTGTCGCTGCTGCCGGGTTATAAACTCAATGCAGAGTTTATGGAGCGCATGATGGGCGTAAAAGAGAAAGCCGATGTAGTAGTGCCAACGGATGGGAAAGAAAAAGGTATAAAAGACTACCTGGATATAGTGGGCGCTGCGAAGAGCATCCTGGGAAACCTGCTTACCGTGCGGAAGCAGAAAACTGATTTCATCCGTGATTTCGATGCTGTGCACAGGCAATATGCAGGTAAAGATTATTCGTCATACACACTCTCCGGTATATTTTCCGATTATCGAAGCTTTGAGCAAATGATGGTGTCAAATTGGAAGGCCCCGCTTATCAACGATTTTTTCGCCATGATATACTTTGGTTTATTGCAGAAGTTGTGCACCCTGTACTTTGCCGGGCATACTGATATACACAACAGGTTGCTGGCATCATCCAGGGATATCATCACTACCGAACCCGTGAGAAGGATTCCCCTCCTTTTGGCGGCGCTGCAACAGCAACCAGAATTCAGGAACGTTTTGCAAACCGGCACGCCGGGCGAGGTATGGGCTTTGTTGAATAGCGGCAAGTATAAACAGGAACTGGAGCTGGTCTGGGCATACCTTGCTGACTGGGGTGAGCGTTGCGCAGGCGAACTAAAACTGGAAACGGTTACCTACAACCAGCAACCCGAATTGCTGATGGCTGTATTACAAGCCTATACAGGTCGGCCTACAGGCGACACCACCGTTTCAACTGGTGACGCACGTGGCGAGGCTGAGAAAACTGCCCATGAAGTATTACAGGGAAAATTCTTAAAGCGTAAGATATTCAGGCATGTACTGGCTAATGCAAGATACCTCGTCTCAAACAGGGAAAATCTGCGATACTACAGGACAAAAGGTTTTGGCGTTGTCAGGCATATGATGTGCGCTATGGGTAAAAAAATGCAGGATAGCGGATTAATAGCAGATACAAGGGACGTCTTTTTCCTGCGGCTGGATGAAGTGGAACAGATTGCCGGTAGCCAATACAATGGGGATATAAAGGCTGTTGTTGCAAAGCGAAAAGAGGATTACACATTATTCGGGGAATTGCCTTTGCCGGAACGGTTAGAGACTCTCGGGAAACAGAAGAAAGTACTGCTGCCTGCTATGACGACCACTGATAAAGGACCTGTAAGCGAATTAAGAGGAATAGCCTGTAGCCCCGGTATAGTGCGGGGTAAAGTGTGTAAGATAAATACTATTGGGGATGCATTCCCCAACAATGAAATACTGGTAACCTATGCTACAGATCCCGGTTACGTAGTGATGTTCCCCTCATCAAAAGGCATACTTACTGAACGTGGAAGTTTGTTGAGCCATGCAGCTATAGTTTCACGGGAGATGAACATTCCCTGCATCGTAGGTATTACAGGCTTGATGGAACAATTAAACCACGGCGATGAAATAATTATGGACGGCAGTACAGGTATTGTTAAAATATTAAACAGGGCTACCGGCATATGAGTGGTCTTGAAAAAACGGTGGACTTCAGCATCATCCGTTATGCCAACTGCTGGGAGGATGCTGATATTCTGTTGACTGGCCTTGCTATCCGGGCGGGCGTGCAGGTGTTATGTGTTGCTTCCGCGGGAGATATTGCATTGTCCTTGTTGACTACGAACCCCGCCGGGGTACACGGCATCGATATGAGCGAAGTTCAATTATACCTCACAGAACTGAAACAGGTCGCTTTCGACAGGTTGGCCTACCCGGAACTTTTACAACTATTAGGCGTAACAGGAACTGACACGGAACTAAGGTTGCAACTTTACCGTAAGTTGTCGCCTTTTCTTACCCCCGGCACCAGAAACTACTGGAATGAAAATAGGCACATAGTAGAAGCCGGCATCATATACAATGGCAAATTTGAGCGCTACTTCTACAAGTTCAGGAGATATATGCTGCCGCTTGTTCACTCGCGGCAGACAATAAAACAATTGATAGCACCCAAGGCACCGGGGGAACAGGCAGTATTTTACAACCATACCTGGAACACATTCCGTTTCAGGTTGCTTATGCGTGTTTTCTTCGGCAAATATGTGCTGGGGAGGTTGGGCAGAGATCCTAAATTCCTGGAACATATTCACATCCCCGTAGGGAAATACATACAACAAAAGGCGGAGCGGCACCTTCAGTCAGACAGGTGCCAGGAGAATTATTTCCTGCACATGATATTTACGGGCAGTTTTGGCAACCACCTACCCCACTATCTAAGACCTGAGAATTACGAAACGATAAGAAACAACATACATAAGTTAAGCCTGGAAAACATATCGGCAGAACAGGCCATCAGTAAGCGAACTTATGGGGCATACTGTTTGTCCAATATCTTTGAATATATTTCAGCGGAAGAGTTTATGGGTTTAGCTGCTGAATGGGCGGGGCGTATCCCGACAGGGGCACGGTTAGCATACTGGAACCTGATGGCCGCACGTTCTTTTTCAGAGTCATGCCCCGGGCAATATACAGCAGATGCGATAAGCAAGGATTTGACTAATATTGATAAAGGTTTTTTTTACAGCAGGTTTATCATTGAGCAAAAACTATGAAGCCCGAATACCTGGTATTGTTTAAGCTATCCGCCGCATTCCTGGCTTTGTTCGCCATTGCGGAGTTCATGCTGCATGTATTCAGACTAAAAGCGGAGTATACACGTAAGATAGTCCATATCGGAACAGGTATTCTTACGTTACTGTTCCCATTGTACCTGGATTTCGTATGGCAGGTGGTTGTGATTTGCGGGGCCTTTTTCGTGTTGCTGGTGCTGAGCCGCAGGTTTCGCTTGCTGCAGTCCATCAATGGGATTGAAAGAAAGTCTGAGGGCAGCCTGCTTTACCCTGTAATCGTTATATTAGTGTTCTTCTTTTATAAATACCAGGAAGGAAGAACAACAATATTCAATAACCACCTCTATTTTTATTTGCCTATGTTATTACTGGCTATATGCGACCCTGTAGCTGCGCTCACCGGTTCCGGTATGCAAAACAAAAAGAATTTGCCTGCAGGCAAAACCTGGTACGGCACAGCAGCATTCTTTGTCACGGCGGCAATCGTTTCTTCCGCGCTGCTGGTGGTTTATAATATATCTTCCGTTAGTGCTACATTCGTATTCACTGCCGCATCTACTATAGCTGTAGCTACCGCTTTGGCGGAAAAATGGAGCAAGGGAGGATGGGATAATTTTACCATTCCGTTAGTAGCCATGTTATGTCTCATATTTCTCGAGAATCTTGTCTTGTGAACCCGCATATTCACATAACAACCTGTAAACCCGGCGGGGAAGCTTTCAACCATTTTGTTGAAATACGCAAACGTGTGTACGAGATGCAGCCTGTACCGGAGGAGACAATCAACTATAAGTACCTGGCCGAATGCGTAATTGCCTATATAGAAGACATACCATCAGGAAGATTGTGCATCTATAAAAATGAAGCGTTACGACATAATGATAAGCCTGTCTTGTTTTTTGGCAATTTTGAAACTATTAACGACCATGAAGTATGCGCTGCATTGATGGATTTTGTTTCAGAATATGCGCGCGCAGCAGGTATAGATGTTATAATTGGCCCGGTCAACGGCAGCACCTGGGAAGATTACCGGCTTCCGCTTTCCGGAGAACATTCCATGTTTTATGGCGACCTGGTGCAGCCTCTCTATTATAAAGATCTGTTACAAACTGCCGGCCTCGAAATTGCCCATAGGTATTTTACCATGATTTCTGATACCAATGGCCTTATGTTTCCTTCGGGAGATATACAAGCGCAGCTAAAGGACGGTGGCGTAATCATCCGGACTGTTGATATAAACAACTATGTTACGGAAATAAGAAAGTTATACCCCTTATGTATCGCAGCATTCAGGGATAATGCCCTGTACTCTGATATCACCGAAGATGATTTTCTTGAAAAATACCTGCCTTTATACGGCAGGATACACAAGGACTTTTTCCTGGTAGCTGAACAGGACAGTCAAATCATAGCTTTTTTATTCGCCTATCCACATGCAAAACAGCTCATAATAAAAACAATGGCCAGGCACCCTGCACACAAAGCGAGGGGACTTGTAGATACTATGGTACGTACCTTGTACAAAAATGCATCGCTTACGGGATTTAACCAGGTCATTCACGCTTTCATGCACGAAGACAATAGATCATACCTGAGGTCTCATTTTTATGGTGCCAGTCCCCTGCGGGAATATGGGCTGTTCATTAAATACGCCTGATATGCCCACAGGAAATATTATAAATCTATTCTTACAAACTGCGCAGGCATACCCGGAACGCGTCGCCTTCATTCACGAAGGCACCGCTATAACATTTGGAGAATTATTGAACGACATGCAGCATACGGCAGGCCTTTACATTCAAAAAGGCATAATGCCGGGAAACAAGGTGCTGGTATTCGTACCCATGAGTAGCGACCTGTACAGAATCGTTCTCGCATTATTTTATATAGGGGCATGCCCCGTGTTCCTGGACGAATGGGTGAGCTTTTCAAGGTTGAAAAAATGCCTGGAGACCGTACCCTGTACCTCTGTAATTGCGGGAAGAAAGCTTTTGTTACTTTCTTATTTTGCTCAACCTCTTAGGAAGATACGACTGAAATTATATGCTGGTGCCAAATACCGGGACGCCCCGCAAACCCGGCCGTATGATGCCCATGATGATGAAACAGCCCTGGTTACATTTACCACGGGTACTACCGGTACGCCCAAAGCAGCTAACCGCACACATGGGTTTTTGTATGCACAATATCATGCCCTTCGCCCCTTGTTGGACCGCGAACTGGTGTCGTTCGTATCATTGCCGGTGGTAGTGCTGGCCAACCTGGGGCTTGGCAAAACGACAGTCTTGCCCCCTGCCAGGTTTTCTGCCGGGAAGAAGGATACATATAAAAACCTGGTTGGTTACCTGCACGACAACATGGTGGAAGAAATCATTTCTTCCCCTTCAGTATGTTTACAAATTGATAACAGTGTTAAGCTAAGCATGGCACATATCCTTACCGGTGGCGGAGCTGTATTTCCTGCTGATGCAGAAACATTGTTACATGCTTTTCCCGGGGCCGAAGTAACCGTGGTGTACGGCAGTACCGAAGCCGAGCCGGTATGTCATATTGCAGCAGAGAGCCTGGCCGCCGTTACTCCCGAAACTTTGAAAAGTTATGGCCTTCCTGTTGGCAGACCTGTTAAGTGTAGTGTGATACCCTACCGTGAGGGTATCATTGAGTTCCCACCTCAAGCACCGATTGAAGAGTTGGCTTTGCCGGAAGGTAAGGACGGGGAAATCATTGTTGCAGGACCACACGTATTGAAGGGATACATCAACAACCCCGAAGCCGAGAGGCGTTATAAGCTCAGGGTAAAAAATGAAATATGGCACAGGACAGGCGATGCCGGCATGATGAAAGATGGCCTACTATACTTCCTGGGCCCATGCAGCGAAATCATAAATTACAATGGTGTCACTTATTATCCTGTTATCACCGGGTATATGTTTTGCGGGATGACGGGCGCAACACGGGCGGCATTGTTAATGCACGATGGAAACCCGCTGCTAATTGTGCAATCTCCTGCGAAAATAAAAGATGATATTCTTCAAAACGCCCTTGCCTTCGTCCAACTGCCGGATGCAGCAATAAAATACGTACAAAAAATTCCCCTTGACAAGAGGCACCGTACAAAAATTGACTATGACAGGTTGCGGGCTATGATACGGTCTTAGCAATAACATTCGCTTGTAATTATTCCATCATAATTCTTACTATTTTTAATCCCTGATGAATAAGGGATACAACTTCATATATATACTTTTCTATTGTTCACTACTCTCTTTCAAGGCATACCCACAGTCGAAGTACGAGGTGGTGTTTGACAAGGGTTACGCTGAAAGAGCAAAACTATTTGATACCATAGTGATGAAAGAGCTGGAACAGCTCGGATATGCCGACTTTGAAAAGCGCATGGGTAAACTGGAAGAAAAGGCTAAAAAAATGGGTGATTATGGCGTACAGCTTGAAATAATTATGGGCCGCTCCGAATACAGGAACAAGCATGACCTTACCAACGCGGATGAAACGATTGCTATGATGGAAAAATTGCTGGCGGGGTTGGACAAAAAAAAATATCCCGAATATGCCGCGCTTATCATGTTCGACCTTGGCAATAACTATTTCAGTAAGAAATTCAGTTATACTAAGGCATTTGAAAACTATATCAACTCATATAATATGGTGAAAGAGTTTAACTCCGGTAACTTTCCCCATAAAAAGAATGTGCTTGCCAATATCGGTACCAGGTACTACTCTATAGGCGACCACGAAAAGGCAAAAGAGATACTGCTGGAAAGTGATACGCTGCCGGATAGCAGGATACAAATAACCAACTATAACAATAAAAACACCCTTGGCCTGATATACCGGTATTACGGCCAATACGATACAGCCATCACCTATTTTGAACAAACCCGGCAGTTAGCCGCACAAGGCGGGAGCGAGGTATGGGAAAATATCGCAAAAGGAAATATCGGTATATGTTATTATCAACAAGGTAAGTATGACCAGGCAATCCCCCTTTTAAAGGATGACGTAACCGCCTGCCTGAAACATGGGCCGAGAGCATATGACAATGCCCTGAACTCTCAACTGATACTGGCGGATATACACCTGGAAATGGACAGCATAGACGCTGTTGCTGAAGGTATAAGACTGGTAAACCAATATATTGATGCCACACGGGACAAAATAAAGGTCCGCAGTATGCTGTACCCGGTATTGTCAAAATACTATTATAAAAAAGGTGATCTGAGCAAAGCTTATGCATACCAGGATTCTGCCGCAAAATATAAAGACAGTCTTTCAAAAAGGGATAATATTTACTTATTGGCCAAGGTAGAGCACAAAAAAGAGCTTGAAAAGCATGAAGCCGAACTGGAGATCCTGCATGCTGAAAAACGGCTCATGGAATTTACCCGAAACGGCTTAATTGGCGGTATTGCCTTACTGGGCATTATAGCCGTATTGACCATCAACAGGCAAAAACTCAGGCATAAGATCAGGCAAAACGCGCTTGTAGCCAGCCAGGAAATGGCCAGGCAGGAACTGCTGAATGCCACCGCGCAGTTGGAGAGTTACACCAGGAGGTTGCAGGAGAAAAATGCCATCATCGAAAAATCTACATTGGAAATTGAAAAACTGCGAACAACACTTACCGCGTCGCAGCAAGAGCAGGTAAATAATGAAGCCCTGCAGCAGTTACATGCCTCTACAATATTAACAGATGAAGAATGGGACGAGTTTAAGACTCTTTTTGAGCAGGTACATAAAGGCTTCCTGCTGCGACTCAAAGATAAAATGCCGGGGCTAAGTCCTGCCGATACCCGGTTTATCGTACTGAGCAAACTGAAACTCAACAATAAAGAGATGGCCGGCATTTTGGGCGTGCAGCCGGATTCTATACGAAGCAACAAATACCGCCTGCGCAAAAAATTCAACCTTCCCGACGATAGCAATATCGCTGATTTCGTAGACGCTATATAAAAAATTCTGTATTGTAACAGGATGATTTGCAACACACATATGCGTTGCTACGATTTTGCAACGCCCCTGCAACAGTATTGCTACGCCCAATTTTTGTTTCCTAGCCCACGCTGGTGGCATCTTTGCGCCATGTCTGTTTTTTCCGGCTTATTCACAAAGTTCAAATATGAACTAAGAGCGCTGCTGCTGATACTAATTATCAGCCTGCTCACTATTTCAACCATCTGGTACCTGTATGACAAAAAGATACATGTAGTAGAAGAGAAGATAAAACACGTGACGAACGGCAAAAAATAGACATACACCAAGACCATTGTACTGCTAAAAAACAAAACATGAAATTTATCAACTGTCTTATCCTGTTATTGGCATTCTCCGGTTCAGCCAAAGCCCAGGCTTTTCTGAATGGCGGCTTCGAGACAAACACCGCCGGCGGCACCAACAGGTATAACCTCAATAATTCAAGCTACAACAATTATATGTCAGATCAGACAGGCTTCGGTTTGGCAGCGGAATTAGACATAGTGCATACCAGTACAACCTATGGTATTATTTACAGTGGTTCATATTGTGTTGGCATGACTGGGCAACATGACAACCTCTCCTTAAAACTAGCACAGCCATTACAGGTTGGGGATACCTATTCCTTCATCTTTTATACATGTAAACCTATATATTACACCACCGGGGTTGATACATTTTACATCGGATTATCCACAACCAGTAATAGTTTTGGTACACTTATATACACTTGTGATCCTCCACCAACAAGCGGTGCCTGGACCCAGCATACCGTTACTTTTGTAGCACCAAACAACGGTCAATATATTACAATTTCAGGAAGATCTTTGGGCAACTGGCGCTGGTTTGACAATTTTGTAGGCCAGCCCCCCTCTGTTACGTCCGACCCTGTTGGAGACACAATATGTGCCGGTACTAACAAGCAGTTTATAATAACAGCCATCAATACTACTTCTTACCAATGGCAGGTCCACAATGGTAGCAGTTGGAGCAACCTGAGCAATGGTGGTGTTTACAGTGGCGCTACCGATGATACGTTAACCATTACCGGCGCAACTACTTCCATTAATAATTATCAGTACCGTTGCATAGCCAGCGATGGCAATGGAATTTATGACACGTCCGCAGCAGCCAGGCTAGGGGTGAATGCATCGCCTACCGTCACTTCCACAACCGGCGCAACGGTATGTGCCGGCACAACGGGCAAAGTACGGGCAACCGCCTCGTCAGGCGCTACCTTAGAATGGTACGATTCTTCATCGGGAGGAACACTTTTGCATGCCGGTGATACACTGACAATAGCATCCCCAACAACTACAAAGACATACTATGCTGCTGCTACAACTGCTGTAAACGGTAACCTGGCCGGCTCCTATTCAACCAACAATGGTTCAAGAGGTGTGATGTTTGACGTTACGCCCTCTACGAACATTACAGTGACTGGTTTTGATGTGAACATTTATACGGGTACCGCTGCTTACGAAATTTATTATAAGGTGGGAACGCATGTAGGCTCGGAGACAAACTCGGGTGCCTGGACACTGCTTGGAACGAATTCCAGCCTTACATCCAACGGTTCAAATGTTGCAACACCTTTGGGTATTAGCCTGTCAGTTCCATTAGCCGCCGGCCAAACCTATGGTTTTTATATTACTAATAGCAACAGCGTTGGTGGCACCAATTATACTACCAGCGGCTCCGCAGGCATTACTATCGCGAGTAATAGTGCCCTGACCATAACAGGCGGCGTAGGCAAAACCTATCCTTTTGGCTCAACATATTACTACCGCCTGTTCAGCGGCGCCATATATTACGAAATCAGCGGCTGTACCAGCTCAGTTCGAACCGGTGCAACCTTAACGGTAAACCCCTTACCGGCAGTTACAGTGCACCCCTCTAATAGCAGCATCACTTCAGGCGGCAATACCTCATTCAGCATCACCGCTACCAATACAACTTCTTATCAATGGCAGGTATATAATGGCAGCGCCTGGAGCAATGTTACCAATACAGGTATTTATTCAGGCGCCACCACCGCTACATTAACATTGACCGGGGCTACCACAACTGTGAATGGTTATTTATACCGGTGTATTGCCTCAAATAGCAATGGTTGTACACCAGATACTTCAAACGATGGGACGCTGACCATTACAGGAACGGCCCCGTCAATATCCGCACATCCTTCTAATGCCTCTATCTGTTCAGGGAGCAATACAACATTCACTGTTACCGCTTCGGGCACGAGCCTCAGCTACCAATGGGAGGTGCATAATGGCAGCAGTTGGACCAATGTCACCAATACAGGCATTTATTCAGGTGCCACCACGGCTACACTAACACTGACAGGCGCCACGTCGGCTGTTAATTCTTACCAGTACAGGTGTGTGGTAACGGGTTCAATAAGTCCGGCCGCTACCAGCAATGCTGCAACCCTGACGGTGAACACTGCGCCGGCTATTACAGCACAGCCTTCCAATAGTACTATCTGTTCCGGCAGCAACACTACTTTCTCTGTAACCGCCACGGGCACTTCACCCACCTACCAGTGGGAGGTGCACAACGGCAGCAGTTGGGCCAATGTCACCAATACAGGCATTTATACCGGGGCAACTACCAATACGCTTACTTTAACCGGCGCTACCAGTGCTGTAAATACATACCAGTACCGCTGCGTGGTGAGCGGGACATGTACGCCTGCTGCTACCAGCAATGCGGCAACATTGACCGTTAATTCAGCGCTGGCTATTACAGCACAGCCTTCCAACAGCACTATCTGTTCCGGCAGCAACACAACCTTCTCTGTAACCGCCACGGGCACTTCACCCACCTACCAGTGGGAGGTGCACAACGGCAGCAGTTGGGCCAATGTTACCAATACAGGCATTTATACCGGGGCAACTACCAATACGCTTACTTTAACAGGTGCTACAAGTGCTGTAAATACATACCAATATCGCTGTGTGGTGAGTGGCGCATGTACACCAACTGCAACAAGTAACGCCGCTACATTGACCATTAATTCCGCACCGGCTATTTCAGCACAGCCGTCCAACAGCACTATTTGTTCCGGCAGCAACACAACTTTCTCTGTAACCGCCACAGGCTCCACACTCGCCTACCAGTGGGAGGTGCATAACGGTAGCAGTTGGACCAATGTCACCAATACTGGCATTTATACCGGGGCAACTACCAACACATTAACTTTAACCGGTGCTACAAGTGCTGTAAATACATACCAGTACCGCTGCGTGGTGAGTGGCGCATGCAGCCCATCTGCAACCAGCAACGCCGCAACCTTAGCCGTTAACAGCGCGCCTGTCGTTTCTGTACATCCTTCTAACAGCACCATAGGCGCAGGCAGCAATACTTCGTTTAGTGTAACTGCCACGGGCGCTTCGCTCACCTATCAATGGGAAGTACACAATGGCAGCAGTTGGTCCAATGTTACTAATACCGGCATTTACACCGGTGCTACCACCAATACCCTTACTTTAACAAGCGTTTCTGCTGCCTATACTACTTACCAATACCGTTGTGTAGTGAGCGGCGCATGTACGCCTGCAGCTACCAGCAACGCCGCTACGTTAATCGTCAATTCGGCTCCGGCCATTACTGCCCAGCCGTCTGACAGCACTATTTGTTCCGGTGGCAATACTACGTTCAGCGTGACTGCCAGCAATGCCGTATCCTACCAATGGCAAGTGTATAATGGCAGCAGTTGGACCAATCTTACTAATACAGGGATATATACCGGGGCCACAACAAGCACCCTCACCCTGACCGGTGCTACTACCGCAGTAAACAGCTATCAATACCGTTGCGAAGTGACTGGTCTTACCTCACCCAATGCCATATCCAATGCGGCTACGTTAACTGTAAATGCAGCTCCTGCCATTACAGCGCAACCTGCCAACAGTACTATCTGTTCCGGCAGCAACACGACTTTCACTGTAACTGCCACAGGCACTTCGCTCACTTATCAATGGGAAGTATATAACGGTAGCAGTTGGACTAATGTTACCAATACAGGTATCTATACCGGAGCTACTACCAACACGCTTACGTTAACCGGGGCTACAAGTATTGTAAATACATACCAGTACCGCTGCGTGGCGAGCGAGGCATGTACACCTGCTGCCACCAGCAACGCCGCAACATTGACCGTTAATTCTGCCCCGGCAATTACAGCACAACCTTCAGATAGCACTATCTGTTCCGGCAGCAATACAACTTTCTCTGTAACCGCCACAGGCTCCTCGCTCACTTATCAGTGGGAAGTGTACAACGGCAGTAGTTGGAGCAATGTCTCTAATACAGGTATTTATACAGGTGCCACTACCAACACACTAACGCTGACGAACGCCACTACAACAGTAAATGGTTACCAATATCGTTGTGTAGTAAGCGGGGCCTGTTCACCGTCGGCAACGAGTAATACCGCTACCGTCACAGTTAACTCTTTGCCTGCCATAACTCTTCATCCTGCCAACAGCACGATAGGCGCCGGCAGCAATACTTCATTCGGGATTACTGCCACAGGTACTACGCTCATTTACCAATGGCAGGTAAATGACGGCAGCGGATGGGCCAACCTGGGCAATACCGGTATCTATTCCGGGGCTACCACCAATACGCTTAACCTAACTACGGTATCCGCAACATATACTACCTACCAGTACCGTTGCATAGTGAATGGCACATGTACCCCTTCTGATACGAGCACCGCCGCTACACTAACCGTAAACAGCGCGCCGGCTATTACAGCCCAGCCTTATGATAGCACCACCTGTTCCGGTAGTAATGCTACATTCTCCGTTACTGCCAGCAATGCTGTATCCTACCAATGGCAGGTGCATAACGGCAGCAGTTGGAGCAATGTTACTAACACTGGAATATACACCGGGGCTACTACAAGCACCCTCACTCTGACAGGCGCAACTTCTGCTGTCAACACATACCAGTACCGTTGCGAAGTAACAGGCCTTACTACACCCAATGCTGCATCTAACGCAGCTACATTAACGGTGAATACTGCGCCTGTCATCACTGCTCAACCGTCGAACAGTACTATTTGTTCCGGTGGTAATACCAGTTTCAGCATCACCGCTTCCGGCACTGCGCTTACATATCAGTGGCAGGTAAATGACGGTTCAGGTTGGAGTAATCTCTCCAATACCGGTATTTATTCAGATGTTACAACTGCGACACTGAGCCTGGCAGGCACTACCGCTACGCAGGACGCATATCAATACCGTTGCATGGTGAGCGGAGCATGTACGCCATCTGCCAACAGCAATGCAGCTACGCTAACTATTAACCCGGCTCCCGCTATATCAGTTCATCCATCCGACAGCACTATCTGTGCGGGTAATAATGCGTCTTTTGTCGTAACAGCAAGCGGCACGGGGCTGACCTACCAATGGGAGGTTAATGACGGTAGCGGGTGGGCTAGCCTCAGCAATACCGGAATCTACTCTGGCGCTACGACGAACACCCTGAGCTTGACCGCAGCCACCACGGTCATCAGCGGATACCAATATCGTTGTGTGGTAAGCGGTACATGCGCACCCACTGCCACCAGCAATGCGGCCACAATTACATTCAATGCTGTACCGGGGATTTCATTACATCCGGTCAATACATCGGCCTGCGACGGCAGTAATACCTCTTTTAGCGTGACGGCTACAGGTGCCGGTCTTACCTATCAATGGCAGGCAAATGGCGGTAGTGGGTGGAGCAATCTTTCCAATACCGGGATTTATTCCGGTGTTACAACTAATGTCCTGGCACTGACCGGAGTAACCTCCGGCATAGATGGATACCAATATCGCTGCGTGGTGAGTGGTACGTGTAGCCCATCGGTAACCAGCAATGCGGCTGCGCTTTCTATCAGTTCACTGCTTACTATCAATACGCACCCTGCCAATACCACAATCTGTGTGGGGGACAATACAACCTTCACAGTAGCTGCAAGCGGTGCCGGGTTAACCTACCAGTGGCAGGTAAATGACGGCAGCGGATGGAGTAACCTGTCTAATACAGGCATTTACAGCGATGTCACTACAGCTTCTTTAACATTAACTGCGGTTACCAATATCCAAAATAGTTACCAGTACCGTTGCGTTATCAGCAGCACCTGTACGGCTCCTGCTAATACCAATGCAGCTACACTGACCATATATCCTGCACCTGCTGTTACAATTAATCCCGCCAACAGTACCATATGCAGCGGCGACAATACATCGTTCAGCATTACGGCAACAGGCAATGGACTCACTTACCAATGGCAGGAAAATAACGGTGCGGGTTGGACTGATCTTTCCAATGTCGGTATATATAACGGTGCAACAACCAACACGCTCTCATTGACCGGGGCAACAACCGCGATTAATGCATATCAGTATCGCTGTATCACTACCAGCGCCTGCGCATTGTCCGACACAAGCAACCCGGCTGTTATTACCATTAATACATCCCCTGTTATTACAGCATACCCGTTGAGCACATCGGCCTGCGACGGCAGTAATACTTCTTTCAGTGTTGCAGCTACCGGGGCGGGGCTTACGTATCAATGGCAGGCAAACGACGGCAGTGGATGGGCCAATCTTTCCAATACAGGCATTTATTCTGGCGCCACCACAAACAACCTGGTGCTGACGGGTGCCACGTCAGCGGTGAACAATTATCAGTACCGCTGTGTAATAAGCGGCACCTGCGCACCATCAGTCACCAGCAATGCCGCCAGCATTTCTATTAATTCATTGCTGACTATTAATACACATCCTGCCAACGCCGCCGCCTGCGCGGGCAATAATACATCCTTCAGCGTAGTAGCTACCGGCGCCGGTTTGACATACCAGTGGCAGGTAAATGATGGCAGCGGATGGGCTAACTTAAGCAACACAGGTATCTATTCGGATGTTACAACCGCTACTTTGCAACTGACCGCCGCTACTACCGCCGTAAATACATACCAGTACCGTTGCGTAGTAAGCAGTTCGTGCACAGCGCCTACTAATACAAATGCCGCTACACTTACTATTAATGTGGCCCCTGCCATTACCTCTCAGCCATCCAACAGCACGGTTTGCGAAGGAGTGAACACATCATTCGGCATAACAGCTTCGGGAGCAGGCATAACTTATCAGTGGGAAGTAAATGACGGCAGCGGATGGGCCAATGTAAGCAATGCTGGTATATATAGCGGTGCCACATCCAATACCTTGCTGATTACGGCGCCGCCTGCTTCGGCAAACAATAATCAGTATCGTTGTATAGTTGGTGGCACTTGTGTGCCGGGGGTTGTTTCCACTGCCGCAACGTTGACCGTTAATACGGCGCCTGTCATCGTCACCCAACCGTCCGGCAACACTATATGCTCCGGCAACACCATAGCATTCATTGTCTCTGCTGCGGGTACTTCGCTCAACTATCAATGGCAGGTAAACGACGGCAGCGGGTGGACCAACCTGGCCAATACCAGCATCTATAGCGGGGCGACGTCGGATACGCTGCTATTAACAGGTACGACCACTGCAGTTAATACATTTCAGTACCGTTGCCAGGTAAGTGGGATCTGTTCGCCCGTGGTAACATCTTCAGCGGCTACGATAACTGTCAATACAGCGCCGGCAATAAACCAGCAACCGGTGAACCGCACCATCTGCGAAGGTGCAAATACCTCATTCAACATTACCGCTACAGGGGCCGGTATCATTTATCAATGGCAGATGAACGATGGCAATGGCTGGGTTGATCTTTCTAATACGGGTAGCTATTCCGGCGTCACATCAAATACGTTAAGCATTACAGCAGCCACCGCGTCGTTGAGCAGTTACCAATACCGTTGCGTAACAGGCGGAACATGTGTACCGGGCGTCATTTCATCCGGTGCGACACTTACTGTAAATACCGCACCTGTAATAACAGGCCAGCCGGTAAACAGTACTATCTGCGCCGGCAACAATACTATGTTCAGCATATCAGCAACCGGCACGGGCTTAATTTACCAGTGGCAGGTATATAATGGCAGTACCTGGACTAACATAACCAATGCAGGTATATATAGCGGAGCTACGACAGATACGCTTGTGCTTACTGCGGCAACATCGTCAGTGAATGGCTATCAGTACCGTTGCAGCATCAGCGGAACATGCTCACCCGCCGCTACTTCTACTGTTGCTACGCTTACGATTAATACAGCACCGGCTTTAACCCTGCAGCCGCTGAACAGTACAATATGCGAAGGATTGAATACAAGTTTCAGTATAAGCGCAGCCGGTACAGGGTTGTCCTACCAATGGGAAGTGTATAACGGCAGTACATGGAGCAATATTACTAATACAGGCATCTATACAGGCGCCACAACAAGTACGCTCACACTTACTGCAGCCACTGCAGCGGTGAACGGGTATCAATACCGATGTTCGATAAATGGAACCTGTGTGCCTGGCATAGTATCCTCTTCCGCTACACTGACCATTCACGTGTCGCCCGTTATTACCGCACAACCTTCGGGCAGCACAATCTGTTCGGGAAATAATACCTCGTTCACAATAGCAGCCACCGGCACCTCGCTCAACTATCAATGGCAGGTGAATAATGGCAGCGGCTGGAGCAATATCAGTAACACGGGCATCTATACAGGTGCAACAACCAATAGCCTTAGCCTTACAGCAGCTTCTACCGCCGTGAACAATCACCAGTACCGTTGTATAGTAAGCGGGGCATGTGCTCCGGCTGCAACTTCAGGGGCAGCCACGCTTATAGTTAACGCACTGCCCGCCATTACCACACAACCGGCGGCAAGCACTATCTGCGAAGGCGGCAACACAACATTCAGTGTGGGTGCTACCGGTACCGGCCTTAGCTACCAGTGGCAGGTGAATAACGGCAGCGGCTGGGTTAACATTACCAATACAGGCATCTATACAGGCGCTACAACAAATAACCTGGCTCTTACCGGGGTAACCACGTCGGTGCACAACGACCAATACCGGTGCATAGTTGGGGGCACATGTACGCCTGCCGTAACATCTGCCGCCGTTACACTTACGATACAAACCTCTCCTGTAATAACAGTAAACCCGGTTGATAAAACAATATGTGAAGGATTGACGCACAATTTCACGGTTGCAGCCACCGGCACGGGCTTGAGTTATCAATGGCAGGTAAATAACGGTTCGGGCTGGAGTAATTTGCCTAACGCGGGTATATATGCAGGTGTGACCACCAATAGCCTGAACATTAGTGGTATTCCGCCTTCGGTAAACAATTATCAATACCGTTGCGTGGTATCAGGTGTATGTACCCCTTCAGCAACATCATCGGCTGCGACATTGACAGTAAATACCAATCCTGTGGTGACGGTGCAGCCTAACGCGCAGACAATTATTTGTAGCGGCGATAATGCAAGCTTCCCATTAACAGCTACGGGAACAGGTATCAGCTACCAATGGCGGGTATTTAACGGTAGTACATGGACTAACGTGAGCAATGGCGGTATATATGGAGGCGCTACGACTAATACACTCTCGATAACAGGCCCTACTGCACCCACTACAGCTATTACTTATAAATACCACTGTATAATTACAGGAACCTGTGCTATCATAAGTTCAGATACGTCCACGCTGGCTGTCAACGCAAGGCCGGCTATTACGTTGAACCCGGTTAACAAGGCCGTATGCGACAGTACCAATAATGTAACGTTTACTATAGACGCCACCGGTACAGGCCTTACTTATACATGGCAGGTAAACTATGGGACGGGATGGAATAACTTGTCTAATAACGCTACATACAATGGCACGACGACCAAACAACTGGTGATTACCAAGGCGCTGTATTTGATGAACAGTTTCCAATACCGTTGTATAGCACAAGGCAGTTGCACACCTAATGCTACTACTGCCGCTGCGCTGCTAACCGTGTATGAGCTAAAAACACCTGCGGTTACCATTGCCGCCAGCGATACGGATATATGCGTTGGCACCTCGGTTACATTTACACCCACGCCTGTTAACGGTGGTGCAACCCCGTCTTACGTGTGGAAAATCAATGGTAATACGGTAGGCTCTGCCGGAACTTATACCAGCACCACTCTAGCTGACAATGACAAGGTAATTTGCATCATGACCTCATCGTACGTATGCCCTGTGCCGCCAACCGATACAAGTAATGTAGTCAATATGAAAGTGACCCCATACTCCACGCCTGCCATCACTATATCGTCCCCAACCGGGAATAAAGGATGCCTGGGACTTCCGGTATATTTTTATAGCCAGGCAACAAATGGCGGAACGGCCCCAGGCTATGCGTGGCAGGTAAACGGAACAACTGTAGGAGGAAATATTGACACATTTACCAGCAGTAGCCTGCAAAACGGTGACATAGTCAAATGTATCCTCACCAGCAGCCTTAAATGCCCGATGCCGAAGGTGGTAACCAGCAACAGTATTACCATGGATATTATACCGGTGACAAAATCAAGTATTGTAATTGCCGCCGGGCCCGATACTAACATCTGTACTCATCAGAAAGTCACCTTCCGAACCTGGTACACAAATGGCGGGACTACGCCGGCCTACCAGTGGATGGTGAACGCACAGGATCTGCCGGGAGAGACACAGGGTTCGTTTATAACTACTGCCCTCTCTGACAAAGATGTAGTGACCTGCCGTTTCATCAGCAGTGCGAGATGTGTGTTCCCCGAAGTGAGTAACGAACTCAGCTTCGATGTGGATGCAATAAAGCACACTGCGGTGGCTGTTACGATGTATCCTATCGGCAACGATAGTTATACCTTCAAAGCGTTGCCTCAAAATGGCGGTAGTAACCCGCAATTCCAATGGTATAAAAACAACTCGGTCATTCCGGGAGCCACCAACAGCATATACATTGGCACGGGCCTGCAGAAATACGACCGCATTACCGTAAGAATGACAAGCAGCCTGGAATGTGTAAGCGATAAAGCCGTAATGAGTGAGAATATCACTACAGGCATCACCCGGGAAAATGACGCCGAGGTTTCCCTGAAACTATATCCTAACCCGAACGAGGGCTTATTCACAGTTTCTGCTTCAGGCCTGGGCGCAGTGAAGTACGTTGACCTGGAAGTGACAAATATGATGGGCCAAACGGTGTATCACCAGCAGGTACCTGCAGAGCAGGGTAAGATCAACCATGCCGTCAGTCTTAGCAAATCAAACGCCGCGGGAGCTTATATGCTGAATGTAATTATCGACGGGCAAAGACTCAGCAGACGGTTTGTAATAATAGAATAGCGGCACAAAATGCAATAAGGCTTTCAAGATCAAGAGATTTTGGAAGCCTTATTTATGTGAGATTGTGGTAGCCTCGACAGGAACTTTCTCCCTGTTGCAATAGTGTAAAAGGTAGTAGCCTCGACAGGAATCGAACCTGTATCTAAAGTTTAGGAAACTTCTATTCTATCCATTGAACTACGAGGCCGTTTTTTTGCAAGGGTGCAAAGATAATAAACACGGGCGATTTCCAATGATGTTTATCGCCTGAATTGCCGTATAAAATTTGGGCTCATATCGCGGGCTGGGGATGTATTCAATAGAGTGGCTTGGTTTTTTCAATTACTAAAGCTATTTTTAGACGATAAATTGCAATTCATGAACAAAAATCTGACTTTATCTGCGGTTATTGCCTTGTCTGTGCTGGCTTTGTCATCCTGCTATAAAACGCACCACTGCGTATGCAATGTCAAAACAGTAACCCAGGATACTAAGGATACCGTAAAATCCGTCATGACACACCACACGATAAAGGGCACCAAAGCAGATGCCGACGACGCCTGCAAATACTATGAGACTGAGGAGGATTACCTGCTCCGCTATGCCATCGTCTACCACTATTGCGGGATAGACGAAGAATACAAAAAATAGTCATACAAAGCATTGTAAATACCTGCCTCATCTCACGATGGGGCTTTTTTCTTTCAATAGGGCGGAATAACTTTAACATATTGTGCCCCTTGCACCAAGGCATTCACCACGCCATTGCGTAACTTTGCTGCCGGTTATGAAATCATTCGACGTTCCCGTACACTACCGCAGCCCGCTGGTAACCGCCATCAAGCAGCAGCGCAAGGCAGCAGACAGGCTAAAAAAAGACTTTACCCCTACCCTGCTGCCCATAGGCGATATAAACATCTACCTGGCCCGGCATTTCGGTTTTTGCTATGGGGTAGAAAACGCCATAGAAATAGCTTTTCGCGCGGTGGCTGAGAACCAGGGCAAACGGGTCTTCCTGCTGAGTGAGATGATACACAACCCCGGTGTAAATGCCGACCTGCAGAGCATGGGTGTGCGCTTTATGATGGATACCAAAGGCAAGATGCTGATAGACTGGAACGAACTGACCAGCGACGACATCGTCATCATACCCGCCTTTGGCACTACCATTGAAATTGAGCAAAAGCTCAAAGAGATAGGCATTGAGCCATCGCATTACGAAACCACCTGCCCCTTTGTAGAAAAAGTATGGAACCGCGCCGAGAAGATAGGGAACGAAGGGTACACCATCGTCGTGCATGGCAAACCCCGCCACGAGGAAACCCGGGCCACCTTCTCGCACAGCAAAGAGAACGCCCCAACCGTGGTGGTGAAAGACATGGCGCAGGCGGAACACCTGGCCAGGTATATAAAGGGCGAGTTGCCTGCCGACCAGTTTTACACCGACTTTAAATGGCAACATTCACAGGGCTTTGATGTGAGCAAAGACCTGCAACGCATAGGCGTAGTGAACCAAACCACCATGCTGGCCAGCGAAACGCAGGGCATCGCCGACTACCTGAAACAGGTGATGATCAACCATTACCACCTTACCCCGGATAATATATCCGAACGCTTTGCTGATACACGGGACACACTATGCTACGCTACCAACGACAACCAAAGCGCCGTGCAGGGTATGCTGGACCAACCAGCCGACCTGGCCATTGTTATAGGCGGATACAACAGCAGCAACACCTCTCACCTGGTGGAGCTTTGCGAAGAAAGGCTCCCCACCTACTTTGTAAAGAACGAAACCTGCCTGCAGGACGACCAAACCATTTCCCACTTCGACCTGCACAGCCATACAGAGAAAGTGACTACCGGATACCTGCCGGCAAAAAGACCGTTGAACATCCTGGTTACCTCCGGTGCATCTTGTCCTGATGCGCTGGTGGAAGGCGTGGTGCACCGTATAGCTGAGCTGACCGGCAACCTACCCCAACTGGAGCAGGTGATGGGCGAGTGGAACGTTGCCTAAACCTGGAACACCCCAGTCTTAAATTCCTTCATTTCAGGATTGTGGTTGGCGGCGGCTATACCTTCGCTGATGACACGACGAGTATCTATGGGGTCGATGATATCGTCTACCCATAACCTGGCTGCCGCATAGTACGACGAGGTTTGTGAATCGTACTTGTCTGTAATATGCTTCAGCAGTTCCTGCTCTTTTTCGGGCGTTATCTCTTCGCCTTTGGCCTTCAGCGATGCCACCTGTATCTGTAATAATACCTTGGCTGCCTGCGCGCCACCCATCACTGCTATCTTGGCATTGGGCCATGCGTATATAAAACGCGGGTCGTAAGCCTTGCCGCACATGGCATAGTTGCCCGCCCCGTATGAGTTACCTATTACAATGGTGATCTTGGGCACAACCGAATTGCTGACGGCGTTTACCAATTTGGCCCCATCCTTAATAATACCGGCATGTTCGCTGCGGCTGCCTACCATAAAGCCTGTTACGTCCTGCAGAAAAACCAGGGGTATCTTCTTCTGGTTGCAGTTCTGGATAAAGCGTGCTGCTTTGTCGGCGCTGTCGTTATATATCACGCCGCCTATTTGTATCTCTCCTTTGGTATTTTTTATTACGGTGCGCTGGTTGGCCACAATGCCCACAGCCCAGCCATCGATACGTGCGTAGCCACAGACGATGGTTTTGCCGTAGTCTTTCTTGAACTGGTCGAACTCAGAATTGTCCACCAGGCGCTCAATCACTTCCACTACATCGTATTGCTTACTGTTGTCAACAGATACAAAGCCGTAAATTTCCTTAGGGTCTTTTTTAGGCGGTTCGGGCTTAGCGCGGTCGAAACCGGCGCGGGGCTGTTCCCCTATTTTATCGATAATACGCTTTACCTGGTCAAGACATTCCTGCTCGGTTTTGAACTTATAGTCGGCTATACCGCTTATCTCGGTATGCGTTTTAGCGCCGCCCAGTGTTTGTATATCGGCATCTTCGCCAATGGCGGCCTTAACCAGGTAAGGGCCCGCCAAAAATATAGAACCGTTTCCTTCCACCATCAGGGTTTCATCGCTCATGATGGGCAGATAGGCCCCTCCGGCCACACAACTGCCCATAACGGCGGCTACCTGTGTAATGCCCATAGCGCTCATCTGCGCATTGTTGCGGAAGATGCGGCCAAAGTGTTCTTTATCGGGAAAAATCTCGTCTTGCATAGGCAGGTAAACGCCCGCGCTGTCCACTATATATATCACGGGCAGGCGGTTTTCCATGGCTATCTCCTGCAGGCGCAGGTTTTTCTTGCCCGTGATGGGAAACCAGGCGCCTGCCTTCACCGTATTGTCGTTGGCGACTATCACGCACTGGCGGCCTTTTACATAACCCAATCCTGCCACGGTGCCGCCAGAGGGGCAGCCTCCGTGCTCAGGGTACATATCCCAACCGGCAAATGAACCTATTTCAGTAAAAACGCTGCCTTTGTCGATAAGATACTGGATGCGCTCGCGGGGAGACATCTTGCCCCGTTCCTTATTCTTCTCCATGGCTTTTTTGCCCCCGCCCAGGCTTACCTGCGCGTGGCGCTGTTTCATCTGGCTGACCGCCAGTTTCATTTCATCTTCGTTCTTATTGAATTCCAGGTTCATGCTGTTGTGTGTAAAAACAGGGCAAAGATAATGGTTAAGACGTAAGTCGTAAGGAGTAAGTCATAAGGCATAAGATGTAAGGTTTTTTTTAGCGTTGTTTGGTTCTGAAAAGTTCTCCCGCCGCGGCGGGACAGATCGTTTAAGGTGGATTTTGCCTGGTCTCATGTTTTGTATGTTATGCTACTGCAGCGGACGCTGCTTTTATCTTGGGACGAAGCGGGAGGCTTCGACCAGTGTAGTTGTTGGTCGGGTGACGCAACAACGGCGGACGTTTGTAATAAGGCGTAAGTGGTAAGGCATAAGGCGTAAGGGTTTTTATGTTTATCGTTGTTTGGTTCTGAAAAGTTCTCGTTTTGCATCGTTTTCGTTTCTTGCAGCGGACGCTGCTTTTATCTTAGGACGAAGCGGGAAGCTTCGACCAGTATTTTTGCGAGTATATTCCTTCTATCTCGTTCCCAGGCCCGGCCGCCTCAGGCACCGTCATTATTCTCTGCCTGGTCGCCGGCAGGGGGTGGGGGTGTGTAGGGGTTGGTGTAGTGTGTGCCACGGTTTTGGGGTGGTATATAATACTCACCGTCGGGATCATTAAATGCACTGTTGGGGTCGTTCATTACTTTCTCCCATTCTTTTGCGAGCATCTCTTCTATTTCCTGACGGGTGTACTCCTTCCTGGTAGTTGGCCTAGTGAAGGCCATGGGGGTGATCTTGCCTTTCAGGGACGGGTCGGGTTGTTTGAAGAAGGGGTTGGCAAGCAGCCCGGGCGGGAAACCGGGGTCGTCGTCGTCTTTGGTTCCCACGCCGCGGCGGGGCAGGTCGTTTTGCTCGTTTTCGGGGGTGTTTATTATGATTTTGTGGGTGGTGATGGCGGATTGGGGATTCCCGTGTTGCGTGTTCCACCCCCGTCCGCCGCGGCGGACACCCCCGCCGGCGGGGGACAGTGGGTTGTCTGTCCTGCGCGAGTGGACATCCTCCGCCCCACGTTTGTGGGGCACCTCCTGGGTTACTCGCTTTTGCTCGTGAGACCGCTTCGCTAAGTTCAAAGGAAGAATTTTCAGCGGCGAGGAAGCCCCTCCGGCTCCCCCAGGGGGAGAGGTTGTGTTGTCTGTCTGGCTGATGTCTTCATCCTCGGGAAATAGTTCGGGGATGGACATGGGGGCGATGTCGCGGGTGGAGGGGATGACTTCGGGGATGTCTACGGTGCCATCGGGATTGCCGGGTATGCCCTGCCCCGACTGCCTTAGCCGCTTCGCTTCTTCGCGGCGGGCCTGTTCCAGTTTTTTGTTGTAGGCATGTACACCCCGCATGGCCAGAAACTCTTCTTCGGTGGGTATGTATTCCAGCACCCTTTCCCCACGCTCTTTATATACCTGCTCCATCCAGGGGCGTTCCTTTATATTTTTTGCACGCAGGGCCGGCATATAGTCGGGGCCGTAGTGCTTGTCGAAAAATGCTTCCTCGCCTATCTGCATCACTTCCTGCAACTGCAGGCTCATGGGTATGGCGTGGCCTTCGCGCATGGGAGGCAGGGGAAGCGAGTAAGCCCCCTCCGGCTCCCCACCCCCTTTAGTTCCCCCTGTAGGGGGAGAAACCTTGCCGCCTGTCCCGGCGGTTTTGCCCCCTACGCCCTGAGCAGTGGCGTTTTTTAATGCGAAGAATTGTTTGACGACTTTCAGGTCCACATCTATAGCGCGGAGGATGGCGGTGGGGCTGCAGTCTTCCTCCACCACTTCTATATGGTTCTTGTATTTGAAATACCGCCGCACTTTGTGCTCGCCCGAGATGATGGCGCGCAGTTTTCTGCGAACAAGGTCGAGGGTGGCATATTCTTCTGCAATGCACCTTTCCTGCTCGGCCAGGCGGGCTGCCAGCACCTGTTGTGCGTTGGCGGTCAGCTCGCGGTCTACAAATTCGCGAATCTCCTTTCGCCGCAGCAGGCGGCGGGCATTTACTTTCAGTGATTCTCCCGATGCTTTGGGATAAACGAAGCGGTATGCTTTTTCTTTGTCGCCCGATATGATGTAGTGGTGGGCGAATAGCCGGTGTTCTGTTCTCATGGTTTATAAATTTGCCCCTCCGGCTCCCCTGGAGGGGAGGGAAAGAGTTTAATTAATTACATTTACAAATATAGTGAATTGATGTAAAATTGACAAATAAATTTATTCCTGAATCAGGATTTGTAAGATTAGGGGGTGAGCAGGATGTAAAGTGTATGGCAGCCCATACACGAGATTCCCCCTTTCCCCCTCCCGCCGCTGGCGGGATAAATGACGGGAGACTAATTTCGTAAACAAGTTGTTATGATTGTGCGGTGACAACCGACCATATTGAAAAGCCTTTTCTCAAACATGACTAAAATCATATTTTATATTCATATTTAAGCCTACTCTTACTTAGTGAATATTCGTTAGCTAAAAAATAAGCAATATGCGTGGCAGATACAATATAGCAACGGGCTTCCTGGCTATGGGGTTTTTCATGGCTTATGGGTTTCTCCTTATTTACCTTCGAGATTTTGCACCGGGCAAAGAAGCATGGATAAACTCTTATAGTATTGGCAAGCATTTTGAAACAAGACTGGCACACGTACATGGTAATTTGTTTGCATTTCTAAATATCGTTATTGGTTATTTGTTACTGCATTTCAAAGACAGGTTGAAAAACGTAAACTTCATTTCCGGGTTGGCATTGACAGGACTATTGATGCCAATTGGAATTTTAACCGAAGTGTACTTTGGATTGCCTCCAGCCCTGGTATTAATCGGCGCTATTGCCATGACAGTATCGGTAATATGGTTAGGTATAGCTTTTCTGAAAATAAAGGCAACGAATGCTTAAGAAATCCAAAATGAAGAGCCAATCAATTAATATTCCGATGAACATAAAAGAACTACACACACAGGAAAAAGCTGTATCTGCAATAGTGCTTTTCAGAGGTGAACAACATAATGTTACTTCCATACAAATATTACAAGGCGAAAAACTAAAAGAACACACTACGGCGACTGCTGCGCTATTAATTTGTATTGAGGGGAAGGCAGTTTTTATGAATGAGAAGGGTGCAAAAGAAACACTTTCACCCGGCGATTATGTACACATAGAACCAATGGTAAAACATTGGGTTGAAGGAATAGAGCTTAGTCAATTAGTGCTTATTAAATAATTGATTATCTCTGTAAAGATCAATCTGTTTAACTATGTTAATGAACAGGGGGAGGAAAGCATTCTGTCTGAATAAGGACAGACATGTTAGGATGTGCAGAAAAATCAATTCTTTTTATACAACTCTACCCCACTCTCACCTGTTAATTTTTTCCAGGCGCGGTTTCCCCCTATCCCCCTCCCGCCGCGGCGGGATAAATTTCGGGGAGACTAATTTCGTAAACAAGTCGTTATGATGATGCGGTGACAACACCGACCACATGGAAAAATTGTATTATTTATCCTGCGCGAAGGTGACTCCTACCCCCGCGGATATTACGGTATCGTCTTCATGATAGCCAGTTTGCCGTTGGCGCCTGCGAGGAACATGCGGTTTTGGTCTATGCTGGGTTTGATGACGTGAAAACCTTTCTCGTCGGATAAAGGGCTCCAGTTGATGCCATCGTCGTAAGAAATGTCAATACCTGAGGGGCCTACGGCAAAGATTGTCCTTGTCCTGCTCTTTTTGGCGGGACGTTCATCGTCTATTTGTGTCAGGCATTCACGATAGCCGCGCGTGGTGGTTTGTGGCACCTGCCAGTCTTTCCCTTTGTTGTGCGAATAAAAGAAGTTCGCTGTACTTACCATATCATTCCGGTAGTCGCCACCGGTTATCTGCCAATGCCATACGGAGTGGCTACCAGGTATAAATGAAAAGATGCCCGTGCTTTCAGAACTTGCCAGCATGGGAGTAGATATGCTGCGCCAACGTCTGCCTCTGTTGCGGGAAAAATATAGTTTCGAGGTTTTGCCGCCAACCGCCACCACTACCGCCCCGTGCAGGAAACAACTGATAGCAGTGCCGCTGGCAGCAAAAGAGGCCTCACCCTCACCCAGCACCGGCCTGTGCCTTTTCTTACGCTCTTTCCAGGTTTTTCCTCCGTCGTTAGTATAGAGCAGCAGCATACGGCCATTGATAGGGTCACCATGCATCAATCCATCCTTCTTATTCCAAAAGTCCACACCATCTAAAAAGGCCGCGCTATCGGCATTTTTATATACCAGCTTCCAGGTAGCACCGCCATCGGCCGTGTGCAAGATATAGGCAGGACTGCCCGCATTGGCAATGACGGCATGGTTTGAGTCGAAGGCATATAGTGTACGGAAGTCACAATCTTCGTAACCCGGCACCTGCCGGAATGTCCAGTCGTCGCCACCATTTGTGCTGTGGCCCACCCAGCCTTTGCTGCCGCTTACCCATACGGCATTTTCATCTGCTACCGAAAGGCCGCGGAAAGAAGCATCAACCTTAGTATCTATATATTGCAGTGAATACAACTGCCCCTGGGAGTCAGTTGAGATAAGCTGGATGAACAACAAGAATATTGAGCGGCGCATGTGGTAAAATACAGAATATGTGGGGTAGTTTCGTAGAGCAGTTATTGACTTAGCAAATTTGTAACCGACCATATATCCCGCAATTGCATATAACCCTATCGGGCGAAGGCGTGCCGGACGAATCGTTGCACAAAATCAAAGCTTGCATAACTTTACAGAATGAACAAACTCATTGCCATCATATTCGTTACCAGTTGCTTGTCCAGCCACGTTTTTGCACAAAAGGAAATTTACTATTACGACAAGTATTGGCGGCCCAGCACAAAAAAGAGTGACTATGCATATACACGAACTGTAGAGCCTGCAGGCGACAGAATCTATGTAATTACTGATTACTATGACGATGGAACAAGACAAATGACAGGAACTTATGTAACAAAATATCCCGGATTTCTGGGAGATGATCGCAGTTCATTGTATCGTCATGATACGTTCACCTGGTATAACCCACACGGAATTATTAACTGCAAGGGCAAGTTTATACATGGATACCGGCATGGAGAGTGGCTTTACTACTACGACGATGGGCTGACGATTTCTGAAAGGTGTTACTTTGATAACGGCAAAAAAACCGGAACCTGGCGGGAATATAATACAGACGGGAAAGTTGTCAGATCAAAACAGTATGACAGTGTACTGCATGGCAAAGCAGAGTATTATGTTGATGGGAAACTTCATCGTACGGAAATCTATAAAAGAGGTGAACTGATTGAAACTATTCCGCCAGCGATTGAAAACACTGGGGATAGTGACAAAAAGTTTGCCAAGCCAGGCTATGATATGAACAAGTTTCTAACGAAAAAAATCAAATATCCAAAAGAGGCCCGGAAACTAAAAATCGGTGGGAAAGCACTGATAATATTTACTGTAAATACTGAGGGCTATATTATCGACATAGAGCCTGCAAGCCCCGGCGTGCATGAACTGCTGATGCTTGAAGCAATCAGAGTAGTAAGTATAATGCCGAAATGGCAACCCGGTACTCTAAAAGGAAAGCCGGTAAATGTTTATTATACCTTACCGATTAATTTCAAACCTGAGTAGCTTAGCGTTAACCCTATTGTTCATGATGTCCCGCAGGCAACACCGCAGTGCTTTGGGAGATCATCACGTCGCTACGCTCCTCTTGATGACGGCGCTGTTGGGCTAGTTGTCCGTCGTGAGATTGCCCCGGCCCTAAAGGGAGATGTTGTAAATTAATTACCCTTTTTCTAAAGCTTTCGGGGCCCCGTGACATATGCATTGGGCGAGGGAGGCTATCAGTTTGAATTCCGTCACTGTTAATCTTATTGTAAAGTGAACGCGGCAGGGAAAGTAAACAGCGGGAGAAAATTTATCTTGTCTTATATCTTCTCTACCGACTGCTATGCAAAACACTACACTATACGACCTGGATATACTGCCCAAGCCACATACCGGCAAGGCATGCCTGTGGGATAAACTGAACTACTGCCGCACGGAAGGCGGAAAAAGGGAGCTAAAAAAATTACTGCAACCGGAGGGACTGTCGTTAAAGACCGTACAGGACAGGCAGGATGCGATACGCTACACGGTTAGGAAAACACATTATGCAACGCGAGGGCATTCCTGCGCTGCTGGGTATTGAGGAAGGTTAGTTTTCTTTGTACAACTCCACCCCACGCTCACCTGTTGATTTTTTCCAGGCACGGTGCATGCCCGTTGTATTGAACTGCAGGGAAATATTGCCGTGTTTGTCAATAGCTATTACACCGCCTGTTGCACCCATGTTTTGCAGCTTGTGGTGTATCATTTGTATGGCGGCATCGTCTACGGGCATATTCAGCAATTCTACCCTGTCTGCAATGGCCTTGGCCATGCCCAGCCTGATGAAGTATTCGCCCCAGCCGGTACAGCTCACGGCGCAACTGTTGTTGTCGGCATAGGTGCCTGCGCCTATTAAGGGACTATCGCCTATTCTGCCGTATTTCTTATTGGTCATGCCGCCGGTGCTGGTGCCGGCGGCCAGGTTGCCCTGCTTATCGAGCGCCACCGCGCCCACCGTGCCATATTTCTCATCGGTGTTGCCCGGCTGCTCCAGGTAGGTTTTCTTTTTGCGATTCTCTTTGTCCTGTTTATAACTCCTTCTTGTTTTTTCCGTCCAGAAATAAGACTGGTCGGCCATTTCGCAGCCGTTCATTTTTGCAAATTCCTCGGCGCCTTCGCGGGCCAGAAGTACATGGCCGCTTTTTTCCATTACCAGCCGGGCGGCGGTTACCGGGTTTTTGACATTCGTAACGCCTGCCACCGCGCCCGCTTCCAGGTTGCGACCATCCATAAGGGAGGCGTCCAGCTCAATTTTTCCGTTGGCCGCATACACAGCCCCTTTGCCAGCATTAAACATTGAGTCGTTCTCCAACATAACAATGGCTGCCTGCACAGCGTCAATAGCGGGGCCGCCTTTATCCAGAACAGCATATCCCGCGTCCAAAGCCTTTTGCAGGCCCTGTTTATACAGCGCCTCGTCGGCGGGGCTGATACTGCCTTTTTTTATGGTGCCTGCACCGCCATGTATCACCAGCGCAAAGGGTTTCGCCTCCTGCGCCCATAAACAGGCATGCACCACCATGCAGCCTAACAATAGTATTACCCGGCTCATCACCCCTATAATAGTTAAAAACTCCGAATATATCCGCTATCTCGGCAATAAAAAATTGTCCATGAGCTTATTATTAATGAAATTTGAATTGTATTGTATTGTAATGGAATGAAGACATTGTTCAAGGTATGGGTGGGGTGCGTCATGCTCCTGTGCGTCAATCATGCACGGGCAACCCATATTTACGGCGGGCAATTGTCTTATACCCATGTAAGCGGCAACACATACAGCATCGTACTGACGTTGTACGGGGACTGCAGTGCACCGAACTCCACTTACCTGCCGGGAAAGTCGCCACTGGTGAGGCTGTACAGGAGGCAGCAATTTGAGCAGAACCTGTTTTTACCCGAAGACTCCAGCCAGAGAAAAGAAGTATCGCCCGTATGTCCTGAAGACGTGAATAATACCACCTGCAAAAGCCCGACCGGTACCCTGCCGGGCGCTATGCGCTACGTGTACACCCGTACTGTTACGCTGCCGCCCTCTGCCGACTGGCGCATTATATTCCAGGGCACCATCAACGTAGACGGCGGGGCAGGAAGCCAGGCGGGCCGGAGTGATAATATTACCAATGTATCGAACGTAGGTCAGCAGCTCATGTTCCTGGAAGCCCTGCTGAATAACAGCAACGGAAATAATTCTTCACCCGGGTATTCATCAGAGCCCACCCCATTTTTCTGCATCAACAAGCAGCAACAATACAACCAGGGCGCCATAGACGCCGACAACGATTCGCTGGTCTTTTCGCTCAGCCCGGCGCTTATCAATTCATCGCAGACGGTCACCTATGTACCGCCATATAATGGCGCAATGCCGCTGGCAGTAGCGGCGGGCAGCTTCAGCTTCAACACGGCATCCGGCCAGTTGAGTTTTCAACCGGACAGGCTGCAGCGCTCGCTGGTGGTGAATAAGGTGGAGGAATACCGGAACGGCATACTGGTAGGCAGCAGCATGAGGGAAATGACTTTTATAGTGCTGAACAACTGCGACAACACTCCACCCCGCGGCATCATAGACACTGCCAACATAACAGGCGGCGCGGCAAAAGACAATACGATAAACGTATGCGCCAATACGCCCGAATTGAAATTCACTATCCACCCGACAGACGCAGACAGCGATAACGTGGTAGTGGCGATAAATAACCTTCCGCAGGGGGCGACCGCCAGTATCAACACAAGTTCAGGGCAATCGTCCATAGATTTCTCGTGGAATACGCAAAATGTGGCCAAGGGCGGCTATCACTTTTTCGTGACCTACACCGATGACGCCTGTCCCCTGTTCAGCAGCCAGACCATCGCTTACACCATCAACGTAGTGGACCCGATCAGCATCAGCCACGAGGTTACGCAGCCCACCAACTGCATCTTTCGTCAACACATAGCCATACACATCAGGGAAGGCATTCCGCCCTGGAAAGTGATAATAAGAAGCGCCAGCGGTATAGTGTTGAGCGAACACTTAGACAGCACCGGCCTGGTACTGGACAGTTTTAAGGCAGGCGCCTACACGGTATATGCAGCATCTGAAGCATTGCAGTGCAAGACAGAATACAGCTTCACAGTCGAACATTCGGGCACTTATCCCCTGCCACCAGTTGTGGAGGATATTGACCACTGCCCCGGCGACCTGGTAAAAGAAATAACAGCGAAGCCCGTACACGGAGCTACTATCAACTGGTACGAATTTGAAGGCGGGCGCATGGCCACACCACCGGCGTATAGCACTGACCATGTGCGGACCTACAACTGGCTGGTGAGCCAGCAGGTGGGTATATGCGAGTCTGTGAAAGATACCATGACGGTCACCATCCACGATTTCCCCGACATCAGGATATTGAACCAGCCGCAAAGGGTATGCGCCGGGGACGTGGTGTACCTGTCGGCAACAGGCGGAGTAAAATATGAATGGCTGCCGGAAGATAATGTGGCGTACCATAACGATTCGGCCTACGCCTATGTGCGCCAGCCAACCACCTATACCGTGAGGGGATACAGCGAATACAACTGTCCCAACATTGACAGTATAAGCTATACGGATATTGAGGCATGCTGCACCTTTTCGTATCCCAACGCATTTTCGCCTAACGGCGACGGCCTCAACGACGGCTGGCACCCCATTACTTATGGCAATGCGGATTTCTATCTTTTGTCGGTGTACAACAGGTGGGGGCAGAGAATATTTATTTCTTCAGACCCACGGGAACGCTGGGACGGAACTTTTAATGGCAAGAAAAGTGAAATCGGCACTTATCATTACTACCTGAGGGCCAAATGCGTGACCGGCCACGAAGAAAATACCAAGGGCTCTTTTATACTGGTGAGGTAGATATGCAGTTGGCGGTTTACAATTTGCAGGTGACGATAGACAGTCGGCAGTTTGCGTGGGCGCAAGTGTGCTCTTAGCGACTTCTCCTGCGCGGGATTCTTTCCCGCTTTCGCTAAAGTGGCACTTCGGAAGATAATTCAATCACAAATCACCGATCATAAATCTTAAATCATTCAATATCCTTAACTTTGCGGATTATTTTTTTCATCGTTTAAAAAAACAAGGAGCGTACACCATGCCAGTGTTACACAACCGGGTATCGAACGAGGAACTGAAACAGCGTATGCTGGCCGAAACAGAGCCACGCACCACAGTATCCTTCTACCAGTATTTCAATATTCCCAACCCGCAGCAATTCAGGGATGAACTATGGCTGGCCTTTGAGCCGCTGAAAGTATTTGGCCGCATATATGTAGCGCACGAGGGCATCAACGGGCAGGTAAGCGTGCCGCAGGGTAATTACGAAGCATTCAGAAGTGCACTGTATGCAGCAGACCCCGCCCTGGACGGCATACGCATGAACATTGCCGTAGATGATGACGGCAAATCATTCTGGGTGCTGAAGATAAAAGCGCGCCATAAAATTGTTGCCGACGGCATTGAGGACCCTGGTTTTGACATGAGCAAAAAAGGAAAATACCTGAAGGCCAAAGAGTACAATGCGTTGAGCACAGACCCTGAGACCATCATAGTAGATATGCGCAACCACTACGAATATGAGGTGGGCCATTTTAAGAACGCCATAGAAGTGCCTTCAGACACTTTTCGCGAGCAACTGCCTATGGCGGTGGATATGCTGAAGGATAAAAAGGACAGGAACATCATCATGTACTGCACGGGTGGCATTCGCTGCGAAAAGGCCAGCGCATATATGCTGCACCACGGTTTTAAAAATGTGTTTCATGTAGAGGGCGGCATTATAGAATATACCCGCAGGGCGAAGCAGGAAGGGCTGCCGGTACAATTCATAGGCAAGAACTTCGTGTTTGACGAACGGCTGGGCGAGCGCATAACCGACGATGTGATAGCCGAATGCCACACCTGCGGCAAGCCCTGCGATACACATACCAACTGCAAGAACGACGGCTGCCACCTGCTCTTCATACAGTGCGAAGAATGCGCTGAAAAATTACAAGGCTGCTGCAGCGAAACCTGTATGGAAGAAAAGGACCTGCCCGCCGGGGAACAACGCGCACGCCGGGCCGGCCGGGAGAACGGTATCAAAATATTCAACAAGTCGAAAGACCACCCGCTGCGGAAGCACAGGGAGCAGTGGAGAGCGGAGCGGCAGGGATAATGTACCGCAGCGGGCGCTGCTTTTATCTTAGGACGAAGCGTGACGCTTCGACCAGAGTTAATAAAACGACAATTCCAATCTGTTTGAATCAATAGTGCACGGGTACCGCAGCGGACGCTGCTTTTTATCTTAGGACGAAGCGCGACGCTTCGACCAGGGTAGGGACAAGCCCACCCTGACTGGGCGCTGATTGCCGGCATACATTTGGTTCCCCCGAACAATTCGCCTGTTTCATATGTTTTATTAGCAACAAAACATTGAATTATGAAAAGGACCGGACTGATCGTCGCATTGGCTTTGTTAATGCCTGTGCTGTTTACCTCCTGCAAGAAGGATTTTGTTTGCACATGCCAGTCGACTGACGCACTGGGCAATACAAGCACTGAAACATATCCCCTGACCGATCAAACCCGCGCGGATGCCGATGATGCCTGCGAAGCCTTTGAATCGGATAATTTCTGGGCGACCCGCAATTGTCATTTGTAATCGTGGCCTGTGATTGACGCTGAACAATTACCGCCTTTTATATGTTTTATAAAGCAACAAAATATTGAATTATGAGAAGAATAGGATTGATTGTCGTTGCGGCATTTTTATTGCCCGTATTATTTACGTCTTGTAACAAAAAAGACTTCGTCTGCACCTGCGTTTCTACCGACGCATTGGGTAATGAAAGTACAGAAAAATATCCCCTTACCAACCAGACCAGGGGCGACGCAATAGAGAATTGCGAAAATTTTGAAAAAGACAATGCGTGGACTACCCGCAACTGTAACATATAAGGTAAGACTGACAGAAACCCGGCGCCGATAAAATACCTGCGCCGGGTTTCTTTTAATCATCCAGTTTCAATACCGCCAGGAAAGCCTCCTGCGGCACTTCTACGTTGCCTATCTGGCGCATACGTTTTTTACCCTCTTTCTGCTTTTCCAGCAGCTTGCGCTTACGGCTGATGTCGCCACCGTAACACTTGGCGGTAACGTCTTTGCGCATTGCAGATATAGTTTCGCGGGCAACTATCTTGGCGCCTACGGCGGCCTGTATGGCTATCATGAATTGCTGGCGGGGCAACAACTCCTTCAGCTTGGCGCATAGCTTGCGGCCAAAGTCCTGCGTGCGGCTGCGGTGTATCAATGCGCTAAGGGCATCCACTTTATCACCGTTCAGCAGTATATCCATCTTTACGATGTCGCTCTCGCGATAGTCGAGAGGATGATAATCGAACGAGGCGTAACCACGTGTAGAAGACTTCAGCTTATCGTAAAAGTCGAATACAATCTCCGTGAGCGGCATTTCAAATATCAATTCCACACGGGTAGGTGTGAGGTAATGCTGGTTGATGAGTAAGCCGCGCTTGCCGAGGCAGAGGCTCATGATATTGCCGATATAGTCGGGCAAGGTAATGATCTGCGCGCGGATAAAGGGTTCTTCTATCCTGTCGAGCCGGCTGGGGTCGGGCATTTCACTGGGGTTATTCACGGTAATGGCCTTGTCCGTTTCGCGCGTGAGGTATGCTTTGAAGCTCACGTTGGGCACGGTAGTTATCACGGTCTGGTTGAACTCGCGTTCCAGCCTTTCCTGTATGATCTCCATGTGCAGCATACCCAGGAAGCCGCAACGGAAACCAAAACCCAGGGCCTGCGATGTCTCCGGCTCGAAGGTGAGGGATGCATCGTTCAACTGCAGTTTTTCCATACAGTCGCGCAGCTCTTCAAAGTCTTCCGTGACTACCGGGAATATACCCGCAAATACCATCGGCTTTACTTCCTCAAAACCTTTTACGGCTTCTATATGTGGATTGGCCACCGTAGTAATCGTATCCCCTACTTTTATCTCTTTGGCGTTTTTAATGCCGGTTATCACATAACCCACATCGCCGGTCTTTACTTCCTTTTTAGGCGTAAGGCCCAGTTTCAGTATACCTACCTCGTCGGCAAAGTATTCCTCATCGGCATGGTAGAATTTTATCTTTTCCCCTTTGTGTATGCTGCCGTTGATGATGCGGTAATAGGCTATGACACCCCTGAAGGAGTTGAACACACTATCGAATATCAGGGCCTGCAGCGGTGCATCAGGATTGCCTTTAGGCGCGGGAATACGTTCAATAATAGCCGCCAGTATTTCTTCTACGCCTATGCCTGTTTTTCCACTGGCGTGGATGATCTCTTCCGGCTTGCAGCCTATCAGGTCCACTATCTGGTCGGTCACTACCTCTATCATAGCACCTTCCATATCTACCTTGTTGATAACCGGTATAATTTCCAGGTCGTTTTCCAACGCCAGATACAGGTTGGAGATAGTCTGCGCCTGTATGCCCTGCGAGGCGTCAACCAGCAGCAATGCACCTTCGCACGCCGCCAGCGCGCGCGATACTTCGTAAGAGAAATCTACGTGGCCGGGAGTGTCTATCAGGTTCAGCGTGTATTGCCCGCCTTTGTACTCATAATCCATCTGTATAGCATGGCTCTTGATGGTGATGCCCTTCTCACGCTCCAGGTCCATATCGTCGAGCACCTGCGCCTGCATATCGCGGTCGGATATGGTTTTGGTAAACTCCAGCAACCTGTCTGCCAGGGTACTTTTACCATGGTCGATATGCGCTATAATACAGAAATTCCTAATATTTTGCATGCTATTATTAAAGTCTGCAAAGGTACGGTGTTTAGACTGAATCCTGATAAATATGACTTATTAGTTTAAACTGGCATTATTATTGGATTAGGACGATAAAATTCCCGGTATGAAACCCTTATACGTATTAGTGGTTGCCATTACAATTTGCGGCAAGGCAACATTCGCACAAGAAGACAAAGCGTTATATCAAACCATTTGGGGAAAGGACAAGATACACCTCAACTTGTCTATTCCCTTTATTAATTACATCTATGCCATATCACCAGGCGAACTTCCTTATGAAGAAACCGGAATACTTGGATTTTCGATAGGTGTCAACCGTTGTAATAATTACAACCGCTTTAAATCGCTGCAAATTGGCGTAACCAGTGCCACGCCACCGGGTGAAAGCTTTCCGAACAGTTCGGGGTGGGAATATGCCAGGGCTGCAGTTTCTTTTTTTGTTAGTGCACGACAGAATCATGTATGGAAACGCTTCGATATGGGATATGGTCCGCTCTTGAGTTATCATGGTCTACGTTATGGTATGTTTAACAATGAACTGAACATTGACAGCTCTATAACGCACAACAATTGGGGTTTGGGGGGCAGCTTTACAGCATACTTCAGGGTCGTATATTTTCTCTATGCAGGAGTATTATATCAGCCGCAATTCTTCTCGTTATCTGATAGTTTCAGACCCAAGTATGAGCACATGCTTAGCTTCGATATTCTTTTCCGGCTGGATTTAAGAAGAAAAGAGCAAGACAACTAAGCACGTTACCTCTTTTTCAACAGCACATTGGCCGTTGCCACTACTCCCTCTTCCCTGCCTATAAAGCCCAGGTGCTCGGCAGTGGTGGCTTTGATGGATACGTCGTCAATTCCCAGTTCCAGTATGCGGGCTATTGTCTCCTGCATCTGCGGCACAAAGGATTTTATTTTGGGCGCCTGCAACAGCAGCGTGCTGTCCACATTCACCACCGCATAGCCTTTTTCTTTTATCAGCTTATAACAATGCGCCAGCAGCAGCTTGCTGTCCGCTCCTTTGTATTGCGGGTCGGTATCGGGAAAGTGGACCCCGATATCGCCCAATGCCAGAGCGCCGAGCATAGCATCGCAGATGGCGTGCAGCAATACATCGGCATCGCTGTGGCCGACAGCGCCCTTGGTATGCGGTATGTTTATGCCGCCCAGCCAGAGCTCCCGGCCCTCTTCCATGCGGTGAAAATCTATTCCCTGTCCTATACGGTATGACATGGGGCAAATGTAGTTTAATTCGTTAACAGGTGATATAGTGCAAAAGCAATAGCTGCACTCAGATTCCCTAAAAACAAGCAGCTATAGACATGACGACAATCACCCATGTGTATGACGGCGGTCATGACGAAAACCTTGTTCATTCAGGTATTTTGTCAGACTAAAAAATCTCTTACTATTTAAATACTAGTTATGAAAAAGATCAGCAATCTGACAGAGCTACTAAGCGACCGCCTGAACAAGCTTTACACATCCGAGCAGCTACAGTTCAGCGCATTGAAGGAACTTGCGTCCAGAGCCAGCAACCGTTCTTTGCAGAACAATATTGACAGCTACCAGCAAATAAAGATCCACAATATTGAACGCCTCGACAAAAGCTTCAAAGCGCTCGGTGTGTCGAAACGGCTGGAAAAATGCAGCATAGTCGAGGACATGGTAAGCGACTGCCGCTCCCTGGTATCCGAATCTGCAAAGAAAAACGTTGCAGATGCCGCTCTCATTACTACTATACAACAGATCAATCACTTTAACATTGCCAACTACGGCTCCGCTGCGTCTTTCGCTTCTACACTGGATGAAGACTATGTAGGGAGCTTGTTGCACGAAGCGCTGGAAGACGAAAAGAATACCGACCGGAAGCTAACGGAAATAGCTGAAGAGGTGATCAACCCTGCGGCGGTAACGGCATGAACAACCACAACAAAACAGTAATTATTAATAAACATTTTTAAAAAGGAGGCAATTATGTCACTAACATCGTTGAGAGAAAGGATACCATCGCGCCTGAGCGATTTTTTTAACCCCTGGGAAGAATGGCTGCACAACGGCAAAGCACTGTTCGACGGGGAATGGGCGCTGAGCGTGCCGGCAGCCAATATCTCGGAAGACAAAAAAAGCTATCATTTAACGCTGGCGGCACCCGGACTAAAAAAAGAGGACTTTGATGTACGCCTGGACGGCGACCGGCTGACCATCAGCGCCGAAAAAGAAGAAAGCAAGGAAGAAAAAGATGCAAAATACAGCCGCAAGGAGTATAACTATTCGTCTTTTTCCCGCTCTTTCACGCTGCCCGAAGAAGTGCTGAAGGATAAGATCGATATAAAATACGACAACGGCGTGTTGAGTATCTCATTGCCTAAGAGCGAACAAACGCAGAACAGCACATCCAGGAAACTTACGGTGAACTAAAATAAACCGTTGCAGGCAGATTCATGTAAAGGCGCGACCCTTTAGCGGGGCTGCGCCTTTATTAGTTAGCAGACCACCATCGTTGCGGATAAAACACAAATAGCCCCTTGCGGGGCTATTTGTGTAATGTGTCACGAAGATGGCGCAGCATCGAAGGAAGCGGACAATAATTGTCTTAGTATCCGTTCCCGGCAATGCCCGGCGTCAATAAGGGAATGTGATAGGCTGCACCTTCCTCACAGGTTGTGCAGCTTCTTCAGGCATTTCAGCTTCTTCACGCGCTGCCTTCATCATTGGCCTCTGTTCAGAAGACTTGTATGCATCATAAAACAGCCCTGCCTGTTTAGCCTTCCAATCATAAAAGTTTTGCAGTGACATGGCGAGTTGGAGGCTGAAATCCATAGAATGAGCATCGCTGCTGAATGGCGTACCGCAGGGCAGGTTGCGGAACCAACGCATCCAGCCGGCAGAACCCGGAGGATTAACTTTGGCTGTGTCCTCATTAAATAACGGGCTCATCAATGCATACTGGGGATATTCCGCAGTAGAATGACAACTGAAACAAGAGCTCATCGGGTTGTCAACCGGGCCGTTGAGCCTGCTGTTCCAGCCGAGATGGGTTGCCGGTAGTTCATTGGCATCCGGGTTGATGATGGTCTCTTTCAGGTTCGGATTGATGATGGTCTTTGTTGGCTGAGGGTTAGACGCATTGGTACTATCCTGCGGGTCGTCGCCCCACATAATACCTACGGGGATGAGATTTTGCCAACTGTCCGGCTTGTTCAGTTTACCGTTGTATTGGAAATTACCCAGTATCCACCCGGTAGGGGCCCTGTCGTCGCGTATCATTACATCCATTTGTATGAGGACGACCTTCGTCTTGTGGCGATATATTGCAGGATCAGGTTCGCCCATCCTTTTAAAGTTACTGACCACATAACCATCCCACCATATTCCATTGGCCAACCAGGGAACCTGGCTCACGGCTTCTTTTTCCGTTAGTGTTACAAATAGTAGCTTGAACAGCACGGCGCCGTTCTTAAACGCTACATCTTTAGAATGATCGGGGGCGTAATGGTCTTTCCAAACCTGGCCTATAGTATAGCCGGCAACATCGTTGTAAAACCCAACAGCCACAGCGCCTGCCGAATCGGAGGATTGCGTGGGCGCAAGCTGAAAGGGCTGTACCGGCGCCTCCTGTGTGAGGCCATGTATACCTTCCCTGCCGCTGCCGGTGAGACTAAAATGTTGCCAGGGCATATGATACCAGGCCCTTGTCTTGTTGTATTCAACCCTGAAATCTACTTCCGTATTTCCTTCGAAGCAATAAGCCTGTACCTGCTCCAGGTATTTTCTCCAGTCCTTTTTATAGTCAGTCTCAAAAAATTCGGGCAAGGGGCCGTTGGGCACAGCATCAGGATAATCCTGGCTGAGCTTAAATACAGGCCCGGAATATTCGTTGGGCGGTGGCAAATAGCCAAAATCGGGGAATGGTGTTTTGTCTGCTGTAGCAGCGGCCCCCGGAGGTGTGTCCTGAGTTTTCTCTTGTTTTTTGCTACAACCGTTGACGATAGCCAAAATACATAGAGCACTAATAGCGAGTGTTTTTTTCATGTTCTATTTTTTAAAAGTTTTAAAAAAAATTGATGGGGTTTATTCAGATAAATCGCGTAAACCTAAACAAAATATTCCATCAAAAACAGGGTGTTTTTCCCGTATTTTTGGCAGCATTTATTACCTATATTGCCCGATTTCTTAACAACTAAATCACGAAATATGAAACGTACACCCGTAATTTTCAACCACAGCGCAGCTATTGACGATTTTGTAGCAACGGCTGTTTTGCTCACCATGCCTAACATTGATTTAAAGGGGATAGTGGTCACCAACGCCGACTGTATTCCCGACCCGGCAATGGACACATCGTGGCGCGTGTCACAATTCTTTGGCATAGAAAATATACCGCTTACGCTCAGCGATGCCCGCGGGTGGAACTCTTTTCCGTGGGAATACCGCGCCGACTGTGTGAACATGGGAACGATAGATATTCTGAAGCCATACAGCAGCAACCCGCTGTGGCCGCCCTACCCCTCCGGCGAGGCCATGGTTACCGACCTGCTAGTACAGGCTATAAACGCAAAGGACCCCGCTACCATACTGTGTACCGGGCCAATAACCACCATTACCAATATCGTGGCCAATAACCCCATATTATTAGACGGTATCAATGAAATAATATGGATGGGTGGCGCAATAGATGTGCCGGGCAACCTTGACCCTAAGACAATACCCCCGCAGATAGCCAATAAACATGCTGAATGGAATGCCTATTGGGACCCATCGGCGGTAAGCGTGATGTTCAGGCTGTTTGAAAAGGTGCGCATCTTTCCATTGGACATTACCGACCAGGCCAAAATAACGCCGGAATTCAAAGCGCAACTAAAGGCGCAGATGGAATATCCCTACTCTGCCTTTGTGTACCAGGCATACGAGTTGGTAAAAGACCAGCCTTTTTATGAAATGTGGAACACCTGCGCTACTGTTTTTCTTTCGGGCAGGACGGATATATACGAGGCCCCGGAGCTTACGCCGCTCGAGATCGTGCTATCAGGATTTGAACAGGGCTGGATAAGGCGAACTGACAATCCTATGGCTCATGAGCAATTTGTGTACCATAACTTCTCGAACAGCGACAACTTCTATAATTATGTACTGGAACAACTGAAGCGATAAAAGTCTCGATCTTTATGCACAAATGAAAATAGCCCCGGAAGGGGCTATTTGTGTAGTGGGAAATGTCAAGATACCGGTCCATTGTTACTGAAAGTGTTAGAGGTAGTAAATGCAAGACACCGTAAGTACAGGCTGAAGTAAATATTACGGCTATAAAGCTTATTTTGTGCGAGCCTGTGTTTGCAGGCGCAAATAACCAACATGGTAGCTGTATTTTAAAAATAATGGCAATATGCTCATCACGCTGATAGCTTTTTTGTACATCTTCATCACCTCCTATGCTGTTGGCAGATATTCGTTTCATGCCTTGAATAGGTATCTTTTTGACAACCCCGCACCCATAGGTTCTGCCGCAATGTATTCGCTCACGGGGTTAGGGGTAATCATGACAGGTGCCGGATACTATTCGCTGTTGCAGCCAATAGGGTTGTCGTTTAATATCATACTATCGGCGGTTACTTTAATATTACTTATTACAACAAAAAACGGTTTGCCGGTGGTCAATAAATTGCCGGGGATATCTGTCACATTCCTGCTCATAACCCTGGTTTTTATTTTAATAAAAACTGCCGGGCCAATTACTAATCCTGATACAGGTGGTTATCACCTGCCAATAGTAAAATGGAATGAAACATATCCTGTTGTAAAAGGGTTGGCAAATGTTCACAGCCGCTTTGGGTTCAATTACCAATACCTGGTATTAAGCGCTGTATATGGCTTTTCTTTTCTGAATATACCTACACTGCACGTAATGAATGGCTACATCATGCTGTTGCTGGTATGGATGATAGTAGCACAGATGAGTTATATTAACAACAGGTTGTTTACCCGAATGGATATAATAAGGTTAGTGTGTTTGTTTTTTGCATTGAACATGAGCAATGCTATGTCCAGCATTAGCCCCGACTTTCCTGCTACTGCTTTGACAATGATGACAATATTGCTCTTGCTTAAAAAAGCAGAAGAACAAACATTCTTTCATTTTGACGCCACGGCGCTTTTAGCTTTTCTCATTGCACTTTCGGCCGTACTGTTTAAGCTGTCTGCAGCCCCGGTGTTGCTGTTCTTTATAGTATATATACCGGTATTCTTAAAACGCGGCCAGTTATTCCTTATACTGTTTATAACGGGTGTGTTGTATTTTTCCCCCTACCTTATACGCAACTACTATATATCAGGCTATCTTGTATATCCCCTGTACAGCATAGATTGGTTTGATGTAGATTGGAAAGTACCGCTGCAAAAAGCGGTTTTTGAGAAAAAAATTATCTGGTATTATACATTGGGCCTGGCAGAACCAAGGGAGGTAGCATTGCAGGATATGTTTACACTATGGCTGGGCTACATGAAAAAAAGCAATCCGGTATATTTATTGATAGTAGGCGCTTTGGCTGCGTCGTGCATCTTCAGCCTTATAGCCATTGCATATATAATAGTACGCAGAAAATGGGAAGAGGGCAAACCGGCGATAATAGTATATACACTGCTGTACCTTAGTTTGGCATATTGGTTTGTACAAGCCCCGGACCCCAGGTTTGGCAACGGGTTTATTATTCCGTTTATAGCGCTGACCGCAGGGTTGTTTGCGTATAATTGGCTGAAGAAAATACCCGGGTTAACAGTTTTCGGAGCCATAATGATACTGGTATTGTTGCAGGTAGCAATGATAACAGGTAAAGCCGTTTCGAGCTCACGGTATAACAAGGAAAATAAAGTTACGTACAACCTGGTTATGCCCGCCTCCTATCCTGAATGTAACACAGAAAAACAGGAAACACAAAACGGGATAATACTGAATAAAGTACCCTCTGCGGGACAATGCTGGGACTGTAACCTACCCTGTTCGTTTATCACCGACAATTACCGTCTGCGTGGTACCCGCATACAAGATGGGTTTATGCCGGTGGAAGAGTAAAAAAGCACTTCAATACCTGTCTCGCAGATAGGTTCGGATTATATTATTAATCCAATAAAAGACCTGGTTCCAGTATGTCCAGGTTGCCATGCTATGCTACATAGGAGCAATCCACCATATACAGTAGATGAATTAAAATTAATCATTAAGAACAATCAGCACATAGCTCAATAGATTGCATTTATCAGCATGTCACTGTTGTTCTGCTAATTCCCAATATTCCAGGTTACCACTAAGACCTCAAAAAAAGTGCAGATAAAAAAGGTTTCAAAGCCTGAACCTTGAAACCCTTGCTATTCTGTGGAAGCACACGGATTCGAACCGCCGACCCTCTGCTTATAAGGCTTACATGATGAGAATTGTCTGATTTATGTTTGATTGGATTGTTCGACCTATGTTCGACCCGAAGACTGGAAAATGAAGAAGCCGCTCTGAAAGCGGCTTCTGTCGTGTAGCGAGATCGGGAGTTGAACCCGAGTCCGCCCCAGGCGGATATGAATCCTGCACTCTAACCACCTGACACAAATGAAAATAGCCCCGGATGGGGGCTATTTGTGTAGCGAGATCGGGAGTTGAACCCGAGACCTCAGGGTTATGAATCCTTAAATTATTGTACTCACCTGAACACTATTGGACTGAAACGCCTTATTTTACTGCATTCTTCAAAAAACAAAGTTCAGCAAAATACGGGGAAATGGCACAAATGTTGTAGTATTGTTGTAGCATTCTAAAACGCTACAACATGGCAAACGTAAAGATTGTGCTTCGGAAAGAACCCCGTAAAGGTGGCTATCCTCTCGCACTGCGAATAACGAAAGACCGTAAATCATCCTACATATATCTGAACTACAGAATACCGCTTGAGGACTGGGACGAAGCAAACCAGAGGGTCAGAAAATCTAATCCCAATTCGACACGGCTGAATAACTACCTCGTTAAGAAACTTGCCGAAGCTGTGGATGGTAGTATCGAAGTTGAGGACAGCAAGAAAGCGACAAGCGCAAGGGCTATCCGTGAAAAAATGAAGCCGACAAGTGGCAGCGTTTTTCAACAAGCAGATTTATATATCCAGCGATTGAAAGACGACGGCAAGTATAACCAGTATGTCGCCAATCTGCCGAGGGTCGAACGCTTCAAGGAATACCTGAAACACGACCTTTCCTTTCAGGACTTGACCATATCCATGATTGAACGCTTTAAGGCATGGCTGAAAGCCACACACAGCGTATCGGAAAGAACTGCTGTAAATTATCTCATGGTGCTAAGGGCGATATACAGCCAAGCCATGAAAGAGGGCGTTTGCGATACCAAATACTACCCTTTCGGCAAGGGTAAAATCAAAATAAAGTTTCCTGACGCTCACAAGCAAGGGCTATCCATCGAGGACATAGAGAAACTGGAAACGGTCGAACTGGAAGGCTCTGCCAACCATGCAAGAAATGTCTGGCTGTTCTCCTTCTACTTTGCGGGGATGCGGGTTTCCGATGTGTTCCGCCTGAAATGGTCGGACTTCCATCAAGGTCGCCTGTTCTACCGAATGGGCAAGAACGAAAAAGGTGGCTCTTTGAAAGTGCCTGACAAAGCGCAAGCTATCCTGAAACAATACGAGAAGGACAGAACCAAGCCAGACGACCTGGTCTTTCCTGACCTGAAAGAAGCCAACCTTGAAAGCAAGTTTGCAACACAGCGCGATATATCTACCCGTACTAATCATATAAACAAGTTGCTGCGTACAAAGGTCAAGACGGCGGCGAAGATTGACGGCAAGATAACGATGCACATAGCCCGCCATACTTTCGGCAACCTGTCAGGCGACAAGATACCTATACAGATGTTGCAAAAGCTTTACCGACATTCATCGGTGACGACGACAATCGGCTATCAGTCGAATTTTATGCACAAGGACGCAGATGAAGCTCTGGAAGCAGTAATTGGAAAGTCGTAAATTCGACTTCATCTTTTCCGAATGGACATTTTGCTGCCATATACTGCCCAACTGTTCTACTTTCCGAAGTTCACAACCAAGAATGACATTGGAGAGTTAATGCCGGAACCTGCTGCAACTGGCGTTCTACTGGATATTAAGGGGCAACATTTTATCGTGACCGCAAAGCACGTCTTTGCCGATACAAGACTGGATGACTTTGCAATATTGGCGACCGATGTTCTCATTTCTTTGGGCGGTGAAATGGCATTCTATCAGTTAACCAATAATGACACAGTTGATATTGCTCTAATATTGATACCTCCCGATAGAGCCGAGGCTATAAAAAAGACATATCAGTTTTTGCCGTGGCAAAACCTCGCATTCAATCATACATTCTCGGAAGACGCGTTGTATGGTTTTCTGGGATTTATTAATGCCCAAACAACACGGAATGGCAATTCATTAGACTGTAAGCCTTTCGGATTTCGTACCACTTTGAAGGCTGGAACAAGGCTTGAAAATTATGGCTTTAGTTCACTTGAAAATATCATGCTTAAATACGAGACAGGGCATCAAAGAATAGAGGATGCTCCGCACAGCAATATTGGGCCAAAATCCCTAAAGGGACTTAGCGGGTGTGGGATATGGCACATTGCAAAGAATGATGATGCTAAACTGCGTGTTTATTCCTTGGTTGGTGTTCTGATAGAAGAAAGGATGGATAAGGGTTTTCTCGTTGGCACTCAAATATCAATGATACTTCGGCTGTTACGGGAATATTTCAGAATGACGCTCTAATCTTCTAAAGCGTCATATTGAAAGGAATGGGTGTCACCCCTGTAATTGATATTGATGTTTACAGGCTCTTTTGCAAAAGCCTTACGCGTACCTTTTATAACGCCTTCAAGGGCGGCTGTTGCCGTTGCGAAATGTATGCCCAATACAATAAACCACTCCTGTTCTGTGGATGGCATCCTGCCGTCAAAATTAGCGTTACCAGCCAAAACGGCTTCAACGCCTTCATCAATTATTTGGTCATATATTTTAGGCATCTTCTCGACCAGTTCTTGAGGGAGTCTTGCGAGAAATTGCTGTTTTAATGTAACGGCATCCATACAAAATATTTAATGCAAATGTAAGGCATATTAGTCTGCAAGAGTCAGAGTGTTACTCAAAAACTAAATGCAGTTCTTTCACTCTTTCAGAAATGATCTCATCGGCAGTATGAATATCATCGAATGTGATATCAACATTCCCGACATGGATTTTGATTTCATCAGCCAGCATGAGCGAACCTATAGAAAACTCTGTCGGGGTGTTCAGCGCACCTTTCAGCATTGGATATAACAATAGAACGTCTTTGCAATTTCTCTTAACAGCATAGCTGACCATTTGATAAAGGTCGCCTTGACTAACGCCAGCCTTCAATGAACCATCTGCATATCTGATTTTATACTTCGTGTCGATTATAAGCCTGTTTGGAATGTATATGTCGTTTCTGATTTGAAATACTTTTTGCCCCTGACTTAGGGCAAGAAAATCAGAGCTTTGACTTCTGACATTCAGGTGTGGCCATTTATCCTGAATAAACCCGAAAATAAAGTCCTCGAATATATACTCCATCGGAACAAGGAAGCAAAAATTCCGGCTGTCGTCCGTGTCTAGGTCTATTACCTGATTTGACAAATAGAGTTTGCACAGGTCGAGGATATGCCTGTGTTCCTCGAACAATGGGTTTAGTTTTACCCTGTCGCAATCTGCCGATGTACAGCGGACATCAGAAACGTCGTCAAGCAAGAATAATATCTCGTTTAGCTTCTCTTTGTTTAGATGGTTTCCGCTTATCAGTGAAAGCCTTCGCGTCACATATTTTATAATCCTGTTAAACAGGTTGTCGTACACAAAAGGCTCGTAGGAGCAATAAAAATGTTGCCACTTGCCTGTTGTTAGATTGTGTTTGGTGTAATTATCAAACATCAATCTGCCTTTTAAAAATACTGTTTCCTCCTCTACAGTCTGGTAGGCTTGAAATGGCTGCCTTGATATTGTTTCCTCGGTATAGTTTGCGAAAATGTAAATCAGCAATTCGAGATAATCGTCGAATTTCATTTTTGACACATCTGCAAAGGAGAAAGGGAACTTAATCTTGCGGCAGTACATCAGCCAATACAACAAATTCAACTGCCACTTTGCAGCATTTTCTTCGGCATCCTCCGAAAATATCTTGGGATATACTTCTATCCTTATATCATTGTACTGGACAACCCCGACATAATTACGTGCTGAAACTTTGCCGTCGTAAGTGAAATCAAAAAAGCGTTGCTTGTGCAACTTGGCTTCCTGTTCTTCTTCACTGGCTTCATCATCGGATAAATCAACATAGCGGTTTCTGTTCTGCCAAACACCAGCAAGGTATTTGACAAAATCTGGAAGCATGTTTTTATGCTTGTCAAATGAAGCCGATTCCCATTCAAAAAGCCTCACTCTGCAACAATTTGAAAGTTCTCTTTAATGCCAGTCGGCTTTGTATTCACGCCTGCATCGGATAGTATTTTTTTGACAGCATCGGTGTTGTTCTGGCAATACTCATACAGCAACGGAATAATCTTGGTGTTCAATATACGTATCAAATCGGCTGGTTGCTTGTTGATAAAAAACGCATGACCGATAAAAAAATCAGGGTTCTTTTTCCAGCTATATATTGCCGTGTTAAGTGCTTCCAGTAATGCAGCCCACCACTGCCCCTCCTGATATTCAGGATACAGAGCTTTAAATTCAAAGCGACGACGCAAGGCTATGTCGAGAAGCGCAATAGAACGGTCTGCCGTGTTCATCGTTCCGATAACATAGAGGTTGGGCGGCACACAGAATTTTTCATTCGAGTATGGCAGTTCAATCCACATTTCATTTTCTTCTCCAATCCTCTTGTCGTCTTCCAGCAAGGTTATAAGCTCACCGAATACTGCGGATATATTCGCCCTGTTGATTTCATCAATGAAAAGCGCAAATTGTTTTGAGGGCAGGTTCTTTGCCGCTTCAAATTTTGCGTTACGATTTATGACTGAATCGCTATAGCATTCATTAAAGGTTTCGTAACCAGCAAGCTTCAATGCTTCAAGGCAGCTATTGTAGAAAATTCCCTTTTTACGCTCAAATTGAAGATTGCCGTCGCCCATATCATCAAACTCGTCGTCCTTCAAAACTGGCTTTATCCCTTCGATAAAGTCTTCATAGCTGTACTTCTGGTGAAAGGTGATAAAATTAAAGCGTGTTTTAGATGTTACATCCTTAACAGGGGCTGTAAGTGGATTTGTTGCAATATCTATTATCTCTTGACCGATAATGTCCGAAAGTTCAGCAACCTTGTCATCCGCGATTGTCCACTTGTTCTTGTCTTCCTTGTGAAAGAGTTTTATTGACCTGCGCAGGCGGTTTTCTAATTGGGTTGATTCATCGTCAGCGTAGGAGTGCAAACTATTCCAAATCTGATTATACGGGTCTGTCTTGTTTGCAGGATTTAATTTCGCCGTGACCAACGGATGCTGTATCAGTTCCGTTATGCCTATTGGTTCTTTTGACGCATTTATTACTGCCGCCAAAACCTTCCAAAGCGGAAAGGAAGGCACTTTATTCCTTAAAGCATCTTCTGGTGAGATGGTAATGCCCCTGTCCGTGAAATATTCGTCTTTATATTCATTCAGGCGATAGGTTTTACCTGTGCCGGGCGGGCCGTATAAAATCGTGTTGATGAACAAGTCTATTTTTGCGCTCATATTCTGATTGGCTTTTTCAACCATGTTAAGAAGAATTTTATATTGCTTTTTCGTTGCCGAGAAATTTGTTCCCCGATGCCCCACTTTCATTTCTTCAAGCCCTTTTGTGTCTTTAATCTTTTGCCACAACAGAGGGTTGCCTGTCAGGGCATGTGTCAGTTCTATGCCAGCTTTCAAAGAAACTTTCGGCTCGTTCTTCCACAAATGGCTGTCGGGTGAATTTTCTTTTTCTTCGGGTGGTGAAGTAATACGGGCAAGGGCGTAGCAACCAGCTCGTTTGCCTGTAAGCCAAAGAATGACCTTGTCGCCCGTTTTTATCTTGTCTTTATGGGCGGTAACTGTCCAGTCATGCAGAACATCGTCGTGAACAGCCTTATCAAAATCAAATTCCGTCGGGTCGCCCTGAAATATCCAGTAATTGATAAAGCGGTCTTTCCAAAGGTTGAGGGCAATATTTCTTATGTAGTGGTTGTTGACACGGCAAATGCCTTTTCTCTCCGAATATTCAAAAATATCGTCTTTCTCAAGTTCATACCATTCAGCCTTTGCTGTATTCACGTAGTCGTCATACTCGATTTGATATTTGGCAAACTCGCTTTCCAATGTAGGGTCATCCGTGACAGTCGTTGTCTCGCTGACAACTTTCGCAATGGCATAGACGGTGAAACCTTCCGTGATGATGACCAAATCCCCAGGTCTGTACAATTTGTGATTCACGCCTATTACAATGGAGCGTGATTTTATCATTTCGTAGAAACTATTCGGGTTTCCACTACCCCAAAAACAGCCAAGTTTAAAAACATTACCAGTCAATTCATATTCTTTGACTGCTTTAAGCGACTCATCTTTACCGACAATCTTAAAGCCCCAACCCTTCAAGTATCTGTTTGTCGGCTCGCCGCCACTTAGTGACCATTCCTTTACGCCATTTGCCAGCAAATTCGCATAGCGCATAATTTCTTTCGGTGGGTAGCTTTTGCCATTGATGACAACGTCAAATTTTGTTGAGGGCTCTAAAGTGATATTTTCGTCCTCGATTTTCTTAACGGCATCCAGAACGTGTTGCTGTGTAATACGGCTATAGTCAATCTCCTGTGACATGAATGTATTGTTCAAATTGATATTGCCTAAAAATAACAATTATCCACAATGATGCGACATGAAAAAGCCTGCAAAATTGCAGGCTAAATATTTACATCAGGAACAATCCCATTTGACCGACCGTTTTTTGTGGTACAGGCTTATTGTGGTTTAACTTCCTGACGAGATAGTGAACGGTAATGTCTTCGTTGCTCACTATCGCCCAAGCTGCTTTTAGTGCGTTTGACCGTGTCTTTGTCCTGCTCTTTTGAATATCCCACGACAATCGCATCAGACGGGATAATTTCATCTTCATGTTGCTGCTCATAAAATGTCCGTTTTTACTGTGAAACCATATAGGCAAAATCCATCTCTTGCCTTTTGATAAGCCGCAAAAAGGGAACGTACTGACGATGGAGAAAGTTTTGGCGAAACAAAATACTACCCGAATGGGTGGAGATTTTTTTCGTCAAACGTGCAAGCGAAGGGCAACGAAGGGCAGACTTTCGTAGGCGGCAAGGACGTGGACTAACTTTGCTGCGTCAAAAGGCAAATATGAAACAATAGCTTTCTTCCACATTTCGCGTTAGGGATTGTAACGGAAATCGAAGATTGCAGAGTAAAGCCCGACCCGAAGGGAAACGCCCGATGCCTAAAATGGGTGATTTCCCCGTTGCGTGAATGAATATTTTTTCTAAACTTGCATCGTTCACAACTACAAAGAGTTTTCATGGTGATAGGGTTTATAGGGGCTGACCTGTTCTCGGGTCGGCTTTTTCTTTAACAAACAAGCTTATAACCCATAAATCATTCAGATGTTTTTTATTTTTAGGACATGGAAGTAATCTGCATTGAAGACCAAGCCTTTTATGCCCTGCTGGACAAAGCCGTAGAGAGAATAAAAAGCACCCTTGACGGCGGTGCAAAAGAAAGATGGGTGGACGATAAAGAAGCTATGCTGTTGCTGAAAATCAAATCACGAACAACACTCCAGCACTTGCGCGACGAGGGCAAAATACGATTCAGCCAGCCACAAAAGAGGGTCATTCTATATGACCGCCTTTCTATCGCTGAATATCTTGAAAAACACGCTAAAGACACTTTTTAAAGATGGAGAACAACGAAGAAAACGAATACATAGCCACAGCAGAAGGCCAGCAATATTTAAAGGGCTTTAATGACGGCTATCTAATGGCTGAACACATGCCCGAAGTCGTGAAAGCCCTTGCCGATGTTAAAGAGAAAACGCCGCATGTTGAGGGCTTTCTTGACGGTGCAAACCAATATGAGCAGGACAAAGAATTGTCAAAGGATGCAGATAAGTTCAAAAGCACTTCATGGGAAATACCTAAAGATAACGAACCTGATAAAGATGCCGAACATGACTTGGAGCGCGATACTTAACGGTCTGGTTCAGTGTCGTCCTTGTCTTTTTCTGCGGATTTATTGAATTCCTCGGACGGTGAACGCTCCCACACTGTTTTGCCTTTGTTCGAGAGAAAGTCGAAACGGTCTTGCTTATCTGTCTGGTTTGCAGGCGGCTGTTCGGTTGGCTCTATGGCTTCATTGAAAGCTTCCTTAACTTCCCCCTTCTTATAGTCACGGACTTGCTTGTTATTTTCGACTGTCTTTTGTGTATATTCAGACAATGTCTCAATGTGGCTATTCGCTAACTCTCGTATCTCCACATTGTTTGCTGCAATCTCTTCAATCTCTTGTATTGCTGTGTCGACTGCTTTTTGAATTTCATTTTGATACTGCCCTGCCAATTTCAAGCTTTTTTCAGGAGGGGCATAAGTGGTATCTGGACGAAGTTCATGATTCCCCCTCATAAGGGTTTCTATTTTCTTCGTCAGAGTGGCTATGGCGGCTACGGTCGCTTCATAATTTTCCGTTACTTGCTGTTCAGGAGTAAGCTGCTTTTTTTCATTGTTATCAGACATAAGATTATTGTTTTGGCACGCCTAAAAACTTGTGCTAAAATATGAAAAAACACAATTGGCGGGAACTACTTGCAATGGAGCAAAAGCCGAAAAGCTGCGTAAAGACCGACGCTCAAACCCTGCAAGATATGTTGGCTTACTCAAGTCTGCTTGGGTATCTAGCACACGGTAAAATTACACTCAAGCTGATACACGATATTGGTATGTCTGCATCGTCTGTCGATATTAGAAACTCACCCTTCAATGACGCATATTTGGCTGTAAGAGATAAAGCTCTGGCAACAAAAGATGCAATTTTAGGCCAAATGACGGATGCTGATTTAGAGAGACTAAAGCAGCATCCATTAGGCGACAGGTTTATCCTTGAAGACCTCAAAATTTATAAAATAATGAAAAAGGTTGACGCTTTTTTCTACAGGAGGTTTTTTGAACTTCCCGTTGAAGTCATTAACGTACACAAAAAAGCTTACAGTGAGTTTTTTGATACCTTAATTAATCCTGCGGCCTTTGCGTTATATAGCAACGCTGAGGAATCCGATAGAGAGAAGCGGTGGCAACAGGAACTAGATACAAGTAAGGCCATTCTTATGTTCGGGCTTATTAACGACCAATTTAAAGGACATGCCCTTGATTGGAATGAGCTATATATATACTGCAATGCACTCACTCAACATCAAGGAAGTGCGGAATGGCAAATTCATCAGCACCTTGGTTATATTTTTGCGGCACCTCACTTTATCTCCTGCCATAACAGGACTAGGCAGGAGATAGCTTTACATCAAAGTGGCCAGACCACCGAAAAACAATTGTCAGATGCTATCTACGAGCATGTTCAGCGTTTGCGAAATACAGAGATAAAGCTCAACGACTGCTATACTAAAGCCATATACGATGATGCGGATATGGCGAAATATAACAACGAACATGAAGGTCTGATATCCAAGGCAAGGGAGCGGATTTCCCGACTGCTGGGTTATCCCCCCGAACTACGCCACTCGCTTTACGCCGAGCTATATTTGCGTACCCCAATGTCGTCTGACGACTGGACTGATAGCGACGATGCAATGATGTGCGACTTCATGGCACTTAATGCAATCAAATACCGTGAAGTATTGCTTGCAGAAGGTGAAGAAGCGGCAGACAGGTCGCCACTGCTCGCTATGCAGGAGCCTTTTAAATCGCAATTTCAAAAAAAGCATGAGTGATAATTAGAAGTTATCTCATATTTTTTTATTTTCATGGTTCAAACCTGAAAAGGTATGAGCGCGGAAAAGTTCTCACTTGACAATATACTTATAACATTTCCCGCCGACAGCACCGGAAAACAAACTTACTGGACAAACCGTAACGCTGTTGAAGGAGTACAGATATTCGGCGGCATCGGGTCTGGTAAGACATCAGGCTCCGGTCGTACTCTTGCACTTAAATACCTGGCTGCTGGCTTTGGCGGTCTTGTTCTGACGGTAAAGCCGCAAGAGCGTCAAGAATGGGAGAAATACTGCGAAATTGCCGGACGGCTTGACGACCTTGTTATTATCTCCCCAGACAAGGAAAACTACTTTAATTTTCTTGAATACGAAAGCACTGCACACAAGGGGGCGCAGGCTACAGAAAATCTTCTGCAAGTCCTCAAGACAGTTATTCGTTCCAGTGAAGAAAAACAAGGAGGAAAAAGCGAAGACCCTTTTTGGGAAACGGCTGTCGATATGCTGATTGCAAACACAATCGACCTTTGCCAACTCGCCTTCAACAAAGTAACGGTCGCATTGCTTTATGAACTTGTTCTCACCATACCCAATCCCTACATAAATTCTAGCGAAGAAGACACTCGAAAGACATTTGAAGAAGCATTTTCAAGGGTAGAAGACGAAATACAGAAATCCACAAAAAATGAACTCTACAAGTTGCCTGAAGAAGTACAGGAGCTAATACATTATTCTCCCAACAGGGAAAGAATGATTGAAGACCGAGTGCCAGAGTATAGAATTTTCAATTTGGTCAAACATTTTTTCCATCGCTCCTACGTTAAGCTACCCCAAAAAACACGGTCTATCATTGACTTTTCGTTTACAGGCTTTCTGTTCGGGCTTATGCGCGACCCTGTTTATTCTTTATTCTGTGTTCACCCAACTACGGCAAGCGTCAGGCCTGAACAATGCTACGAGAATGGCAAAATCATCCTCATTGACCTGCCTGTAAAACTACACCATAAGGCAGGCCGTGACTGTCAAATTCTATACAAGTACGTCTGGCAGAGGGCAATGGAACGAAGGGGGGAAACAAAGGACGCGGACAGGCCTGTTTTCTTATGGGCTGATGAAGCGCAGAATTTCATACATGAACACGACGCTGACTTTCAGGCGACGGCGCGTAGCAGTAAAGTCGCTACCGTTTATATATCGCAAAATCTGCCCAATTATTTTGGAAGTATGGGTGGGAACAAAGCCGAATACAAGGTCAAGAGTTTCCTTGGCACTTTGGCAACCAAGATATTTCACGCCAATGCAGATATAGAAACGAATAGATATGCTTCGGATTTAATAGGAGAAGAAGAAAGGGCAAATTACACCGCGAGCTTAGGTACAGATAAGGATGCAGCATCAACTTCAGTATCACAAGTACGCAAAAAAATAGTTCCGCCAGAGCAATTCGGGTTGCTCAAAACAGGGGGAAAACCCAATGCAGGGGTTGTCGAGGGTTATATGCACATTCAGGGGGCAAAGACAAACACGGGGGGAAATCATATATGTGCAAATTTCAGGCAGGACTATGAGCCAAAGTCACTTAAAACTGAACTAATATGACAGACCACTTGCAACAAGAGGGGCAGCTTGAAGATAAGCCCAAGCCTGATGCTCCTCCACCCAATGGCGAACCGCCTGTAATGCGACAAACGCCAATCCAGAGAAACCGCAGGACGGTTTTTGCGCGTAAGAATCCGGTTAAGGATTTCTTCATATCCATGTTTTCCTTCCTCGGCTCGCCGTGCTGCCTTTTACTGGAAGTGTTTATCCGAAAAGATTTTGGAGAAAGGTATTTCAAGCTTTCAGGGGCAATCGTTCTTGCCCTGATTGTCGCAGCTATTCCACTGCTATCCCTGACAGACCTTGGCAGCTTTAATCCGGACGAATATATGGGCGGGGTTGACAGGGAAGAATACTCGATGCGTCGTAATGTGTCTTTCCTTGTCGAATGGTTTTCATGGTATGCCTTTTTAGCCGCATTCATTATTATGAGTGTCAAACATTACCGTGACCAGAAAGAAGCACCTTCGGTATTTCAAGCGAGAAAATACAGTCTTTATACAGGTCGGAACTTCGATTTTTTTAAAGGATTGCTGGGTAAGCTTGGGCCTCTTGGCAAAGCAAACCGTCGTACTGTGGAAATAGTTATCGAGCCTGCTTTCTTTCTGGTTATCGGCCTTATTCTCTGGCAGACGCTTGGTCAAACCGTCGGACTTCTGATTGTCATTTCGAGCCTAATGTACTCCTTGAGTTACCTTGCCCGTTACGATGAAGCTGACAACTATATGATGGACAAACTTGATAGCATCATCATTAATAGGGAACTTCAAAACGTACTGGTCAATGAACTTGCTGCTGAGAATGCAGGCTATGTTGAAAACAGAGGTCAGTTACCCAAGCAGGATGATATTAGAAAGCTACTCTACCAACAGATAAAAAATGACCACTCACCCGAAGGTGTGGACATAGCCTGAGCACTGCACAGGGGAGAAGTCTGATACAAAAACTGAAATGATTAGGCACTGTCCACCCGAAGCGGTGAGCTGTGCCCAGACAGCACGACGTAGGCAGTGCTGCCAAGTTTAACCAAGTATTTCATTCATTAACCAAGTTTTTCAAATGACGATTTCGGGGCTGTAGCCGTGGAAATGGATTTAAAATATTTCCATGATAAGGATGATTCAAAGCAACGATGCGGGACATGCGAAGTCGTATTTTTCCGATGCGCTGTCAAAATCCGATTACTACGCCAGTGACCAGGAACTGGCGGGGTATTGGGAAGGGCGGCTTGCTGCCCGTATCGGACTTCGGGGGGCGACGACGAAAGAGGACTTTTTCGCCCTGTGCGAAAACCGCAACCCGATAACGGGGGGTGGTCTTACCCCCCTGAACAGGGAGAACCGCCGGACAGGGTACGACATAAATTTTCACTGCCCCAAGTCCGTTTCCGTCCTCCATGCCTTCGCCCAGGACGACCATATCCTGAATGCCTTTCGGGATAGCGTGACGGAAACCATGCGGCTGATTGAAGCCGATGCCATGACACGCATCCGCAAGGGCGGCGTTTACGACGACCGCAAGACGGAGGAATTGCTCTGGGGGCATTTTGTCCACCAGACGGCGCGGCCTGTCGAGGGCTATCTGCCCGACCCTCATTTGCACAGCCATTGCTATGTCTTTAATGCAACTTGGGATGAAACGGAGCAAAGGATAAAGGCGGGTCAGTTCCATGACATCAAACAGACCATGCCGACCTATCAGGCGCATTTTCACATGGTACTGTCGCGCCGCCTTATGGATTTGGGCTATCAGGTGCGAAGAACAGCCAAGTCCTTTGAAGTGGTCGGCGTACCCGAAAAGGTCTTGGGGCTGTTCTCCAAGCGCACCGATGAAATCGGGCGTATCGCTAAAGAAAAGGGCATCACCGATGCCGCAGAACTTTCCGAACTTGGCGCGAGAACAAGGGCAAAAAAGCAAAAGGGGGTCAGCATGGGGGAACTGGTGACAGCATGGCGCGGACAGGTCAATGCTCTTGGCAGGGATGGGCTGGAAGACCGGACGACGGTAAGGACTAAGGGGAAAAGCCTGTCGTCTGGTCCTGCGGCTGAACAGTGCATTGACCATGCCCTGACGCATTGTTTCGAGCGTGCTTCCGTCGTTGCCGACCGCAAGCTGCTGGAAACGGCCTACCGTTTCGCCATCGGCTCGACCAATACCACCCCAGCCGATATTGACAAGGCATTCAAGGCTGACAAACGGATTATCCATGTGCGGGAAAAATCCCGCTTCCTCTGCACGACCAAAGAAGTGCTGGCAGAGGAAAAGCGCATGGTTGACCTTGCCCGTCAGGGACAGGGCAAAATGAAACCGCTTTACAAGGAAAGCCCGCCCCTGTCAGTGACAGGTCAGGCGGCAACGGCTATAGACCATGTCCTGACCACAAACAACCGCGTTTCGATTGTACGGGGTGCTGCCGGTTCGGGCAAAACCACCCTTATGACCGAAGCTGTCACGCATATTGAAGCGGCAGGAAAGAAAGTAACGACCATTGCCCCGACCGCCAGCGCGTCGCGCGGCGTTCTGCGGAACGAGGGTTTTAAAGAAGCCGAAACCGTTGCCAAATTCCTGACCAACAAGAAAATGCAGGAAAGCATCAAAGGACAGGTTATCTGGGTGGATGAAGCGGGTTTGCTCGGCACAAAAGACATGCTTGCCCTGCTTGAAGTGGCAAGCACCAATAATGCCCGCCTTATCCTCGGCGGCGATACCCGCCAGCACGCAAGCGTTGTGCGCGGGGATGCCATGCGTGTATTGAACACCGTTGCGGGAATACAGGCTGCCGAGGTATCAAAAATCTACCGCCAGAAAAACGAGGACTACCGCGCCGCCGTGCAGGATCTCGCGGATGGTAAAATCGCTGACGCATTCCAAAAGCTGAATATGATGCAGGCGATTAAAGAAATTGACCTGCTGACAGCTAATACACAGCTTGCCAGCGATTACATGGCAATCCGGGTTGAGGGCAAGTCCGCTTTGGTCGTAGCACCCACCCATGCGCAAGGCGAAGCCGTAACCGATGAAATCAGGGAAAGGCTAAGGGCTCACGGCTTTATCGGCAAGAAAGAAGCCGTCAAAACCCGTCTTGTAAACCTCAACCTGACAGAAGCACAAAAAGCCGACCACCATAATTTTGCCTCAGACCAGGTTGTACAGTTCGGGCAGAACGTGACGGGTTTCAAGCGGGGCAGTTTATGGCGGGTGGGTGAAGTCCACACCAATAAAGTACGGCTCGTCAACCCCGCGGGTGAAACCAAGTTGCTGCCGACAGACAAGGCAAAACACTATGACGTTTATGCCTTGCGTGAAATCGCCCTTTCCAAGGGCGATGAAGTCCGTATCACCAAAGGCGGCACGGATAACAACGGCAAGCGTCTGGACAATGGCGACAGGCTGGAAGTTCTTGCTGTCAGAAAAGACAAGGTCAAGCTGATAAACACAGCCAGCAAGACCGTCTTTGAACTGGATAACGGCTTCGGGCATATCGCACATGCCTATTGCGTAACCTCACACGCCAGTCAGGGCAAGACCGTTGACAAGGTGCTTGTCTCGATGCCGGAAGCCACCTTTGCCGCCGTAGATGCAAAGGCAATGTACGTTTCAGTCTCACGGGGCAAGGAAGCGGTTTATCTTTACACGGACGACAAGGAAGCCTTGCTGAAACATGCCAGCGATATGAACGAGCGTACCGCCGCCGTCGAGCTGGTCGGCAAGACAAGAAGAAACCCACGCGACAGGGATTTGCGGGATAGACAACATAAAGACCGCCGACCTGGCGCACAGAAAACAAAAGGTATAAATAAGGAAAATGACAGCTATGAAAGAGAGGTTTAATTTTGGCATAGATGACGACGCACAGGAGAAATCCGACGATTCGGATATCCAGCGTTATTCAAATGCCGCACAGGTGCGCTCGGTGACTTTCGTTCTGCAGGACGGAGAAAGTCACACCTTCTTTTACTATGACCTTCGCAAAATCTCATTCACGCCCAAAGACCAAAGCATTGCTCTGGCATTTGTCGGGGAAACCGTGACTTTGAAAGGGCGGGGTTTTGAAAGGTTTGTGAAGGATTTTCAAAAACAGTTGGTGCGCGAAGTAACGACGACTGACGAAAGATATGAAGCAACGAAAGGTGATGATGAAATAGTCATCACTGAAATAAATGTGTCCGTGACTAACGGCTAAGTTCAGACTTCGGAGTCGTTTCTTTCTTGGCAGGTACTTGAGAGGCTTCTACCTTGATTGCACCTTTTTCAAACAAGCTGGAAACACGCTCATTAATCCAGCCAGAAGTTTTTAACGGCATAGTAACCAGTGTGTCTGCAACGGGGTTCTTCCAGTCGGTTGTTTTTGCGCTATCTATAACGACTGTAATACGGGCATCCTTTGCCAACGATTGTTCTTCATTTTGGTGAATTTTAGAAAAGCGGTCATAAAGGGGAAGAATAGCTACGAGATAGCCAATAAGAACGCTCTTAAAGTCTGGCTTCCATTTGCCCATGATGACCTCCTTTGAATGTTGTTACCATAAGCAATATATTTATTGAGGTCAAGAAATATTTGCTTGCAATTAAAACAACCTTTTCAAAGAGATGGATACTCAAAACCTCAAAAGAAAATGGCGCAAATGTCGCTCAAAACTAATTATGTTTGTTTATCACATTGTTTCTCTACTTGGGGAACATTTGGGAGAGACATTTTTATTTATTGGCATACTTGTGATTGCCTTGCGTGAGAGAATACTCCCGCCAACCGCACCAACTCCATTTTCTCAAATTCCATCTTTTCAAGAATTGGTCGCCCTGGCCATATTGGCGGTGATTTATTTTATTTTCTACGAAATAAAAAGATGCTTAATCAAAAACACGGGCGCGACGATATTGGTAGATGATGAGAAGGGAGCTTTAGTGGCAGGTAGCAATGGAATGCTGTCTCTGAATATAAACGTCAATGTCGATGGCTGGAAGCCACACAATGACCCCAAAAAATCCGAAGATGAACAAAAACATTGGAGTCAAGCTGGCACTGTTATAGAAGCAAACAACCTACATCAAGAAGCGCATCGCAGAACGCTATGGGCATACGTTATAGAAGACATTGCAAACCGAAACACTGCTCATGTCGGCAAGAACAACAAGTCTATCTATATTCTTTACTCAGATGATGCATCTGCAAAAGCAATAGGATATACGCATGTAGTTCCTGTAAATCTTCATACATGGAACAAATTCAAGTCAGGCGTAATAAGCACATCTGAAATACAAGCTGATTATATCTGCCGTTATCCTCCAAAGACTAACGACGACAAGCCCTTTGGTCTGATAATCTTATCTCTTGTCATGTCTAAAATACCTATCCCAAGAAAAGATGAAATATCCAGACAATTCTATGCAGGCAGAATAATAACATTAGCTCTTGCGCATCATCTGGAAGCATATCGAAATCGTGAGTTTAAGCACACACAGGTTATTCCTGTGATGTTTCAATCAGCTAACCCCGCTGTTAAAGAATTTATCGAACCTTATAAAAGGAACCCCACGGAATATTCAAAAGAAAAAGTTGAGATATTTTGTTTTGACCTTGAGAACCCGCATGCACGTCCTCTACCGAAATGCTGTGCTCTTAATGAGGGTGGTATGGTATCTGTAATCCAGTTGCCCGCTTTAGCAAGTCGATATGTTTAGCTGTTGTAATAATAGCTTTTCTAACACCTATATCGGTTCTAACTGTATGAAGTATCGGACGCCAATCGTTCGGTTCCGCTGTATTTATGAACAGCGAGAACGGTATTCTGTAGGAATAACAAAGAGTTCCGTTATCCAGAGTCAGGTTCGCAAGTACCAAATTCAGTATTTTTCTCTTTTCTTCGTCAGTCGCGTTAACGAAGTAATCCCCTGCTTGGCAGCATGTTTCGAGAATCAGTAACAGGCTTTCTTTAAAGCCATCATCACCACGCATATTTGCTTCAAGCTGACTTTTGATTTCAAGCTGACGATTCCGAAACTCTTGCTTTCGGGTATCAAACTCCTCACGGGTAATACCCCCGTCTAAAAGCAGGTCTAAAAGGCTATTAAGGCGGCTCTGGATGCGGGAATCCTCTTTCTTAAGCTCTCCATCCTGCCGAAGGGCAAACTCCCTCTCTACTTTATCTGTAGCCCGCAATTCGTCTTTGACAATATCGAAAACATCGGACGGAATTTTTAGCGCACGTAAGGCTACCTCTGCTTGTGCCAATATTTTGTCCTGCCTTACGTGTATATCCTTTCCAGCATCATCCCATGAGCGCAAATATGTCCATTCGGCAGTTGCACCGCTCTTATAGGTTTTTTTGCGGGTATAGGAATACACAACCCGTCCGTTTGATTTGGCAGTCAGTAAGCCACGGAAGGGAAATTGTAATTCACCATAAGCGAATTTCTTTTTGTGCCAGCGTTTAAACACAGCTTGGCATTCGTCAAAGATTTCTTTGGTTATAAGCGCGGGGTATTTGTGGGGAAGTTCTTTGCCCTTAACCTTCATGGTGCCATAGTAGAAGGGATTCGTGAGAATTTTATGAAGATGTACTTTGCTTAATGGCTTACCAGAGGTCTTGCTTGTAAGCCCCCATTTCTTTGTCGCGTCTGCAAGGTGTCCAAGCGTGTAAACGCCTGTCGAAAATTCTTTGAACAGCCTTGCAATCAGCAAAGCCCTTGTCTCATCTACAATTACATCACCTCTGTCTTTGTCAGTGCGAATGTTAAGATAACCGATAGGTGCTTTGGATGGGAACTCGCCATTCCTAAGTTTATGGTCGATAGAACGCTTCACATTGTCACGTAAGCTATCAACATAGGATTGCGCAAGAATAATGCCGATAGACCACATTAAGCGTTCTTGGCTAATGCTGTCTTTGTGTATGACGTAATTTTCTGAAATAAAATGGAGTTCAATTTTGCCTTCCTGAACAAGACCGTCAAGTACAGGGTATTCTTTCAGGCTACGTTGCACACGGTCGATTTTATCTGCGACGATGGCAATAGTTTGCTTTTGCTTTTTGCAGAAGCTAATCATCTCCATGAAACTCTTTCGGTCGCCTTTTGTCGAAGACTCTGTGATTTCGTATGTCTCGACAATTTCCAGTCCACGCCGTTCGCAGTAGCTTTTCAGGCGATATGTCTGCGCTTCGATGGAATAGCCGTCCTCTTGCTCTTTGGATGAAACACGAGCAAGGATAACCGCTTTTTTGGCGTTGCCTTTTTGTAGGTCAAGAATGTTTGTCATGTTTCTGATTCTCCATGATACGCTGCTGGATTTCAAGAAGTGTTTTAAAAAAAGCAATAAGGTTTCTTGCCGCTTCCTTCTTCTCCTTTTCCGTCATTGTATAGTCTGCATTTCGCTGAATGGCGGCTGTAAGTTTCTGAAATGAATCGCTGTTTTCCGATATAAACATATCCTTCTGTTTGCTCATACTACCCCCGCTAAGTTGATGATTGACGTAGAGAAGGGCGGCGGTCATAAGACCGCCGCTTGAACCCTCGGGTTTGGTTGCTCTTTCTTGGGTTGCATGGCGGTGACGTATTCAACGGCTCTTTGCGCGAAAGATGCGGCTTGAAAGATGAAGCGTTTATCATTCTGCAAGACGGTAAGCCAAGACTGGATGTAGGCGGCGCGGTTCTCCGGCTCTGGCGGTTCAAAACCGAGGTCGGCGGCAAGGAAGCATGAGCCAAGTTCTGCAACAAGTTCTTCCTTCGCATAGCCCTCGTCGCCCCATTTCTTGCGGTTGAAATCACGGTCAAGGCGGCTCGGGTGGCGTGTCCAGTGGGTCAGCTCATGCGCAAGTACGGCGTAGTAACTGGCGGCATTGTTAAAGGCTTCAAAGGGCGGCATTTCGATTTTATCCTGGGCGATATAGTAAGCGGCTTTCCCTCCTGTAAAGACATTGGCTTTGGTATGCTTGATAAACTGTTCCAAAGCTTCGATGCGCTGTTCGGGGTTGACGATTTTAGGTTCGGGAAGTGTATAGAAGGCTTCGGGAAGTCCTTCGATTTGGCTTGCATTGAAAACAGTGTACTGTTTCAGAAAAGGGATTTTCTGAACGGTCGTGTTGCCGTTTGCATCCTTGTCCTCTTTCTCGAATTTGTCGGCATAAACGACGTATGAGCCTTTCTCGCCTTTGCGGACATTGGCTTTCATGGATGTTGCCTGTTTGAAGGTCATCCAGTAGGGCGAGGTATAGCCTTTCTCGGCGGCTGTTGCCCAAAGCATAATCGTGTTGATGCCGGAATAAGGCATATCGTTGGCGCGAAGTGGCAACATAACGTGGCCTGAGAGGTTGTCGCCGCTCCAAGGCTTGCGCCAAGTCAGTTCGCCTTTTTCGAGGTCGGCAATGATTTTGTTGGTGATGCGGGTGTAAACGTCTTTCTCTTGCGTCATGTCAATTCTCCTTGTGGCTGGAAGCTTGCGGGAAAGAAGGCGCGTTATGCGCCTTCCTCCGTTTCTACTTTCGGTTTAGGCGGGAAGGCAACGTAACGCTTGTTGCCCATGAGGATGTTCAGACCTTCGCCCTTGTCGTGGCGATAGATGCTGCCGACGTATTGGTTGTCACCGTTTTCATCTTTGACGAAGATGTAAAAAGCGAGGTTGTCCTTGACTTTCGTTTTGGTTTCTTTAGCCATGTGTCTGTCTCCTGTTTTTTGCGTTACCCTTTCGGGCGATGCCGCCTGTTGACCGAAAGCAAATGCAGCGTCCACTTGAAAATTGGGGGAACCGCCCGCATGACTTTCATGCGGCTTGCCTGCGGGGGAGCCGATTTTCTGGTTGACGCGGGAAGCATTTGCGAAAGGTAGGGGGCTAAGATTGCCCGTATGGTATCGCAATTCGTCACAGGTGATGGACTTGGCAATAACCGAACGGACGACAAGCGAAGCACGTTTGAAACCCTCGTCGCTCATAGCAAACCCCTTTCCTGAAATGAGAGGTAGCTTTCGCGTGTCACGATAAGGTGGTCAGTCAGGGGCGTGTCCAGCAATACGCCCGCCGCCTTGAAACGCTCGGTCAGACGCTTGTCCTGCTCGCTTGGCAACATGCAGCCGGACGGGTGATTGTGGGCAATGATGATGTGCCGCGCCCGCGCCTTCAAAGCCATGCCAAAAGCAAGTTTCAGGTCAACGTCACAACTGACAAGCCCGCCAGTGGAGAGCGTTGCAATGCCAAGACAGCCGTTTGTGTTGGTCAAGAGCATGACCCTGAACTGTTCCTGCAATTCGATTTTGCTTTTGTCCCAGCTATCGAGGAAAAGCTTGCAGGCTTCCTCCGGCCCTTCCACGACAGGTAATTCGGAAGGCGGCATTTTGCAGGAATAGGAAACGTCAATCTCCCGAATGTGGGCAAGGTCGGGGCTTCCCCGCTTCATGGCGTGGTGCATGGTATGTCCTTTCTTGTGAGTGTTGTTAAAGTGGCGGCAGGCTTTAGAGGTTCAGCATGGCGCAATGCCAGGCATTTACATCGAGGTGTCCCGCGTAAATTTTATTCATGGGTCTGATAGAAAGGTTGCCTTGCCTTTTGGCAAAGTCGGTCAGGATTTGCGTGGCTTTCAAGCCAACCGTGTTGTTGTCCAGCCATGTGTGAATGGTGCGGTAGCTGTAGCCTTTGATATAAGGCAAAGCCAAGGGCAGAAAGGACGTTGAATTAAGGATGACAATATCGCCGTCCAGATTGTCGGTGTCCTGATAGGTCAGGACAGAAAGAAAATCCATGAAGCTTTTAAAGACATGGACGGTATCGGGAAGAACAACCTTGCCGCGGATCACCGAAACGCCAGTCGGTGCAACGCGGCCTTTGAATGTCTCGTTCCTGACCTCGAAACCGCCGTCCTCGTTGGGCAGGCCAAGCGCATAAAATTCGTTTTCTTGGCTGTCTATGGAGACGGTGATTTCTTTCAGGTGCTGCCCTGCAATCTCTGGAGAAATGCCTTTGCCCCGCAAGTAGGCAAGAAGGCTGGAATGGCGAAGGGGCGCAACCTTGCGAAGATGCAGCGACATATCCGTGTATGCGGGTTCTGCATTGGGCAATTCATGGCGGGCAAAGCACCCCTGCATGACATCAAGCCAGCGCAGGGCATCTACGATAGTATGGTCTTCCTGCTGGCTTTCAAGATAACTGCATACAAAGTCCACAACCTTGCCGCCTTTGTCCGTGCCGAAGTCGTGCCAAGTGTTTTTCGTCGCATTGACGTAAAACCCTGGTACGTCGTTTTGAAGGCAGGGCGAATTGTACCAATGGTCTGCGCCCTCCTGTTTAACAGGCATATAGCCCATGCTTTCAAGAATTTTGGACATAGGAATAGCGTTGGCTTGTTCTACGTTCATAGAAACATCCTTTGATTAGCGTTGATTTTTCAGGCTGGAATTAGTGTAGGAAGGCTATGCCTTCTTGCGGCGCGGTCTGCGGTACAAGAGGTCGATGCGAAGCTGTTCGATGACAGCTTTGGGATAAGTGACCCGCTTGCCTTTGCCCTCGGGCTTCAAGTCGAAGTCCTTGCGGCAATCCATAATGGCAAGAGCGTTAGGCGATTTGCCGAGAAGCTTTGCGGCCTGTTTGCGTGAAATTCGCTCCTCTTTCTCCCCGCCGTATGTCGTGCCGACCTCGGCGCAGAAACTTTCGGAAAGTGTCGTGTTTTGCAAAAGCATGTTTTCCCCCTATCTACAAAACATACCGCCGGATTGCGTTAACCCTGATACAAAAGCCGTCCGGCGTGTCGTGCTATAAGACCAGTATATGATATTTTTATAAAACCCCTTTCTTAACTTAAAGTTGAAATGGTTTTTTCATGCACGTTTAACGTGTGTACCATTTCAAACGAAATATCGTTGCGGATAACTGCCGATATTTTTAGGAAACTTACTTTGATAAAAAACGAATCACGGCGCGGTTTTTGCGAGATAGGTTTTGTATTTTTGCAGACTGATAAAACGATAAAACTTTTGCCTATGGTGAAATAACAATGACCACAAGAATATTTTGAAATACTCGTATTATTTCATGAACGTGCTATCCAAAATTACCACAACAAGATGCGGCACTCACATGAACATAGTACGTCCAAATACGGGCGTAACTGTGTCTTTGTGTCGCGGGCTGTGGTAAGCCTTGGGTAGCATTGACCTCCAGTTGCGCTCAACTATTTTTTTGAATACCCAAAAATTACCACAAATGAACAGCGACCATATAACGGGCGGCGAAATCGCCCTGCAAGTCAATATCAGAATAACGCTCGACGACAGGCGCATTTGCATTGCCACCGCCGACGAGCTGCACCTCGTCAATGTCAAAGACATTGTCCATTGCGAGGGCAAGAAAAATTACACAACCGTATATCTCAAGGACAAGGCAAAGCTTGTCACCTCGAAAACGCTTGCGTATTTCGAGGAACTGCTGACGGGTTACGATTTCTGCCGTGTCCATCAATCCAGTCTTGTAAACATGGCTTTCGTCAAAAGCTTTCGCAAGACAGGCGGGGGCTGTGTTGTCCTGCTTGACGACACGCAAATTCCAGTCTCCACGCGCAAGAAAGACGAATTTATCAAGCGGCTTAAAGCCTGCTGATAACGGCACGTACAATACATTTCAGAACTTTAAAAAATCAGCAACAATGAAACGGTTTATATCAACCCTCATACTGGCGATATGCAGCCAGATTTTATGCGCCAAAGATTTGGCTTATCTCAAAGGAATGCCGACAGTCGAAGCGGTGAGAAAAGAAGTCAAGGCAGATAACCCCCTGCATACCTATACAAAACAGGCGGGGGCATTATTCAGGCTCAAGCTTTGGATTATCAACGGCGACTTTAACGGCTATTCGACAAAAGCCACACCGCAGGAGCAAGCCTTGATTGACAAGTACGACAATGCCACCAAAGAACTAAGGCAGGAATATATCGGCAAATATGGCGGTATGTCGGCGCAACAGCAAAAGGAGTGGACAAGGCTTGTAGGCGACTATGCCTATGACGGCGGGGTAAAAGACATACTCATTACCCGTCTGCTTTCGCCTGATACCCGCAAAGCTTATGAAGCATGGCATGGCTATTATGTCGCAAAGGCAAATGAAAGGTCTGCCGCTATCCGTCGCGGGTGGTCTATTGATGCGTCAAACGCATTCGCCAAATGGGGGCGGCGCATGGTTTCTCTTTGCATACTGCTCTTTGGCTGCTACCTGTTCAGCAGGACAAACGAAAAGCTGCGCGGCTTGGCAAAAGAACGCTTTAACAATGGCAATGCCTTTCCAACTTTCGAGGATGCGGAAATTCACCAGCGTGACCGTGTCATGAATGAATATGCCCATCTGGCCTCATGGGTCGTTATCCTTATCGGTATCTCTGCAACGATTCTTACATGGGCGGTTCAATGATAAAACCCCGCGCATAATAATTCATTCCTGACGATTGGTAATTGAAGGCAACGGCGAAAACCGTTGCCTTTTACATTGGGAAAAATTCAAAACTATGAAAGGCAGTAATTTAATCGCGCCCGATGCTGCGGTGCGAAAGACGAAGAAAGGTATCTACAAGAAAGCAAGCCTGTTTGCCCTGACACTCTCCCTGTCACTCTCCGCCAACGCGCAAGACTGGCAACTTGACTGGGCAAGAAACTTCGGTGCATCAGGACAAATAATAAACAGCAAGGCCGTAGCAACTGACAATGCAGGAAACGTATATATCACAGGAACATTCAAAGGAACGGTGGACTTTGACCCGAGTGCGGGAACAGCAAACCTGACCTCTACGGGCAGCATACAGGATATGTTTATCGCCAAGTATAATGCTGGCGGCGGCTATGTTTGGGCAAAGGCTCTTTTAGGCTCTTACCAGTCCGTCAGCAACGGCATTGCGGTGGATGGTTCGGGAAATGTTTATATCGCAGGATGCTTTGCCTATACGGTTGACTTTGACGGTGACGCGGGAACAGCAAACCTTACGGCTGCCGGCACAGGAAATGCCTATGATATATTCCTTGCCAAGTACGATAACAACGGGGCTTACCAATGGGCAAAAGGTATCGGCAATACCAGCCATGATAAAGCAATGGGGCTTGCCAAAGACGGAAGCGGCAACCTGTACCTGACAGGGCAATTTTCGGGAACGGTGGATTTTGACCCGAGCGCGGGAACGGCAAACGTCGCGGCGGGTTGCACTTCTTCAACGAATATCTTTATCGCCAAGTATGACCAGAACGGCGGTTATTTATGGGCAAAGAGTATGTCGGGCTGTACAAGCGGTGATATAGGCAATGACATCGCTGTTGATGCTTCGGGCAATGCCTATATTACAGGCAGTTTCAAGGCAACGGTTGATTTTGACCCTGACGCTGGCACGGCGAACCTGACAGCCGCAAACGAGGACATATTTCTTGCGAAATACGATAACAACGGCGCATATCAGTGGGCGCATAACTTTGGCAGCGTCAGCATAGATGCTGGCAGGTGCGTTGCGCTTGATGGCGCGGGTGGCGTTTATATTTCGGGCGAGGTCATGGGAAATACGGCAGATTTTGACCCAAGCGCAGGAACGGCAACTGTGGGTGCTTTTGACGGGTCTTATCTTGCCAAGTATGACCAAAGCGGCAATTACAAATGGGTAAAGGGCTACAGCTATTCTTCTTCCCTCGGTCATGCCCTTACAGCCAGTGCGTCAGGCGTGTATGTCGGGTTTAAGCCACTGGACGGGGTGCTTCATAAGTATTCTGCGACTGGTGACAGTCTTTGGACTGGCGAGTTTACCTATACGGCTATCAGCGATATTCTGCCCGTTGCAGATACGCTTTACTTTACGGGCTACTTTACAGGAACAACGGATTTTGACCCCTCTGCCGCAACGGTAAACCTCTCGGCAATCGGCACGAATGACGGCTTTGTCGCCAAGCTAAAAAAAAACGCTTCAACGGCGGTAAATCAGGTCAGAAATCAAGATAACCTGTTTACTATCTACCCGAACCCTGCAAACGGAAAAATAAACCTGACACTGCCGCAAGGCGGGGCGAGGGTTCTGATTACCGATATGCAGGGCAAGGCTCTCAGGCAATACGATTTGAGGGCTTTCAAAGCGCAAATAGCCCCTGAATTGCCAGCAGGAACTTATCTTGTCTATGTATCAAATGCAGGGCTGGAAATGGCGCAAAAGCTGGTAATACAATAAAGCTTTAATTTGTACTTTTAAGAAAAACGGGTGTTCTCAATATTGGTGATAGGGCTGTCCATAGGGGCAAAATGAAGCGGGTTTATACCCGCTTTTTATTTTGGCAAAACTTTATCTTCGTTCAGGATATATAAAAGAAAAGCCATGACAAAATACAAGCTTAAAACTCAACTCCGCCTGTTCAGGTTTAATTCACAAATCAATACAACGCCGATTAATGTCGAGTGGTTCCTATACGATGAAAACAACGATGACGACGAAACCCGTGCTTTCACTTATGAGGAACTCAAAAGGTTTGAGGACTATGCGGTACAAAACACAGTAAACTTCCCGCCGAATGGCAAAAATTATGCGGCTTCAACAGACGATGAAGCCCCGAACTGCGACCTGACGAGCCAGAGCGTCGCGGACGACAGCCTGCACTTTCCCAAAAACATTATTCTCCGGCGCAATCCCTCTATTGCAAGGGACGGCATAATGAACTGTATGGATATAATGCTTGTGAATGAAGCCGGAGAGGATAGCCACCGTTACGACCTGCCTTTTGACGTTGTCGGCAGGATATGGCGTTAGTCAATATTGCGAAATAACCTGTCTGCTGCCGCCCTGATATAGTCTTCAACGGAATAGCCTTTGATGTCGAGGTCGCCAACGGTCACATGAGAGAACACGCCTTTTTGTGCGCTGATTTTCACAGGGCTGTCTTGTGCGGGAAAATCGTATGCGATGGATACACGATGCGGATTGAGTGGGCCGACCATGTCTTTACCGTCCTGTACGGGCAATTCGACATCTGAAATCAAGGTAATATTCTTGTGGTTGTAATGCCATTGGTTGCCGTGTCGCTGCTTCTTTATATTCATGTCTGTAGATGTACGTCCAATATAAAGATAAAATTCTGCTTAACCGCGCAAGCAACACAGAAGTAGCGGTCAGACGCTGTGAGGCACTGTGTAAATGCTCAAATGAAAAGTGCCATTTGTTGTAGCATTGTTGTAGCAAAAGAAAAAAGCCTTTCAGCAAAAACGCTGAAAGGCCTTATTTTACTTGTAGCGAGGAGCGGAATTGAACCGCCGACCTCAGGGTTATGAATCCTGCGCTCTAACCGCCTGAGCTACCTCGCCGGTTGTCGTTTCCTGTTTTAAGGACGGCAAAGGTAAATCAAAATCCTGAATTTTATAAGTTTTCTAAAGCGGATTTTAGCCTCGCCGGCATGGCAGTTACTTTTCGCTTGTCGTAGTCGAAACATACCATGCCCGTTTTGGCCTGGGCAATGTCTATCCCGGCATCTTTGCGTTGAGCCGTGATATGATACAGCAGGTCGAATGAAACACCTGTAATTTCCGTTGCATATATAGCCACCTCTAATACATCGCCGTAAAAGCCCTCGCCCTTGTAAGCAATGGCCACGTCGGCCATAATGAGCCCTGCACCGCCGGCATCCATCTCCGTCATGCCCAGGCCGGCCAGCAACTGCACGCGCGCCTCGTGCATGATGGACAACACGGCATCGTTGCCCAGGTGCCCGCCATAGTTCACATCGCCAATGCGTACGGGTATGGTGACGATTGTTAGTGGTTTTTCCGCTGGAAATTTTATTTTTACACGACTCATTACATTAGGTACTTAAAACAAACAGACAAAGATGAAAATAATCTGTATTGGACGCAACTATGCAGACCATGCAAAGGAATTGAATAACGACCTGCCAACCAAACCGGTGATTTTCATGAAACCAAAAAGTGCGCAACTGCTGCCGGGCAAACCATTTTACTATCCTGAATTTACGGACAACATCCACTACGAGTGCGAGCTGGTGGTGAGAATATGTAAAAACGGGAAGTATGTAAGGGAAAAATTCGCGCATAAATACTACGACGCGGTGACTGTGGGCCTGGACCTGACCGCCCGCGACCTGCAGGAGGAATTGAAATCCAAAGGCCTGCCCTGGGAGCTGGCCAAAGCCTTTGACGGCTCGGCGGTGGTGGGTGACTTTATACCGCTCACGCCGGATATGAACGTGAACGACATGCAGTTTGAACTACGCAAAAACGGCGAAGTAGTACAGGCGGGCGATACAAAGAACATGATATTCACCATAAACGAGATCATAGAATTTGTATCGCAATACATATCTGTAAACATAGGAGACCTTATATTTACAGGCACGCCGGCGGGTGTAGGGCCCATTACCGTTTACGACAAACTGGACGGGTACCTGAACGGCGAACAACTGCTGCATGTAGATATTCGCTGACCGCATCACTAATACAACCATATGCGCATATACAACCCCAAAAAGTGGTTTGACATACTGTTCCAGTTTCACAAGTCGGACACGCTGAGGCGGTTGTCGCTGCTCATTATTATCATTGCGGCATATACGTGGCTGATAACCTACCTGGAGCTGAACTACCTGAACCTGGGAGAACACCCCACGGTAAAGAACATCTTCAATATGCACAACCTGCTGGGCTTTGCACTGTCGTTGCTGCTGGTATTCCGTACCAACACCGCCTACGACCGATGGTGGGAAGGGCGCAAGCTATGGGGCTCGCTGGTAAATACCAGCCGCAACCTGGCCATAAAACTACATGCGCTGCTGCCCGTAGAAGATGAGGAGAACAGGAACTTCTTCAGGAATGCCATACCTATGTATGCATCGGTGCTGAAAGACCACCTGCAATCGGAATATACCCGCTACGGCCTGGACGAGGCGGAGCATCCGGAACTAAAACAAATAGATAACACCAAGCACGCACCCAACCAGGTAGCGGCGCTGATGAACAGCCGCCTTATGGGGTTGCACAGACAAGGCGCTATCAGCGGTGAGCAATTATTATACATCAACGACAACCTGAATGCATTTACCGATATATGCGGGGCCTGCGAGCGCATCAAGAATACGCCCATACCCTATTCGTACAGCGCATTTATCAAGAAGTTCATATTCATTTATGTAATGACGTTGCCCTTTGGCTTCGTGTTTACGCTGGGCTACCTGGTAGTGCCGGTGGTAGCTATCGTTTTCTACGTGCTGGCCAGTCTTGAGCTGATAGCCGAAGAAATAGAAGACCCCTTTGGCAATGACATGAACGACCTGCCCATGGACAGGCTGGCAATGAATATCCGCAAGCATGTAAGCGAGATAATATAACATCTCCGCCCCTGGCAGATTAGTGAAGAATATCCTTATCTTAGCCCTGGATAAAATTGGGTCCATGCGAACTATTTTGTATATCATTTTACCGGTACTGTTGTTTACAAACGCGTCTGCGCAACAAGCACGTGTAGGCTGCGTAGACAAATCGATGCGGGTGCAGGCAGAGCAGATGAAACACGACTTCAAGGCACAGGGGATGGAAGTGTATAAAGACGCCATGCTGAGCATGAAACCAGGGCAACCCTACCCCATAGCCGTACAGCTTACAGAAAAAGAACTGTACCAGTTTATACTGGTGGGCGATGGCGACGCAGGCAAAATATACTTTGAACTGTTTGACGGGAAGGACCACAAACTGGCCGAAAAGGTGATAAAAAAAGGGGACGGCACCAACTTCATCATCTATTCCTTCATGCCGCAAAAATCGGATATATACCTGGTGGTGCTGACACAAAAAGTGAAGGGCAATGCCGATGTGTGCGGCTCATTCACCATCATGCAAAAGGCATCTGCCAACGGCACCGGCCAATAACCACCGCAGGCATGGACGTACAGATAGAGCAAAGCTGGAAAGAAGTATTGCAGCCGGAGTTTGACCAGCCATATTTCGAGCAGATAGTCAACTTTCTGAAGACGGAAAAACAGGCGGGAAAAATTATTTATCCCCCGGGGCCGTACATTTTCAACGCATTCAACACCACACCTTTTGACCAAGTGAAAGTAGTGCTGCTGGGGCAAGACCCCTACCACAACCCCGGGCAGGCGCACGGCTTATGTTTTTCCGTATCGAAAGGCGTGGCGGCGCCACCATCGCTGGTGAATATGTATAAAGAAATACAGGCCGACCTGGGCATTGCCCCGCCCAACCATGGTTGCCTGGAAAAATGGGCGCAACAGGGAGTTTTGCTGCTGAACGCCTCGCTGACAGTGGAGCAAAACAAACCCATGTCGCACAGCAAGATAGGCTGGCACCTCTTTACCGATAAGGTGATAAAGATACTGTCGGACAAAAAAGACAAACTCGTGTTCCTGCTGTGGGGTGGTTTTGCAAAAAGTAAAATACCGCTGATAGATACGGGTAAACACCTGGTGTTAACAGCCGCGCACCCTTCACCGCTATCAGCGCACAACGGCTTTCTCGGTTGCAGGCATTTCAGCAAGACCAACGAGTGGCTGCAAAAAAATGGTTTGGCACCTATCGACTGGAGTTTATAATTTGCAGCCCGGATGAAACTGTTAGGAAAAATAGGCGGACATATATATTTCGTGGTGGGGATATTATTGTTTGTAGCCACCATGCTTATCGTCGTTATTCCCATATGGATTACCTCGCTGCTGTCGGAACCCACAAGGGCCAAAGTGATGCACCCGGTATTCAAAGGCTGGATGACCGTTTTCCTGCCGCTGGTAGGCTGCCCGGTGTTTCGCAAGGGGAAAGAGCATTTTAAGAAAGGTGAGAATTACGTGGTGGTTACCAACCACAATTCATTGGTGGACGTGCCGGTGTCATCGCCATGGATACCCGGCCCCAATAAAACGTTGGCCAAGATAGAGATGGCGCGCATACCTATATTCGGCGTGATATACAAGGCCGGCTCTATATTGCTGGACCGGCAAAGCGAAGCCAGCCGCAGGCAAAGCTTCACCGATATGCAACACGCGCTGGACATGGGCCTGCACCTGTGCCTCTACCCCGAGGGCACCCGCAACAAAACCAGGCAACCCATACAGCGTTTTTACGACGGGGCCTTCATCACCGCCATCAAAGCGCAGAAGGCCATAATACCCGGCGTGATATTCAATACCGGCAAAATACTGCCCCACGATAAAAAATTCTGGGCGAGGCCCATGCCTATACGTTTCCACTTCCTGGAAGCCGTACCAACCAAAGGCATGACACTGGACGACCTGCCCGCCCTGAAAGAAAAAATACACCGATTGATGACCGATTACTACCTTGCGCACAAATGACCTTTTATATAGCTGGCACGGGCAATACGGCATGGTTCCTGGCTACCAGGCTGGTGAAGGCAGGACAGGAATGCAAGGGTGTATATGGCAGGAATGCCGTACATGCGCAGGAACTGGCCAATGCCGTAAAAGCGCCCGCACTGCAAAACATAAGCGATATAAAAGATGATGCCGACTGCTGCATACTGGCCATAACAGACCATGCAATAACCGAGGTAGCCGCCCACCTGAAGCTGGAACATACTACGCTGCTGCATACGGCTGGCTCGCTGAGCAGGACGATACTGGAGCCCTATGCCATACATACCGGCGTCTTGTGGCCCATCTACTCGCTGGTGAAGGACAACCTGCCCATGCACAGGGAAGTGCCGGTGACCATAAAGGGCAATACCGAGCACGCGGAAGCAGTATTGCAGCAATTAGCCTCGTCCATAACGGATATTTCCTATACCGTAAGCTGGGAGCAAAGGCAATGGCTGCACCTGTGCGCCGTGCTCTGCAACAACTTTACCAACCACCTGATGGCCGTGAGCGAGCAGGTATGCAACAGGCAGCATGTGCCCTTCTCGCTGCTCTACCCCATAGTAAGCCAGACTGCTGAACGCATACGCAACGCATCGCCCAAAGTATTGCAGACGGGCCCCGCCAAAAGAGGCGATACCATCACCATAGAAAGGCACCTGGAGCTACTGCGGCAAAACCCCGAATGGCAGGCGCTATACAATGCCCTCACTACCTCGATAGATAAGATGTATAGGCCCGATAAGGGAGAATAGCCCCCGATGCCTTACTTTTGCGCCTACATCGTAGTTTACAAGCAATGTATAGCATAAAATTTAATTTCGAACAGAAGGGATTGGAACCGGTGATCATAGAAAATGTGGAGCCGGGCATAAGTATACTGGAAGTGGCGCTGGAAAATAATATAGAGCTGCACCACAACTGCGGCATGGTATGCGCATGCAGCACCTGCCATTTGTATGTGAACAAGGGCGAAGACCACCTGCCCGAACTAACAGATAAGGAAGAGGACTTTATAGACAGGGCGCGCAACCCCAAACTAAACTCGAGGCTGGGTTGCCAGTGCGTGCTGGAAGACGGCAGCGGCCAAATAGAAGTGACCCTTCCCGACCAGAGCCTGATACATGGGGATTAACGAGGCGTAAGTAGTAAGGCATAAGTCGTAAGCAATAAGACTTCCGCTAATGCCCTCTTATTAACCCATTAACCTTTTGAATTTTTACTTTTGAACTAAGCTTGCGAACCAATGAGTTCCTTATTAAAATAATAGTGCATTACGAATAATTTTGAATTAACATGTTTGAGCCGCCGATAAAATGGAATGATCACGAGGATATAGCGTTGAAACTGTACGAGCGTTTCGGCGATGAATTTGGCGAAAGCCGGATATACCGTGTCCGCTTTACAGACCTGCTGGAATGGGTGCTGGAAATTGATAACTTTGAGGGCAAGCGCGAAGAAAGTAACGAAGGCCACCTGGAGATGATACAGAGCAGCTGGGTGTACGAGTGGCGCGACAACCAGAAATAAATGAACGTACTCGAACTTTTTACCCAGGTAAGGACATTTGTGTTTGACATAGACGGCGTGCTTACCAATGCGCAACTGCTGGCTACCGAAGAGGGCCACCTGCTGCGCAGCGTCAACATCAGGGACGGCTACGCCATACAACTGGCGGTGAAGAAGGGCTACCAGCTATGGATCATCAGCGGCGGCACATCGGCCGCTATGCAAACGCGCTTCAACAACCTGGGCATGAAAGAAGCCCATATACGCGTGCAGGATAAGAAAGCGCTGCTGAACGAACTGGTAGCCAAATACAATACCCCGCCGGAAACCATCCTGTACATGGGCGACGACATGCCCGACCTGGCGGTGATGCAGCTATGCGGCCTGCCCGCCTGCCCCGCCGACGCCTGCACAGAAATAAAAGCCATCAGCAAATACATTTCCCCCATTAACGGCGGCATGGGCTGCGTGCGCGACGTAATAGAAAAAGTGCTGAAGCTGAACGGGGATTGGGAGTAAGTAGTACCACCATATGGCTACCAAATTGGACAAACAAAGGGCGGCAATTGCCAGGCGATTGAAAGAGCTCAGGATAGAGCGTGGCTATACCAGCTACGAAAAGTTTGCCAATGAACATGAACTGGACAGGAAGCAGTACTGGCGTATAGAGGAGAACGAAACCAACTTTACCATCAACAGCCTGCTCAGGATACTCGACATCCACAAAATCTCACTGGAAGATTTTTTTAAAGGGTTTAAATAGTCTATAGTCCGCTGACATAGATCATTTGTCATTCTATATCTTGTCACGGTTCCCGCTAATTCTTATATTGGGGTTTATTTCCAAATAGCATGAAATACATCTTTATCCTGACCTTATATTTCCTGGGTTGCACAACAGCCAATGCCCAGTATCATCCAAAAGATTACTTTGAATTTAAGGATAAAAAAGAATTGGTATTTTTTGATGATTTTAACTCGGACAAAACAGAGTGGCACATGCTGCCCGAAGATAGCGATGATACAACAAACGTATGTACAATAAATACCGATGGTATTAATTATGGCAATGGAATTTATTACGTTTATAACAACTGTAAAGAAGAAGTTGGTATCGAAGCCGCAATAGAAGTAGACTATACAAGAAACTTTGAAATAATCTTAGTTGCCAAAGTACTGTACGATGACAATGACGATACCTCAGTACACAATGGTTACCTTGAATGGAACTCCAATGAGCAGACAGGCAAATTCAATATTCTTTTCTTCAGCGGATTTTTTAATGAATTTCATACACACTTGTCTTTCGATTCAACAAAAAACAATTGCGAGGGTTTACGCAAGCGTTTAAAACCAGCAAGGAACACTTATAACCAGTTTGTCCGCTACACCATAAGAAAATACGGGGATAAATACTATGTTTTTGTAAATGGGATGCTGAAAGGAGTTTTCCCATATACAAAGCTCAACGGATCAAATATTGCACTTGGCGCGAGAATGGATTCAAAAGTAGAATTTGATCATTTGAGTATTTATTACTTGCCATAATATTTGATTTGTATGTCCCGTTATCCTACTATGCTGCACATGACAACAGGATATCAAAACAGCTTATCCCGCCGTGTTTACAATTATCCGCCAGCATAAATTCCGTCATGCCCGGCACGTCCAGTACCCGGTTGCCGACCCCGACGGACATATAATAGCTATCGCAAAGAAAACTTAGCTATAGAATATGTGCCGGACAGGTCTTACAATGACATGACACAACCATGTATAACAAAAATTACCTTTATAAAAACTTATGCTCATGAACAAAAATCTACACTTTCAACTTGTCGCAAGACGCCTTGTTTCACTGATCGTTGCCGTATGTACGGCTACCACTGTTTACGCTCAGTCTGTATATGATGGCTCTGCCGGGGATTCATTGATAATCAATTTTTCGCCTGCCAATCCTTACATTTCAGACACTAATTACTTCTACATCGGGCATGGCAGCCAGGATTCACTCTGGCAAATCGGCAGTACGGCCAAACCTTTTTTCAGCAACGGTTTTACCGGCAGGGGCATGATGACCGACACAGCACAGAGCTACCCGGCCAATGCCAACTGCGCTTTCTACATCAGGACCGACAGTATCTATGTCTTTAATTTCATCGTCTCCTTCAAACACAAGTACCAGACCGATTCAGGAAAAGCCGGCGGCATGGTAGAATTTTCTACTGACAGCGGGCAGACATGGCACAATGTAATGGAAGAATGCATGCAGACGGGACAAATAAGGACGGAGAACATGTACGACGCCGGGGATACCCTCTGGACCGGGGAACCCGCCTTTATGGGAAACAGTGCGGGATGGCAGTACAGCAGGTTCCAGTTTTTCTTTGGTTTACCGATCAGGTCTACCGGCGGGCACGACTGCCTTATACCCAATCCCATGCTGCGGTTCAGATTTGTCAGCGATACATCGTCTGCTACGCTGGACGGCTGGCTGATAGACAGCATCAAACTCGAGGCGGACCAGTACAGCAGCGTTAACGACATTGCCCGGTCGAACGCCCTGGAAGTATTCCCGAACCCCTCGCAAGGCGGTGTTTTCAATTTCCCGGCGTTGGAAAAACGGAAGGATTACCGGGTAGAAGTATATGACATGACAGGAAGGCAATTGCTGGATATACCTTATACCACCCGGCTGGATATAAGCGGGTATAGCAAAGATGTGTACCTATACAGGGTAAGGAGCGAAGATGTTGTGTACACGGGGCAGCTATTGGTGCAATAAGTATTGAGCGGCGCGCTGCACCAGGCTACAGCGCGCCGCTGTTTTTATGGCCGGAATACGTTATACCGCAGCCAATAAGATTTCCTCGTGCTTCCTTTTCACGCTCTCGCCGATAGGCGTGGGGTTGCCGTCGTCGTCTATGCGCACAAAGGTGATGGTGGTAGTGCAGACAACAGTCTCCACCCCGCTGTAAGGATTGTACTTCCTCACCTCTATATCCAGCGTGATGGATGTAGTGCCTAAATGGGCCACGTCTCCATACAGCCTGATGTGGTTGCCCACCTTGATAGGTTTCTTGAAACGTAGTTCCCCTACCTTCAGCGTCACCATATTGGGCGTATAGCAATACTCTGTAGCGAATGCCGCCGCAGCCTCGTCTATCCATGCCATCAATATGCCGCCAAACATATTGCCGTGTATGCCAATGTCCTTGCCCATGCATATCTTTTTGTTAATCAGGTTCATACCTATTCCTCTTATTTTGTGGCCATAAAAAAGGCCCCCCGGTACACCGGGGGGCCTATGAATGTTTTGCTATTGTTTTTCCTTTTATATGCAATACATTTCCGCACCCCCGGATGCCGGGCGCTTACAATTACGGATATGTTTATGCATTTGATTCACGGCTGCAATATTACAATAAAGGAACAATAACCGACAAATTATTTTTTTGATACCACAATGCCCGTTAATTATTATTAGGTATTAGCTGTTGGCCCGTTGCACAGAACATGCTTAACTTAGTCACACTAAACATGAGTTATGACAACTATCAGCAACGATACTTTTAAGTTCTTAAAAGACCTGGCGAAGAACAATAACAAAGAGTGGTTCACCGCCAATAAGAAACGCTATGAAACGGCCAAAGCGGACTTTGAAGCCTTTGTGACCGATATGGTAAAGAACATGGCGAAGTTTGACCCGCCCATCGGCAACCTGGAGCCGAAGAAGTGCATCTTCCGCATATACAGGGATACACGCTTCAGCAAAGACAAGACACCGTACAAAAGCAATATGGGCGCCAACTTCTCTGTTAGTCCCAGCAAGATACACGACCATGCGGGCTACTATATTCATATAGAGCCGGGCAAGAGCTTTTTAGCAGGCGGCGCTTACGAACCATAATCGCCCTGGATTAATAATATCCGCCAGGAGATAGACTACAACACCAAAGAGTTCAAGAAAATCATCAACGCCGCTCCTTTCAAAAAGAACTTTGGCGAGATAAAGGGCGATAAACTGAAAACAGTACCCAAGGGCTTCCCTAAAGACCACCCCGAACTGAGCCTGCTGCAGTACAAGAGCTTCCTGCTGGTACACGATGTGGATGATAAACTGGTTACCTCAGACGGCTTTATGAAGCACTTAATTGACGTGTACAAATCCATGAAACCATTCAATGACTTTTTGAACAGGGCAGCGGAATAAATTATTTATTGCTCCAGGGCATCATCATAAGCAACCCTCGCTATTTGTGCAATCAGCTTTTCGCAGGCAGGGGTTTCTGCTTTTGCGTCTGTAATATATACGGCTAATGCAAGATGTTGACCGTTGGGCAAGGTCACAACGCCTATATCATTAACGGCAATATTTAACCCATTCTCAAAGCCACTGGTACCTGTTTTGTGCCCTACAACCGTACCTTCAGGCAACATGCCTTTTATCCTGTTTGCCCCACCACTGGTACGCTCCATTATCTGGCGAAGCGTGTCTGTAGATATTTTACTCACCACTTCACCTTTGTAAAATCCTGCCAGCAATCTGGCCATGTCTATAGGCTCGCACCAGTTTTCATAGGGACGTTGCATATTTAATCCCATGTGTTCTTCTGTATGCAACATGCTTATCCCGGCCATACCCTTGCTTTTTGCATATTCGGTTACAGCATTAGGGCCACCTACCTGTTTTAACAGTACATCGGTGGTTATGTTGTCGCTCATGGTAACAGAATAATACATCAGCTTATGTATACTTACATCACTTGCTTTGCTCTTTAAAGAATCCCTCAAAGGACTATGTGTGCTGGGACGCATTTCAGCTTTGCTCACAAATACTTTTTGCTCCAGCGATAGTTGGCCGCTATCTACTTTGTCGAGAATCAGCAATGCCAAAGGAAATTTGCAGGTGCTCATCATAGGCCTGTGTTCATAGCCATTGTAGCTGAAGGTATCCCCGCTTTCAATATGCACAAGACCTACCGACACCTTGCAATCCAGTGTATGGGCAAGGCTGTCTATTTGCCTGTTAAGATTTGTATAATCGTGGCTGCTGTCCGTCACCACGGTTTCTTCTTTCGTGGCTGTCGCGTTATCACAACCAGTAAGGCAGAGTAAAGATGCTGCCGCCAGGCAACTGTAAATCAATTTCTTCATTGTGAGATGTTAGAGAAATAAAGTTAGGGAATAGCCCAAACAAAAAAACGGCCACCCTCAGGCAGCCGTTAAAAAAAATACTTACTACTTACTACTTAAAGATGTATCGCCTCACCCAGGGCAACTTCTATCGCGTCTTTAACCGCTTCGCTCATAGTCGGGTGCGGGAAGATGACATCCAGTTGCTCGTGGTAGGTTGTTTCCAGTTTGCGGCTGGAGACTGTTTGTGCTATAATTTCAGTTACGTTGGCACCTATCATGTGGGTACCCAGCCACTCGCCGTATTTAGCATCGAAGATCACTTTCACAAAACCTTCGGGCGCTCCTGCTGCACTTGCCTTACCTGATGCCGAGAAGGGGAATTTACCTACTTTGATTTCGTGGCCGGCGTCTTTAGCCTGCTTTTCGGTCATACCTACAGAAGCTATTTCAGGCGAGCAATATGTACAGCCCGGTACGTTGTTGTAGTCCAGCACTTCGGGCTGGTGGTGGAATTTACCTTCTTTATGCGCAAATGCTTCCACGCAGATAACAGCTTCTTTCATAGCCACGTGCGCCAGCGCCTGGCCGGGAACGATATCGCCGATAGCGTATATGCCTGCTACATTGGTATTGTAGTAGGGGTCAACCGTTACTTTGCCTTTCTCGGTTTTGATGCCCAGGTCTTCCAGGCCAATGTTCTCGATATTGGCACTCACACCAACAGCGCTCAGCACCACGTCTGCTTCCAGCACCTGTTCGCCTTTAGCAGACTTCACCGTCGCTTTTACTTTCTTGCCGCTGGTATCTACTTTTTCTACAGAAGACTCCAGCATGATTTCCATGCCTTTCTTCCTGTATGCTTTGAACAGTTCTTTTGATACATCCTCATCCTCTACAGGTACTATGCGCGGCATAAACTCAACGATGGTCACTTTGGTACCAATGCTGCTGTAATAGTATGCGAACTCCACACCTATTGCGCCGGAACCAACTACTATCATGCTCTCGGGCTGTGTGGGCAGGTTCATCGCCTCGCGGTAGCCTATTACCTTTTTGCCGTCTATGGGCAGGTTGGGCAGTTCGCGTGCGCGGCCACCTGTAGCCAGTATGATATGTTTGGCCTGGTAAGCGGTGGTTTTGCCATCCGTACCGGTCACTTCTACTTCCTTTTTCTTGTTCAGTTTACCCTGCCCTGTCAGCACCTCTATTTTGTTCTTCTTCATCAGGAACTGGATGCCCTTGCTCATTTTATCGGCCACACCGCGGCTGCGCTTTATCATCGCACTAAAGTCCGCCTTTGCCTCACCTACGGTTACGCCGTAGTCCTGCGCGTGGCTGATGTATTCAAACACTTGTGCCGATTTTAATAATGCTTTGGTAGGGATACAACCCCAGTTAAGACAGATACCACCCAGGCTCTCACGCTCTACTATCGCCGTCTTAAAACCTAATTGTGATGCACGGATAGCCGCCACATATCCACCGGGTCCGCTACCTACAACGATTACATCGTATGCCATAAACAGGAAATATTTTTATTTATAAAATGGTTTTTAAAATCAAGAGGTGACAAAAGTAGCCAATTTATCGGATAGATAATAGCATCCCGGCCCGGCATGAAAAAGGGCGCAATTCCGCGCCCTTTCTACCGATTAAAAATAAAAAATTATTTATTAGTTATATTATTCTTCTGCCTTGCACCTATGCTGTAAATAATGATATGCAATATGGCAAACACTATGGAGAAGTAGAACAATCCTTCGGACGCTTCGGGCGCCTGGTAATACAATGTAGCTACCACTGCCAATACTACAACCATTGCCAGGCCGGTATATGCCACGGTCCTGAAACTCTTATTAGAAAAACCTTCCCTGTTCATATGGCTGTTCTTCATACCATAGAAGAGGTACAGGTCAAAGCCGACCATCATCCATACCACCAGGCGTATCCACGTATCCAGCGGCAGGAAGACCATCATAAACAGGCAGGTGATGATACCGAGAATGGGCACCAATGGTACCAGCGGTGTTTTGAACACACGGGGCGCATTGGGCTGGCTGCGGCGCAATACTATAACACCAATGCAGACGAGTATAAAGGCGAACAGCGTACCGATGCTGGTCATCTCGCCTACCACGTTGGCGGGCACGAACGCTGCAAATATGCTTACCACCAGCATAAACATGAAGTTGTTGCGTGCGGGGGTCCTGAACTTTTTATGTACTTCGGAAAACACTTTGGGCACCAGTCCATCGCGGCTCATGGAGAAAAATACACGCGACTGGCCAAGCAGCATAACCATGATAACCGAGGCGTAGCCGCCCAATATGGCAAGAATGATGGCTTTGTTCAGCCATGGGTAATCGGGTGTTATTGTCCCATCTGCGTTGGGTTGCCCCATATGGTCGATGGCAACGGCCACAGGCGCTATGCCGTCTACACCTTTGAAGGTCTCATAACTGGCCACGCCGGTCATTACGTGTGCAAAAAGTATATACAATACGGTACAGATAAGCAATGATAGAAGTATCCCTATGGGCATATCGCGGCCGGGGTTTTTAGCTTCCTGGGCGGCAGTAGATACCGCATCGAAACCGATGTAAGCAAAGAACACGATTGCGGCCGCCCTGATGATACCGCTGAACCCAAATTCGCCGAATGTACCTGTATTCTCCGGCACATAGGGTGTAAGGTTGTCGGGATTGATATACTGCCATCCGAGGGCGATGAATATCAACACAATAGAAACCTTTATGAGAACGATCACACCGTTTACGAATGAGGACTCCCGCGTGCCGCGCATCAGTACCAGGGACATAAGCATCACGATAAATACTGCCGGAATATTCATAATACCACCCTCAGACGGAGCGCTCGTAAAATTCTGGTTGATGTGTATGTCATAATACTCAAGGAACTTGACCAGGTACCGCGACCAACTGATAGAAACCGTTGCGGCGCCTACAGCATATTCCAGCACAAGGTCCCAGCCAATGATCCAGGCAATGAACTCGCCCATAGTAGCGAACGAGTAGGTGTACGCACTACCCGCAATGGGTATCATAGAAGAAAATTCTGCATAGCACAATCCTGCAAAAGCGCAACCCAGCGCGGCGATAATAAATGATATAGTGATGGCCGGCCCGGCATGATTGGCGGCAGCCAGCCCTGTAATAGAAAACAAACCCGCACCTATGATGGCGCCTATACCCAGCGCTACCAGTGAGCGGGCGGATAAGGTTTTCTTCAATCCTTTTTCGTCGTCTGAAGCCTCTGCCAGCAAAAGGCTGAGCGGCTTGGTCTTAAATAAACCCATATGGATAAGCAGATATGAAGCAACCAAACTATAAATAAAATGCGGTATCTACAAATAACCTTGATTTTATAAAATTTTGTTATTGATTTGAAAACAACAGGACATGCACTTCTGACAAAATGAAAATTGCATTAGGTTTGCGTAATGGCTCGTACCGTAATTTACAGTTGGTTACTTTTATTATTGGCCGGCAACGTATTTGCCCAGGCCCCTGTATTGCCGGATATAGCAATAGCTTCGGACAAGGGCGTAAACGTGCTTAGCTGGACCTGCCAGTACGATGGTATCGGGTCTATAGCAGTACAACGCTCGTCGGACAGCGTATTCAACTACACCACAGTGGGGTATGTGCGCGACCTAAAAAAAGGACAACAGGCTTTTATAGACGGGCATCCCAAAGCGGGCAACAACTGGTACAGGCTGTATATCGGGTTCAGCTCAGACCTGACCTGGTACAGCAATACGGTGAAGGTATATATTGACAGCGCAACCCTGCTGAATAAGGGTGTGATACCACCTAATGATTCCCTGCAGCGCTACGCCTCATCTATCAACCTGAAACCGGAGGACATTATCGCAACTTCGTCGGACGTGACACCGGCCTATACGCCGGGCAATGTTACAGCGGCGGCCAGGCCGGCTACAACCAACAATACGGTAACCCCACGCACAGCACCGAAGCTTGACCTGAACATCCCTGAAGAGGATGCGAACCAGTTCACTTATATTAAGTCAAGGCATGTGTTTACCAATCCTTTTACAGGACATGTCACGCTGGAATTGCCGGAAGATTCAAGAAAAACATACGCAATACAGTTCTTCAGGCAGGGAGATGAGCGCACGCCTGTGCTGGATATACCCCGTATCAGGAAAAGCAAGGTCATCATAGACAAGCGCAACTTCCAGGGAAAAGGCGTTTACAAGTTCATTTTGTACGACGGAACCAACAAAATGGACGAAGGCTATATTTCTATCTTTTAGACTCAGTTATCTACTTCGTATTCCTGCACCATCTGCGCCCATTCAGGGCCCAGCAATAGTTTGTTTCCAATAAAGAGCTTCATCATATTGACGATCTCTTCGGCATTCCATGAGTAAACAGACTTGCCAAACCTGATGGGGAAACCGCCATAGTTGAAATAGAGGTTGCCTTCGTTGTGCAAGCGGTGTATGAGTTTTTCCCTTGTTTCAAAGCCGTAATAATCGTAGCATTTCCCGGCCAACGGGTGTTCGGTCTTTTTGTCCTGGCCTACGTAGCGCAATGGCCCCATATGCTTCCATGCAAAGCTGCGCGCCTTGTAAGAAAAGGGCGTGCGGGTGATAATTTCCAGAACCTCCGGGCGCAAAATGAGTTTTTCTGAGAAAAATATCCGCGACAGGAGCCTGTAAGAAGCCAGCAGGTACAGTATTACCGCCCCGGTACACTCCAGTGTATTTATTATATCGCCGCCCAAAGGGATAGCCCTCGCAAGAAATATAGTGGCCCAGCCGGTGGTCAACAGGAATTCTATCCAAAACAAGGCCTTTATCCGGGGCTCGGTACGATTGCCCAGGTTTACGAGCAGGCTGTTATCGCCCCAGTGATATGATATTTTCCTGTCGCCGCGCATAGGAAGCAATTTGTGGCGGGACAATAAATTTAAGCAATTTATACATACGATAGCGCAGGCTCCTGTATTATTTCCGCATCAAACACTTTGCCGAACTCCTCCCTGATAATATTTTTCACCTCCTGTTCATCTACCGGCCTGCCCAGTTCCTTTTGCATAGACGTCACCGCTTTGTCGCCGATACCGCAGGGCACTATGTAATCGAAAAACCGCATGTCGGTGTTTACATTCAAGGCAAATCCATGCATGGTGATCCACCTGCTGCACCGTACACCCATGGCGCAAATTTTCCTCGCCCTGGCGGGATTGTCCGGGTCCAGCCAAACGCCAGTAGAACCGGCCAGTCTCCCCGCCTCTATTCCGTACCTCGATAAGGTCTTAATAATAACCTCCTCGAGGCTCCTCATATACCTGCCCAGGTCGGTAAAAAACTGCTCCAGGTCCAGGATAGGATAACCCACTATCTGCCCCGGCCCGTGATAGGTAATATCGCCTCCCCGGTTGGTCTTGAAAAAAGTAGCGCCCAGTTCTTTGAGGCGGTTGTCGTTGATGAGCAGGTTTTCCATATGCCCGCTTTTGCCCAGGGTATAAACATGCGGATGACTGCAAAAGAGAAAGTGGTTGACAATATCTTCGGCACCTGCGTTCTCCCCTCCTGTTATCCTGCGCGATTTTACATCGAGGCCTGCCTTCAGTATCTCCTCCTGCAGTTGCCAGGCCTGCCCATACTCTACCACTCCCATGTCGCGGAAATATACTTTTTGCATAGTTTTTCTAAATGTTTTGCAAATTACGCATATCGCAGCTAAAATCCCCCCTTTCATAACCTCTTCAGCCTTAGCGATTAGCGTTTTATTAACAGCAAATACTTTACATTTGTTAGAATTGAAAATTATTATTCAGATATGTTGAGATTCATGAGAAACAAGATCCTGATACCGGCATTAATTATCACCGCCCTGGCTGCGTTTTTCTCTTTCAGAAACACCGCTGCCGAAACGGATAAGGATAAAAAAAATAAGACCATTATCGAAACGGTATATAAAGCCCTGCAGAGCAGCCATTTTGAACCTAAGGATGTAAACGACTCTTTTTCCGCCCGCACATACAATAAGCTGCTGGAAAGGATGGACTATGAAAAACGCTTTTTTACACAAAAAGACATTGATATACTGGAAGAATACAAGTATAAGATAGATGATGAAATAAAATCGGGTTCGGTGAAGTTTTACGATAAGTTCGTTGAGCTATATGACCGCACCGTAGTTGAAACGGAGAAATTGTACAAGGAGATACTTGCCGAACCCTTCGACTTTACTAAGAACGAAGACTATATAGCCGGTTCTGAAGGCCTTGATTTTCCGGCAAATGATAAAGCACGCAGGGAGCGCTGGCGCCAATACCTGAAGTACAGGGCCCTGGCACAATATACCGACCTGAAAAAGAACCAGGAAAAACGTGTTGCGGATAAGGATACGACGCTGAAAGCCGTGATGACCGATAAAGAACTGGAAGCAGACGCACGTAAGAAAGTGACCGAAAGCATGGACTATTATTACAAGCGCCTTAAAAAACTTGATGACGAGCAGAAGTTCGCCATATACATGAACACTATTACCAACACCTACGACCCACATACCGATTACTTCCCACCCGAAGACAAGAAGAAGTTTGACGAAATGATGTCGGGTTCTTTTTTCGGTATTGGTGCAAGACTCGGGAATAAAGAAGGTAACATAACTGTTGCCGAGGTAATAGCGGGCAGCCCCTGCTGGAAACAAGGCGACCTGAAGGCCGGTGACGAAATCATTAAAGTAGCTCAGGGCGACGCCGAACCCGTGGACATACAGGGCTATGATACGGAAGATGCCGTAAAACTGATACGCGGCCCCAAAGGGACAGAAGTACGACTGACCGTGAAGAAAGTGAACGGCGCTACACAAGTGATACCGATCATCCGCGGCGAAGTATTGCTGGAAGAAACCTTTGCCCGTTCGGCCATCATAAATACTGAAACAGGCAAGTTCGGTTACATATTCCTGCCCGAATTTTATGCGGACTTTAACCAGACTAGCGGCAGGCGCAGCGCAGAGGACGTAGCAATAGAGGTAATGAAACTGAAAAACGCCAAGGTGGACGGTATCATCCTGGACCTGCGCTACAATGGCGGCGGTTCCCTTAGCGATGTAGTGAACATAAGCGGATTGTTTATAGACGAAGGCCCGGTAGTGCAGGTAAAAAGCAGCCACTCTACCCCGGCGATACTCGACGACAGGCAACCCGGCACTTTATATGATGGCCCGCTGGTTATTATGGTCAACCAGGGAAGCGCCTCGGCTTCGGAAATACTGGCTGCAGCCATGCAGGACTATAAGCGCGCGGTTGTGGTAGGCGCTACTACATTCGGAAAAGGCACGGTGCAGAAAGTTATATCGCTTGATGAATACCTCAGGTTTACCGACAAGGTGACAGCACGTTCAAATGACAACGAAATTGGTTCGCTGAAACTGACCATACAGAAGTTTTATCGTGTGAACGGTGGCTCTACGCAGTTGAAAGGCGTGACCCCCGATATACAACTACCCGACCCATATGAACTGGTGGACCTGGGCGAAAGGAAAGACCTGGCGGCTATGAAATGGGACGAAATACCGGCAGCAAAATATACGCTGGCACCCAACCCGGTGGACGTAAGAAAGCTGACAACGCTGAGCAAAGAACGCATCAGTAAGAATGAAACATTCCAGCTTATAAAAGAGAACGCCGCTACTATCAAAAAGCAGGAGGACGATAAGACCTACTCGCTGAATGAGAAAAAGTACAAGGAAGAACTGGAAACAGCCAACAAAACGGCCGAGCGGATGAAAGAACTGGAAGAAAAAGCTACGAGGCTTTCCATTGTTAATCCTAAGGAAGACATGGCGAAGATAAACCTGGACAGCAGCACAATAGCCAAAAACGAAGAATGGATAAAAGCTCTGAGGAAAGATATATACCTGGCGGAAACTGTAAACATACTGAACGACATGGCCCACATGAATGTGCAACTGAATATGGGCATGAATATCAAATAAATTGACTGAAGATGGCCCCGCCGGTTGAATGGCGGGGCTTTTTTTATTTTATATAGTCGGCCCTTTAGTTAAATTTGCGCATCAATCTTCAACCGGCTTGAGATACGGTCACCCCATACTCCTGTTTATTTTATGCATAGGCGCTACTATGGCGCAGGGGCAGGAATTGTCGCAGACGGACAGTGTGGATACTACCGGCGTGCAAATAGATACTGCTGCCATACCGCAGGTCAATACTGTTTTTACCGCAGTGGACACAGCCGTTGCCGACACGGTTAAAAGAAAGAAGCTGTTTGAACCCAATCCTAAAAAATCAGGTATGTACTCGTCCATTCTTCCCGGCCTGGGGCAAGCCTACAACCGGCAATACTGGAAGATACCGGTGGTATATGCCATATTGGGCACGGCAGGTTACTTCATAGGTTACAACTATACCAAATACACAGAGTACAGGCAGGCATACATCTATGCCATAGATGGAGACCCGAATACGAACGACGAGCTAAGCAAATTTTACGATGCGCCATCATTACAGCGCCTGCAGAACAATTACAAACAAGACCTTGATATCATCGTGCTACTTACATCGGTAGGATACGCCTTGCAGATAATGGACGCCGTAGCATCGGCGCACCTAAAGAACTTCGACATTTCCAAAGATATATCCATGCAGATGAAACCCATGGTGCAGAACAACTTTGTTGGCCTGGGGCTGGTTATGAATTTCAAATAGGGGCATACGTTAACGGGCGCACAGAAATTTTTTTTCACTTGGTATAGGATTAATTTCGCACAATGCTGCATAGCAAACCAAAAGAAGATACGTACCTGCATAAGGGACTGAGAAAACAACTGATAGAAACACTCAGGGAAAAAGGTATAAAGGATGAGCGCCTGCTGAATGCTATCAACGCCATCCCCCGCCATTTCTTTTTAGACCCCGCTTTTGAACGTATAGCCTACGAAGACCGCGCCTTTCCCATCAGTGCGGGACAAACCATATCTCAACCCTATACCGTAGCTTACCAGACGGAACTGCTGGAGGTAAAAAAATTTGACAAAGTGCTGGAAGTGGGTACAGGCAGCGCTTACCAGTCTTGCGTACTGGCAGAGCTGGGCGCTACCGTATATACCATAGAGCGGCAAAAGGAGTTGTATGACCTTACAGGCAAATTTTTCCTGCTGAATCGATATCCCAACATCAAACGCTTTTACGGAGACGGGTATGAAGGTCTACCCGGCTACGCACCATTTGACAAAATCATCATCACCGCAGCCGCACCATACGTGCCCCAAAAACTATTGGAACAACTGAAACCCGGAGGGGTGATGGTAGCGCCGATAGGTGAAGGCGAAGGCCAGAAAATGACACGCATTACCAAGGACAAAGACGGCAATATTCATACAGAAGTGTTTGGAGACTTTGTATTTGTGCCCATGCTGCAGGGGAAAAATAATCATTAGGAATATTACCCCCTCTTCCCCAATTCTATCACTTCACAGTTACTCATGCGGTTACCGTCTATGGCCAACCTGACTATGGTGCGTACTTTATGCCAGCCCTGCTTGCCCGCAGCGCCGGGATTAATGTGCAGGCATTTCAGCTTGTCGTCATGCACTATCTTCAGGATATGGGAGTGGCCGGTAATGAATAGTTGCGGCGGGTGCTGCATTATTTCTTGTTTGATACCAGGGGCGTAACGGGCCGGATGTCCGCCTATATGGACCATCAGCACCTCTACACCTTCGCAGGTCCACCTTAACTTTTCCGGAAATTCAGCTCTTATCTCATGGCCGTCTATATTGCCGTATACACCCTTTAGCGGCTTGAATTCCTGCAACCGCCTTACTACATCGGTACTGCCAAAATCGCCCGCATGCCATACCTCATCGCAATCTTTGAAATAGGTGAATACAGCCTCGTCGAGATAACCATGGGTATCCGATATCAGTCCTATTTTGGTCATTGGGGGTAAAGTTAACAGCCTATTTAACAACAGGTAACTTAATTTTGGCGCATATTTACCGCGTACATGAAACGTTTGATACCAATTTTGTGGATGGCACTGCTGCTGATGGGATGCACCGAGGAACGAAAAGAACGCTCGCCAGAAGTCTTGCTGAGAGAAATAGAGGAAGACTACCTGGGCGAAATAGCCAGGCTGGGCATAACGGACCTGTACGAAGAAGTAAAATGGCGACTCTATTGCAACCATTGCGATGTACCGGTGACGGACTGCAGCGGCCGCGAATTAAAAGGCATGACCTACGGCATGCTCGACCTGAAAGTCTTTCACCTGAAGTATGAAAACGGGAAAGGGGAGCTGGCCTACACATTTGTTTATGATAACTCGTTGCAATGCTCGCTAAAGGATGTGGCCGGCAATAAAATACACGGAATTGGATTTGAGAAGGACGGTAAGGAGCCTTTGTACTACATCAGCGCAGGAGAGACGGGCCATGTAAGCGTACACTGCGATACGATGGCGGATATCTCAGACTGCCCCACCCGTATGATAAATCCCGACCAACCGGTAGTGAGGAAATTCATAGCCGCCAACCGTGAAAAATTGAATCCATGGTTTCATATGCAGGCCATGAAGCGCGGCTTTATCAAAGATTAAAGCACAGGCAACTTGCGGTTGCTGATGATATACACCATCCTGACAGAGAGCACATGCAACTGGGTCTTACTGTGGGCATTCCTTTCGATATAGTATATGGTGTCCGTTAGCTCTTTTACCATTTGGTTGATGGTCTCCAGCTCTAAATTCATTCCGGCCAGTTTCTGCACAAATTCTGATTCGGCCGGCGGCAACACCGGGGGACGTTCCGGCAGGTAACGGGTACGTATAGCCTGCTCCAGCAGTTGTACAATATAATGAAGGAAGTTCTTCTGTTGTTCCCGGCCCGCTTTGCTCCAATGCTCGGCAAATTTGGCTATGGCCAGGCCGTTGTTGGTGAATAAAGCATTGAACCAGCTTCGTACTTCGGGAAAAAGGTCATTCCCCGCATGTTGCAACAAACGCAAGGCTTCGGCGTAACTACCGTTTGCCATGTGGCCTACCTGCAACGCCTTTGTTTCATCAGCCAGGTTGCGGCCTTGCAGCATGGCAGCAATATCTCCGGGCGGCACCGGCGCTAGCCTTATTATTTGCGTCCGCGACAGAATAGTAGGCAGAATATCTTCAGTGTTTTCGGCCACCAGTATGAGGTAAGTATCAGCAGGAGGTTCTTCTATCAGCTTCAGCAATATATTGCCTTCTTTACCCAGGTACTCCGGTCGCCAGATGATATGCACCTTAGCCCCACCCTCGTACGACCGCAGATTCAGAGCTTCTATTATTTCGCGGCATTCTTCGGCGGTGATGTTTCCCTGCTTGTTCTCGGCGTCTATAAACTGCAACCAGTCGTATGTGCTGCTGAAAGGGGTCTGCTTCACAAAATCGCGAAACTCCTGGATATAATATTTGCTCATGGCCTTGGTACCGGGCTTAGGCGTCACCGTAGGGAAAGACAGGTGCAGGTCGGCATGTTCCAGTTTCTGCACCTTGCTACAGGCGGGGCAATGCCCGCAGGCATCATTATCCTGCTTGTTCTCACAAAAGATATACCTGGCCAGGGCGAGCGCCATAGGCAAGCCACCCGTACCCTCATTGCCCGCCAGCATCAGCGCATGGGGGAATTGATTGCCCTTCCACATATTCAGCAAACCTTCTTTGGCGGCTTTTTGTCCCGGTATATCTGCAAACAACATAGTAACAGCAAATGTAAAAAACCGGGTCCTATAAAACCCGCCGAAAAAATTTGGCGGTTATATTTTTTCATTTTACCTTTGATATCATATTGATATCATAAAGAAATCATACACTAAATACACATTTATATGGAAAAAGTAATTAAACCGCTTAATGGCTATGTCGCCTTGTTTGTTTCTATCGTTACCCTTGTGGCCTCGGTTTACGGCTTTATGAATATTTACCTGAGCGCCGCTTACTATTGGATAGCGGTACCGGCGCTACTGGTGACGCTGCTGCTCTGGAAGGGGTTGGTGATCGTGCAGCCCAACAACGCGCGCGTGCTCAACCTGTTTGGTAAATACATGGGTAGTGTAAAGGCTAATGGCATGTTTTTCATCAATCCATTTTACACCACGGTAAAGCTCACGCAAAGGGCGCAGAACCTGGCAACACCCACTATCAAGGTAAACGACAAAATGGGCAACCCCATAGAGATAGGCGCCGTAGTGGTATGGCAGGTAACCGATACCTTTAAGGCCGCGTATGATGTATCGGACTATATGGCCTATGTGCGTACACAAAGCGAGGCGGCCGTGCGCAACCTGGCCGGCAGCTTTGCCTACGACAATATAGAAGACGAGCACGCCGGGATAACACTGCGTGGCGGCGGAGAACAGGTGAACCACTTGTTGGAAAAGGAACTGAGTGAGCGGCTGGCCACAGCTGGCATTACGATACGCGAGGCACGCATCAGCCACCTGGCCTATGCGCAGGAGATAGCAGGCGCTATGCTGCAAAGGCAACAAGCCACCGCTATAGTAGCGGCACGCTACAAAATAGTAGAGGGCGCCGTAGGTATGGTAGAAATGGCGCTGGATGAACTGGGCAAGAAAAATATCGTGCAACTGGACGATGAGAAAAAAGCTGCTATGGTGAGCAACCTGATGGTAGTGCTGTGCGGCGAAAAGAACGCGCAACCGGTATTGAATACGGGAACACTTTATCAATAAACAAAGGATATAGGTTTTGGGTGTAAAGAAAAGTTTTGTTTTAAGGATAGACGAAGAAACGTATAAGGCCCTGGAGAAGTGGGCGGCAGACGAGTTTCGCAGCGTGAACGGGCAGATAGAATGGCTCATAGACAAGGCCATGAAAGATGCCGGGCGCAAAAAGAATTCGCCCGCCCCACCCCAGAAGCCTAAAGCGTAATTTATCCCTGATTTTTGTATTTTTAGGTATACTAATTAATCGTCCTATGAACTATGATAAAAACAAATACAGGAAAATAGACTGGAAACATTTCATAATGTTCCACTGGATTATCAACCCGGGTTTGATGATTAACGAATTGATACTCGGTCAACGGGTGCCTAAGGTGATGCTGATGGAACGCAACAGCAAAAAAGCATGGGTTGAGCGCTCTATGGTTCCATGCCCTCACTGCAATACTATACATGATGGTAAAACATGGAACCTGAAAAATAAAACAGCATTCAGAAACTGGTTTGGACTGTACTGTCCTGCCTGTGGCGGCGTAATACCCTGCCTCATGAATATAGGTACTTTCGTCGTGCTGGCAGTTACCTCGCCTATATGGTACTGGTTCAGGAAACCATTGTATAATAACTGGTTGACAAAACAACCTGAACGCTACAAAAACCTGGATTTGACAACACCCGATTTCAACCGGAAAACATGGTGGCAACAAGGGTTAGGCTGGGGCATGTGGATGTTTTTTGCCTTAACTATATTGAATACTGCTATGGGCGAAGAATACACAATAGATAAGCTTCTATTCCATTTCGCATGGTGGATGATATCGGGTTTGATTTTCGGTTTAATCATGAAAGGCATCATGCCTCGGCCCACAAAAAAGCAGGAGGTGTAAAGACCAGCTAAGCCAGCAGCACAAAATCCCCCGCCGCCATTTCATGCCCGTTAACTATGACCGATACCCTATGCCTGCCGGGATAGTATACTCTTGTAGTTATAGGCTTAAAGCTTTGCTTGCGCACTATCTTCGTACTCGAACCTGCTTTATATTCTTTCTCACTTATTTTAAACACTTTTTTAGACAAAGAGCCATTAGCCCTTACATAATGCATGGCATATTCCAACCTGATTGTTTTGGCTTGCTTACCGGTATTGTGAACGTTAAATGAAAATACCAGGTCCTTACCCATTTTCACTTTGGGAGTTTCAATCTCCAGCCTATCCAGCTTTACACCGTTCTCCTTCTTAAAGCCAAACATCGCCATAACCTCTTTATTCCCTGCTTTCAGCAATGTGCGGGCAGCATGCTTTACTATCCAATCGGTATTCTTGTTTTTACCCAGCCATTTTTTGAATATGCCGATTGCCAACCCGGGATTGTCCTTAGAAATATCGTTCAGGTTGTTGGCCACGGTTTTGCGTATCCATACATCATCATCTTCTTTCAGATTCTCGAGTATTGGCAGTATAGGTGAAGGGTCTTTTTTGAAAGCGGGCAATGCTATAGCCCAGGGCAGGCGCGGACGGCAGCCTTCGCTGGACAGGCGGCGCACCCGTGGGTCATCGTGTTTACTCCAGGCAAACATCTGTTTCATCATCTTATCTTCATACTTAATGATAAAAGGCCGGACTGCAAATTCGCAACTCATAAATTGAGTAATGTATTCCATTGATGCTACAGACTCTTTGTAATGTTCCAGGCCATATACCTCAATGTATTCGGGCAAGGCCATATAGCCGAAGCTTGCTTCCTTTATTCCCTGCTTTCTCAGGTGCGCCACAGTCTCTACTATTATTTTTACAGCCTTGGTAAAGTCTTTAGGCAACAACTGGTGTAGTACGTGCACAATATGCCTTGTCCGCTGTTTCAGTTCTTTGTGCCGCCAGTCATCATCAAACACTTTTTTTTCAAACGCTTTTTTATCAAACCCGGGCAGGACCGAGGCCAGGGCATCACCGAATTCTTTGATGAACCCCGATTTGAAAAATATGTCTTTGAACAGCTTGCTTTCTTCAGGCATCACCTAATTGTTTATTGCCAAATATAACGCAAATTAAAAAAGGCCATCCCTACTGAGATGGCCCATATCAATCTGCATATCTTATCCTCTTAGCTTTTCTTCATACGAAACTTGCCGTCAGTAATTTTCTTTGTAGTTTTTTTCTCTTCGCTATACCCGTCAAACTGTACGGTGCCTTCTATAACCGTAGCGTCATCTTTGGTGATAACAATGGTGCCGGTTGTGGTGCTGCCCGGCTCTTCTGCTTTCCAGGCGCTGTATGTACCCGCACCTACACTGCCGGAGGTATACCGGATATAACTTCCGTTGCCACCCTTACCTATGGTATAGGTACCTGCACCGTTGTAGTTTGAAATATTGCCCAGGAAAAAACCATCCGTTACCGTAGTTAAGGCTGCAGAAATAGTCAACAGCCCATTGTGCGGCACGTTGGCATACGTGTTCGAGCTGTTCATATCGGCCGAGAAATCTACGCCGTCTATTTTGGCGGTGAAATAGTAGTCGTTGTTGTTATTGCTGTTATTGTTCGATGGTGGCGCAGGATTCGATTTATTGCAGCCGGTGGACAACAAGGATATAACGGCAATAATAGTAAGCAGTTGTTTCATGAGTTTTTTTATTTGCAATATTAGGTGGTGGACTGAAAGATACAAATACCATTACCAGTGTATTTTCTTCTACCTGCCAGCACTGATACAGAAGTTTTATCAACTGCCATTTGACCGGCCTGACCGGCTTCTCAACTGTCCCACCCGCTCCTCAAAGTCCAATCTTTCGGACAAGGGGTTAATCAATGGAGTGAAATAATCCATCAGTTCTTTACTATGTGTGTCGCGCTTCTGTGTCGCAAGATTAAAATGTACAAACCTGGACCAGAGAACCGACTTTAGCTGTGTCTTATCCTTGTCCCACATCAGCATTTCTACCAGTATATCCGTGTCGGTCAGTTCCAGCACGGTGGACTGTATTACTACGGTTTCCATGAGCATTGCCGGCTTCAGGTAAGCGATTTGATTCTGCCCTACTACCCAGCTTTTGCCATGCTGTCTGCCGTAAGCGTAAATATTCAATTGATAATGCTGCCAGAGATGGTCTTCACGGGTATTGATGAAATAATCGATATAGCGGGAATTGTTGAGGTGATTAAAAGGGTCGCAATCCGGGAAACGGATGAGCACTTTACTTTCAGGTATCTTCTCCATAGTACACATGTTTAGACAAGACAAAGATAGGGGTATGTTTATAAACTATAATTTATATGATACCTGGCAGGACGTAACAGAAAACGAATAAAAAAAGTATTTTGCTTGAACAAAAACATCCAAATGAAACCAATAACCATAGTATTGCTGGTGCTCAATATTGTAGTATTGCTGGGGCAAATATGGCCCGAAGGCGCGCCACCTTTTGCCAGGACAATGAACATCATTTTCCTGTCGGGGAGTTTGCTGTTCTTTCTATGGCTGCTTAAGAAGAACTGGAAGGGGTAACGGTTTCGGCTTTCAATTACAGTTTAACCAGCCTGAACGCCTTCTTCACATTGTTACTTTCTACGGTAGCAATATAGAGCCCCGGCTGCCAGTCAGTAGTATTTAAGTCTATTTTTTCACCCCGCGCGTATATGCGCGTGCAAACAGACATACCTAACACATTGCAAACCCGCAAGGTTCCCCCATCGGGCAGGCTACCTGTTAACTTGTGCCTAAATGGATTGGGGCTGAACACTGGTAACTTTTCAATTGCTATATCATCCACATCAAGAGGCCAGATGTCTGCACAGGCTGAATTGTTGTAAACATATTCCTGGTAATTATTGACGGAGAAGCATCTCAACCTGGAATAAAGCACGTCGTCAAAACCCGTAATGAACAATTGCTTAAAACCCAATGAGAACCTGATGCTGCCTATACCCTCTATTATTGTGTCCACGACCTCATAGGGATCGCCGGAAAATACGCGCGCAATAATCCTTTTTCTGAGGGTGCCATTTACCATAATGGTATCTATATGCATTACTGTGTCATTGGGCTTAATGCTCATCGGACTTGATTTTTGTCCAACCTGTGATACACTAAAATCAAGATATGGTTTGATTACTGATGTATCTAGTGGGAACGAGTCAATCAAATATATCCTTTTATTCTTCTCTATCATCCATATGTATCCGGTCATGCTAGTCGCGTGGTCCGGAACTTCAAAAGGATCTGCTGTCGAAGGGCAAGGCGATTCTAATACTTCTAACCTATGAAAAGTATCCGAATTCACTACTGTATCCTGTGACATTAAATCAATTTGGTATTTGCTGCAAGCCCCATACCCAGGCCCAGTAATCTTGGGATTGGAGATCTTCCACGAAGCGTTACCAGTCGGTATAGGCACGTATTGGTATGTTTGACAATAAGATGAGTAGAACAGAAACAAACAAACGAGGACTAACAGGCAATTTTTCATAAAGGGCGGTTTTTACATTATAAAGATACCAAATGCTAACCAGCTATGGTCATTTATTTGTAATATCATCCTTTCCCACAGTAATTAATTGGGCTACCCTTTGCTCGAAATCCATTGGCTCAGCTAAATGTGGGCCGAGTTTGCTGTTCTTTATTTATTCACTCAGGAGGCGGACAAAGGCGTAAACCGAACCAAACAAAACGGGCTGCCCGATGAGCAGCCCGTTCGTTATTTCAAGCAAAGAGCGGCTTACGCCTCTTTGTTTCCTTCGTTGTTCTCTTCCTGTGCGGGAGCTTCTTCTACTGCCGGTGTTTCTTCAACAGCAGCTTCTACTTTTACTTCTTCTACCTTTTCTTCTACTACAGGAGTTTCAGTTTGAGGAGCGGATTTTTAACGCTGCCGCTACTACGGCTACGGCGTGTCTTGGCATAGATGGTCTTTATATCAAACGATCAGAAACTATAATCATTGTAATGTTATTCTACTACTGCGTAATACTGCATCATCCGGTTGCAATTTAATGAGATAGACTTTAGAACCGCTTTTCTGACTGTTTTTTTCATTGTTTACTAAAATGTAAACTTTTTCAGGACATATTATGTAAAATACACGACATAAACCCTTATCTTTATATTATAGCCATACCTATGAAAAACCTGCTTTCGTTTCTTATATTCATTAGTTCCCTGGCGGTCAACGCACAACAAATTCCCCTTGATACTTTTTTTGAAAAAGGATCAATCTGGTGTGAAACTCGTAAAGAGTTCGGTCCACAGGGATTTATATATGAACATTATTTCAGCTTCAAGATTGATAAGGATACAATTATCAATAACACAATCTATCAGTTATTACTTTGTAACTATACTTATTTTTTCACGGTTAACAGAAATACTGATAGATACGAAATAGTGCGCAATAGGTATTTGGCGGGTATCAGGCACGATTCAGGCAAGGTGTTTACAATATTGTTAGACACACTTCCTTATCCGAGAGATACATCTATTCCTATTATGGTTGAACTGCCTCTATATGATTTCAGCATAGATCAGGACAGCATCGTAAACTGGAAAACAGGCAAAAAGAAAGTGCTAAGAACTGATTCTCTACAACTTTCAAATGGAAACTATCTACGTGAGTATGTGTTTGATGACACAACAATAGCAGGTCAAAAAGTATCTGAGTTTTGGGCATATGGAATTGGAAGCAATAAAGGCTTTTTCGATCCTTTATGCAAAAAATACTTGCAATTTCAAAGCACTATTACTCAAGATCAAACTTTCCATATGGCCGCTTTTCATCAGAATAAAAGTGGATATTATGCCTTTCAAAATGTTGACAAAGGAGGGTGTTATCCTTTGGAAATACGTGATATTAAATATGCATATTCAGGCATAAACCTATACCCCAACCCTATGGTTAACAGCGAACTCAACCTTACCTCAGAGCAACCTGTCAAGCGTATCATCATCACAGATATTTCCGGGCGTATAGTCAGTCAATATCACATTGATGGCATTTTAAATAAATATAATAATAAGCTTAATTTACAGCTAACAGTCGGAATTTATTTCGCCACAGTTTTTTTTGAGGATGGTTCTACATATAAAACAAAACTGGTAAAGCTATAGTCGTTAACATATTTGCATTTTATATAGGCAGTCCTGCGGTAAGCACATAAGTATCTATCTGTAAAGACATGTAAACAAAAACGGGCTGCCCAATGAGCAGCTCAAGTATCTCCCCCTATCCCCCTAAAGGGAAGACTAAGAATGTTCTCTAACAGTTAAATTTGCAATAGAACCACCCACCTTTATGATTGACATAGAAAGAAGAAAAAAGCTGGCGTTTCATTTAAGGCAACTTTCTGTAGGTCTGACAACAAATGATGATTTTGAGAACAACATTGCAGACGATGTTAGTTATGGCTGGCTACCTGAACAATATTACAGATCCAAACAAGTGAAGCATGATGATGCTGTTATTGTACCAATGCTCGAGCTATGCTGGGGACTGTATAATGACACAAAGAGTCACAAACTCAAAGGTAAATACGCGTTAAATCAAGAAGCAGAAATAGTTATTGCGCGATCCATATTATTTTTGCATTCAGACAAAGAATATGAATGTCCTTATATACAAACTGTAGTCATTAGTTCAATTAGAGACCTTTTGTCCGGCATTCTCACGTTAGGTTACACATGGAGTGCTCGGAATCGGAAACTACAGAAAGCGTTTGAGGAACATAAGAAATTGGGCGACTACAATGTTTGGCCTTTTTTCAGAAATTCAGACTATCGGGAGCAATTACAGAAACAGCCGTTTCTAAATAATACAAAAAAAGCCGCTCAATGAGCGGCTTTTCTGTATCGGTAAAGCAGATTACGCCTCTTTGTTTTCTTCGTTGTTCTCTTCTTGGGCGGGAGCGTCTTCTACTGTAGGTGTTTCTTCTATCGCGGCTTCTGCTTTCACTTCTTCCACCTTTTCTTCTGCAACAGGTGCTTCAGCTTTCGGAGCAGCTTTTTTGGCAGCACCTCCACGGCGGCTGCGGCGTGTTTTCTTAGCTGCATCTTCACCCGGTTTCTTGTACAGTTCGTTGAAGTCTACCAGCTCTATCATAGCCATATCAGCAGCATCGCCCATACGGCGGGGCAGCTTGATGATGCGTGTATAACCACCGGGGCGGTTAGCTACCTTGTCGCCGATAACGCCAAACAGTTCTTTGATGGCTTCTTTATCCTGCAGGTGGCTGAACACTACGCGACGGTTGTGCATAGTATCGTTCTTGGAACGTGTAATGATGGGCTCTGCATATACGCGCAGTGCTTTTGCTTTAGCCAGTGTAGTAGTGATACGCTTGTGCTGTATTAATTGGCTGGTCAGGTTTTGCATTAAAGCCTGGCGGTGGGCCGTTTTACGGCCGAGGTTGTTCACTTTATCTCCGTGACGCATGACTGTTGTTTTTTAGTTTCCCCCGCACCGTGTCAAGGAATTGCGGAGTACTTAGTTATTGATTTATTGAATGATCGATGATTTGTGATTGAGTCATAAATCATCAATCACAAATCATAAATATTAGTCGCTGCTGCGAACGTATTTGCTGATGTCCATACCGAAGTGCAGACCGCGCTCGCCCAGTACCTGCTCTATTTCAGACAGTGACTTCTGGCCAAAGTTGCGGAACTTCATCAGTTCTTCCTGCGTGTACTGTACCAGTTCGCTCAGGGAGTTGATCTTCGCCGCTTTCAGACAGTTGAACGCACGTACAGAAAGCTCCAGGTCTTCCAGCGGGGTGTTCAATGTCTTACGCACCTGCAGTGTCTCTTCGTCCACAACGGCTTCTTTTTCTTCGCGTTTTGTATCCAGGCTGATGTTCTCATCGGTGATGATCATCAGGTGCTGGATGAGTATGCGCGAAGCTTCTTTTACAGCCTCTTCAGGATGTATAGTACCGTCGGTAGCTATTTCCATTATCAGCTTTTCAAAGTCTGTACGCTGCTCAACGCGGGTATTTTCAATCGTGTATTTTACATTTTTGATAGGCGTGTAGATAGAGTCGATGGCCATAACGCCTATCGGCGCTTCTTCCATACGGTTCTCTTCAGCAGGCACATAACCACGGCCTTTGCCTATGTATATCTCAATCTGGAAGTTGGTAGAAGGCTCCATATTGCATATCACCAGCTCGGGGTTCATCACCTCGAAGTTGAGCAGCGCGTCGCCTATCATACCGGCTGTAAACGTATCCTGGCCTTTGATGTTCAGTTCTACCCTGTCGGTAGCAACATCATCTTCTACAGATTTTTTCAGCCTTACCTGCTTCAGGTTCAGGATGATCTCCGTAACATCTTCGAGCACGCCTTTGATGGTTGCAAATTCGTGGTCGGCGCCGGCTATTTTAATAGCGGTGATAGCGTAGCCCTCCAGCGAAGAAAGCAGCACGCGGCGCAGTGCGTTACCAATGGTAACACCGTATCCCGGTTCTAACGGGCGGAACTCGAACTGGGCTTCGAAATCAGTAGCTTTCTGAAGAACAATTTTATCCGGTTTCTGGAAATTCAATATGGCCATATTGATATTTTATTATTTTTTACTATTTACAATTAAACAGGCTAGCCTGTATATAATATCAGCCCATACCGGTGGCATGGGCCTCATTATTATTTAGAATACAATTCCACTATCAGTTGCTCCTTGATGTTCTCAGGTACGCTGTCGCGCTCGGGGTGCGCCAGGTAAGTACCTTTCATCTCCTTGTCGTTAAACTCAACCCAGTTGATCTTCGGGTTTTTGGTTCCCAGCATGCTCATCAGGTCGGTGTTCACTTTGCTCTTAGGCTTCACTTCCACTACATCACCGGGTTTCAGGCGGTAAGAGGGAACGTTTACGATGTTGCCATTCACCATAATATGCTTGTGAGAAACAAGCTGGCGCGCAGCGGGGCGCGTAGGCGCTATGCCCATGCGGTACACTGTATTGTCCAGGCGGGATTCCAGCAATTTTATCAGGTTTTCGCCGGTAGCGCCTTTCAGGCGGTTAGCCTCTACATACGTGTTGCGGAATTGCTTTTCCAGTACACCGTAAGTGTATTTGGCTTTTTGCTTTTCCTTCAACTGGATAGAATATTCACTCGCAGATTTACGCTTGCGGGCGTTGCCGTGCTGTCCCGGGGGAAAGCTGTTCTTATCCAGGTTTTTTCCTGAACCCAGTATGGGCTCGCCGAAGATGCGGCAGATTCTGTTTTTTGGTCCTGTGTAACGTGCCATTACGATTTTTGTTTTTTTACCACTGCGTCTCTTTTAAAAATCGTAAAATCTGATCCGCAATGGCTGGTTATAAAAATTGATTATTGTTATTGTTATACGCGGCGCTTTTTAGGCGGGCGGCAGCCATTGTGCGGCAGGGGTGTAACGTCTTTGATAGACACGACCTCGATACCTGAGTTGGCTATGGAACGGATAGCGCCTTCGCGGCCCGAACCCGGTCCTTTTACTATCACGTCAGCTTTTTTCATACCGGCGTCTATCGCTACTTTAGCGCAATCCTGTGCAGCCATCTGTGCTGCGTAGGGAGTGTTCTTTTTAGAGCCGCGGAAGCCCATTTTACCTGCAGACGACCATGAAATAACCTGGCCGGCCTTGTTGGTAATGCTGATAATGATGTTGTTGAATGTAGCGTTGACATGCACGTCTCCGTGTGTATCAACCTTTACGATGCGCTTTTTAGCTGCGGCTTTTGCGCCACCTTTCTGCGCTGATTGTGCTTTTGCCATTTTACTTTTAAAATAAGGTAATCTTGTACAACAAAAACCGGTATTAACCGGCTTTCCGCCACTCCTCCCCGCTGCACCATAGCAGATCCGGCAATGGCGGAAATATTATTTTTTCGGTGCTTTTTTCTTACCTGCAACGGTTTTACGCCTTCCTTTACGTGTACGGCTGTTGGTACGTGTGCGTTGTCCGCGCACGGGCAAGCCCTTACGGTGACGCAGGCCGCGGTAGCAGGCGATATCCAGCAGGCGTTTGATGTTCATCTGAACCTCAGAACGCAACTGGCCTTCTACTTTAAATTCACCCGTAATGATGTTACGGATGGCAGTCTGCTCATCATCATTCCACTCAGCGGCTTTCTTGTCGTAGTCTATACTTGCTTTATCCAGTATATACTGCGCAGTGCTACGGCCAATACCGTAGATGTAGGTGAGGGCTATCTCACCACGTTTGTTTTTCGGAAGGTCAATACCAGCTATACGAGCCATGTATGTTTTTAATTTTACCCCTGCGCCTCATAATGAGTTACAGAGCCTTTTATTTATTGATTATTAATTAAATACCTTTTATTATCCCTGGCGTTGTTTAAAGCGGGGGTTCTTTTTATTAATGATATATAATCTGCCTTTGCGGCGCACTATCTTACAATCCGCACTACGCTTCTTTATTGCAGCTCTAACCTTCATGATTGGTTACTTTATATTGTTTTTTTTACAAAATTATTTATAACGATAAATAATACGGCCGCGGCTCAAATCATAAGGACTCATTTCTACGCCCACTTTATCGCCCGGCAGGATGCGGATATAGTGCATCCTCATTTTCCCGGATATTGTAGCCAGAATTTCATGCTCATTCTCAAGACGTACACGAAACATGGCATTAGATAAAGCTTCTACGATAACTCCATCCTGTTTAATCAAAGACTGTTTGGCCATATTATTAAAGGACTGCAAAGGTATATGGAATTTTTATTTCGTCCAAATAAATGTAACATAACATTTAATCGGGATCGGCACATATACACATCCTTGCCCAAGGGAAATTAATAATATACAGCCAAAAGGCTTATATATTATATTTATTTATCACTCAACAGCCTGTACCACCAGGCTCTTCACCCACATTTGTAGCGATGGGAATTGCTCATCTACCAGGTCGTGCGGCAGGGTGAACGGCTTGCGTACGGAGGTCAGGAACACGGTGTGCATGCCCATACGCTTGCCAAACTCCATGTCGCTGATGCTATTGCCTACTATTACGCTCCGTTTAAAGTCTATTTCAGGGAAATCCTCTTTGGCCTGTATGGCCATGCCCGTATTGGGTTTACGGTTGTGATCATTGTCTTCCAGGGCCGTGCATACATATACCTTATCTATCCGCCCTCCTTCTGTAGCCACCTGCGCAGTCATGTTCTGGTGAATATTTTTAAGGTCTTCGATGCTCATTATACCTTTGCCCACGCCCCGCTGGTTGGTGACCACCACTATGCGGCCAAACAACTCGCTAAGCTGGCCAAGCGCCCTGAGGCCCCCTTCGCAGAAAACGAATTCATCCCAGTTAGTAACATAAGACCCTACAATCTCTTCGTTTATCACTCCATCACGGTCCAGAAACAATGTCCAGCTATTGTCTATTTGCGCCTGAATGTTCATGTTGTACTCCTGTATTAATAACCTGTTTTCTAATCAAAATATTGTTCTTCCACCAGTTGGCAAATGATATGTCCCATCATTATATGAGCCTCCTGTATCCTTGGGGTATCTTTACTGGGCACGCACAACAGGTAATCGCAGTAGCTTTTCATTTTTCCCCCGCCCTCACCTGTAAAACCTACAGTAATCATACCAATCTCTTTAGCGGCCTGTAATGCATTTGTAATATTAACAGAATTGCCCGAGGTACTGAGGCCTACCAGTACGTCGCCTTCCCGGCCCGAGCCCAGCACCACCCGGCTGTATACCTGGTCGTAACCATAGTCATTGGCCACGGCAGTAAGGTAAGAGGTGTTGCAGTGCAAAGCCTCTGACGGCAGGGGTTTGCGGTCTTTGTAAAACCGTCCGCTAAATTCTGCGGCCAGGTGCTGCGCGTCCGCAGCGCTTCCCCCATTGCCGCAAAAAAGGACCTTATTCCCGTTTCTGAAAGTATCTGTAATTAACGAAGTAACGTCGGATATGGTTTTTAACAAACCCAGGTCATTTAATAACTGTGCTTTAACACTTATGGAGGCTTGTATGATATTCTGGATTTTCGCTTGCATGTTACCCTAAAAATACGACAACGCACCTATTGATAAGTGCGTTGTGTGGAAAAATAAAAATTCTGTGGATATTAAATTACCATCATGGCGTCGCCATAGCTGAAAAACCTGTACTTTTCTTTGATGGCCACCTTATATGCTTCCATTGCCAGGTCATATCCCGCAAAAGCGCATGTCATGATGAGCAAACTGGTTTTGGGCAGGTGGAAATTAGTCACCAGGCTATCGGCTATAGAGAAATCGTAGGGCGGGTGTATAAACAGGTTGGTCCAGCCCTCTTCAGGTTTCAGCAGGCCATTGGCCGTTACTGAACTCTCCAGCGCACGCATGGTAGTGGTACCTATCGAACATATCCTGCTGCCATTTTTCTTGGCATTGTTCACAATACCGGCGGCGTATTCATCTACTTTGAAATATTCCGCATCCATTTTGTGTTTAGACAAGTCTTCCACCTCTATAGGGCGGAAGGTACCAAGACCGGTATGCAAGGTTACTTCCGCAAATTTCAGGCCCTGTATTTCCAGGCGCATGATCAGTTCGCGGCTGAAGTGCAGGCCGGCTGTAGGTGCGGCAACGGCGCCCTCGTATTTGGCGTAAACCGTCTGGTAACGCTCTTTATCTGTTTCGTCGGGTTTGCGCTTGATGTATTTGGGCAGTGGCGTTTCGCCAAGCTGTTCCAGTATCCTTTTGAAGGCCGCCTCATCGCCGTCGAACAGGAAACGGATGGTGCGCCCGCGCGAAGTGGTATTGTCTATCACTTCAGCCACCAGTTCGTCGTTATCGCCAAAGTACAGCTTATTACCTACCCTTATCTTCCTTGCGGGATCAACTATTACGTCCCACAGGCGGTTGGGCTTGTTCAGCTCGCGCAGCAGGAATACCTCGATTTTCGCGCCTGTTTTTTCTTTCTTACCATAAAGACGCGCAGGAAATACCTTGGTGTTGTTCACCACCATTACGTCTTTATCGCTGAAGTATTCGGATATATCCCTGAAAGTGCGGTGCTCTATTTTGCCTGTATCCTTATGCACCACCATCAAACGACTGTCCTCCCTGGCCTTGGTAGGATTTTGCGCTATTAAGTTAAGTGGAAGTTCAAACTTAAACTGAGATAACTTCATACGAGGCAGAATAATTTATAAAAGTGTGCAAAGTTAGTGAAAATCAGACAAAGCAGCAATATTAACACTATCCGGCACAATTATCAAACATATTACAGCCTGTTTACAACAGCTTATTCCCTATTTTGTTTCATCTGCCTTACATTTACGCCCTAAATTGAAATATTATGCAAGTTTGGAAAGATTATCTCAGCCAGAACAAGGACAGGTTTTTAGACGAATTGCTGGAACTGCTGCGCATACCCTCTGTAAGCGCCGACAGTAAATACAAAGGCGATGTGGCACGCTGCGCAGAAGCGGTAAAAGAATCGCTGTTGAAAGCCGGTTGCGATAAGGCTGAAATATGCCCTACAGAGGGCCATCCTATAGTATATGGTGAAAAAATAATAGACCCCGCACTGCCTACGGTGCTCGTATATGGCCACTACGATGTGCAGCCGCCCGACCCGCTGGAACTGTGGGAAAGCGGGCCATTTGAACCCGTTATAAAAAATGGAAATATATACGCCCGCGGTGCATGCGACGATAAAGGACAGGTGTTCATGCATGTAAAAGCGCTGGAGGTAATGGCTAAAACCAATACCCTGGCCTGCAATGTGAAGATCATGATAGAAGGCGAAGAGGAAGTAGGCTCTAACAACCTGGGCAAATTCCTGGAGGATAATAAAGAGAAACTGAAGGCGGATATCGTGCTGGTGTCTGATACTTCGATGATTAGCCTGGAAAATCCCTCGCTGGAAACAGGGCTGCGCGGACTGGCATATATGGAAGTGGAAGTGACTGGCCCCAACCGCGACCTGCACAGCGGGGTATATGGCGGCGCCGTAGCCAACCCCATCAATATCCTGTGCAGGATGATAGCATCGCTGCACGACGAAAACAACCACATTACCATCCCCGGATTTTATGAAAAGGTACAGGAGCTGAGCGCTGCGGAGCGCAAGGCGCTTAACAATGCGCCTTTCGACCTGGATGAATACAAAAAAGACCTGGACATAAGTGATGTGCGCGGAGAGAAAGGCTATACCACGTTGGAGCGCACCGGCATACGCCCCACCTTGGATGTGAACGGCATATGGGGCGGTTATACAGGCGAGGGCGCTAAAACTGTATTACCCGCTAAAGCTTACGCGAAAATATCTATGCGCCTTGTCCCCAACCAGACCTCGCACGAGATTGCCGCAATGTTCACTAAACATTTTGAAAGCATAGCGCCGGTGGGCGTCAAGGTAAAAGTGACCGAACACCACGGCGGCGAACCGGTGGTTACCCCTACGGACTCTGTAGCCTACAAGGCAGCGGCCAAAGCTATAGAAACCGCATTTGGCAAGCAACCGATACCTACGCGCGGCGGGGGCAGTATTCCCATTGTGGCACTGTTCGAAAAAACACTGGGACTTAAAACCGTACTCATGGGCTTCGGGCTGGACAGTGATGCTATCCACTCACCCAACGAGAAGTACGGCGTGGAGAATTACTACAAGGGTATCGAAACCATACCATACTTCCACAAGTATTTTGCGGAGATGAGTAAATCTTAATTGCTCAATAGCATAACGATTACAACAAAGGATGGCCGCGGCCATCCTTTGTTAGTTTGTGGAGCGGCCTTACAGGCATATCTTAAAACTTAGCCAAATCGGCCCGGCCCAAAACTGCATTTCACCTATTTAGCTAATTTCATACCTCAATGCCTGAAGCACAAATATTATGCGCCAGATATTATCTATACTTCAGTTAAGAATATTACAGCTTACCAGGTTAGTTTCATCGGGCGGATGGAGGGCTGTGGTTGCTTTCCCGTTATTTATGTTCGCCGCAATAATGGGTATAAAATCGCTGACAAATCATGGCGCAATGCATCTCAATTTAGTTGTGTGTGTTTTGCTGTACCTGGTAGAAGCAACCCGGAAGGACACTGCTTTTATTTTCCTGCTAAAGAAAACCGGAACAATGCTGCGGCTGGTGGAATACACGGCAATCATTCTGTTGTGCAATGCATACGCCACTACCATTTCAGCGGGGAACATCCTCTATATTTTTGGCGATATACTGTTCGCATTGCTGCTTGTGAATTTTCCCGCCGGGAAGAGAGCATGGAAAATACCCGATATGGCGAGGACAATTACTTCTATACTTCCCCGGCAGATGTACGAGTTAAAGTTCAGCTTCAGGCAACTATTTCTTTTGATACTCCCCTTGTGGGCACTATCTCTTATCGCTTCATTTTTGGGGCCTGTGTTACCATTTGCTGTCATCATTATATCCGGCGTCATGTTCGACCATATTTGCTACATGGAGCCGTGGGAGATTACCCAAAGCCACGGGCAAATAGCCAATGTGTTGAACAGAAAAATGCAGCGCCTTGCCCTGGCGATATTTTTGTTCTTTTTACCTCAACTCGTTATAACATTCTATTACTGGTACAGCCACCTGTTGCTGCTGGCTGTACTGGGGGCGTTCTGGGTTGCACTGTCCACTATATACTACTCCCTGCTATTGCGTTATGCAGGCAACGGGTCCGGGTTTAATCCTATTTCGAAAAGCTTCAGAGTACTCTTGTTCCTGGTTGCCACCCCGTTGCCGCCTTTATCTATATACTTATTATACAAACAATACAAAACAGCCAAATGCAACCTGCAACCGTTATTAGCATAAAGGATTTTGATTTTTCTTACGGTAAAAAGCCGGTCTATCGCGGTTTTTCGCTGGATATCAAAAGCGGGCGTATCCACGGTTTCCTGGGAGCTAATGGTGCGGGTAAATCCACCCTGTTCAATTGCATATTCCATCACGAAAAATATGGTGCGATAACCACGGCTGAAGGCTTCGAAAAAGAATTAGCCTATTTGCAGACAGAACCCTATTTCTACCCTTATATGACAGGAATGGAATACCTTAAAATCGTTTGCCAACCTAGAAAACATAGCGGTATAGAGCAATGGAACGAAGTTTTTCAACTGCCGCTTGGCGACTATGTGCACAACTACTCCACCGGAATGAAGAAAAAGATAGCCCTGCTCGGAAATATATTATTGAACAAGAAAATACTATTGCTGGACGAGCCCACCAACGGCCTGGACCTGGAAACAAACGAATTTTTCAAACTGCTGGTACATCGCCTTAAAGACCACGGTATTACAATCCTGGTTTCATCGCATATTCTGGAAGTGCTTTTTTCTATATGCGATGCGATAACATTGTTGGGTGGACATGATAAAGCCAACACTTATAGCAGGGCTGAGTTCGAGCAATTAAAAGCAGCCGTACAAACAGGATACGGAAACAAACAACAAGCCGTTCTTGACAAGCTGCTGCCGTTATAAATATCATCTTTAAGATACCAGGTATAACTAAGCCGCCGGATAACCGACGGCTTAGTTATATTTTAATATTATTCTGGCTTACTTCTTCACCATGCTGTTAAATGCATCCTCGTTCACTTTTACAGGATATTTTGCCCGCAATTTTTCGTTCCATGTTTTTTCCAGGTAGTCCTGGTACTCGGCTATTACATATCCGCGCGCCTCGTCCAGTGTTTTCGGGTTTTCGGCCTCATACACCTCGGTGGCATACACTACTGTATAGCTGCCGTCTTCGTTCTTTTTAGCCTCGGTTACGTTGCCTTTTTGTATTGCCGACCTTGGGAAGTCTTTGAACTTGCCAAATTCGTAGTAGCCTTTCTGTATACTCACGGCGCCGGGATTTTTATCGGTATTCAGCTCTTTCACTATTTTCTCGTCGGTCATATCCTTTTTGCCTATCAGTTTCAGGCCTGCTTTCATATCAGCCTCTGTTTTGAAGGTATATACAGAACCGCGGAAACCGGGTTGCCATTTGTATTTACCGTTCTGCTTGTTGTAGAAGTCTTTCAGCCCTGTGCTGTCTTTTGACGCCTTGCCCCATACGTTGCGGTCCATCAGTTCAAAGAGCATGATACCATCGCGATACTCGTTCATCAGGTTCCTGAATTCCGGTTTTTCGTTCACCAGGTTTTCCTCTTCTATGTCGCTCACTACGGTCTTCACGTAATTATCATAGATGTTTTTAAAAATCAGGTCCCTGGGGCCCATTACCCTGCCCTGGGTCACGCTTTCGGCATAGGTCAGCAGGTCTGATGCTTTATAGGCGGTGCCTTTCAGTTCAAAAACCGTATGGTCGGTACCGTTGTAATCCTTAGCGGAAAAACGATTGGCATTCTTACCGGTATCCGGAATATTTGACGTGAACCATTTTTTCACCAGCTCAAAATTCTGCGGGTATTCTTTGAATTTGTTCTTGTTTTTTATACCGTTAAAATATGTTTCTCTTGCCACCTGCGCGCGGTCGTCCTTGTCTACACGGGCTTTCAGCTCGGCCTTCATACTGTCAAAAGGCTTGATGGGATATTTTTCTATCAGCTTGATGATATGAAAACCATAGTCGGTCTTTACAACATCTGATATATCACCGGGCTTTTTCAATGCAAACGCAGCTTTCTCAAATTCAGGTACATATGCCCCTATGCCAAATTTCTCCAATTCGCCACCATTATCCTTGGTATATACATCTTCAGAATATTTGGCCACCAGGTCTTCAAACTTAGCGCCTTTAGCCAGTTCAGCCTTCACCTGTTTGGCTTTCTTTTCGGCCTCGGCTATCTCAAGTTCTCCTTTGGCCTTTGGCGCCGCTATCATTATCTGCGCTACTTTCACTTCTCCCTGCGCCGGCTTACGGTCGGTCACTTTTACTATATGGTAACCGTATTGTGTCCTGAAAGGTTTGGATATCTTGCCGGTAGGTGTATTATAAACAGCATTCTCAAATGCATACGGCGTTTGCAATGCGGTAATGTATCCTATCTCCCCACCTTTTTCCCTGGTGCTTTTATCGTCAGTGTACAGTTCAGCCATTTTTGCAAAATCAGCTTTGCCTGTTACTACCTGGTTATATATACTGTCTATCTTGCTGTAGGGCGCCACCGTATCTTTTGCGGGCGCCATGGGCGAAGACAAAATAAGTATGTGCGAAACCTTTACATTTTCTTTCAAACGGGCGTACGCTTCTTCAATCTGCCTTTTGCTCACGTCTTCGTCCGTCAGGTAGGTTTGCGCCAGTTGCTTACGGTAGTTGCCCAGCTCGTACCGTATGCTGCTGATGGTGTCCATATGCTGCAATTCAGCTTCCTTCACCTTCATGCGGAACAAAGAATACAGGTCGAGGTATTCCTTCAACGCATCCCTGCTGTAGTCTGGTTGCTGGTTGATGGCGTTCTTTTTATACACCCTCAGAAACTCATCTTTATCAACAGGAGTACCGCCAAAAGTGAATAGTGTTTGTGCCGACAGTGAATTGGTTACAATAAGTGCAATAAAACAAGTTAAGGTTAACTTTCGCATAGCTGTGTATTATGATTTTAATTTTCCGGCTTTTTTGTCTTTTTCTTTTCTTTCCAGCATCTCTATCACGTCCAGGATGTTGGTATGGTCCATCCGTTTGCCGCGGATGATCTTTCTTTCGTCAAGCAAATATAAAACAGGCGTGCTATAAATATCGTAATCGGACCTGAACCTTGTTTTGCGCTCGGGGTCATATACGTGTATCCAGTCGTCAAGCCCTTTATCTTTTATCACTTCTTTCCATTTGTCCACTTCTCCTTCGGTGCGTACACCAAATATCTTCACGCCTTTCTTTTTCAATACTGCTTCATACACCGAGTCTACCAGCGGCATTTCTGTAAGGCAATGCCCGCACTCCGGCGACCAGAATATCAGCAAGGTATATTTTGCATCCAGTTCGTGCAGCGACTGCATATTACCATTGATATCCGGCATTTTCAACTCCGGGGCCACACGGCCCAACACATTGGGTGCTATTTTTTGCGCACGGTCTATATATTTCTCCAGGTCTTCGGGCGATACCCAGAATGCATCCCCTTTCATGTAGTAATTCTCCACCAGGTACACAAATGCAGCATCCATGCCCATTATCTTGCTCGACTCGGCAAAACGTGTCAGCCACCAAAGGGTGTATTTAAACATGTCCTTCGTGCCTTTAGCCTTTGCCAGGAGGATGTCTGCTTCCTTCTCTATACTGTCCGGTATGGGCAGCATCAGCTTGTTGAAATACTCATCCAGCCTGCCGTCGTATATCGGGGTATGTATCAGCCTGTCGTCCTGGAAATCGAAATCATCCCAGTAGTGGGCCTTGTAGTAGTCGTAGGCAAAAGAGCTGTCTACAGAGCCATCGGGCAGCAGGTGCGGGCCGGGTGGTACTTCGGGCACCTTCAACGCATTGAATATTTTCGCCAGCAAGGTGCCGGGATATTTCTCCGTATATTTCTTACGATATTCCTTCAGCTCATCCGACATTACTTTGTATTGGTCGCGCACGGCGGCGGTATCTTCGGCACTTTTTGCCGTTTCCAGCTTTTCGGTCAGTTTCTGGCTTCTTTCGCCATAGTCTACCAGGTATTGCACATACTCTATAAATCGTGTGTTCTCGGGGCTGCCTTTAAAGGTAACGCCGGCAGGCAATTTTGCCTTGGTGGCTGTTACCGAGAAATTGTCCCCGTTGTTCAGCAACAATTCAAAGTAATTAGACTTGTCGGATAACAGCACCATATAAATACCGCCCAGTGTGAATGTATCAGTTTCAAACACCGCTTCGCCTTTCTTGTCCAGCCTGGCCGAATCGGAACGGTAAATGGTAGGCAATGGCTTGCCATAATAATGTACCAGGTAAACGAGGCTGTCTGTCAGGTCGGTAAATTTCACCTTTATCTTGTACCCGTCTTTTCCTTTAAAGGTCCCTTTCTGTGCCTGTACACCCGTTGCACACACTAATATGAGTACGAGGCCTGCTAATACCTTGCGCATATCTTTTTTATACTTTTTGTACGTTACCTGTTTATTTTTTTGACGATACGTTGCCTTCCAGTATATCCACAACGGTCAGCATATTTTCGTGGTCCAGCTTTTTGCCACGGATTATTTTCTTATCGTCGAGCAAATATACACTGGGCGTGCCATATACATCATATTTGGCCCTGAAGTCCGATTTGCGCTCAGGGTCGTACACATGTATCCAGCTATCCAGCTTCTTGTTCTTAATAATCTTCTGCCATTTTTCTGTTTCACGGTCAATGTTCACAGCTACTACCTTCATGCCCTTCTTGTCCAGGCCGGCAGCTTTTATGGCAGAGTCGATGCGGGGTATCTCTTCCTCGCAATGGCCGCAGTCGGGGCTCCAGAACACCAGCAGGGTATATTTTGCATCCACGCCGTGCAGCGATACTTCCTTGCCATCCACCTGCTGCAGTTTCAGTTCGGGCGCTATATTGCCTATCACGTTGGGAGCGATACTGCGGGCGCGCTCAATATATTTTTCCAGCGTGCCCTGGCTCAGCCAAAAGGCCTCGCCCTTCATGTAATAGTTCTCAACCATGTGCACAAACACAGCGTCCATGCCCATAATATTACTTTCCTGCGCATAGGTGGTTATCCAATGCACCACGTATTTAAATACCTCTCTTGATGCACGAGCCTTTTTTACCAGGTCGTCGGCTTCTTTATTGAACGTATCAGGGATAGCTTGTACCAGCCTCGTAAAATATTCTTCCAGCTTATTGCCTAACAGCGGGGTGTACACCAGCCGCTCATCACCAAAGGCCACATTGTCCCAATAGTGATTTTTATACCACATATATTTTGCATCTGCGTCTTCGGTGCCGTCTTTCTTTTTCAGGTCGGGCACTTCCGGGGTTTCCAATGCGCGGAAAATATTGGCCAGTAATGTGTTTGGATTTTGCTTCACATAGTCTTTCCTGAAACGGGTAACGTCCACCGACAAGGCCCTGAACTTATCCTGTATAGCAGCAGAATCTTTGGCAGCCTTCGCCTGCGACAGGTCGGCGGTCAACTGGCGGTGCTGCTGCCCTACTTTGTCCAGGAATGCCACATATTGCAGGAAGCGCTCATTTTCCGGGCTGTTCTTGTAGCTAACGCCTAACGGCAGTTTAGATGCAGTGGCGGTAATATCCAGCGCCTGTCCGTTATCCAGCAGGAATTCGAAATACTTGCTGTTGTCCTGTAGGATAACCATATACAGTCCGCCGATTATTTTTTGATCCGTTTGCAATACACCCGCCCCCTTACTGTCTATAGTGGCCGAATCTACCTTATAAATAGTAGGCAGGGGTTTGCCGTAATAATGTGCGAGAAAAACTTTCTGGTCTTTCAGGTCTGAAAACTTCAGCTTTATCGTATATCCGTCTTTAGCAAATACAGCCTGGCAACTGCCGGCAATGATGAGCAGCGTGAGTAAAAAATGTTTCATAACTATGGCCCGTGAAGGTAAGTTTTTTTAGAAAAATGGTTAAACAATCAATTTAATATTAACAATTCTTATATAGTACTCAGAATTAAACTGTATTGACAGGGCAGAACAGTCAAAGGGTTGTAGCTTTGTGCCTGTTTAACGAAATTCTAACAGGGTTTGGCAAGAAAAGAAAAGGCGCTGGTTCAAAATATTAAGATAGAAGCTTATGCTGCGGAGGGAAAATGTATAGCACACCTGGAAGATGGCAAGGTACTGTTTGTGCCCAATGCCATACCGGGAGACGTGGTAGATGTGCGGATACTGAAGAGCAAGAAGAGCTTTGCTGAGGGTAAAGTGGTGAACCTGGTGAGCCCCTCACCTGTAAGAATAGAACCTTTCTGCCCGCATTTCGGCGTATGCGGAGGCTGCAAATGGCAGATGCTTCCCTACGAGCTGCAGTTGCAATACAAGCAGCAGCAGGTAGCCGACCAACTGAAACGGATCGGCCATGTGGAACTGCCACCTTTGCAAACCATACTGGGCAGCCCGCTGCAAACCAATTACCGCAACAAACTGGAATTTACTTTTTGCACACATCGCTACCGTACGCAGGAAGAACTGCAGGCGGCAGAAGGTGAAGTGCTGGCGCCTGAACCTGCATTAGGTTTTCATGCGCCGGGACTGTTTGACAAGGTTGTCCCCATCCACGTCTGCTACCTGCAGCCCGAGCCTACCAATACCCTGCTGAAAGTACTAAGAGAATATACAGAGCAACACCAGCTACCCTACTACGACCACCGCGCGCATACAGGCTGGCTGCGCAATGTGATGCTGCGCGTAGCCCGCACAGGCGAGGTACTGGTGAACCTGGTGGTGAAATCAGAAAAAAAGAAAGAACGCGAGGCCTTGCTGGAGCATATATACCAAAACGTGCCGGGCATCACATCGCTGCACTATACCATCAACCCCAAGGTGAACGACAGCGTGCACGACCTGGACGTACAGCTATACAAAGGCAAGGGCTATATAGAAGAGACACTGGAGGATTACCGCTTCATTATATCTCCTAAATCATTCTTCCAGACCAATACTTACCAGGCCGAGGCCCTTTACCGCGTGACGCGCGAGTTTGCAGGACTGACCGGCAACGAGGTGCTGTACGACTTGTATTGTGGCACGGGCAGCATAGGCATATTCTGCTCTAAGGGTGCAAAAAAAGTAATAGGCATAGAAGTGGTGGAAGAAGCCATAGAAGACGCTAAGAAAAATGCCGCGCTTAATGACCTGGAGCATTGCTTATTCTACGCGGGCGATGTGGCAAATATTTGTACCAATGAGTTCTTTGCAGAACATGGAAGGCCCGATGTCATCATCACCGATCCGCCGCGCGCCGGTATGCACGAAAAGCTGGTGCAGCAACTGCTGAAAATGCGTGCACCCAGGATAGTATATGTAAGCTGCAATCCCGCCACCCAGGCCCGCGACCTGCAACTACTCTGTACCGATTACAATGTCACACGCCTGCAGCCGGTAGATATGTTCCCGCATACCCACCATATAGAAAATGTAGCGCTGCTGGAACTGAAGGGGTAAGGCTACAGATTTGACAACTTTTAAATAGTTGTCAAATCTTAATTCATATTGGCACAGTCATAAGTGCAACCAAAGGTGAGTTCTACTCCGTCCACTCTTGTGTACTTCTATATCTACCTAATCGCAGGCTAGCAAATTCATCTTCGCCATTGTTGGAAACCACTCCAAAATATTGGAGCACTTCATTAATCCGTGTCTGCCCATACTCTAGCTGAGTTACTCTCTTATTTTGTTCCCATATAATTCCTGACTGCCCCCCTTCACCACCATGATACGCGGCTTCAATGTAGGCAATCCTACCATTAACTATGGTCGTCAGTATTTCATCTTCGATATTTTCGGTCAAAAGCTCGAAAGTTCCAACATGCTCAGAAGATGAGGAAGTGATTATCTCATTGAATAATTCGACAGTAAAAGGTATTAATGTCAATCCTTGATCTAAATTAACTATGGTAGCAGACCGATAACGCCCACTAAAAACCTCAGCTTCATTTTGAGCACATATAAAAGCTTCAAGAAAATATCCCATATATTTTATTAAATGTAGTCGAGGTATTGGTTCAATATTCAATAAAGATAAGCTGTTCGGCGTAGTCTCCCCTCCTACATCGCAGAGGAGGCAGGTCTCCCGACTTGCAAAACGCCAGCCCCCACTTCACACACCCCCACTTCCCACGACATCAGCTCTATTTTTACCGCCTTAAAATGCCGGCGGCCAAAAAATTATTTTTTTATTTCAGAATAATACATAGATTTGCGATGTATAGACAAACTATCTATGAACAATACAGAACTATTAAAAGGTACACTCAGCACGTTGATACTTCGATTATTGTCGGAGCACAAGCGTTTGTATGGATATGAAATAACACAGTTGGTAAAGGAAAAATCGCAGGATAAAATACTGCTGAAGGAAGGTTCTTTATACCCTGCCCTGCACAAACTGGAGGCCGACGGACTGGTTACATCAGAGGAGGTATACATTGGCAAAAGGGTAAGACGCTACTATAAGCTGACAGAGCCCGGAAAGAAAGCGACAAGGATATATATAGAAGAGCTGCGTGGTTTCCTGAAAACAATTGAAGAACTGATATTACCATACCCTGATACTTATGTACCGGCTAAGTGAACAAGAGGTGGATATAGTTTATGACCGGCTACGGCAGGAAGGTGTAACTAATGTGAAATTAGAACAGGACCTGCTTGACCACTTTTGCAGTTTTATTGAAGAAAGGATGGAGCAAGGCGCAGGTTTTGAACAGGCATATAAAGAGGCTATCATCGCCATATCGCCCAACGGAATTAAAGAAATTGAATTCGAGCTATTTTTTATTATGAACTTCAACAAACAGTTATCTATGAAACGATTCATTTTTTCAGCAGGGTTCCTCGCAGCTTTTTTGCTCTCTACAGGAACGATGTTTAAAACAATGCACTGGCCGGGAGCAAGCATACTGCTGTTTTCGGCATTTGCCACGCTATTGCTTACGGTGATAGTCACGGCACTGCACCTGGCAAGGTTCTTACGAAACAGGTCTGCATCTTTCTGGTTCAGGTCGGTAACGGGGCTGACCGCCATTTTCCTCATTTCACTGGGATTTGTATTTAAGACATTTCACATGCCGGGGGCTAATGTTATGTACGGTCTTGGAACGATTATCCTGAATTTTGTTTTCCTGCCCGTGTTTTTCTACCACATCTATAAATATGGATTTGTCAAAACCAATTCGCATGAAACAGTATAGTAAATCAGTCATTCTCTCAACAGTTTTCTTTATACCCCTTATCGGTTGTTCGCAACAGCAGGTGGACAATGATTTTATCCCTAAAATTGAAACCCCGCTGTTTGAGCGCGGTAAGGGGCCGCTTCTGCTGGTAGATGGCGGGCATCACAATTTTCATACACTGGACGACAAGTTTGCCCCTTTTGGAAAGGTAGCGGAAATGGACGGCTTTAGTGTCCGGAGTATTCAGGGCGAAATAAAAACCAGGGAATTAAAAGAGGCCAGGACACTGGTAATTGCCAATGCGCTGAATGAAAAGAATGCAGATAGCTGGCAGCAACCGGTGTACCCGGCATTTACGCCGGAGGAGGTAAAGCAGATAAGCGACTGGGTATGGAATGGTGGCAGGTTATTGCTCATTGCAGACCATATGCCTTTTCCCGGTGCGGCGGCCGACCTGGCTCAATCAATGGGCTTTACTTTTTATGACGGTTTTGCTTTGTGCAGGCCTAAAACTAAGTTTGATGTTTTCAGCTATAGCAATGGTATGCTGCAACGCAATGAGCTTACTACTTTACATGGCCCTATAGACAGTATCGTCAGCTTCACCGGGCAGGCTTTCAATATTCCGGATAGCGCTGTGTCGGTCATCACTTTCGATTCCAGCTACAAAGTGTTGCTGCCGGAAGTAGCCTGGGAATTCAGCCGGGATATGAAGATGATGCCTGCCGCCGGACTAAGCCAATTAGCTTATAGCCGGTATGGGGCGGGGAAGGTTGTAGTGTCGGGAGAGGCCGCGATGTTTACCGCACAAAGGGCCGGGGATACCAGGTTCGGTTTAAACGCCCCTTTTGCGCCAAACAATGTAGCGTTATTATTAAATATTCTTGAGTGGTTAAATGAATAATAGATCTATCATAAAGTAGTCGAGCCGTAAGCAGAGACGCAGAGAATTACGTTAAAAGGAAAGAACTCCTTTGCGTCTCTGCGGTAAAAACTACTCTTAACTAAATGACATCGGGATTTAGCGTTGTGCCCCTTCAGGAATACTTTACCCGAATCACACCAGCCTCTTACCAGAAGACCCAGGTTGATTCCCCTTAGGCCAGTTTTGTGACCGCACCAACTGATTGTGAATAAAAGTCCCCTGTAAGGGGATTAGGGGTCTGCTCCCGCAGGAATACCCTACCCGAATTACACCAGCCTCTTGCCAAAAGGCATGAGGCTTATTTCTACCAGCTTAAAATGCTGGCGGCCAAATGGGATTCCGATAATGCTGAGGTAAAGCAATATGCCGAAGAAAATATGCGATATGGCCGTCCACAGTCCGCCGCAGAGCAGCCAGATAATGTTGAATAAAACGGAGAAGCAACCCGTACTGCCGGTGTCGCTTACTACTTGCGTACCAAAGGGCGCCAGTACTAAAAACCCAACCTTAAAACACTGCAGCCCGAAAGGAATACCCACAATAGTAAGGCATAAAACAAGCCCTCCAATAAAATAGCCCAATGCACTAAAGAGCCCCCCAAAAACAAGCCATATAATATTCCCTAAAAGATTGAATGGTGCCATTTTTACAAATAACAGGTTCGCAAATCCGTATTGCAAACCCCGGTCAAATGTAGTATTTTCAATCCATGAACCGTTCCCTGTTTTTAAAGCAACTCATTGCATCTGTAGCCATAGGCAGACTGCCTGTTTCGCTCACCAAAAACTTCCGCAAGATATACCTGATGCAATGTTTTGTGGCGGGATTTCGTCACTACGATGGCATGCAACTGCTGGACAGCATGAAAGAAGGCGACCTGCTGGAGCTGGTGCGTGAGCCGGGTAACGAATATGATGAATGTGCCATAGCCCTGCACTGGCGGGGTAGGAAGATCGGTTTTATACCCGCCGCCACCAACGAGATGGTGAGTATGCTGCTCGACAGCGACGCACTCAGCCTTTTTGCCGTCATCACGCACCTTGAAAAGAACTCGCAACCCTGGGAAAACGTCGCTGTAGCAGTGTACTTTGTGCAGGAGGTAAATAGGGAACTGCCCGCCCATGCCAGTTACCTCACCCGCATAGAAGCGCCGCACTACCGTACGCTGAAGGATAAGGGTAAAAGGCACAGCGAACCCACAATGGAAGAACTGTTTGACAGCAGCAACCGGGTCATAAACCTGGATGCGATTCCGGCAGAGCACCATGAGGCAAAAACTTATTTTGAAAAATACTATTCAGACAGGTCTGTCCCAATATCAAAACCCGGCCGGTATGTACAGGTAAAAGACGACGGTATCTACAGCTATATGTACGAAGTGAGTGATGATATACTTAGAGTAAAAAACGACCGGGGAGAAGAATTCCTGGAGTTTTTCCTGGATTAAGGCATTGGGAACAAGAGCCCTGCCCCAGGTAGATTAGCATCCGTCGCCGTTACCGCCATCCCCCGGCCTGTCGCCCTATGCATAATTTTCCGGGAAAAAACCACGTCACGGCATTTGTTTATAATGGCAATTTTACGTATATTTGTATAACCCGTAGCACGATTGAAAATAATCGTAACGGGCGCTCTTTGACATAACGATATATCGAAAAAATCAGGTTTTGTTTCCATTTTTTCAAACCTGGAAACAGGAAACAATTTGGAAACATTTTTCAGGCCAGGTCATTTTTTTTCAAACCCAAAAAAACGGGAACAATTTGGAAACATTTTCCGTGGGCCGGGTCACTTTTTTTAAAACCCAAAAACCGGGAACAATTTGCCCGCCCGGCTGAACCCGTTCGGACGGGGAAACATTTTTTTGTTCAAGGCAAGACAATTAAGGTATCAAAAAGGAACTAAAAAGAACCGTGCATACCCTGCCGGCCGGCTAAAAAACGGAGCAAAACGACCTGCCCCGCCGCGGCGGGGGAACCAATTGGACAAAAGGTTCCCTGAATATCCAATCCGGACTATTTTTTCGAAATGGTATAGACAATATCCGTAGTATAGGTACCCGCCGGAAAATTGAAGCCCGGTTGCGCCTTATACTTAAAGCCAAAGGTACGCACCCCGCGCTGTCCCGCGCTGATCACCTGTTTCCCCTGTACGTCTATGGGCTGAAATTGTGAAAAGCCGTTCCCGATACTACCGCCTGTCGCATTGTTGGTGATGGCGATGCTCAGTACATCACTTACAGGCATTTCCGTATTTAAGGTAGACGGTCCGCTGTACTCAAAATTTTCGGATGAAGACGATACGCTTACATCAAAATCGGTAGTGCATTGCAGCGTTACCGTTATCTCCGGGCTTTCGATACCCTCGGCCATAGCGTTGGTACCACCCAGTGGAAGCTCGACATTGGCGGGCGGCCCCCCGTTGCCATTCCCGTTGCCGGATGAAAAAAGATTGGCGCTCACAACCTCCGCAAGGTTGAGACGCGCAGCCTGGGTCGAATTGCCGTTAAGGCTCTGAGCCTTTGATACATGGCAAAAACCGGCGAGTGTTAACAGAAGAAAGCAGTGTTTGTTTTTCATAGATTATTATTCTACGGCATAAATATCTACATGAGCCTGCCCGTTTTATAATATCCGGGATAGGGTTAACAACCGGTTTGCATAGCGTTAACAAGCGGATAACAGCACCGGCATAGTAGAAGGAACAGTTAGGGTTGCTTTATCTTATCCAGGGCCGCTTCCAGTATGGCGTCCCTGCCCTGGGCCTCATCGGCAGGTGTGGTATGCACGGTTATATCCGGCAATACGCCCTCCTCCAGGTTGCGGCCGTCGTCGGTAGTGAAGTAGGAAGCCGGGTATTCCAGTATCCAGCCGTTGGGCATTTCAGCGCCTACTATCCTGCCTGCCCGTCCGCCGGTGGTATCGCCCATCATGGTTACGTTCTGGAAGCCTTTGGCCCCCGTAGCAAACAGGGCAGCCTCGGCCATGGTACCCCGGTTGGCCAGCAGTACAAATTTCTTAGGGAACTTGACCTTATCGCTTTGCTCTATATAGCTGGTTTGCGCCTCGGTAAAATCACCGCGCTCAGGGCCCTTTTTATAATAGGCCTTAAACAACACAGCCGAAAGCTTGAAGTTGGTATCCACCCCCATGCGCTTCAGCAGGGTGAAGGCATTGTTGATATCTCCGCCTTTGTTGTCGCGTACATCAAATATCACGCCGCGGAGATTCGTATCCAGCCGCAGGCCTTCAATAAGAATATCCAGGTGCTCGTCCGTTATCTTGTCTTCAAAACTGCCGTAATACACATAACCTATCGAATCTATGACGGTATGTATGAAAGGTCCGGTTTGCCGGTAATCTTTCCAGTAGTAACGTTCCAGCAGGCGACGGTTAAAGTTGGCGAGGTAGTAGCTGGTATCCGTATAATGGTATTCGGCGAAGGAGGTCTTTAAACTCACCGAGGGGTCGCGCAGGCGCGACAGCATCAGGGCGCAGGTGTCGTACAATTGGCGGGTGGTCATGCTATCCGTGATCTTTGGCCTGAACTCGCTATAAACCTCATCCCAATTGACCACGCGGTACCCAAAGTACACATAGCCCTCCTCGAGCGTCTTCCACATATATTCAAATACTTCGGTGGGTTTCTTGCCTTCGGGTTTGGGCATCAGCAGCCGCTCGCAGGACACAAGTATAACCGAACACAATAAAACCGCTATGAACCTCTTCATCATTTTTCTGCCTGTGGTATTAGTAGTTGAACATGAAGGTGACTGAAACTATATGCTCCGCGAAATAGGATTTGTGTATGGTCTTCATGCGGGTATAGTCCCATTGATAGGCAAACTGTATCATATTGCCGTTGGTGAGGCGGTACATAAGCGCCAGCCGGCTGTTAAGCCTGAAGTATTTGCCAAAAGTGCCGGTAACAGCGTTATCAAAAAAGTCTTTGCCGGGTTTATTATCGGGGTCGGCCAGTTCTTCCCTGTTCAGGTAGTATGGGCGCGACAGGTTGGCAAAGAAAGGTATGGCCAGGTCCCAGGTCAGGAAGCTGGTCTTTTCGCCGAAGGTTATTTCTTTGGTTATCTTGCCGCAAAGCCCCAGGCTGACAGCATATTCATATACGCGGGACGCATCCACCAGGTGGTCGGCCTTCTTATATGCAAACTGGGCAGATAGTATGCCGCCTGCACGTACTTCCATATCGCGCATCTCCACCGGCATTTTGAACAGGAACCTGTAGTCCATAAGCGCACGTTGGGTCTTCGCATACACCTTCATCGGCTTATCCGCGTTATGTGTCAGGTTGAGCGAGGATGCACGTAATGACAGCTCGGTGTAAACCGATGGATTTACCTTGATATGGCTGAGCATGGGCAAAGCGCCGACCCTGCTATATATCACCGGCGAAATAGCCGGGTCATTCATCACCTGGTAAGTGGCGCCGGCGCCTATACCTATATAGCGCAGATACCCATATACGGATTCCACACCGCCTTCTTCTTCGGTGTACTGTGCCCCGGCAGTTGTAGCCAGGACGCAGGCACACAAGCAGAGCGCCAGCCTTCTTCCTAAATCATTCAGATACATAAGGGCGGCAAAATATCAATAAAAAGAGGAACGGCAAAAACTATGATAACCTGTACACCCATCCGCGGGTATCCGGTTTGCGGCCATAACGCACCGCATTCAGTTCCTGGCGCAACCAGGGGGCCAGTTTCCATTCTTCCTGCGGGGGAAGGACCATCTTTTCACCTTTGTAGGTCAGGTCGGCTATGGGCGCTATAGACGCCGCCGTACCGGTTCCGAAAGCCTCGCGTAGTTCTCCCGCATGGTACGCTTCGATGATCTCGTCTATGTGTAGCGGACGTTCCTCCACCTCATAGCCGTTTTCTTTCAGGATGGTAATAACGCTGTCGCGGGTAATGCCTTCCAGGATAGTATCGGACAAGTCGGGGGTGATAATTTTGTCTCCTAGTACGAAGAACACGTTCATCGTACCTATTTCCTGCACATATTTATGCTCCAGGCCATCCATCCACAATATCTGGTGATAGCCCTTCTTGCGTACTTCCGTCATCGGGTACATGCTGCCTCCATAATTGCCGGCGGCTTTGGTATAACCTACCCCTCCCGGGAATGCCCGCACGTAGTTTTCATCTACATATATAGACACGGGCTCGGCATAATAAGGGCCGGCCGGGCTGGTGATGATCATAAAGCGGAACTTTGTGGTGGGCTTGATACCGATAAATTCATCCATCGCCATCATGAAAGGGCGTATATATAAAGATGTCCTGTCTGCTTCGGGTATCCATCCTTTATCCAGGTCTATCAATTGCCTCAACCCTTCCATGAACAATTCTTCGGGCACTGTAGGCATACCCATACGGACAGCCGAACGGTTCATGCGCTTCCAGTTATCCTGCGGGCGAAATATAATAGGATTTCCTTCTGGGTCTTTATATGCTTTTATTCCTTCAAATATCGCCTGGCCGTAGTGAAAAAATGATGTCGCCGGGCTCATGCTCAAATTGCCGTAAGGAACTATCTCAGGTTGATTCCATGCTCCATCTACATAATCAGCTATCAGCATATGGTCTGAGTAAACCTTGCCAAACTCTAAATTGTTTTTGTCTAACTCGTGAAGCCTGCTCTTCTCTGTTTTCTTAACCCTGATATCAAAAGTGAATACATCCATACGCGCAAATATTTAAAAAGAACGAATAATAAAAAGGATTACAAAGAAACAAAAAAAAATGGAATAGATTTGCTAAAATTGTATGGCTATTCGCTGAAACGCTTGTTATGACTGACTTCCCGAGGATTATTAATACCGAAATAATTGATACTGAAACAGATGTCTTCTGGCATAGCAATACAACTTCACACGAAAACATTTCAACTAAAAATATTTTAATCCTATCAAAAAAATTTGATGAACAATCTGCAGAACATTCGCAACTGATTAAAATTCTCGACGCCTGCAAGCTAAAAAGCGATGCATATAACCTGCTGCAATTTGCTGAAAATGAGAAGAGAGCATGGCATCAACTGAAAGTTTCTGTGCAACCTTCGGCTGTCATACTATTTGGCATTCATCCCACCGACCTGGGTGTTTCAGCATTGTTCCGACTGAACAGCATCAACAATTTTGACGGCGTTACCTGGATACCCACCTTATCGTTACAAGACCTGGAACAACAGCCCCAGGCAAAAAAAGACCTATGGGTCAATGCGCTGAAACCATTATTTGCAGATACACAATAACCTTGCCTGCGCCCATAGAAATATTAAAACGGTATTGGGGTTTTGATAACTTCAGGCCACTACAAGCGGATATCATCAATTCCATATTGCAGGGTCACGATACCCTGGCATTGTTACCAACCGGCGGGGGGAAATCCATATGTTACCAGTTGCCCTCTTTATTACACAAAGGGGTAACAATAGTAGTAACGCCCTTGGTGGCATTGATGCAGGAACAGGTGGAAAAACTCAATTCACTAAATATTCCTGCTGCACACATCAGCGCCGGTATGCACCGGGCCGAAGTGCACAGGATACTTAATAACACCGTTGAAGGAGCCTATAAACTACTTTACATCTCTCCCGAACGTATTCAAACTGAATTGTTCAATAAATACCTGCCAGTCATTGACATTCAATTAGTTGCAGTAGACGAGGCTCACTGCATATCTCAGTGGGGGCATGATTTCAGGCCAGATTACCTACAGATAAAAACTATCAGAAAACTGTTTAAAACTGTGCCGGTTTTGGCCGTTACCGCATCAGCCACAAAATCAGTTGAGGTAGATATAGTCAAACAACTGGAAATGAAAGATATACGCCTGTTTAAAGACAGCTTTGAGCGGGTGAATCTCCATTATACCGTGCAATACAGCGAGCAAAAGAACAGGGATGTCGCAGCATGGCTGAACAGCGTAACAAATAGCAGCAGTATAGTGTATTGCCGCAGCAGGAAGCAAACAGAAGTACTCTGCCGCCAATTGCAGCAAAGCGGTGTTAATGCCCTGGCCTATCATGCCGGTATGGGTCACGAACAACGGATGCAACACCGTGAAATCTGGATGAACAATGCTGCTCCCGTCATGGTGGCAACAACGGCTTTCGGCATGGGCATAGATAAACCCAATGTACGGCTGGTACTGCATTACGACGCCCCCGAACATCTTGAAGCTTATTACCAGGAATCGGGAAGGGCGGGCCGCGATGGCAAAGCAGCACATTCGGTATTACTATACAACAAACAGGATATCAACAAATTAGAGGGAAGCACAGAGACACAGTTCCCTCCTTACGATTTCATAAGGAAGGTGTACCAATCTGTGGCGGAATACCTGCAGATACCTATCGGTACAGAGCCCTATCGTTACTATGATTTCAACCTGGCCGATTTCTGTAAAAAATTCAAACTGCCGGCAATACCGGCATCAAGGGCATTAAAATTGCTGGAACAGGAGGGATTGTGGACCTTGAGTGAAGCGGTATTTGTACCTACTACGGTGCATGTACTTGCCGACCGGGCAGAACTGGACAATATCAGCCGGCTGTACCCGGACCTGAATATGCTTATCACCACTATGCTCAGGCTATACGGCAGTTTGTTCTACTACCCTACCCCGGTCAATACTAAAGTGATAGCCAAGCACCTGAAGATAAAAACGCTGTTGGTTGAACAGATTCTGGAACAGTTGGACAAAATGGAACTGGTGGAGTACAATAAACCTAAGGATGGGCCGCAGCTATTCTTTCACCATTACCGCGTGGACAGCCGCAACCTGCTCATCAATACAGAGCGCATCAATGCACTCAAAAAAACACACCGGCAGCGTACGGAAGCAATGATAGGGTACTTTACAGACACCCAGGTATGCCGCACAAAAACTATACTCCTGTATTTTGGGCAGCAATACGACAAAGACTGCGGGCATTGCGATGTGTGCGCAGGTAAAAAAGCCGGGGTAAGTTCATTCAAAGAGGTAAAAACAGCAATAGAACGGTTATTTACAAATGCTACAGAAAAAAGTATCGCCGAAATAGTTGGCCTATTACCCGGCTACAACGCAGAGGCAATTACAGATGCCATCCGGCAGATGCTGGACGACGGCAAGTATGGTATAAAGGGGAATAATATGGTTTACCGGAAGTATTAAGACAGGTACTTGCCAACTATCGGCATCCTGCGCCCTACCCCAAAGGCTTTGGGTGATACCCTGATGATGGGGCAGAACTGGTTGCGTTTGTATTCATTCACATTTACCATCCTTAATATGCGTGCAACCAATGCGGCGTCAAATCCCTGCGCTATTATTTCTTTCGGCCCTTGCCTGCGTTCAATGTATTGGTACAATATCGGGTCTAGCAGGTTGTACTCAGGCAGGCTGTCACTGTCTTTTTGCCCCTCCCGCAGTTCTGCCGATGGCGCTTTATCAATGATGTTTCGCGGTATTATTTCACCATCACGGTTGATATATTCAGCCAATGCATATACCTGCATTTTGTACAGATCGCCCAGCACGCCCAGGCCTCCCGCCATATCGCCGTAGAGCGTACCGTAACCGGTGGCCAGTTCACTTTTATTAGATGTATTCAATAATATAGAACCGAATTTATTGGAGAGCGCCATCACCAATGTACCCCTGATGCGGGACTGCAGGTTTTCTTCGGCCACATTGAAAGGAAGGTTCTTAAAAATAGGCCCAAGCGCCTGCCTGTATTCCTCAAAAACACTTTTTATAGGGAGTATATCAAAGTGATTTTCAAGGTTTTCAGAGAGTTGTACTGCATCGTCCACCGAATGCCCGGTAGAATATTGTGAGGGCATGAGCAGGGCGCGTACATTCCCGCTTCCCAAAGCATGACAGGCAAGAGCAAGCGTAACCGCGCTGTCTATGCCACCCGACGAAGCAATAATAGCTTTGGTAAAACCCATCTTGCTGAAATAATCACGAATGCCTGTTATCAATGCATCGTGTATCAGCTCTATACCCAGGTTTGGTTCAAACGATTTAGGCATCGGGGCTGAATCGGGGATATCTGCAGCTTTGCGCACAACAGGCTGAACGAAACTGTTATCCTCACGCAATTCAACATAAGCCAGTTCTTCAGAAAAATAAGGTAGTTCAACAACCAGGTTTTCATGTGTGTCCATTACCACCGAGCCGCCGTCAAACACTATTTCCGTTTGCGAGCCTACGGTGTTGCAATAGATCATCGGTATCTTATACTTTGCTACATTCCTTTTTACAATGCTCAGCCGTTCCTGGGCCTGCGCATAATCGAACGGAGAGGCACTGATATTGACCATAATATCAGGCCGCTGTTGTACCAGTTCATCCATAGGGCAAATACGGTACAGAGGGTTATCGTCAAGGTTCCAGATATCTTCGCAAACTGTTACTGCCAGTCTCTTGCCTTTGAATTCCCATACGCTCCGCTCAAGGCCGGGTTCAAAGTAGCGATACTCGTCAAAAATATCGTAAGTAGGCAGTAGTGTTTTATGGGCGACGGCCTTTACTTCTTTTCCATACAATAGGTAGGCGCTATTGAACAGATCTTTTCCTTCTTTCGTTGGATTGTGTGATGGCGCACCCACAATGACACCGATTGTATCAGCTTCCTGTGCAATTTTATTCACTGCATCCAGGCTTTGCTCAATGAAGTCGTTAAACTCCAGGAAATCGCGCGGCGGGTATCCGCAAACCGCCAGCTCCGAAAATATTATGAGGTCGCCCCCCTGCTGCTTCGCCTGCCGCACAGCATCTATTATTTTAGCTGTATTAGATTCAAAATTGCCTATATGGTAGTTCTGCTGTGCGAGGAATATCTTCATATACAAGCCAAAATTACAATTTCACACATAGTAATAATAAAAAGAGCAGCCCATATGTTGCAGGCTGCTCAAAAAAACTGTACCGGCTACCCTAAAAGAATAAGCCAACCTTCAGCGCTATATTGTTCAGCCTGATGTTGCCGTCTGTGAATGTACCTTTGTAACCCATATTTATGTCCTTGGGACTCGTGACGTCGGGCGCAAAACCATTATTAAAGAAAAGGCCCATATACAGGCTCATTTTATCTGTAAGCCTGTATTCCATACCTCCACCCAGGTTCATCTGGAACAGAATAGGAATAATGCTCACCCCGTTGCGCAATTTTTCATTTTCACCGGTCGCGGTCATATCCACAGTTTTACCAGATGCTGTATCTGTATAGGTTACGGTGTAAGTCGCTTTCTTTGAAATGTTGATAGCCGCAGTGATACCCAGGTTACCGAATATACGTACTCCGCCACCCAGGTCGTCACTCATCAGTTTGAGCCCGAAGGGCACTTCAAAATATTGCAGGCGATAATCGAAACTGGCCGTCTTAACAACATTTTTCGGAGCAGGAGTGGGCAATTTTGACGCGTCATACTCGGCCAATATCTTACCGCCCGAGGTTGTCAACTGCACACCGGTAGCAATGCCATAGTTCTCTGCAAAAAAATGGTCTATCATCAGCCCCCAGCTATACCCTATTTTGCTGCCTTCGCTGGTCACAATATACAGTCCGTCATTGCTTTTGGACGCAGTCGGTTTCATCCAGGCATTATTGGGGGCGATAAACAAACCGAAACGGGTTTTCCGTAATTCGGTGCTTCTTGTTTCAATAGGTTCGCCATAGGTATACTGCGCCGTTGCACTATAAGAGCACACACTAAAACCCATTACAATCAATAATTTCCTGATATACATACCCCTTTCAGCGATTTAAAGAATATTATTCAAATAAAAACAGTAATGCTATTTTTGCCGTCGTAAAAATAAGCGCATTTCACGGGATGTTAAGTCTTTGTCTATGAAAAGTATTCAACAAAAGTGCATTACCCTGTTAATATTATTATCCTTACCCGTCATATTTTTCAGTTGCAGCGGTGAAAAAACACCGGATGTGAGTGATGTGCCTGTAAAGCTGAACAGCATGCGCCTTGACAAAGACCTGTACAACCTGGACACTAACCGGCTGGGTGAGGGGCTGGCAAGCCTCCAAAAGAAATATCCTGAATTCTTAAACTTCTATTTAGACACCCTGATGGGTTTTGGCATAAACGGAAATTATACTGATACCAACCCGGGCATTCAAAAAGGGCTTAAAACCTTCCTTACGCACAAAGACTACCGCGGCGTTTTCGACACCGTGCTGGCACGCTACCCAGATGAAACGAAAATCAATACAACACTCACAAAAGGCTTCCAATATGTAAAGCACTACTTTCCTTCGTATAAGGAACCGCAGATAATATACCTGGTAACGGGATTGAACAACTACGGCGCTTTGACTTACGGCGATAATACCATAGGTATAGGGTTGGATATGTTCCTGGGCGCGGATTACCCATTTTATAAATCGGTGGGGATACCTGAATATTTTTCGCGCCAGCTGAATGAAAATTATATACCGGTAGCTGTAATGCGCACTGTATACCGACAGGACCATCCTTTTGCGGTAGATGGCAAGGTACTGCTGGATATGATGATACAAAGCGGGAAGGAAATGTACTACCTGGGCAAAGTGCTGCCTTTCACAGAAGAACATGTGCGCCTTGCTTATACTCCTGAACAATACCAGTGGTGCAAGGAAAACGAAGCCATGGTGTATGATTTTTTTGTACGGCAGGAATTGTTTTATGAGAACAACCTGCAAAAAGTAGTCCGCTATGTAATGGATGGCCCCAGCGCTACGGGTATGCCATCGGAAAGTCCCGGCAACATCGGCGCATGGGTAGGCCTGCAGATAGTTAAGGCCTATATGAATGAACATCCCGAAATGACCCTGGAACAATTGGTAAGTACCCCGATAGATGCACAACGCTTTTTATTAGAGTCAAAATATAAACCGAGATAGATATGAAGAGATTAATTACAGTATTATTTGCTGCCGCAAGTTTCAGCTCGATAGCACAAGTAACTGAAACAGACAAAGTAAAAACCGGTGTTGAAGTAAAGAACATTGATACAATAGCGTGGATATATAACGGGACACTGAATGTCGGTTTGAACCAGGGTTTCCTGCACAACTGGGCGGCGGGCGGCGAACTTGCCTCTGCTACAGTAAACGGCCTGTTCAGCGGCAACCTCACCCGGCTATTCAACCGCAACGTGTGGAGTAATAACCTGGATATGAACTACGCCTTGTTTTACGCCTACTCTAATGCCTTCACCCCAAGAAAAATGGATGACCGTATCGACTTCACATCAAAATATGGTTACAGGCTGGATACAGCAAGGGATTTCTACTTTACCACCCTGTTCAATTTCAAATCTCAGTTCACCAAAGGATATGACTACGAGGCGCCCATGTGGGATACATTTTCTACCTCCAACTTCTTTTCACCGGCATACCTCATACTGGCGCCGGGTATTGAATACAGGCAGGGAACGAACCTGAGCTTGTTCCTTTCACCCGTAGCCGGCCGCTTTACTTTCGTGAGCAAATATTACACCATGCGGTCGCCCGAAGGGGCCTTTGGCGTAGAGAACGGTAAAAATTTCCGTTTTGAGCTCGGCGCCTATTTTTCCGGGAGGTATATGGTGGACATTACCGAAAACATGAGTTTCAAAACACGTTTAGACCTATATTCCAATTACCTGGCAAAGGATTATACAGACAGCATAGGCAACGTAGTGAAAAAAGATAACCCGGGCAATATAGATGTACTTTGGGACAACCTGTTCTCGTGGAAAATGACAAAATTTGTGAGCCTGACACTTGGGGCGACGTTTATATATGACAACGATATCCCCTACGTGACAACTACTACCGATCCCGCAACAGGACAGGAAGTGCAGAAAGACGAGCCCGGAATGGGCCTGGGCTGGTGGCAGGTGAAACAAGTGTTTACCTTAGGCTTCCAATACAAATTTTAAAGGTATATTTGAGCGAATTGCTGAATTAACGCATGTCAGAAACTTACCAGATAAAATTGCCCCAGTTTGAAGGGCCTTTCGATTTGTTGCTGTTCTTTATAGAACGCGACGAGCTGGATATTTACAACATCCCCATCCACAAGATCACCAAAGATTTCCTGGATTATATACACAAGCTGGAAGCCCTGAACATTGAACTGGCCAGTGAGTTTATCCTGTTTATCTCTACCCTGATGCGCATCAAGGCAAAAATGCTGCTGCCCCGAAAGGAACTGGATGAACACGGCAATGAAATAGACCCGCGGCAGGAACTGGTGGATAAGATACTGGAATACAAGCGGTTCAAAGAAGCATCGGAACAAATGATTGTGCTGGAAGCGGAACGCCTGCTGCAACAAAAGCGTGGTAACATACAGAAAGAGCTTGACGCACTGGGTGAAGAATATAGCGAAGGCACAGAAATACAGACCATAACCATGTACAAGCTCATGCAGGCTTTTGAGCGTGTAATGGGCAGGTATAAAGAACGGACGGATAAGCCACAACACGTAGTAGTAAAGTATAATTACAGCCTGGAAGGACAAAAGACATTCCTCGTAGACCATATAAGAAGTAATACGAGAGTTGCTTTTGAGACCATATTTTCCCAATGCGAGAACCGCATACATGCGATATTTACCTTCCTGGCCATGTTGGAACTGGTACAGATGAAATACCTCACCCTGCTGATAGGCAGTGGCAGGAATAACTTTATTATAGAATGGAATCCCGACGCGCCGGAAAACATGCCGGATACCGGTGAAGATAGCTACAAGACAGAAGCAGATGGCGAAGAAGAATAGACACCTATTGTAATCTATTATTTACGACCATGCCAAGAATGTAGATGTCGGACTCGATATCTACAGGTGTTCTTTGCCCCGTAATATTCATGTGACCTTCCAGTTGCTGCGATATTTTGCCGTTCAGCACCAGGCCGCTTTTTATCTCAATATCCATCTCTCCGCTTTGCAGCCCGTTGAGGTGTACATCGCTGTTTTGCGTTTGTTCGGCATTATTGGAACTGACACGCCCTTGCAATTCTATATGCGCAATGCCGTTTTTTACCGAGACAAGTTGGTATTTGTTCCTTACACGCACGTTAGCAAAACCTACTGAAGTAGCATAATTTCTTTCCCAAATATCGCCTTCCGACACTTCGCGGGTGGGATATACCTGCAAAACATGTAACATAACTTTGCGAATAGAGCTATCATCAAAATGATACGTACTGTGACCATCCGTTCGGGCTTTTCTTACAGACTCAGAAGCCAGCACTTCGCCCGATGATGAAATTACCATTCTGAAATTTTTGTCTATCAGGTTGCGGAGATCCTCATACATCGGGTCCGTACCATTATCGTTTTCCGAATCGTAGTCCAGCGAAAATAACTGGTTGCCCGAACTCATAGTTATCCTTTCATACGTTACAGAAACCGTTTTACTTTCAGGCTTTACCGATATTACCCTATAAGCATTGGTTAAAGTCATATTCTGGTTGATAGAGATAGATTTTTCTTTTTCTATTTCCTGCCTGAGCGTGATGTTGTTTTTGATAGAATATCTATATACACTGTCGGGATAAAGATTAAAAATCAATGCAATAGGGCCTTTTGTTTCTTCTTTCACTACAGCTTCATCACAGCCTGAAAATAAGGCCGCAAAGGCAACAATCAACCCCGGTAAAAAGTTGCGGATATTCATAACTATGCGGACGGCCCGCTATTCTTCTGCAATATATTTAAGCCGTTACAAAATAGTACATAGGCTATTGTATTGCAAAAAAAGAAGACCCTTTTTGAGGATCTTCTTCGCATTTCATTTATTAAGTTGGTTATCTTATCAGCGTGGTTTCACCTTTGTAGGTCTCTACAAAGCCATCGGGGTAAGCTACTCTTATCAGGTAGTTGTACACACCCATCTCCTGAGGTACGCCCTCCCAGGTGCCATCCCAGCCCGTGCGGTGGTCGTTGGTGCTGAATATCTCCTGACCCCAACGGTTGAACACCCTAAACTCCATAATACGCTGGAAACTCAGGTTCGTTATCCTGAACACATCGTTCTTGCCGTCGCCGTTGGGACTGAATGCGCTCGGCACAAACAGGTTATCCCGCTTGTCCACTATCACATGCAGCGTATCAAAAGCACGGCAACCGTTGGCTGCCAGGCCGCCCACTATATACTTCGTATCCTCGGTAGGGCGCGCTACAGGGTAAGAGATGTTCGGGTTATTCAGAGACGATACAGGGTTCCAGTTGTACAACCGCGCTCCGCTGGCCAACAGTTGGAAGCTCTGGCCATATTTTACTACCGTATCGTCTTCGTTCAGTATCCTTACATCAGGCAATGGCAGTATCTCTACATGCGCCTTCAGCGTATCGTAACACCAAACACTGTCTGACACCACTATGCGGTAGTCGGTGGTGCGCTGCGGGCCCAGGAAGGTATAGCCTTTCGAGGGCTCCATCACTGAAGGAACTCCCGGCACTTTATACTCCCCGTTCTCATACTCATACCATTTGAAATAATGACCGCCGAATATGGTAAACGGTGCACGGTCGCCAAGGCAGATGGCCGTATCTTCAGGCACTATCTTCATATCATGTTCAGGGATATACACTTCCAATGTATCGCGCATGATACAATTGCTGCGGCCTATCGTTTGGACAATAAAAGTCGTGGATTTAGGAACATAGGCTAATGGCTGCTCTATTGTAGTATCAGACAGGTACTCACCCTGGTTCCATTCAATAACAAAATCAAGCGGGTTTGCCTCACAATAAGTAAAGCTGAACGCAGGACGCGCCTGTACTGCTTCAATATCTGTTCTTTGATCAATACCACATACGCTTCCTTCAGCAACACTACCGCCCTTCAGTATAAGACCCGATACATAAGTGGTCGGAACAAATTTCAGCCTTGGCGGTGATGATGTAACACCGCAGCCTGTATCCACCGTAGCATTGTCGCTGTAACATATCTGTACAATCAGGTTCCTTGTTGTATCCCAGTTGTAGGGCGTGCTGAATGGGAAAGTATGTATCCCGTTGGGAAAGGTGACCGAGGGCGCAGAATACACCTGGGTCATACCGAAATTTTCGAAACCATCTGAATTGTCAAGTTCCTCCTTATCGGTACATTTTACAAATATTCTGAAATTGCCGTATTCATAAGTCGGATTAGTTGTACTGTCAGTCTCAAAAGCAATGCTGCGAATAGTGGCAGAAAATATCTGCGCTTCTTCCATGTCCTGCCTGCGTATCAGGTATTGCATGCGCGATGTTCTCAGATTGCTGTACATAATTGGTGTTACCCTGCCCACGGTATCGTACACCAGGTTACCGTATACCGGCGAACCGTAAACTGTACGGGTGTCCGGAGTATTGCATATAGTAGGGTTACCAATACCACAGGCTACATTATTTTTAGGCGGACGACCCGTCAGTAGCGCTTCCAATTGAAGATAACCCGGCCTGCACATAACCAGCGCATTTTCAGGGTTAAACGGATTCTTAGGCGTGATGGTCACTTTATTGGTTTCGTCTATATACACCTGCACAGTATCCTTTGCTTTACAAGTAGCGGTCAGGTCAGGTGTTGACACGACATAGTCAACTGTCTTAGAGGGCCTAGCTTTAGGGTTATGGATTGTACTGTTGCTCAGACCCTCCGGAGGACCACCGTTAACGGTCCAGTTTAGTTTAAAGAAATCCGCATCCCTTACAAAGAGTTGTACAGAATCGGGGTTTACCTCGCATATAGGCTGGTCAGGGCCGGCATTTATGCCCTCCACTACTTTTATCAGGAAAACCTTTTTACTTTTAAGCACTATCTGTTGCCATACTGTGCAGGTAGAGTCATTGGATAGTATTTTTAATTGGTGGTCGCCTATGTGTGACTGATTGGGTGTCCACGTGAATTCACCCGTTACATTATTTGTGCCCTGGCCAGACACCGTAAAGTTATAGCCTGTAAGTGAAGGGGTAACGTCCTCATACATATATACATTGCGCGTTGCGCTATCCGTTCTCGAATTAACTGAGAATTTCAATGGGCTTCCCGGACATACATAGAATACATCGCCCAATGTAGGTGTTTGAATCAGTGTACCGTTTTCAATTGACGTAACAATCTGCGATGTGGAATCTATATCTGGTGGAGGAGCAGTGCATGGTAAAACAGACACCTGTACATCCCTGTACACATAGCTAAGCAGTGTTCCGGAACCCCGCTCATAATCTTCAACCCTGAAACCGAGCACAAAAAAACCCTGCGTGGACGGCGTGAATGTAGCTGCACCGGTAATAGGATTCAGTTTGTATGGACTGCCCGCTACAGAGCCGATGGGATCATTTACGCTATATCCTGTTGCGTATCCACACACCAGACCTGTGTCATTTACGGAGAAAGATTGTCTTGGCGAAAACGGTATTTGTTGATAAACCCACAGGGAATCCCCGTTAGGATCCCAGGGATCATTCACATAAGTAAAAGGTTGGTTAATACATATATATGGTAACGGGTTACTCAAAAAACGAGGCGTACTGTTATTGTATTTAACAACATTATTCAATCCCGCTTCCACATATATACTGCCGCAATTAGTTAGGTTACTGGCATTACGACCTCCGTTCGACCAAAAGAATCGCCAGTCTGTCTGTGCCGATGGAAGTGTGATAGTACCTTTATAAGTTCTTACCCTAAATGCCGGGAAATTCTGTGCGCGTGATGGCATTGGAAATGAATTCGGACTATTGCAACTGTTACTATCCGCAAAAACAGCACACAACTGATGTACGGTGTCCGGCCATGAATTAGGGCTTGCCACAGGAATCATACCTGCAGAATCAGGGCTGCCCTGTGCCGCCAATGTAGCTGACTTATAATATACATTGACATTTTGGCCAGCATCAAGATAACATGTTTGACATGCATGATAAACAATTAACGTTACCTCATACTTATAATCGGGTGTTCCGCAACCGTCAACTCCAGTGCCAATATATTCTACAAAGATATCTGCAGCAGCAAAGTGACAAGCCCTCGCCTTTCCGATGCTCAATACTGTTATTAATGAAACAAGAGCTAAAAAAGAATATAAATTCCTCATACGAAAACATTTAACCAGATAACATTTGAACCCACCCGATATTTTACATGACAATAACATAAAGTTAAAGGTTGGGGCCTTTATAACAAAGATATTACATGGGTATTAAAAAAAAAGAAGGACCTGTATAAAAATACGGCCCTTCAGAATTTTTAGTCTTTTGCTCTTATCTTATCAGCGTGGTCTCCCCTTTGTAGGTCTCTACAAAGCCATCGGGGTAAGCTACTCTTATCAGGTAGTTGTACACACCCATCTCCTGCGGTACGCCCTCCCAGGTGCCATCCCACCCCGTGCGGTGGTCGTTGGTGCTGA
>DISB01000012.1 GCA_002421685.1 Bacteroidetes bacterium UBA6221
GTAGGAGGTGTAGCTGCGGTTGGAAGAGCTGTTGTTGAACACCGGCAGAGCAGCCCCCGTTACCAGTTGCCCTTTCCTGTACACCGAGTCAAACTTCCCGGTATTGATAATGGTCAGGTTACCGATGTCTGCTCCGGCATCGCTGGTCACTTCGTTTTCGCAATAGCAATAGTAGAAGGGAGCAATATTTACTTTGTGGGGTGGACTGGTATATTTCAGGTTTTGGTTGGCGTTACATTTTACAGTTACGCGATACCATTTGGGCGAAGTGATGCTGTCCTTTATTTGCCCGGCGCCGTCAGGCACTCCTGTAAAATTCGACCATGAAATGCCATTTGTTGAATATTCCCAGGAATAAGTAGCGTCAGCATAGTAATCACCTGGACCCAGGGTGAATGGCTTGCCCGGACATATTTTGTCAGGCCCGCGAACTGTAGTTTTTGGGGTATCGTTACAAGGTAGCCCCATAGAGAATATGGTATTGGGGCGGGCATAAGGATTATTACTATAGACAGTATTGGTGTTGCATACAGGCGGTACTCCGTCCTGGTAATAATTCTGGGAGGCATAGTAGGAATAAGTTGCAGATTCAAAACCACAGTTAACGGTATAATTAGCTGTAACAGTGCCGTCTCCCTCGCAAACCTGTATCACTATATTATCAGTACCGTTCCAGACGAACGGGGTTGAAAAAGTGAAGGTGTTGATGCCTAGTGTCGGCACAAGGGTGTTAGCGTGGTACACCAGGTTAGTAATGCCCGTCGCCCAGGTTGTAAGAGAGTTCATGGTAGTGGTTCCAATATAAATGTTGTAATTATACGCATCGGTAAAAGTAGTAGAAGACCCGGTTCCAAGATGTTTGACATCCCACTTAATGGCGAGTATTGCACCGGGAAACATGCCCGCAGCCAGCAATTCAGAGGCTGGGAACAAATACTGCTGCCGGTCAGATTCAAAATAACGGCCTATCGGCGCCGGATATCCGTAATATTGATTGACTGTAGTTCCGTTTCCTACTTTAAAATCTATCTGAGCTTTTGAAATACCAAATACACCCAGGCAAACAAGTGTAAGGGCGAGTTTTTTTAGTAACTGCATAAATTTCGGTTTCATCAAATTGTTTCGTTTACTACTCCCTGTACATTATAATAATCTTATTACAAACACGGGGGCTGCCAAATTAATCCAATTTTCCCAATTTTAACCGTCAATTGCATAGAAATAAGTTATTATTAATTTTATCTATTACTTCCGTCGCGTTTCGCAATAACGATAAGCTGAAAATAGGGTGTTTTCACTATTTTTTGGTAATTGGGGGCTTCGTAGTTTCGATGTTCACCAAAAAAATATATCAATATGAAAAAGATCATGTTATTCGCCTTTATTCTTTTCGCCGGCTATGCCTCCCATGCACAAAGCAACACGCTGAATTTTATCAACAACACCACTTACACGGTTTACGTTTCCGGGCAATGGGGCGCTAACACCACTTGTTCACGGTCAGGGAGCTATAGCTACGCAGTCCCTCCGGGCAATTCGACAATCGTGGTAAGTTCTTACGGTGGCTCAATGCTCACCGACGAGTTCATCCACCTCCGTGTGTACAGCTACGATCCGTTTTCGAGTAGCCTCTGCAATCCCAATCCCATTTATTCTATCAATTTATCCCCCTGCCCGTCCTACAGTGCCCCTCTTACCGATGTGTTGGATATCTATGATACCTGCCCTTTCCCTACCCTCTACAACGCGACCGTTAACTGGAACAATGCCAACAGCCCAAACTTCGTAGACATCACAATAAATTAAACATACATCTGTTTCAGTATGACTGAAGGAGCCGGGAATTTTCCCGGCCCCTTTCATTCCCCCTCCACGCCGGACTAATTAACCAATTACTATTACCATTACCGCATTATCACCTTAACTTTGCAGCCATGTCAAAAAGAGTAATGCTCATCATAATGGATGGGTGGGGCCATGGCCAGGTGCCCGAAGCAGATGCCATAAAAAATGCAGATACCCCATTTGTAGATTCACTGTATGGTAAATATCCCAATACAGAACTTATAACCTGCGGTGAAGCCGTGGGCCTGCCCGAGGGCCAAATGGGCAATTCTGAGGTAGGGCACCTGAACATTGGGGCGGGACGTATCGTGTACCAGGAACTGCAGCGTATACACGTAGCCATACGCGAAGGCGAACTTGCAGCCAACAAAGTATTGCTGGACGCTTTTGACATTGCCAAAACAAATAATAAGACCCTGCATTTCATTGGCCTGGTAAGCGACGGTGGTGTGCATTCGCATATAGACCACCTGGAGGCCCTGTGCTCACTGGCACAGGCCTATGGAATACCGGATATCGCCGTACATGCTTTTACCGACGGGCGGGATACAGACCCCAAAAGTGGTTACGGATACCTGGCCGACCTTGAGAAGCACCTGCAGCAGACCGGCGCAAAGCTGGCATCGGTATGCGGCAGATACTATGCTATGGACCGGGACAGGCGCTGGGAAAGGGTGAAATTGGCTTACGATGCTTTGACCGCCGGCATAGGCAGCAAAACTACTGACGTGCTGGCTGCGGTACAGCAGTCATACGCCGATGGTATTACCGACGAGTTTGTTCGCCCTATAATAGTCACTGATAACCATGGCGCACCGCTGGCGACCATCCAAGAAGGGGATGTCGTGGTATGCTTCAACTTCCGTACAGACAGGTGCCGCGAGATAACTATGGCGCTCACACAGCAGGATTTTCCTGAATACAATATGCACCCGCTGAACCTGCACTACGTCACCATGACCGAATATGACAAGACCTATAAGAACGTAAACGTCATCTTCCACAACGACAACCTGAACAATACCCTCGGCGAGGTGCTGGAGCAAAACGGCAAGACCCAGATACGTATAGCAGAGACGGAAAAATACCCGCATGTAACCTTCTTTTTTTCAGGTGGGCGGGAAAAGGAATTTGCCGGCGAAAAGCGCATCATGCTGCCATCGCCGAAAGACGTGCCCACTTACGACCTGAAACCCGAAATGAGCGCCTACGATGTAACTGCTGCAATACTGCCCGAAATAGAACACCAAACCGCAGATTTTATTTGCCTGAATTTTGCCAATGCAGATATGGTAGGGCATACGGGCGTATGGGAAGCTGCTATTAAAGCTGCGGAAACAGTGGACAAATGCGTATCGCAGATTGTGCCCCTTGCTGTAAGCAAAGGCTATACCGTCTTCCTGACTGCAGACCATGGCAATTCTGATTACCTCATCAACGACGATGGCTCACCCAATACAGCGCATACGCTTAATCCCGTGCCGCTGTTCATCATTTCAAACGACTTTACCGGTAATGTGCGGCCCGGCAAACTGGGCGATATAGCGCCTACGATATTGAAAGTAATGGGATTACCTATTCCCAAAGAAATGACGGGTAATATCCTGGTAGATTAGCGGGCTATCCACAACTCAGGATTCTGCTTCTTTGTTTCCAGCCATACCTGGAAGTTGATGACTGACTCCCCGTCCTCGTTTACCGCGGCTTTGCCAATCGATTGCTTCGTGCTCACTTTCTGGTTGCTTTTCACAGTCACGTCAGACAGGTTCATGTACAGCGTAGAATACCTGCCGTGATTGATGAGTACGTTCCAGTTTTTACCGTCCATTGTGAATACTTTCAGGACAGTACCCTCAAAAGATGACCTTATCGTTGCACCCGGTGCTGTGCTGATATTGACGCCCAGGTTGTCCAGGGTCACCTTCTCTGCTATCGGGTGTTTGTATGGCCCAAAACCTAATGATATATAGCCCTTTTCTACCGGCCAGGGCAGCTTGCCCCTGTTGCTTTCAAAACTATTGGACAAGGCCGCGGCCTCGGGCGTCAATCCATAATCATACGTAGGCTTCGGCGGAACAGGTTTCGGTTTTGACGGCGTTGCCGTAGTTGCCGGTTTCGATGCCGGTGCAGTAGTGTTTGCCGGCGGTCCAACCCGGCCGGCGTTGTTATTTACGGTAATGTTGCTGCCAGGTTTCGTTGTAGTATTGGCGGCAAGAGCTTTGCGTTTCTCCTCTTCTTCCCGCAGCCTCCGTTCTTCCGCTTCCCTTTGCCTGCGTTCCTCTTCAGCCTTTTTCCTCGCCAGTTCCAGCTCCTTGCGTATCATCTCCTCCACGGCCTTGTCTATCTGTTGTTGTATGCGACGGTTCTTCAGTATTTTGGCGGTCAGTTCTTTTTCCTGGCCTTTCAATTCCTTTACTACCTGGTCGGTCTTGTTTTTGTCTTCCTCTATCGCCTGCTTCTGTTGCTCCTCTGCCGTCAGCAATAAGTCCTTTTTGGCTTTTTCAGTGTTCAGGCTGTTTATTTCGCCCTGCAGTTTCGCTTGCGTGATCCTTATTTGTTCGGCCTGGTCTTTCCGGTAGTCGCGGTACCGCTTCAGGTATTTCATCCTGCGGAAGGCCTCGTTAAAATCATTGGAAGAGAACAGGAATGCCAGCATGTCGTATGAACTGCGGCTCATATACGCATAACGTATAGACTGTGCGTAGCGGGCCTTCAGTATTTCCAGGTTTCCTTTTAGTCTTTCTATTTCAGACGAAGACTGCTGTATACTGCTGCCTATCTGTTCTATTTCCTGGTTGATATTATTGATCAGCTTCTGCCTGCCCGCCAGTTTTGCCTGCAGCGCCCGCAGTTCGCCCATAGTGGCCTTCGTATTCTTCTTGGTAGCAGCCAGTTGGTTTTCGGTCTCTTTGATGGTCTCCAGTAGCTGCTTGCGACGCTGCTCCAACTCCTCCATGGTGGGCTGCTGGGCTTGTACAGCCAGGGCTGATAGCAATAATATGGCCAATAAAAAGTTGCGCATCAACAAGCAGTATCCTTATCCGGCAAAAATAACCAAATATCATCCGGTTGTATGGCCCGTATTTTTATTTTAGCAAGGATTTATACATATTTTTATATGGCGTAGGTGCTGCATTTTTTAAAATGCGGTTTGTTTGTCCTTTCTTTGTTTCAAACTTTCTTTTCCAATGCTCTATTCAATGACAGGTTTCGGGCGGGCAGAAGCGCGCGCCAATAGCAAACAGGTAGTTGTAGAAATAAAATCGCTGAACGGTAAACAGTTTGAGATGATGACCAAACTGCCGCCGATATTGCGTGCGTACGAACTCGACATCCGCAACATGCTTAACAATATCCTCATGAGGGGCACCATCGACCTGACGGTGACTATCAAGCAGGAAGGCGCCAGCAAACCTATGACGGTGAATACCGAACTGGCCGTTTTCTATTACAACAGCATGCGGCAGATAGCCGAGCAACTGAACATACAGCAGGACAATGTGTTGTCTACCATCATGCGTATGCCCGAAGTGGTAGCTGCCGACCAGGACATGCTGCCTGAGGAAGAATGGGAGGTAGTAAAGCGGGCCGTTGAAGAAGCAGCCCGCACCCTGATGGCGCACCGCAAACATGAAGGTGACGCCCTGCATACAGATTTGCAGGCGCGTATACGGAATATAGAAGCCCTGCTGGCGAAAATAATTCCCCACGAGGCGGCCAGGGTAGAAAAGATACGCACACGCATCAACCAGTCGATGAACGAATTTGTGACCAAGGACAAGATCGACCCCAACCGCTTTGAGCAGGAGATGATTTACTACCTCGAACGCATGGATTTCTCGGAAGAAAAAACCCGCCTCAGCCAGCACTGCAAATATTTTTATGAAATGGTGGCGAAAGAGGAAGTGGCCAAGGGCAAGATGCTGGGCTTTGTAATACAGGAAATAGGCAGGGAAATAAATACCCTGGGCGCCAAGGCCAACGATGCCGCCATACAGCAACTGGTCATCAGCATGAAAGACGAACTGGAAAAAGCCAAAGAGCAGGTGCTGAATATCCTGTAACTAAGTATAGCTTTGCGGAAAGATATTTTGACCAAGATACATGCAGCAGATATATAAGACAGTTTTATCATTGGCCATCATACTGTTATTCAACAGTTGCCTCGAATCGCCTTATTATCAGAAGGAGTACTCAATACCCGGCACCCGGTGGGATTACAACCATCAGCCTTCCTTCAAGTTCGAGGTAACCGATACCACGTCTTTATACAACCTGCATTTCCTTATCAGGCATACCGAGGCTTATCCTTACTCAAACATATGGCTGATGGTATATACCAAAAAACCGGGGGATACAACATTTGAAAAAACAAGGATAGAAATTCCGCTGGCTGAACCATCGGGCAAATGGCTGGGCCGGGGCATGAGCGAAATATGGGAGCAACGTATGCCCATATCCAGGGAAGGAGATACGGTGATGCTGCGCAAGGCCGGCATGTGGGAGATAAAGTTCGGCCATAACATGCGTATCAACCCCCTGCCGGAAGTACTGCAGGTAGGCCTGCGTATAGAGAAGCATACAAAACAGTAACTTTATAGGCAACATCCAAAAGTTGCTCCATGCGTTTATTCAGTACCGCACATCTGTTATTGTTCATTTATGTCGTATCAGCGCTCATATTCTGGGGTGTAAGCCTTGAGCGCAAAAGCCAGACCATATACGAGCTGGAATACGAACACCTGAAATATACTATTGACAGCACAACCCAGGCCGATGCCTACAACGCACGCCTGCAGGAAATAAAGGATAAGCGCAGCACCCGTAGCAAACAATATCTTGGCGAGGGCTCTACTTTCCTGCTGGTCATCATCATTGGCGCAGCGGTGGTGTATAGTTCGTTCAGGCGCAGCATCAATTTGTCACGACAGCAAAACAATTTTATGATGGCGGTGACGCATGAACTGAAATCGCCCATCGCCGCTGTGAAGCTGAACCTGCAGACCATGGCCCGACACAACCTTGACGAAGAAACAAGGAAGCTGCTGATCGACAGGTGTGTCACTGAATCAAATCGGCTGAACGACCTATGCAACAATATGCTGCTGGCATCGCAGATGGAGGGCCGGCAGTATAAACCCGCCAGGGAGCGTTTTAATATATCAGGCCTCGTTGCCGATAGCGTGTCGGGCTATGCGCATAGTTACCCCGGCAGGTTTGTGATGCGGGAAACCAATGAATATTCCATAACGGGCGACAAGACGCTGGTGCAGATGGCGATAAACAACCTGTTGGAAAACGCGGTGAAATATACTCCTTCAGACAAGCCTGTTGTCGTTTCTGTGACGGAAAGAAACGGCTATGCTGTGCTGGAGGTGGCCGATAACGGCCCCGGCATTCCCGATACGGAAAAACATAAAGTATTCAATAAGTTTTACCGAATAGGCAATGAGGAAACCCGCAAGGCGAAAGGTACCGGGCTGGGCTTATACCTGACATCAAAAATCGTGCGGCAGCATGGCGGAAAAATTGCGGTGCGGGATAACGAACCGCATGGCGCCATTTTCGAAATATGGTTCCCGTTACAGTCGTAAGTTGTAAGCATTTTGGTTCTTTTTAGTTCCCGCGGCGGGGCAGGTCGTTTGATGGTAGTCGTAATCCGTTTGGGGAGTCCCTGAACAACGCATACAACTGCCGGTTTGGAAACAAAAATGCGGGGGTTGGAAACAATTATCGGTGTTTTGGCAGGGGTATTGTCTCATATGAGCTTCGTAAGTGGTTGAAAAACAACTGATTGAAAAAATGTTTCCAAAATGTTTCCTGTTTTTTCGAAATAAAATTTCTGGAAACATTTGCGCATGGCCCACAGAGGCGGTGTGGCGGCGTGTGGTGATTTGATATATGGTTTTCATGTGCATAAAGGTTTGCAGCCCGGTTTTGTGCCGGGCAGGTTTATAATAGTCCCGGATTGCCGGGACTTCCGTAAATTCATTAGAATTTACTACAGCAAATATACGAAATTTTTTGTGGATTAGGGATTAAAATATTGCCTAATCGAGGCCGCCTGCCCCGCCAAATGCGTGGGTCATTATGAGGAGCGTAGCGACGTGATAATCTCCTGAATATATAGGTCCAGTTCAATAGTATTCCACAGTCTCTTGCTACTCAGCTTTCTTTACTTTCTTTTATTTCGTTCATTATGTCTTTCCATTTGTCTCAATGAGTCGCTACGCTTGTTGCTTCTCCAAAAGAAAGTAACAAAGAAAAAGAGCCCCGTCCCTAAAGCTTCCACGGGACGGGATGGTACCCTGATAGACTACAGGGCTTCGGCGCTGCCGGGCAGTAGGGCCTTGATGACTTAAAAACATAGGTGTTTGCGAGGAGGTACGAACGAAGCAATCTTTATAGCTTAATAGTGTTCCTATCTGATTATACTTACTGACAGTTGCCCCCCTTGTGTGTCATGGCGGGCCGTGAACCGCCATCTCATGCTAAACCTCACCATCACGTTACGTCACTGCTGCTTGCCCCGCCTGTAAAGCGGGGAAGAATGAACTTAGCGAAGCGATCTCATGAGTGCAACGAATAACAAGCGATCTCGCGTTAACATGGGTTTTGTGTGCCGGTATTAACAAAGCAACAAGTCGGGAGACTTGGCTCCACCAGGACGTAGACGGAGGCTACGTCCAACGGGTTACTTATAATATTTTGACTAAGAAATAAACAAAAAGGGGGCGTGTAGCAATCACCTTCCCCCTCTCGAACACAGCCTATGTATTGGCGTACAACAGGCTTAACCGTTCACCAGGTGTTTTTAATGCGCTGTTGGGCACACAAAAAAGTGGAAAAATCTACCATTCTTTGGGTACACTATTGTTCCCTTTCGGGTAATATACTTACAGAATATCTCCACATCTTTGGGCTTTCCGCACTTTTTACAAATTGGTCGTAACATTTGAAACCTCCTTGTTTAAGTTGTTAATAAATCCCTGTTCATTGCTGTCATTGCTTAGCAATTACCACTTACAGTCGGCCAGTTAACGTTATCCTTGGATATGCCAAGTCGAATTTTTTTACATAAAAAAAATCCAGCTACGCCAATAGCCGGATTTACTAATTTTTTTCCACAAGTCTTAAGACCAATCTTGAAAAAGGGTACTGTACCCGTGGAAGTTTCAAATGTCAATGGCAAATATAGAACAAAAAGCGGCTTTGGCAACACATTATCCACAATTTTACAATTCATTTGCAATCCGTATAGACAAAAATTCATTATATGTATCTGTTTTTCAAATAAAAGTTCTAAATTTGTATAGACAAAACAACCCCCACCCATTTACTTACGTCTAATGGGAAACCGCAAATGAGGCGGCTAATAGATGAGGTTCGGGAATACATATAATGATACTCCCTGTTGTTTGTTCGCTGCGTCAACAGCTAAAATCAATTATTAACTGCCACTGGTATTACTACCGGTGGCTTTTTCATCTTCTTTTACTTGTAATTTCAACGTTAGCCTTTTCGTTTTCGCTAATAATTCTAAGGCTAATAACATAATTTCAAAATCTTCACTTACCATGTCTGATTTCGGGTAGTATAATACTGCTTTCTTTGTTCCTGTCAATGGGAATTCGTATGATGCTAGCTGATCATGCATATTTATTCCGTTCCGATGACCATTTTGTTGTTCTTTGTTTTTCGGTTGACTGTCATGCGCATGCTCGTCATGGGACGGGGTTTCGGTGGGCTCATCCGTCTTGGCTTCAGAAACAGATGTAGCTTTTTTTAAAGTAAGTATGCCATAGGCGTTAACGAGTTTATACTCAGATAGGTTGCTCAAAAACACATCTGTGGCGGTATCGGCAACGCCTTTTATAAAGCCGTACTCTCTAACAAGTCTATTTACAATAAACTCCTTTTGAGGTAATTTCAGGCCATTATATGAGCCAAATAACTCTTTGTATAATTCAGGCGCTTGCAGGCACTGTATTATAGTGTTTTGCTTTTCTGTATCTGATGAAGGTTGTGTTATCTTATAAAATTCAGGGGTTAATTTATAGCCAACCCTGTGCTTCAACTCAAGTATGTTATATAGTTGACATGCGGTTAGTATTTGTTTGATAGAAGCAGGCTTTAAATTGTTCACCGCTGCTATGGCCTCCGCTTTATTGTAAGCAGTATGGTCTAACCTGTTATATATATTCCCTCCGAATTGAAGTATGTATGACAGTTCCTTGAAGGGGTATTTATAAACCTTTTTACCGTTGCTGGATACTGTTTGAATTTCGTCTTGCTCCGTTTCCATAAAAATACATTGATGAAGCAAATATACGAGAATATTGATACAAAAATCAAAACACGCGTTTTTAGGCAATTTTATTTTTATTCGATTGAATTATGATAGCGTTTTAAAAATTGACGACATTTTATAAGTTACAAAACTCAATTTTTTCAATAAAATCAATGGTTACAGCAATGTTTCAAAACGTAGCGTATAAAATTTACACGCTACTGGGAGGGAATTTAAACCACATTTAAAGGGTGTTTAAATTGCCTTAAAACGCAAATTCTGTGGATATATACTTATTATAGGTGGATAAATACAGTATAATAATATTTAGCAAATTGCATTATGACAGAAAGAAAACAGATAAAACCGTCAGAAAAAAAGCTCGTTAAAATAGAAGGCGACTTTCTCGATGTGTCCAAAGTAAGTGGTAAAAAAGAACAAAGAGCAGAACAGCAAAAAAGGAGAAGGCATCAGCGATAATACAGTAAGGTTTCTTAATTGTGTCAACAAAGCCGGCGAACACATCCTTATAGATGTTCTTAACATAGTTAAATTCAAAGTAAATGAGTTAACTGTTTATTGTAATAGCGATGATTACGAGGGTTATAATGACGGCTATACTTTCAATTCCAATATAGATGCGCTATTAAAACGAATATTCCCCAAGTATGAGATACTTAACGAAGAAAGCGGCGGCGGTATATCAAGTGATGCCCTTACAACAATAATGTAAAAGGATAACTGTTATCCCCTTAAGGGGGGGATTCACTATGTGGGGTGTATCTAACATTTTTGAAGCATCACCTCCTTATCACCACTTCCACTCTCCTGTTCATATCGCGAGTTAACCCCCTTCGCGAGTATGACCCCTAAATCCCCGGGACGGGGACTTGTATTACGTGTTTTAAAAAATACTACCTCCTTATCACAACTTCCACCCTTCTATTCATATCCCGGCCTATTTCGGTGTCGTTGGAGGCGAGGGGGGCGGCTTCGCCCCAGCCTTGCGAGGTTATGGAGAATTCGCTGATGCCGTAGCCCAGTATTTCATCGGCCACCAGTTTGGCACGCATGGCCGATAGTTCTTCGTTGAGTATGGGTGTGCCGGTATTGTCGGTATAGCCGTTTACGAGCAGCACAAATCCTTCTTCGCCCAGCCAGGGGGTGATGGCTGCCTGTATCACGCTTTTTGCGGAGTCGCTGAGTGTCTTGCTATTGATGGGGAAATGTATGGTGAGGATGAGGCTGTCGTATATAGGCGCTGTATAACCCTGCGGCAGCAATGGTATGCTGAAGTTGACCGGCTGAGAACCACCCGTCGAATCCGCCAATAGTATATCGCCTGTCACCTGCTGGTAGCCTATGCGGTTGGCTACATAAGTATAGTTTTTGCCCACGGGCAGGGTAATCATATAACTGCCGTCGCCACGGTTGGAAACGAAGCGGTAGAGTTTTTCGCCCGTGCGTGCATCGTTGATGACGATGGCCCCCTGGCTGAGCCTGGCTTTGGTAAGGCTATCGTAGGTATGGCCGCGCAGCACTGCTACAGGTACCGGCTGCACCTTCTCGCCAAGGCGGGTTTCGTATATATCATAGTTGCCTTCCAGGCTATCGCGGTCGGTGGAGAAATAAGCCTTTCCGCCATCCATGGTTACCGATATGCTGCCCTCGTTGCCGGTAGAGTTGATGGGGTAGCCCATATTAACGGGGGCCGACCATGCAGTATCGTTCACCCTGCGGCAGTAGTACAGATCGGCGCCGCCCATACCAGGATGCCCGTTGCTCGAAAAATAGAGTGTCTTATTATCTATATGGATGAACGGTGCGGTTTCATCGCCCGGCGTATTAATATGCGGGCCGAGGTTGCGCGGCAGTTGCCACAGGCCATCTTCAAAACGGGATACCCAGATATCCAGTCCGCCAAATCCCCCCTCGCGGTCGCTGGTGAAGTAGAGGTCGCGGTTGTCGGGCGAGAGGCAGGGCATGCCCTCGTAGGAGTGGGTATTGATGGTAGCGCCAAACGGCTGGCCTATAGACCATACGCTGTCGGGCGTATAAGCCATATACAGGTCGCAGCCGCCCTGGTCCCAGCCGTTGTCGCTGCGGTTGTCGCAGCGCATATAAAACAGGTAATGCCCGTCGGCTGATACTGTTTGCGCGGCTTCATGGTCGGGCGTATTGACAGGGCTGCCCAGGTTACCGCCGGAGAACCATCCGCCGCAGCTATCCACCGTGGTCATGTAACAGTCCATATCTACATTGCGCACCATACGCGTGTAGTACAGCTTTTGCGTGTCGGCAGAAATAAAAGGGTGCAGCTCGGGGTATATGGTGTTTATCCGCGGGCCGAGGTTGGTAACGGAATCTTTGAGGGGATTGGCCAGCGCCTGTTGCATAAATTGCGCCTGCCGGAAAAGTAAATCCCATTCCTTATTTCCCCTGCCCCTGTTGCCAACTACCAGTTGCATAGCCTGTGCCGGTTTATAATCGTATAGCAGCGAACGGGCCAGTGGCAGGGCAAAAGCCACCTGGCCGTTCCTGCAACTGCGCGAAGCGGCTACGAACGTCTCTACGGCTTTGGCATACTTGCGGTCGGTAAAATACCAGGCGCCCAGCGTACCGTACGCATCGGCATAGGCGGGGTATTTCTGTATAGCCTCGTTCATAGCCTTGTAAGCCATGCTGTCGTTTCTCTTCAGCCTGTATTGTATCGCCTCGGTATATCTCTTTGCAGCAGCATCGGGCACCTGCGCCGGGGCAGGCGCAGCCAGCAGTAAACAGCAGAATAATATAAAGTTCCGTCGCAATATGGCCATGTGACTTAGTAAAAATAATAACCTGCGCCAATCATTCATAACTTTGTATTTTCAGCATAGAGAATAACCGGAATATGACTACACTGATAAAATGCCCCCAATGCGCCCACGAGTTTCAGCCCAACGAGGCGGTACGCGCCGAGGTGGAGACCCAGTTGCGCGCGCAGATGAAGGACTGGCAGAAGAAGAAGGAAGACGAGTTCAGGGCGCAGTTGCAGCAGAAAGAGGAAGAAATACACAGGTTTGTGGCGGAGGAGCGGAAGAAATTCACCGCGCAGGTAGAGGAGCAGGTGAAAAAGAAACTGGAGAGCGACTACGAAACGCAGATGAAATTCCTGCAGCAGCAGAACGCCGATAACGAGGCCAAACTAAACGAGGCCAGGAGGAAGGAACTGGAATTCCTGAAAAAGGAACAGGAAATAGTAAACCGGGAGAAAGAGCTGGAACTGGAGATGCAGAAGCGGCTGAACGAGGAAGCCACCCGCCTGGCCAATGATATACGCAGGCAGGAAGAGGAACGGAACCAGATGAAGTTTAAAGAATACGAAAAGCAACTGGAAGACCAGAAGAAACTGGTGGAAGAGATGCGGCGCAAAGCCGAACAACGCTCGATGCAGCTACAGGGTGAGGTGCAGGAGCTGGCGCTGGAGGAACTGTTGCGGGGCACATTCGTGTTCGATGAAATAAGCGAGGTGGGCAAGGGCGTGCGCGGTGCGGACTGTATACAGATGGTGCGCAACAACCTGGGGCAGGAATGCGGGCGCATTATATACGAGAGCAAGCGTACTAAAGACTTCAGCGCCGACTGGATAGACAAACTGAAGGCAGACATGCGCAGCCAGGGCGCCGAGATAGCCGTGCTGGTGACACAGGCCATGCCCAGGGATATGGATTGCTTTGGCGAACTGAATGGTGTGTGGATATGTAGTTTCAGCGAGGTGAAGGCAGTGGCGCAACTGCTGCGCGACACGGTGATACGCGTATATGGCGTGGCCAAAAGCCAGGAAAACAAGGGCGATAAAATGACGCTGCTGTACAACTACCTGACGGGTTCAGAATTTACCGAGCAGTGGAAGGCCATACGGGAGGGCTTTATGGCCATGAAAATATCCATACAGAAAGAGCGCGACTCGATGGAGCGGATATGGAAGGCAAGGGAAAAGCAACTGGAAAAAATACTGCTGAGCTCGGCCCATATACGCGGCTCGATAGATGGTATAGCGGGTATGGACAGTATAGATATGAATTTGCTTGAAGATGGGATGGATTTGATAGATTAGGAAGATTTGACAACTTTTCAAGTTGTCAAATAAGGCTGCAATGAATTACGCCGCAGGCAAATACACACTGAATACAGAGCCCTCGTTGGGTTTGCTTTGCACCATGATTTTTCCGCCCAGGAGTTTTACAAATTCATTGCTGAGGCTGAGGCCCAGTCCTACGCCTTTTTCGTTACCCGTACCGTAGGTTGATTTCACTTCGGAAGTAAAGAGTTTTTGTTGTTGTTCGTCGGTCATGCCTATGCCTGTGTCGTGTATGGAAACCAGGCAGCCGTTATCTTCCTGGCCTATGCTTACGGTAATGATACCGCCCTGCGGGGTGAATTTCACTGCATTGTTCACAAGATTGCGTACCACCAGCTTCAGTATTTCCGGGTCGGTGACGGTATAGAGTTCGTCTTCGGTGTTGGTCACTATGTCTATACCTTTGGTAGCGGCTATAGAGCGTTGTACGTTCAGTATCTGTGTAATGATGTCGTTAATATTCGTCCTGGTTTTATGAAGCTGCACACCCTGCGCCTGGCTTTTAGACCATTGCAGGATATTTCTCAGCATGCCCGATGTGTTTTTGGTGAGGTTGAGCAGTTCCTGTTTCATTTCCATTTCATCCAGCTCGGGGTTTTCAGTCACCAGCTCCAGGTAGCTTTGTATAGACGACAAAGGCCCAAGCATATCGTGCGAGATGATAGAAAACAATTTATCCCGCTCCTGTATGATAGTTTTCAGGTTAGTATTCTGTATGGATATCTTGCGGCTCTGTACTTCTATCCTGCGGGCGCGTGCTGCAGCCTTTCTTTGCTCTTTTACATAGCTGATACGCAGGTAGCCGGTAACTATTGAAATAAACCCTAGACTGACCAGGTAAGTAGTGAATACATCAACGAAACGTTCTTCGCGCGTGGTGTACACACCGGGAATGCCAGCCGGGTTGTTGTATTCGTACCACAGCAGGAAACAGACGCTGGCCGTGTGCAGCGCCACCCAAAGAATATACAACCGTGGCGAGGTAATGGCTATAAGCAGGTTGTAAATCACGAAGAACACCAGCAATGTGGGGCCATCAATACCTGAATTGAAGAAATAGTTAGTAATGAGTGCCACATAGCCAAGTATCGCATAAGTTATAATAGCAGTCTGCGTCCTGCGTTGGTACCTGGATAAGTAGTATAATAAAGGCAACACCAGCAGCAAGCCTAATAGCAAAGCCAGCATTACACCTAAAAAATGCGTAGCCATGGCGAAGACCCCTGCCAGCAGATAGGCTATGACGACAAAAAAGGAAATCAGGAGAATAGCATTGACAATCCTCTGTTCATTGGAGAATTCTTTGCTATTCCCTATAGCCTTTTGCCATATGCGATGCAGGCTCTTCATCCTCTGTATGTTTGCATATGCAATCTAATACCTGTATTTCACTTTAAACATAACATACGTCATTTTAAAACTGTTTAAAAATCAGTTAGTTAAAAAGAAAAATATATCAATAACGGAAAGGATTGGCGGAAGCTTCAGCAAATTCCTTCCATATATCTTCTACTACCTGCGCCGCAGGTTTTATGTCATGTATCAGCCCGCTTATTTGCCCTATCTCCAATTCGCCTTCGCTGAGGTCGCCTTCAAACATGCCTTTTTTAGCACGGGCACGGCCGAGCAATGTATTCAGTTCTTCTATAGACGCACAGGCATTTTCAGCATCAGCCACTTTTACGTAAAAGTCATTTTTGATGAGGCGGACGGGAGTTAGTTTTTTTAGTGTCAAAACAGTGTCTCCCTCCTGTGCTTTTACTACTGCCTCTTTAAAATTCTGGTGGCTGCTGGCCTCGGGTGTACATACAAAACGGCTACCTACCTGGATGCCTTCTGCCCCTAGAGCCATCATGGCAAGCATAGCACGACCGGTAGCAATGCCGCCCGCAGCTATTACAGGAATACTCACCACCTCGCGCACCATGGGTATGAGGCAAAGGGTGGTTGTTTCTTCGCGGCCATTGTGCCCGCCCGCTTCAAAACCTTCGGCTACTACGGCGTCCACACCCGCGTCTTCACTCTTTTTAGCAAACTTCGCACTGCTCACCACATGCACTACTTTTATACCTGCGTCTTTCAGCGTCTTCGTCCATGTTTTGGGATTGCCCGCAGAGGTGAATACAACAGGCACCTTTTCTTCTATAATGATGGCCATATGCTTATCTATGTCCGGGTACAGCAGCGGGACGTTCACCCCGAAAGGCTTGTTTGTGGCGGCCTTGCATTTTTGTATATGCTCCCTGAGCACCTCTGGGTACATACTGCCCGCACCTATCAGTCCCAGCCCGCCGGCATTGCTCACCGCAGATGCCAATCGCCAGCCCGAGGCCCATATCATACCCGCTTGTACTATGGGGTAATCTATGCCAAAGAGTTCGGTAACGCGATTGCTGAATGTATTCTGTGTAGTGATCTTTCCTTCAAAGAGCATAGTGCTGTTTTATCCTTTCTTCTTTTTGTAGAATAGTGTATTGCTGTTCTCTTTCCTGAATACTTTTCTCACCGTTTCCAATAAAGATTCAGCCGTTACCGAATTGTATTTAGCCAGTTCCGAATTAATGAGGTTGGCATCGCCCAATAGTTCGTAAAAAGCCAGGTTGTTGGCGCGCGAAAGCAGGGCCATATCCTCGAAGGTCATCATAGCCTCAATTTTGTTTTTCGCCTTTTCCAGTTCTTCGGCGGTTACGCCAAATTCCAGCAGCTTTTCAATCTCTTCATCAATAGCTGCATTGGCTTCTTCCAGGGTTTGACCTTCAACTATTTTCCCTTCTATCACTACCAGGCCGGGGTCGAGGCTGCCTGTATGGTAGCAGTTTATGTTGCTGAACAGCTTCTTTTCTTTTACAAGCCTCAGGTGTAATCTTGATGCGAACCCGTTGCCCATGATCTCTGTAGCCAGGTCGGTAGCATAGTACCCGGGCGACATCCGGCCATCCATATGCCATGCCTTGTATATAGCATTCAGCGGCACGTCGGCCTCGTGCACCAATTCGTTAGGCGTGGTCTGCTGCGGTTCCTGCTCCAGGTCGCGTTCATATTTTTCCCCGGCGGGAATATTGCCAAACCATTTTTCAGCCAGGTGTTTTACCTGTCCGGTGGTTACATTGCCGGCTACACACAGCACGGCGTTTACCGGGCGGTAATGTTTGTAAAAAAAGTTCTCTACATCTTCCAGTTGCGCTTCTTCAATATGCGCCAATGTCTTGCCGATGGTCATCCATTTGTACGGGTGCCTTTTGTATGCCAGCGTCCGCAGCAAGTCCCAGGCATTGCCGTAGGGTTTATTGATGTAGTGTTCTTTAAATTCCTCGCAAACCACCTTGCGTTGCACGTCCAGGCTTTTTTCGCTGAAGGCAAGTGCGTTCATCCTGTCGCTCTCCAGCCAGAAGGCGGTTTCTATATTCTGCAGCGGCAGTTGAATGTAGTAATTGGTAATGTCGTTGGTGGTATAAGCATTGTTCTCGCCACCCGCCATTTGCAGGGGCTCGTCGTATTCAGGTATATTTTCAGAGCCGCCAAACATCAGGTGTTCAAACAGGTGGGCGAAGCCCGTACGCTGCTCATCCTCATCACGCGCCCCTACATCGTACAATACGTTTACCGCCACCATAGGCGTATTGGCATCGTGATGCACTATTACCCTTAATCCATTCTCCAGTGTAAACCTGTCAAACTGTATCATATACTTTCGTTAAACGAGCAAAGTTAATAGATTGAGGGCAAGACTAAGCCCATGAATAACAGGATAACCTTTTTCTATCAGCGAAACCACTTCTTCAACTTCAAAAACGGCCGCTCGAATATATAGTAAGACACCATACTACAGCCAATAGTGGCCAGTAGGGCAATAATGATAAATAATATTGCCCCGCCCGGCGTATCTGTACTCAATCCCAACACCGGATACAGTACCCTGAGCAGGGTGATGATAATGGTATGGTAGAGATACAACCCATAAGTGTACAGGCCCAGGCTGCTGAGTATGTTCTTATCGCCAATGCGAAAACGGGTATGCCGGGGAATGGTAAAGGATAAGAGTATCGCAAACATCACACCCAATACCATAGTGAGTGTCACAAATGCATAGTCGTTACCTGTGTGCTGAGAGCATACCTGTACCACGATAATCAGTATAGCCGTAAATAAAAGCTTCACCCAAAATGGCACACGCAACAAGGCATTCTCCGTAGCAAATCGACGGGTAATGAGCAGGTAGGCTGGTACCGCGCCAAATGCAAACAGGTCGATGTTGGTGAAAATGTCTAATGCAGGTATGCCATATCCTGCATAGAAATAACGGCTGATGTAGCCGATGAGAACCGAGCACACTATGACAACCGGCAGTTTGCGAACGGGAATAAAATACAACAGCAGTCCCCATATGATATAAAAATGTTCCTCGATGCACAGCGACCACATCACACCCAGTGGCGATACATTGGGATGGCTGCCCGTTATCATCATTTTATAATTCTCGAGGAAAAGTAAGGACATCCACCAATCCGGTTCGTACCCTACAGGCGAAGTAGAGACATTTAATACCTGTTCGGTAACCCAGGGTGTAAGGAAGGCCACCAGTATCATCAGGTAATAGAGCGGCCAGATGCGTAGTATTCGTCGTGCGAAGAAATGCCGGAGGTTGAACTGTCCTGTACGGCTTTTTTCTTCGAGTATGATGTAAGTAATGAGAAAACCGCTGAGCACAAAAAAGAACTGTACGCCTATACCCCCGCCCGCCCGCATATAATTGAACCAGGGAAACGCGGTTATGGGCAGGTGCAGCAGGAACACCTTGAAAAAGGCGAAGAACCTGAGTGCGTCGAAGGTGTGAAAGTGCCGCCTTTGCTGCTGTATTGACGTTTCGGAGCTATTCACCGGCTGAATGGAGCGATTTTACAAAGCTGAAAATACTACGAGGAAATGTAAGGGCATAAAAAAAGGCTGTATAAACAGCCTTTTCTAGAGTTTTGATCGTTGGAGCGATCTTATTTTTTCTTTTTAGCGGCAACTTTCCTAGGAGTAGCCTTTCTTGCGGCTTTCTTCGGAGTTGCTTTCTTTGCAGCTTTCTTAGGAGCTGCTTTTTTCGCAGCTTTCTTAGGAGCTGCTTTCTTTGCTGCCTTTTTAGGGGCTGCTTTCTTAGCGGCTTTTTTAGGAGCTGCTTTTTTTGCTGCCTTTTTAGGGGCTGCTTTTTTCGCTGCTTTTTTAGGAGCTGCTTTTTTGGCTGCTTTTTTCGCTGTTGCCATAAACTGTGAATTTAAGGGTTAAAAAAAATCCTTATAATAAAAATCGCCGAGGGGGTTAGGCCTCAGCGACTTCAGATACTTCTTTTACAGATACCAAGGTTTTCGTACGGGTCTTACGAAACTCCACGATACCATCCTTTAATGCAAACAAAGTAAAATCTTTACCGATGCCTACATTATTGCTTGGGTGATAAACCGTACCGCGCTGGCGAACTATGATGTTACCAGAGATAGCAGGCTGACCACCAAAAATTTTAACACCTAACCGTTTACTTTGCGAGTCCCGGCCGTTCTTTACACTACCTTCACCTTTTTTGTGTGCCATTTCTTATTGTACTGTTATTACAAATTTAGTAAAAATTTATTTATGCAAGCTCATTTATCCTGATTTTTGTCAGGTACTGGCGGTGACCGTTGGATTTCTGATATCCCTTACGGCGTTTCTTTTTGAAAACTATCACCTTGTCACCTTTCAGGTGGTCCAGTATTTCAGCTTTTACTTTTATTGAAGCGCCAAGATTAACCTTGCCTTCATTGCTGGTCATAAGTACGTTTGAAAATTCAACATTCTCGCCAACATTCCCTTCCAGGCGGTGTACGAACAGTTCATCGTCTTTCCTGACTTTGAATTGTTGACCCGCTATATTTACAATTGCAAACATGATATTCCTTAAAATATTTCGCGCAAAGTTAATACAGTTTTTTGATTTCTGACAAATTTTTTTACTATTTGTTTAGTAAGGCTTATAATATTTAATATCAATCATTTTGTGTTATTACTTAAACCTGGTCGCGTAGCAACTTACATTACTGCCATAATTAGCCCCGGAATATCATGGCCACCCGACATGACGACAAAAAACACCAGGATGTAGAAGCGGCCAAACCTAACCGGGAAACCGAACGCATACTTCACATATCAGAATTAATAAGAGGATACCGTTGTACCATGCAATAGTCAACAGCAATGCGCCGGAGAGTAATAAAGCAAGACCCTGGAGGATTATCCTTGGGATGAGCAATTATATTCTACCAGGTTAAAACAAGTACAGGGTACTATACCGCATTAAATACTAACTTTACCCTCCCTGAACTGTACGGATGAAGTTAAAATCACTACTGGCAAAACCTTATGCGTCGCTGGTGCACAGCCGTATAAGAAAAGAGATGGAACTGGCATTATCGCACCAGGAGGCGATAATGCACTACCTGTTGAAGAACGCCGCCAAAACATCATTCGGAACCGAACACCGCTTTGCCTCCATCCGGAATTATGAAGAATACAAAGCAGCAGTGCCCATAAGGGATTACGAAGCCTTCAGTCCTTATATTGACAAAATAAAGGGCGGCCAGCAAAACGTGCTGTGGAAAGGGAAACCCATGTACTTCGCCAAAACATCGGGCACTACCAGCGGCACCAAGTACATCCCCATTTCAAAAGACTCGATACACAACCACATCAATACGGCAAAAAACGCCTTGCTGTGCTATATGGTGGAAAGCGGCAACTCCAACTTCGCCGATGGTAAAATGATATTCCTGTCGGGATCGCCGGTGCTGGAAAGGATAGCGGGCATACCTACGGGCAGGCTGAGCGGGATTGTCAATCACTTTGTGCCGGGATACCTGCGCGGCAACCAGCTGCCCACCTTCGAGACCAACTGTATAGAAGACTGGGAAACCAAACTGGGCAAGATAGTAGAAGAAACCGTTAACAGGGATATGCGGCTGATAAGCGGCATACCACCCTGGATACAGATGTACTTCGACTGGCTGCTGGAAAAGAGCGGCAAGTCGTCTATCAAAGAGCTGTTCCCCAACCTGCAGGTAATAGTGCAGGGCGGTGTCAACTTTGAGCCCTATAAAGCAAAGATGCTGCAAAGCCTGGGCGGGCATGTGGATATGCTGGAAACATTTCCTGCATCCGAAGGTTTCTTCGCCTTCCAGGATACGCTGGACAAGGAAGGCCTTTTGCTGAACACCAACTCCGGTATATTCTTCGAGTTTGTACCGGCGGGAGAAATATTCAACGAAAACCCTACGCGCCTCACTTTGAAAGACGTACGGGTGGGTGAGAACTACGCACTCATCATCAACAGCAATGCGGGGCTGTGGGGCTATAATATAGGCGACACCGTACGCTTTGTAAGTACCGACCCCTACAGGCTGGTAGTGACAGGCCGCACCAAACATTTCATCTCGGCCTTTGGCGAGCATGTAATAGGCGAGGAAGTAGAATACGCCATGCTACAGGCTGCCAAAGAACACCAAGCGCATATCATAGAGTTTACCGTAGCGCCAATGGTGCAGGCAAATAATGAACTACCCTACCATGAGTGGTTTGTAGAATTTGAACATACCCCGCACGATATGCAGGCGTTTGCCGGCAGCATAGATAAGCACCTGCGCGAAAGAAACTCCTACTACGACGACCTAATATCGGGCGGCATACTGCAACCGCTGAAGATAAGGCCCATGCAAAAACATGCTTTCATAGAATACATGAAATCGCAGGGGAAACTGGGCGGGCAAAACAAAGTGCCCCGCCTGGGCAACGACCGCAAAATAGCCGAGGCCATAATGCAATGGGCGCAGTAATGGCCGGTTTTTAATTAGCCGGTTTCTTCAGTATCGCCTGGTAGCCGGATGGTTTCTCCAGCAAGACCATCGCCTGCTCCATTTGTTTATCATCTTTAAGGCTATGCTCGGCACGGCCACGCATATAGTAGTAGCGCGACACAATTTCACTCTCCAGCAGTTGGGATATTTCTTTCCTGTGTTTTTCCAGGTCTTGTTTTTTATCCCGCTTTAGCTTTGCCTCCAGGTCTTTGTACGAGTTTTCAATATCTGCGAAATACTTTTCGCGGATGGCGGCGCTTTTGAATGAGTCCAGCCTTACTTCGGTTTCAGTTTTATAAGAATAGTCCTTTTTGTCTAACCATCCTGTAAAGTCTGTAAACGTGGCATTGTCTATGGCAAACTGCCCGGCCGGGGGAATTGTGTTATTCTTTTTAGCATATACCGTAGCGTAGTCGAAAAAGTAATTCTTCACATACAGGGTGATGGCCAGCTTGCTGGGAGGATCGTCCGTCACCTTTACATCGGGCTCTACACCGCCGCTGCCTAATACCTTGCGGCCAGAGGCCGTCTTAAATTCCTTTTTCAGCGAATCGGGCACTTTGCCGGCGCTGCCGTCCGCATTACGGTTTGAATAGTCCACCGTTTGTATGCACCTGCCACTGGGGGTATAATACTTGGCTGTGGTTAGCTTCAGCCGGGCATTGTAACCCAGGGGGCGCGTGGTTTGCACCAGGCCCTTGCCAAATGAACGCTCGCCGACTATCACACCCCTGTCCAGGTCTTGCAACGTACCGGCCACTATTTCGGACGCTGAAGCTGATGCACCGTTGATGAGCACCGTTACCGGTATTTTAGTATCCCAGGGCTGCAAAGTGGTTTTGAAATCCTGTTCCCATTCTTTCACCCTGCCGCGGGTGCTTACAATCAACTGGCCTTTGTCTATGAACAGGTTGCAGACATTTACGGCTTCGTTCAGCAATCCGCCGGGGTTGTTGCGGAGGTCCAGCACTACGCCGCCCAGGTTGGGCTGTAGTTTCTTCAGGCTGTCCAACTGGTTTTTTACCAGGCGGCTGCAATGTGGGGTAAACTGCGTGAGCTTTACATAGGCAATATCTTTTTTCTCGCCAAAAAGACTGGCATAGGGTACGCTGGACAATTCTATCTCGCTGCGGGTAATGGTCTTTTCTTCTACTGCGCCGGTAAAGACGTCCTTTACTTTCATACTCACCTGCGTGCCTGGTGAACCTTTCAGCAAGATGCTGATATCATCAATGCTTTTACCTGCCACTTCCTTGCCCGAGATGGATATCACTTCGTCACCGGGGTGCAGGCTAGCCTTGTCGGCGGGGCTGTCTTCGTGTATATCCCCTACAAATATCTTGTCTTCTGCCTTGCGCATATTGGCGCCTATGCCACCATACCTGCCCGTGGTCTGGAACTCATACTCTTCAATATCCGACTCTGTGATGTAATTGGTGTACGGGTCGAGCGTGGCCAGCATCTCGTCTATGCCCGACTTTATGAGACGGCCCGGCTCTATGGGGTCAACATAAAAAGTATTCAGTTCTTTGAGCACATTATTGAATATATCCAGGTTCTTGGATACCTCGAAGTACGAATCCTGGCGGGAGGCCTGTATGGATACAAAACAGACGGTGGCCAGCAGGAAACCTGCAGCTACACCCCTGAACTTATATATTTTATCTTTTATCCGTTTCAACATGCTACACTTATATATTTAAAAGAACAGGCAAACTACGAAAATATTGGGCACGATATGCCGGGCAGCTTTTTTTAACAGTTTCAATTGTAATATGTTGCCGGTGGCGCATGGGTTTGTTGTTTTTTGTTGCTGTTTGTCAACAGCCGGTGGGGACATTTTTGATAAGCGGCTGAGCAATAACCCATTGGCTGAAAATGTTCCAAAATGATGCCATGAAAAACGGGAATAGAAAAAATGACTCCGTTGCGCCGTCGCCAATTTGTTGTTTTTTGTTGTGCGGAGAGAGAGCGTACCGGAAAAATGTTTCCAAAATGTTGCCGTGTTTCATTTTTATCCATCGCGATTGGACCCCTAAATCCCCAGGATGGGGACTTGTGTTTTTGGTTCTCCATAGTTCTCCTTTGTTGTGCACATCGCCCCTCTATCTCCCCCAAGGGGAGGATGTGCAACTTGGTTCTTATCAGTTGACCCCTATACCGATAGCTATCGGTACCCCTGGCAGGGGACTTTATTTTGCGTTTAAAAAAGTCCCCCATGAAGGGACTTTCGTAAATTCATTCAAATTTACTACGACCCCGAAATAGTCGGGACTACGATAGCAAATATACGAAATTTAATGTGTATTAGGGATTAAAATATTCTGCCTTGTCATGGCGGGCCGTGAACCGCCATCTCACGCTAAACCTCACCACGGCGTTACGTCACTGCTGCCTGCCCCGTCTGTAAAGCGGGGAGGTACGAAGCAGTCTCGCGCTAACACGGACAATCGGTAGCGCTACTCAGCTTTCCTTACTTTCTTTTGCTTCTCCAAAAGAAAGTAACCCCCACATTTCTGCAGGACAGGCGCCGAAAATAGCCCCGTCCCTAAAGCTTCCACGGGACGGGATGGTGCCTTGAATGAACCACATTACTATCCAGCCTGAGGCCTTGATACTTGCCCCGTTTCCTATTTCGTTGTGTTGGGCGAAAATCAATTCCCCCTTCGCGAAGGGGGTGCCGCAGGCGGGGGATGTCCACTCGCGGGGGACTGAGTCCAATCACGGCCACGAAAAAGAACACCTGAAAGAAAAAGAGGAAGGGGATAATACCGCACTAATAAAAGAAGTGAAACGACTGCACCTGGAAGAAGGTAAAAGTCAGAACGCAATAGCAAAAGAATTAGGACTAAGCCCAAGCACAGTAAACAAGTATGTACATAAAGCTATTTGAGTATTCGTGCTATTCGTTTATATATGTAGCGAATGGTGCGAATAGTTATCACCAATAGGTGAAAAACGCTCCCATACAGATGTAATAGAAAAACTTAATTTTATATGATAATGCCTGACTATGAATTCAAATGAAAAGTTAGATGCTGTATTAAGTTACTTGAAAGCTGCCCATGATGACCGGATTGTCGTGCATAGGGGTACTGACAAGGATGGACGTAAATGGGAAAGTGTAAGCCCACTGGAGTTTGAAAAACACTGGAAGGACAACATACAAATAGGAATGAACGCATTGACTATTAATGAAGAAACCAAAGAAGTAGAAGCTATAATGGACTATCTGGAAAACGAAAAGTTGGTAGTTAGTAAACTAAAAGACAATTCTTTGTATGCCTATAAAAAGTACATGATAACATTTACTGGTAAACTTTTTATGGAGAATGGAGGCTTTGTTGCAAAGCATCTTAAGGAAGTCGCTCAACAAACACGAATTGAACAACTGGAGACAACCCAAATAAAGCAATCCAATAATATGACATTGCTTACAGGTGCGCTTGTGGTTGTTTCATTACCTGCTTTTATTTACAACTCTTTTCAATTACTGGAATCAGACATTAATATCTTTACCCTCGAAGCAACTACCATACTGACAATATCAGTTTTATGTGTACTCGGCGGGTTAATGGTAGGGTTAGTTTTAAAAGAAGTTAAAAAGTAAACATTACAATGAAAGAAATAAATATTAAATCCGACACTATAGAAAAGGGACTAGATTTAGCAAAGGAATTTTTGCAGAGCATATTGAAACCCTCATTAGATGAAGTGGGTGAGCTGTTTGCTGACAGAGTGAAGCTATGGAGGGTGAAGAATCAGGTAAAAAATATTGAGAAAGTAAAAGCTATTGTAGAAAAAGAAGGTATAAAAACAAAGGCTATCAATATGAAAGTGTTGTTTCCCTACTTGGATGCAGTCGCCTTAGAAGATGATGAAACTTTACAAGATATGTGGGCAAATCTTTTTGCAAATTATATAGATCAGGAAATGAACTTGACATTAACTGTGTATCCTGAAATATTAAGGCAACTTTCTAGCGAGGAGGCTACAGTTCTGCAAGTGCTCTTCACTAATTCGAGATATTCGCCTATCCCATTGTCATCCACATGTGAAACGTCAAACCTAGAGCGACTGGGCTTAATTAAGCAAGAAACATCTACATATACAAATCTAGGAACAGTTAGCATTGAATCTACTGGAAAATATCAGCTAACTGAATTCGGCGATGATTTTGTTGATGCATGTACAAGAAATAAAAAATCGAGTATGTAGGTATTCGCACTATTCGCCCATCATAGATATCGTATAGTGCGAATACAGTCGTTAGCACAAGACTGCCGTACGGGATATGTGTAGAGCGTTCTTGTGCCGTAGCCGCGTAATGCATAGCACAAGCACCCAGCCCTACTCTCGTCATTGCGAGCGTAGCGCGGCAATCTCGCGTAACACCGGACACACCCCTCATTTCGCGAGACTGCTTCGTCCCTCGCAGTGACGGGAGAAACAAAGAACCCCCCACTGGTTTAAGTTTGCAACTTAAATCAACAATAAAAGCAAGGCTGTGCCTGGCAGGGCTTTGGTGCAGATGATGGAACGATGAACAGAATATACCGGTCACAGACCTGCGCCTCATTCAGCATTTCAGTTGCAAACTGAAACGAGGGAATACGGCGGGGAGAACCTAACCACTAACTACCAACACCTAACCACTAACCAACAGGCACGGTTATTGCTGTGCATTAAAAAAAACAAAACCTGTAAGACTTATGAAATACTACATCATCCTGCTGCTGGCCATAGCCACTATCGGTTGCAAAAAAGAAGACCCCAAACCATTGACGCTGGAACAAACCATCCTTAAAATGCAGGGCATCAGGATGTATAAGGGAATGTACATAACCATGGACAAGAATACTTTGGAAGGCTATCATACTGTAGACACACACTGGCTGGACAACTACCCGGTACTAATATACCCTATGGAGGAAAATACCATTACTATGAAGAGCCTGGACAGTACAAGGCCATCGTTTAGCAGCACCGAGGCTTTGCAGTGGCTGGCTGACCCAACGTGCAACGAATGCGTTTACTTTGGTATGTCCAGTGGAAACCAATATTATGGGAACAATTTTGGTGTAACGTACAACAGCCTGTCTGATAAAGTAATTAAAGTGAAAGCAAGGTTTAATATTATTTACGGCAGCGGCACGCAAAGAGTTACGTCGAAAGAGTTTGAACTAACGGAGCAGTGAGACACAACACCATTTTTGATTTTTGACTTTGAAACACCATGAATTACAAATACCAACTCGAAAAATACTCAGGCCGCAATAGCAGGTATGCCTGTCCGCAGTGCGGCAAGGCGCATCGTTTTACACGTTATATAGATACCGAAACCGGGCAGCACCTGGCGCCACACGTTGACCGCTGCAACCGCGAGGTGGCGTGTGGGTATCATACAACTCCGAGGGAGTTTCTAAGTCAAAATTCAAAAAGTAAAAAGCCAAAAGTGTTACGGTTTTTGCGAGGAAAGAGCGTAGCGACTGACGAAGCAATCTGATAAGCGGAGTAATGCTTAACAAGCTGTATAGATTGCTTCGTCGTGCCTCCTCGCAAACACCAAAAACTTAGTACATCACCCCCTCCCGCTAACACCTTTGCCCCCCTTTTCGTAACTTCGCACACTATTTTTACGGGCATTGTTGAATGCTTATTTAGAAAATATTATTATATGTCTTACACGCCTAAGAATAAAGTACGTATTGTAACCGCCGCTTCCCTGTTCGACGGCCACGATGCCGCTATCAATATCATGCGCCGCGTGATGCAGAGCAGCGGGGTAGAGGTGATACACCTGGGCCACGACCGTAGTGTGGAGGACGTGGTGAACTGCGCCATACAGGAAGATGCCAACGCCATAGCCATGACATCGTACCAGGGCGGCCACGTAGAGTACTTTAAGTATATGCACGACCTGCTGAAAGAACGTGGTTGCGGGCATATCAAAATATTTGGCGGTGGCGGCGGTGTGATACTGCCCAACGAAATAAACGAACTGCACAACTACGGCATCACGCGCATCTATTCCCCTGACGATGGACGTTCGCTGGGTTTGCAGGGTATGATAGACGACTTAATAGAAAAGAGCGACTACCCCACGGGCAACCAGATGAACGGTGAAGTAGGCCATTTGCAGGATAAAGACCCCAAGTCGATAGCCAGGCTGATATCGGCTGCGGAGAACTTCAACGACCTGCCCGAAACACAGGCATTGCTGAAGAAGGTAGAAGAGCTGTCTGCCAAATCAAAAACCCCTGTACTGGGTATTACCGGTACGGGTGGTGCGGGTAAGAGCTCGCTGGTAGATGAGGTGGTGCGCAGGTTCCTGATAGATTTTAAAGACAAAAACATAGGCATCATATCTGTTGACCCGTCTAAGCGTAAGACAGGTGGCGCCCTCCTGGGCGACCGTATACGTATGAACGCTATACGCAACGATCGTGTGTATATGCGCAGTATGGCTACCCGCCAGAGCAACCTGGCAGTGTCTAAGTATATACTGGATGCGGTGAATATATTGAAAGCCGCCGAGTACGACCTGGTGATACTGGAAACATCGGGCATAGGCCAGAGCGATACGCAGATAACCGACTACTGCGATACGAGTATGTATGTGATGACACCTGAATACGGGGCCGCCACACAGTTGGAGAAGATTGACATGCTGGACTTTGCTGATATTGTGGTCATCAATAAGTTCGACAAGCGTGGTGCATTGGACGCACTGCGCGATGTGAAGAAACAATACCAACGCAACCACAAGCTGTTTGACAAAGACCCTGATACCATGCCTGTGTATGGCACCATCGCCTCACAGTTCAACGACCCCGGTACCAATACCATGTACAAGTCGCTGATGGATATAGTGGCGGCTAAGACGGGTGCTGACCTGCATTCTACCTTCGAGATGAGCAACGAGATGAGCGAGAAGATATATATCATTCCGCCCAAGCGCACCCGCTACCTGAGTGAAATATCTGAGAACAACCGCAACTACGATAAGTGGGCCAAAGAGCAATCGGCCATAGCGCAGAAACTCTTCGGTATAAAGAAGACGATAGAAACACTGCAGGCCAGTGATGTAGAAGATAAAGACCGCTTAATAAAAACACTGCAGGAAGTGTACAGCAAAACAGAGCTGGACCTGGACCCTAAGAACAAACTACTGCTGGAGAATTGGGATGCCAAGAAGCACCTCTTTACCGATGAGTACTATGTATTCAAAGTGAGGAACAAAGAACTGAAGATAAAAACGCATACCGAGTCGCTGTCGCATACGCAGGTGCCTAAGGTAGCCGTGCCCAAGTTTGAAGCATGGGGCGAGATACTGCAATGGGCGCTGAGCGAGAACTTCCCCGGTGAGTTCCCTTATGCTGCGGGCATTTATCCGTTCAAGCGGGAGGGTGAAGACCCTACCCGTATGTTTGCCGGCGAGGGTGGGCCTGAGCGTACCAACAAGCGTTTCCACTACGTATCGCTGGGTATGCCTGCCAAGCGTTTGAGTACGGCATTCGATAGCGTAACACTCTACGGACAAGACCCCGACCACAGGCCTGATATATATGGTAAGATAGGTAACTCAGGCGTAAGCATCTGCTGCCTGGACGATGCCAAGAAACTATACAGCGGTTTCAACCTGGCAGACCCCAAGACATCGGTATCCATGACCATCAACGGCCCCGCACCTACTATTACGGCTTTCTTTATGAACGCTGCCATAGACCAGCAGTGCGAGCTGTACATCAAGGCCAACGGGCTGGAAGATGAAGTGAACGAAAAGATAAAGCAGATATACAAGGAGAAAGGTATTCCACGCCCTACGTACAATCCATCAGTATTTGGTGGTGGTGCAGAGGGTTCTTTGCCACAGGGCAATGATGGTTTAGGCCTCATGCTTCTAGGCGTTACCGGCAACCAGGTATTGCCTGCCGATGTGTATGAAAAGATTAAAATTGATACGCTGAAATCGGTACGCGGTACTGTACAGGCAGACATACTGAAAGAAGACCAGGCACAGAACACCTGTATATTCTCTACAGAATTCTCGCTACGGGTGATGGGTGATGTGCAGCAGTACTTCATTGACAATGGCGTGCGCAATTTCTATTCGGTGTCTATCAGCGGTTACCACATAGCCGAGGCGGGCGCTAACCCTATATCGCAGTTGGCGTTTACACTCAGCAATGGTTTCACATTTGTAGAATACTACCTGAGCCGCGGCATGAACATTGACGACTTCGCGCCCAACCTGTCGTTCTTCTTCAGCAATGGCATAGACCCTGAGTACAGTGTGATAGGCCGTGTAGCCCGCCGTATATGGGCCAAAGCTATGAAGCTGAAATATGGTGGTAACGAGCGTTCGCAGATGCTGAAGTACCATATACAGACATCAGGCCGCTCACTGCACGCACAGGAGATTGACTTCAACGATATACGTACTACGCTGCAAGCATTATACGCCATATACGACAACTGTAACTCACTGCATACAAACGCCTACGACGAGGCCATCACTACGCCTACTGAAGAAAGCGTACGCCGTGCTATGGCTATACAGCTCATCATCAACAAAGAGCTGGGACTGGCGAAGAACGAAAACCCACTGCAAGGTTCATTCATCATAGAAGAACTGACCGACCTGGTAGAGGAAGCGGTGTTGACAGAGTTTGACCGGATAACAGAACGAGGTGGTGTATTGGGTGCAATGGAGACCATGTACCAGCGCAGCAAGATACAGGAAGAAAGCTTGTATTATGAAACACTGAAACACAATGGTGAATTCCCGATAATAGGTGTGAACACATTCCTGAGCAGTAAGGGTTCGCCCACTGTTATACCTCGCGAGGTGATTCGTTCTACTACGGAAGAAAAAGAATTCCAGATAAATACGGTACAGAACCTGTGGAAGCGCAGCGGCGACAAAGGCCCTGAAATGCTACACAGGCTACAGGAGACAGCCATCAAAAACCAGAACATGTTTGCCGAGCTGATGGAGACGGTGAAATATTGTTCGCTGGGGCAGATATCCAAAGCCTTGTTTGATGTAGGCGGCCAGTACCGGAGGAATATGTAAAGCTTATCAATACAAAATATAGAGCGCCCCTTAGAGGGCGTTTTTTTATTATTATATTTGATTTACTATGTCCGAAACCAAACCATACCCGAGTATCCTGCAGGGGTTTTTGTTGATAATTCCGTACATAGCGTATCAACTACTATTCTACCTCGGGTATAAGATTTTCATTACTCAATTTGATATCGCATCTTTCAGCGAATCGGTGTTGGAAGGTATGCTGTATATATCAATGCTGACGGCATTGATTCTATTCGCGTACCGACGAAGAAAACAGTCGGGCATAAACAAAGGGATCAGTTTCACTTGTGTTCCTGTCAGAATATTAGTTGTGAGTATTGTTGCTATGTTTTGTTTGGACGTAATGCTGGACATTTTCTATTATTATTTTCCACCCAGCGAATCTTTTATTGATTGGATGAAAGAGGAAATAACCGGCGGTTGGCTTTCTGTCCTGACAATAGTCGTTGCGGCGCCGGTTTTAGAAGAAATATTAATGCGGGGAATAATCTTAGATGGATTCTTAAAACGATATAGCCCGGTTGTTGCTATTTTTTGGTCTGCCCTGATATTTGCATTATTTCATCTCAATATCTGGCAAGGTGTGTCGGCCTTTTCTTTTGGACTGCTGGTAGGCTGGTTGTATTGGAGGTCAGGCTCACTGCTTTTGTGTATGATACTGCACGCATTTGGTAATGGTTTGGCTGTCCTGTTAAACGACATAGATACCGGTGATGCTGATACGCTCACCGAATTAATAGGTGTAGGATGGTATATGATTGTATTTACCATAGCCATCATTATACTAATTGGCTGCATACGTTATTTACACAAACATCTCAGGTCACAACGGGTTGAGGACACTGATATAACTGCTGAATTACCGGTATAAATTACCGGCATTTTCTCTCATCTTTTTCCCTTAATAATTGTTATACAATTGTTTACGTAACGATAACAAAGCTAAGACAAGCATTTTATCGTAGTTTCGTAGAGTAATTTTATACATCTGTTTGAGGAAGGTCCTGAAAATATCACTGTACGTGCTCGGCAGCATCTTTCTGCTGGTGGTGCTGGTATTGCTGTTTGTCAACAGCAGGTGGGGGCAAAACATCATCCGCAAAAAGGCCGTTGCATTCCTGCAGGATAAACTGAAGACTGATGTACGGGTAGGTGAACTCAGCCTGTCGCTGCCCAATTGGATAGAACTGAAGGACGTACTGCTCATGGACCGTGCCAACGATACATTGGCCTCCATAGGCAGGTTGCGTGTGGACATTGCCATGCTGAAACTGATAGGCAATGAAGTAGAAATAGAAGAACTCATTCTTGAAAATACTTATGCCAATCTCTACCGCAACTACCCTGATACGTCTTTCAATTTCGATTTTATTGCACAATCTTTTGCAACCGAATCTCCAAAAGAACCGGAAGTAAAAAAAGATACTGCTACCACAATAGACATTGACGTTCAGAAACTCAGCTTTAAAAATATCCGCTTCAATTTTCTTGACTATTCGGGTGGTGTACAGTTCCGTATTTCGTTAGACACACTGGGGTTAAAAGGAAGGAAAACAGATATAAGCAAGCTGGAATTTAAGGTAGACGATGTGCTGATAGCAGGTGTTAATAGCTCAGTAAAAATCGACACGTCTGTTATTCCCCCATCGGGTGATACCGCGGCAGGAGTACTACCAGTCATCTATGCGGGAAAGTTACAGTTGAATAATGTCAACTTCACCTTTGATGATCTGCAACAACCCCGGCAGGAGTACGGCATGGACTATGTGCATCTTGACCTGAAAGATGTAGCATTGGATTTAGAAGACGCATACTGGACATTGGACTCCACCAGCGCTACCATCAACCAGTTGACAGCAAAAGAAAAAAGCGGTCTCGACCTGCATAAATTCAAAAGCCGGGGAGCCTACTACGCTAACGGCGCCTACCTGCACGACCTATATTTTGAGACAAGCAATTCAATATTGCGCGACCACCTGGAAATACATTATTCTTCTATCGAATCGCTCAGTGAACGGTTGGGTGAAATGCAACTTGACCTCAACCTGGAAAAGAGCGTTGTGGGCTTGCAGGATATACTCATCTTTGCGCCAGACCTGCGTAAGGAAGACCTGTTCAAAAAACACGGCAGCGAAAAACTGCAATTGACTACAGCCATCAGCGGCCCATTGAGCTCACTGGAAATAGCAGGCTTTCACCTTGCGGGTTTAGACGGAACAGTTGTGGATCTGCAGGGCAAACTGGACGGCCTGCCTGAAGCAGAGAAAATTCATTACGACCTGCGGATTGCCGAAATACGTTCTACTGAGAAGGACGTAATGACATTTATTCCTCAAGATGTTGTTGCAGATATTAACCTCCCTGAACATTTCTCGCTCTCCGGCAAAATATCAGGCACCACCATGGACTACAACCCGGATATTGCCCTGGTGAGTACGGACGGCGCAGCTACTGTAAAAGGTTTCCTGCACATGTCAGGCGGAGAGGGCAGGGAAAAGTATCAACTGTACGTGACTACCGATAAATTGAATATCGGCAAAATACTCAGGCAGGACTCTGTGTTCGGTCGTATCACCGCCAATCTCAACGCAAAGGGTACCGGCTTCGACGTGAAAAGAATGAATGCAGCGGTGAAAGGCGACATCCGCTCCCTGTGGGCCATGGGTTATGACTACAGCAACATCAGCCTTGACGGAAATATAAAAGAACAGCAGGCAGCATTGGAAATGCTTTCAAAAGACCCGAACGCCGTTTTCAACCTGAATGGAAATGCTGACCTTCGGGGAGAATATCCCGCCATTGATGGTAAGCTTAAGGCTGATAGTATAAACCTTTATGCCCTGCACCTGGTAAGCGAAGAACTGGCCCTGCGTACCAATATCGATTTCAATATTCCTTATCTTAATCCCGATTATCCTTATGGAGATGTCATCGTTAGCGAAACAGGGGTGGATACAAAAGAGAAAAGGTTTTTTATAGATTCATTACTCTTCAGCGCAAAATCTTCACCCGATACAGGGCAGCACATCGACGTGAATGCGGATTTTCTTTATGCTTCTGTCAAGGGTAACATACCGCTCACCAAAGCAGGTGTATTTATACAGGAACAGGTAAACAAATACAGCCCGCTCAATAAAAACAAAGCAGATACGGTTGTTGCAGCAGACACATTGAATACAGATGGCTATACTCTTCAAATGAATGCCACCGTAATTGACCGGCCGTTGTTACGTACCTTCCTGCCGGGCCTGGAGTCCTTGCGACCCACAACCGTCAATGCAAATATCTCGCAAACCGCGGTCGACATTAATGCAGATGTGCCTGGTGTAAATTATAACGGCATGCTTGTTGACAGCGGTAGGGTGCGCATCAACAGTATAAATAGCGGGCGCATAGAATACAATGTATCTGCTAACAGCTTCTCCCAGGGAACCTGGCAACTATGGCATCCTGCCGTATCGGGCGCAATGGATAGTGGCAACATTACCACACATGCAGTAGTGAAAGATATAGAAGAAAAGGACAGGTTTGTCATCAACGCTGTTATGAATGTTGATAGCAGCCGGCAGATAATCAGCCTGCAGGAAGGTTTGATGCTGAACTACCGTGAATGGGCCGTAGCACCGGGGAATAAAATAGTGTTGGAGGACAGCGGGCTTTACGCTGATAATTTCAAGCTAACTCATAATACCGGGTCAATAACCCTGCAAAGCGAACAACAATATCCCAATGCACCGCTGAAGGTGGCCATTGATAATTTCCAGATTTCAGACATCGTACAGATCATCCAACAGGATACTTTGCTGGCAAACGGCGTACTTAATTCGGATATTACCATTGAGGAACTCGCAACAAACCCACATGCCACAGGCAAACTCACCATTGAACACCTTGCGGCTATGAGTGACACCGTGGGCAACCTGCAGGTAGATCTGCTGGAAGCGTCAGCCAACGAAATAGATACCCGTATAACCCTCAATGGACGAGGAAATGATGTGATAATTACCGGCTCATATTATCCTGAGCCACAGGGCGGCAACAATTTCGACATGCAGGCCGACATTAACTCTTTAGATATGTCCAATGCTGAGGGGTTGGCTATGGGGCAGTTAAGAAATAGTTCCGGGCATTTACGCGGTGATATAGACCTTACCGGAACAATAGAAAAACCCGTGCTGAATGGTGAACTGCGTACTGATAATCTGAAGACAACTGTTGCAGCACTCGGGTCGGCCTTTATTATGAGGGACGAGGTTATCTTCCTGGAGAGCGACAAACTGGTATTCCGCAACTTTGCACTTGAAGATGAAAGGGGCAACAATGGAACTCTTGCCGGTAATGTCAGTTTTGCCAAACTACGCAAACCGGAACTAGACATGAAATTCCGCGCGGACCATTGGCAGGTGCTGAATTCTACCGAACAGCAGAACGAGTTTTTTTACGGCAAACTGTTCATCAGTGCTAACCTGGATATTACAGGTGCTGCAACGGCACCGTCGGTTGAAGGAATGCTCACGGTGCATGATAGTACCGATTTCACTATTAATGTCCCGGAGGATGAACCGGGTGTTGAAGAAAGAGTAGGCGTCATTGAATTTGTAGATAAAAGCGCACCCGAGGGTTACCAACGCACCATTGATAAAGACACGACCGAGGCACTGGCTATACGTGCAGGCGCCGACCTGAACATTAATATCGCTATAGAAGAAAAAGCACGTTTCAACATTGTTATAGATCCCGCCACCGGCGATATGCTCAGTGTAAAAGGTGAAGCCAATCTGAATGCACAGGTAACACCTGACGGTACTGTTGGTCTTGCAGGGGTGCTGACTGTAAAGGAAGGGTTTTATGAGCTGAATTATTCACTGGTAAAACGAAAGTTTGAAATACGGGAAGGCAGCGAAATAAAATTTGCGGGAGACCCACTGAAGGCCGAAGTAGATATTACCGCTGAATATACCGCGCTTATCCCTCCCTACGAACTGGTAGAGAACGAAATAGACGAGCAGAATTCCATTTATTATAAACAACGCCTCCCTTTTAGCGTGGTACTGAAGCTGACAGGCGAACTGATGGAACCTGAAGTTGCCTTTGACATCACATTACCCGAAGAAAGGAACTACCGGGCTAATGCGGAAGTGGTAACCATAGTACAGGGTAAGCTGGAGCAAATGCGCATTAACCCATCAGAAATGAACAAGCAAGTGTTTGCTGCCCTTGTGCTCAATAAGTTCATTGCCCCCGACCCCCTGGAAACACTTGGTGGTACCAGTGCAGAGTATGTTGCACGCCAGAGCGCCAGCCGCTTCCTCAGTGCACAACTCAACAGACTTGGTGATGAACTGGTGAGGGGGCTGGACGTGAACATAGACCTGCAAAGTACTGAGGACTATACAACCGGTGCAAAACGCAACAGGACGGATTTAAGTCTTTCGGCGACCAAGCAATTATTCAGTGACCGGCTGAGTGTAACTGTAGGTAATAACTTTGAACTGGAAGGAGCTGAAGAACAGAATAATACGAACAGTAACCTGATACCGGGCAACCTCGCTGCTGACTACAAACTGTCTCGCGACGGAAGATATTTGGTGAGGGTATTCAGGCGCCGGGATAATATAAATATTGTGGAGGGCGTAGCCATTGAAACCGGCGTGAGTTTTGTCATTACGCTTGATTACAACCGCTTCCGGAATATATTCAGGAGCAGAAAGAACCCAAAAACTGAAGAGAGTAAACAAAACACTGACGTACCGCAAGGAACTTATTAGCAAATAGTCGTGAATAGAAAAAACAGGTTGAGAATCTTATTGCTACCACTATACGTTGCCGCGCTGGCAACCCTTGCCGGCTGCAGCAATACCAAATACCTGGCCCAAGGTGAATCATTATTTGTAAAAAGCGAAGTTAAATTCAAAAACCACGAAGCAAAAAAGCGCGAAGAGAAAGCGCTGAAAGACGAATTGGAAAGCGCTGTCCGTCCTGCACCTAATAAGAAATTCCTGGGCATGAGGCTGAAGCTCGCCATATACAACCGTGTGGATACGCCTAAAAAAGAAAAAGGATTGCGGAACTGGCTGAAGTACAAAGTAGGGCAACCTCCTGTGAAGATGAGTGATGTGGATATCCCGTACAACAGTAAAGTAATGGTAAGCATTCTTGAAAACCGTGGCTTTTTCTTTCCCGATGTGAGCCCACAAGTGCAATCAAGAAACAGGAAAACCAAACTTCGCTTTGAGGTGATAACGGGAGAACAGTATAAACTCAGGAATATTCACTATCCTGATTCCGGAACAACAACGCTTAACAGCATAATCTTTCCTTTGCACAGGAAGAGTTTACTAAAACAAGGAGAGCCCTACAATTTTGAATTGATAAAGGCAGAACGGGAACGTATCAACGCGAACCTGAAAAATACAGGTTATTATTTTTTCATACCCGACTATGTATTGGTTGAGGTGGATACTACAGTGGGCGACCACCAGGTGGATCTTTACATTACAGTAAAGAAGGAAATACCAGAGAAGGCGACATGGCAATACCATATTAACAACATCTACATAAATCCCGCCTACAGGCTGGTAGATAGCGCCCGCGGGCGACGCAGGGAAATTGGTCCGGATACGCTTAATTATGAAAACCGCTATTATATCATAGGGAGAACGAAAAGATATAAACCCTCTATCTTTAAAATACCAATGCAATTTACGCCGGATGAGCGCTACAACCGAGACGACCAGATAGCCACGGTCAGCAAGCTGGTGAATATGGGTACGTTTAAATTTGTAAAGAACGAGTTTAAAGAGATTTATACTCATGAGCCCAGGCTCGATGTTTTTTACGAACTCACGCCCTACGCTAAAAAATCGCTGCAGGTAGAAGTAGGCGCCGTCACCAAAAACGATAGCCGTGCAGGCTCGCAGATAAATATAAGCTGGCGAAACCGGAACACATTCCGGGGGGCGGAATTATTTACCATAAAAGGTTCAGCGGGTTTCGAAACGCAATATAGCGGTGTTGTGCGCCGGCCCAATACTTACCAGTTTGGCATAGAACCCAGTCTTACCTTCCCAAGGTTTCTCGTGCCATTTATAGACATACCTTCTTCCAGCAAGTATGTGCCGAAGACAATTGCTAACATTGGTTACAACCTGATGATACGCAACACACTCTTCCGGTTGCACACATTTCGTGCGGGCTACGGTTTTAACTGGAAGGAAGACGCACGTAAGGAACACGAGTTCTTCCCCTTCAATATTACTTATGTGCGGGCTGATACATTAAACAGAGACAGTGCTTCACAAATCAATTTCAGCAATCTGCTTTTTAATGGTATCATCATCGGGCCACGTTATTTGTTTACGTACAACACAAGGGGCACCGGCGAAATACACAAGCACGATTTTTACTTTACCGGGGAACTCGACCTGTCGGGCAACATCCTGGGCTGGGCTCAAGGCACTTCTGTCAACGAGCCGCCAAGGAGGCTTTTAGGAGCTGTATATGCGCAATATGCCAAAGCCACTGCCGAACTCAGGCATTACAACAATTACAGTATCAATAAACATTCCATCTGGGCCAACAGGCTATTAGTCGGGTTCGGTATCCCATACGGCAATTCATACACCCTTCCCAATATCAAACAATACTTCAGCGGCGGTAACAGTAGCCTGCGTGGCTTCCGTTCAAGACTGGTGGGGCCAGGTACCTTCAACGAACAATATGAATCCGGCAATACAACCTTTATAGAGACTAACGGCGATATAAAACTGGAGTTGAACACTGAGTTGCGAGCGCAACTTATCAATTTCTTCCACGGAGCGGTATTTATTGATGCGGGTAATATCTGGACCTACCGTGATAACCCTAACTTCCCCGGTGGTAAGTTCACATCATCATTTATGAAGGAAATAGCGGTAAGCGGCGGCCTGGGCCTCAGGCTTGATTTCAATATCCTGGTCATCAGGCTCGACTGCGGTATTCCCTTCCGTAAGCCCTGGCTACCCGACGGACAACGTTGGGTGCTGAACGACATACGCCTGGGTGACCCCTTCTGGCGCAGGCAAAACCTGATTTTCAACCTGGCTATTGGCTATCCTTTCTAAGAGGGCTTCAGGCCCTGTCTTTCGTGGTGCGTATCAGCCCTACGCCCGAAAAGAAAAATATTGCCCCCAATATGCCGTAGATGGTCAATTGGCGGTAATTGCCGCCTTCTGCAAAAATCATGGCCGCATATATTAATCCCACTATGCCCAACAGCGTCAGTATTACGCCGAATATTCTTTTTTCCATACGCTGGTACTATTGTTATGGTTTATAACAACTTGTTCCGGCAATTGTTAGAATAGTCTGGACAATGAAATTATCCCTCAAACCCGATTTTCTTTTCCACCAGGTAGTGGTTGCGGTCAGATGCAGAGCGGGAAACTAATTCGGCAAGAAATCCTGCCAGGAAGAATTGGGTACCCAGTATCATTGTCACCAATGACAGGTAGAAGGTTACCTTGTTGGTCAGACCGTAGTCCGCACCACCGGCCAGTCGTGCTGCCACCAAATAACAGACCATAATGAATCCCAGCAGGAACATAACCGTACCGAGCGTGCCAAACAGGTGCATTGGTTTTTTGCCGAAACGGCTGATGAACTGTACAGAAAGCAGGTCGAGAAAACCATTGATAAAACGCTCCCAGCCAAACTTGGATACCCCGTATTTTCGCGGGCGGTGCTGAACTACTTTCTCGCCTATTTTACGAAAACCTGCAGCCTTAGCCAGTACAGGAATGAAACGGTGCATTTCCCCATACACTTCCACGCTTTTTACTACACTGCGTTTATAGGCTTTCAGTCCACAGTTCATATCGTGCAGCTTAATGCCCGATATGCGGCGGTTGACGGAATTATAAAGTTTGGATGGCAGGTTTTTGGTGATCGCATTGTCGTAGCGCACCTTCTTCCATCCGCTCACCAGGTCGTAGCCATCGGCGGTCACCATACGGTACATTTCAGGTATCTCGTCCGGGCTGTCCTGCAGGTCGGCGTCCATGGTAAATACCACATTACCCTGTGCTGCTTTAAAACCTTCATTCAGTGCAGCGCTCTTGCCATAGTTCCGTTGGAATTTTATACCTCTTATGCTTGGATTTTGTTCAGACAGTTTCAGCACCTCCTGCCAGCTATTATCAGTGCTGCCATCATCTACCATGATCACCTCGTAGCTGTACCCATGTTCGGTGCATACCTTCTCTATCCACTCGGCAAGCTCCGGCAGGGATTCTTCTTCGTTGAACAGTGGTACTACTATGCTTATGTCGGTTTGCATTAGGCTTGGAGGTGTTCAGGTCTTTTTCTTTTTACAACAGCGGCTATTATAAAGCCAAACAAGCTGTATAGGATGATTGAAAATAAAGCGCCCATTAATTTGCCGCCGAAGCTTTTTTGTTTTTCTATTGATTCCTCTGCTTTTGCTGCAGCGAGTTCGCTGGCGTCTTCATCACCGCCTAACTGCACAACCATGTTCTCCGACATTTCCCGGCTCTTATCATAATACTCGGGGTCTATCCATGTCGTATATACAGTCGCGTACAACTGAGATACAATAACGATGACCAGGATAGATACAAAGACCGCTGAAAATGCCTCTTTGAAAGTGATGAATCCACCCATCGCTTTGCGTTGCTGCATGGCCATAGCTCCCAGCAATAGCATTGTAAGTATAAAAGAAAATACACCAAAGCCCATGGCGCCCCACATACCTGCAGTTGTCATCATAAACATACTGTATATGGTAAACAGCAATATTGAAACGATGCTGACAATAAAGCCCCACCTGAGTGGTATGGTAAACCTGTTGAATTCTGTGTTGTTTTCCATAATTATTGATTTATATAATAATCGTTGTTACTGACTATGCCCGCTATCTTACCCGGAAGCTCCTTACCAAGGAATGGATTGTTCTTCGACAATGAAGCCATACCGGTTGGTGTATAATTGCTGCGGGTTGTAAATATAGTCAGTTTTGCAGCATTGCCTTTAGCTACAGTTGCACGGGGCAGGTTAAATATTTCCCTCGCCCTGTTTGAAAAGGCATCCGTTATCCTGCCCAGGTCCGCCTTATCGCCCATTGCCTGCAATACGATATAGAAAGCCAGCTCCTGTATATTCATGCCTGGTGCCGCATATTCAAACTCTTTGGCTTTAGCATCCCATTCATGTGGCCTGTGGTGCGATGTTATACAGTCTATCGTTCCGTCATTCAGGCCCTTTACCAGCGCCTGCCTGTCCTTCTCGCTGCGCAGTGGCGGCGATACTTTATACATGCTGCTATAGCCCGTCAGCGACTCATCGGTTAATGCCAGGTGGTAAGGAGTTACCGAACAGGTAACGTTCAGCTTTTCCCTTTTGGCTTTGCGTATCATGTCCACACCTGCTGCGGTAGAAATTCCGGTAAAGTGTAGTTTAGACCCCGTATATCTCAATAGCTGCAGGTCGCGGTTGATGATGATGGTTTCTGCTTCGGGAGGTATACCGGCCATACCCAGCCGGGTAGAGATAATACCTTCGTGCATTAATCCTGTAGCAGCTATTGAGGCATCTTCGGGTATTTGTATCAATGTGCCATCAAATGCCTTGATGTATTCCAATGCTTTCAGCATCAGCCCCGCATTCTGAACGGGTTTCCAGCCGTCTGTAAAGGCTATGGCGCCATGTGCCTGCATATCCATCATCTCGGCCAGGCTTTTGCCTTCTATGTTCTGTGATACACTCCCCAAGGGGTGCAGGCTCACCACATGGCCGGCAGCTTTTTTTCTTACGAATTCTATGATGGATTTTGTACTGACCGCAGGTTCGGTATTTGGTGCCAGGAATACGTCGGTAAATCCCCCTTTGGCCGCTGCCTCCAATCCTGATTTGATAGTTTCTTTTTGCTCATGGCCGGGCTCGGCATAGTCGGCCAGTATATCTACCCATCCGGGGCCTACATACAATGGCCCTTCGCCCTTAGCTGATGTATAAACCTTTTTACCATCCGCCTCTATTGTACTTTCCCCCGACTTTTTTCCTGCTATGGCTACTTTACTGATGATGCCGTCTTTAATAGTAATATCAACGACTTTATTATGGAATTCCGAACCTGGGTCGGACACTTTAGCCTGTCGGATGTGCAATTGCATAAATGGCTATTCTGTAGCAGCAGTTGGTTTGCGAAGACTGCCCGCCAGAACAAAAGTTTCAGCGGCCAGCATTAACAGGGCTAAAATAACACAAACTTTCCAAAGCGGGAAACTACCCCACTTGTTGTGCGCGCCTGTGCTGCTTATTTCATCGGCGCTCACCACGTTCACATCTATGCCCTTCCATATATCATCCAGGTCTGCGGCATCTACGGTAGTTAGCTGCGATTCGGTTCGGTTGCTGTTCACAGCTACAATCGTAGTATCAGTTCCTTCAGCCGCAAGTGTAAAAAAGCCGGGTCCGGTTACAACCTCATCCACAAATACATTCAAGCCCGCGGCAAATGTGCGTTGCGGTGGAATGGCTTCTTTCCCGTCATGATACAATTTAACCATATTGCGCCCACCGGCATTGGACAATGGCAGGTAAGCCGGCTGCCGGTTGCCCAGGGTTATTGCATATATATTGCCGCCCTTCGATTGTACCGCCATCTGGTACAGGAATGGTGCGAAAAAATAGCTGGATGGAAAATTTCCCGATTGCATATCTATGCCAGTAGATAATATATATAATTGCCCCATGGCCGGACTGTATTGCGCAAACAACGGGTCGCCATTGCGGAAACTGAGTATAGCCTGCCGGTTAGCAGCCAGCCCCGATTCGATGACATAATGCCAGCTGGCTACGGGTAGTTGCACATTTTCGGGCACGCTTTCAAACAAGTCACGAACCAGTGTGCTACCCTGTTGCAATGAAGTAGCTGCCTGCGATGCTGTATCCAACCCCATTATTGAAATATCAGCTATCTCTTTCAGCCCTTCGTTCAGCGCGGTAAAGTTGCCGGTCTTGCCGGGGAAGATGCAGATAGCCTGGCCCTCCTGTTGCGCTTTGGCCAGTTGTTTGCCCAGCGCTGTGCTGATGCGCGTACAGCCGTTCAGTATCACCAGGTTGTATTCACTCCAGTCTGCCAGTGGATTGGCAATATTCACGTTGTTCAGCCTGAACCCTTCGTAGGCGCGAAAGGCGGCCTGTATATACGGGCTGGGCGCAGCTTCGTTCAGCACCAACACCGACAGGTTGGGCGTACTCCGCGCTGTTATGCGGAAAGTGTCATCAAAGCGGACGGCCTCATCATCTATTACCAGCGCTACCTGCTGCCAGCCTGCATCATTCGTCCTGAAGCTGATGGTATCCATGCTTTCCTTGCCTTCATTAAAATGAATGGTGGCGGCACTTTTCACCTGGCCATTTACCAGCAGGTTCAGCACCGGGGGGTCTGCCGGAGGCTCGCCGAAAAGCCTGGTGCGTACCACCAACTCGTTGCTTTCGCCTGCCTGCACTATGGGATTGGTGATCCAGGCTGTATCGATATATACATTCGTTGTTCTGCCGCCTGCAAAAGGTATTGCATACACAATTACGTCATCTATAGCTCCCGGTGGCTCGGCCACGGCGCTTTGCTGGAAGTCGGAATAGTAATACAGGTCGGCGCCGGGCATGGCCTCGCTCTGCATGATACTTTGCAGTACCGACAATACCTGTTTGGCGCTTTTAGGTTGCTGGGAAATATCAACAGCCCCCAGTTCCACGAGTACCTTATCGGCGGGCATAGGGCGGTAGCTTACCGGGCGGTCGTTAGTCAGCAACACAAACCTGGTACCCGGCGGGGCGTTACGCACCTGCCGGCGGGCGGCTTCCCTGGCCAGGTCTACCAGGCGTTGCGATTCTCTCTTCAGGCCCATGCTGGCCGAGTTGTCTATATATATAACCTGGAGGCGGTGGCCTGTATCTTTCTTATCTGCGCCGGCAAAGAAAGGCTGGGCGAAAGCCAGTATGAGCATGGCCAGGAAAAGCAGCCTGAGCGCCAGCAACCATTTATACCTGAGCTGGGATTGCTTTTGCGAACGTAATTGAATATTCTTCAGGAAACGGGTGTGCGGAAAATACACCGTCTTGTACCTGCGCAGGTTGAAGAGGTGTATCAGCACAGGAATGGCCAATGCCAGCCCCGCAATGAGGAATAAAGGGTACAGAAAGCTCACAGCATCAAATATAAGGCTAATGCATTGATAAACAGGGGGTATATTTAGCTAAGGCTTTCTTAAATAATGCCATGATAAAATTGTTATTTTACCGTTGCGCCAAACATATTCCACACTGGACACGACCTGGAAATACAGCCCGTTTTTTGCAGCAACCGCCATACTATGCGTGGCTGTGTGGCTGCTCTATCCCTGGTATCAATATTATATAGACCCGGATGCTACCGCCTATCTTACCATCGCCAGACGCTATGCGGCAGGTGATTACGAAAAAGCAATAAACGGATACTGGAGCCCGTGGAGCACCTGGCTGACTGCATTGCTGATGAAAACAGGCTTAACCGCTTTCCCCTCGGCAATTATCATTAACACCGTGGGGGCAATAGGTTTCTTATACGGCAGTTATATCCTGGCAATAAAGCTCGGGGTACAAAGGGTACTGCAATGGGTATTAAGTTTAACGCTCGCGTTCTTCCTCTGTTATGCCGTGTATATGCAAAGTTTCAGCGACCTATGGATGTGCACCTTCCTGCTGATTGGATTACGCATTATACTGCATGACAATTTCACTACAAAACCAACACTATGGATACTGCTGGGCGTTACAGGCACACTCGCCTATTTCGCCAAGCAATATGGTTTCCACTTCTTCATATTGAATACCATCGTTTGCACATACATCATTACACAGGGCGACCGCAAACGCTGGCTCACCATATCGGCTATAGCTATAGCGGTGATGATAGCAGGCAGTCTGCCCTGGATATATCAACTGCATGATAAATACGGCGCGTGGATGACCGGCACCTCCGGGAAGCTGAACCTGAGCTGGTACCTGCTGGGACACCCGCTGTGGAAGGATGGCATAGATGTACTGCTACCGCCCGTATATGCCGACAGTCCCTACTACTGGGAAGACCCCTGGTGGGTAAACGGCGATACACCGCATTTTTACAGTTCGCTGAAGCTATTTGCACTGCAACTGGTAAGGATAATATATAATACCATAAAGCTGGTGCAAAGCATGGGCGCTATATCTGCCTTTTATGCCGTGGTTTGGCTGCTGGTATTGTGTGTAGCTTTGTCAAAGAGATTAAGGGCGCAATTAGGTACCGCACAATTTGTCGCGGCGCTGTCCTTTCTGTTGTTTCCGCTCAGTTTCCTGCTTATCAATTTTGAGCCGCGGTATATATGGTACACCCTGCCGCTGAGCATGATATTCGGGGCGCGGACCTTACAATACCTGGGAGCATATCTCAACAAGCCTTTGCAAGGCTTAGCCATCTTTGTATTTGCAGCCAGCTATCTTGTAACGCCCCTGAAAGACATGCAGGAGATGTTCCTCGAAGGAAAGGATGCGTACGTATGGGCGAAACACCTTGAAAGGAACGGCATAAAAGGCAGCTTTGCCACCAATGTAAACAAGGGTAAAGACGCACATTTTATGGAGCGGATAGCCTACCATACCGGGAACGCCTATTATAATATGCCTTATAAAGCCCCGCACGATGAACTGCTAAAAGACCTGCGCAGGTACAACGTAAAACATTTTTATTACCTGCACAACGGCGATGCGGAGGCATATACTTTCCGCGATGAGCAGGGCAACGCCTTTCCCCTGGTGCATAGCGACTGCAGAATGCTGATATTTGACCTGCAAAGCCGCCGGTAATTAAAGCACGATAGTCTTTGACAGAGCATCGTTCCTGCCTGAGATTATTTCTATTAAGCCGGCCCCCGCAGGCACCGGTATTTTTACTTTTTTACCGGGTTTTGCGGTTTTCACCGCTGCTCCCTGCCTGCCTGTTGACAGGGTAAAGCGGCAGGTATAAGTATCCGCAATTGTACCGGTGTTTTCGATAACCAGGTTGCGGCCTTCAATGTGTGCAACAAAATAAACCGGGTATAACGATGAAGCAAAAGCGGCCCTGTAACCCGATACGGGAATAAACCCGGCCGAGAAGCTGTCGTATTTCTCCGCATCCGCCTGCCAGACAATCTCTTTGTTTTTATTCACTTCAACCACCCGGTTGTTGGCGCCAAGGCATACCAGTACATTATCGTTATACATTGGCACAACCCCACCCACTTTGGATGCATAATTGTAGCCGGCGTCCGTGAAGGCAAACATGTATTCCCAAATTACTTCCGGCGGGCGCTTGCCTCCAGGTTGCGCTATCCTCATAACCGACGATTGATTCTTCTTGGCCGGACTGTTATTGTTAAAGAACAGGAGGTTGCCCTTCGCATCCAGGGTGATGGCATGTTGCCGTCTGAACCAGGCATTGGGATAATACGGTATGTTGTTCCCATAATCATAACCTATTGAATATTCTATCCTGCCTGTAGCCACATCAATTTTTGCAATAGAACTCAGGTCGCGGTGCGAGAGGTAGAGTTTATTGTCCCTTTCGTCGTAAAAGGCAGCGTTGATGTGTGAACCATGAAAATTACTGCCATGCGCATAATGTTCTTTTTCATCCCATAGCCACTTTACCTTGTTATCGCGGCCAATCTCAAATACTATGGAATAAGGAATGTCATCCGCTTCGCCCGCTTTCACACGTCGGGATACACAGAGGTAGTTGCCGTTATCCAGCTTCCTGAATTCATGGTGGTAGTCTGGCAGCTTATAGCCGGGAACACTGTCGGGAGACTTCCATAAAATGTTTCCCCTCAGGTCGATCTCATAGCAGAAACTATTCCAGAGAAAAGTGACTGTACCGGCTTTTGTAGGGTTGAGGCAGCGCACAGCGCCAAACTTGCCGGGAGGGAAGGTCCATACAACCCTGCCGTTGCGATCAATAATAAGACCGTCGTCCAGCGAGATACAACCGCCCTCGTATTCGCCCGGCTTGTTGACAGCTACTATATTCCTGTACAATGTAGTGTCTCCATGCCAGGTACCACTTATATATAGGTGAGTTGGCTCAGAGGTAAAGATCTCGTTTGCATTTTTGTCGTAGTAACTATAAGTCCAGCGATAGGCAGTATTAAACGCCAGGCCCGATTGTATCAATACCGCGTTATTTATCGACTCGCCGGTAATGACAGGGCCCTTCCCGGATGGATAGACCCTTACTTCATAAATATGCGCATCCTTATTATAGGGTAGCTCAAAAAGAATATGGGTATAGTTTACGGTATCATCCCGGCCGGGTGCAACTGCTATACCGGCCAGCGCAAAATGATCTGTGATAATCAGTAATAATAAGCAGAGCGTTGTTTTCATTCGGATACTAAAATACGAAATAAGGGCTTGTGTCGTTTTGTAACCATCCGTAAATATCTTGCCCAGCCATGGAATGAAAATTGTTAAGTACAAGGCTGAAAAGACGCCGGCAGGTTTAACTATTGGCAATCTCGAGCCACTGCAACGGATTGATAACGAAATAATTGTAGCATAATTGTTAAGTTTTGTTAACTGGTAGCGTGTTTGTTCATTAAAGCTACATGGAGCAAAAATCCCCCGTAAGAGCGGAGGGATGGGCATGTTATTTTCGATAAGTTTTTCCGTAACCGGTTTTTCATGAGTAAAAGGTTTTTTACCCCGTTCCGCTATCGCAGGATTGGCGGACGGGTATTTACTATAGCAAATTTACTAATTTTTATTAAAATAATGAATTAAATTTTTTAAACGAATCTTAGCAGGTCTTATCAAATCGGAGAAATATTGCTTATTTTTAAGTATGAAATGCTTACTCCTATTGTTAAGTTTCTTGCTGAGCGTGGCTGCTTCAAAAGCGCAGGACGATGACGCATACAAACGGCTGGCACAACAGGCAACCACTTATTACCATAAAGGGGATTTCAAGCGCAGTGCCGAGACTTTAGAAAGCGCCATAGCGCTGAAGGGTGACAAATGCGGCTATACAGAAGTATATAACGCCGCCTGCTCGTGGGCAAGGGCGGGCAATGCAGATAATGCGTTCAAGCACCTGAACTACCTGGCCGGCAGCATTATGACAGACCCGGAAGGCTACCTGGGCAAAAAGCATATGGACCCGCTGTTTTACATGTATGACAAAGACCTGGAGCCCCTGCGCCACGATGCACGCTGGAACGAGTTCATAACAAGGCTGCAGAAAAGAAGAAAGCCATTGGTGAATATGCTGGACTCGATATACATGGAGGACCAGCAGGGCAGACAGCAATTGCAGACAGTGGAAAAAGAATACGGGCAGGGCTCAAAAGAGCTGGCGGAATTGTGGGCGAGGATACAAATCTCCGACTCTGTCAACCTGTCGAAGGTCCGGAAAATCATTGACAGCCTGGGCTGGCAGGGGCCCGACTTTTTAGGCGAACGTGGCAGCCGGACTTTATTCCTTGTGATACAACACTCAGACCAACAGACACAGGAACATTACCTGCCGGTAATGCGTGAAGCCGCAGCGAAAGGGAATGCCAATAAATCGAGCCTGGCGCTGCTGGAAGACAGGGTTGCTTTAGGACAGGGCAAAAGGCAGCTATACGGCAGCCAGGTAGGCAGGGGCAAGGATGGTAAATATTACGTGCTGCCGCTGCACGACCCCGACAGTGTGGACATACGCCGGCGCAGCATGGGGCTGGGCAGGATAGCCTACTACCTGAAGAACTGGGACATGACCTGGGACGTGGAAGCATACAAAAAACAACTGCCGGAACTGGATAAGCTGCATGGGATAAAGGAGAAATAGCTGCGTTACAAATGCTGTTCCGGTGCATCCTTTATGGTGGTGCGGTGACAACACCGACCACAAGGGGAATGTGGTAGGTCGTTGGTGGTGGTGCGGTGACAACACCGACCACATGGAAAATTTGCTGCCATAGTAACGTAGACAGAGTCTACGCCGAACGGAAAAATGGATCTTGTCTCTTTGCTCAATGAAGCAGATTTAGTTATATTAGAAAAAAATAAGCAGATGCCAAACATAAGATATTGGGCTGGGGGGTTTGTTAGTGGTAAACAGCCTTATGAGCGGTTAAAAGATTTTGTTGCTAGTTGCTATTGGCAAGCACTAGATTATGCTCCGGATGATAACAGTGTGAATGCGTCGAGGGCTAGAGCAACTTTTTCCAAAATAAAAGTTGGTGACAAATTTCTCATTAAGGGCTATGGTGGTAGTCATACACTTAAAGTTCATTTTGTGGGAGAGGTCATTAAAAAAGATGATAATAAGTTCAGGGTAGATTTAAAGGAAGAAAATGTTAAGCGATACCATGGTACGGCACCAAAAGGGGATGGCGCAGGAAATTGGTTTCTTACATTGTTAGAGGTCAAAAGAAAAAAGGATATTGAGCTATTATTTTCAAATAGACTTACATAGATATGCTTAGCTTCCAAAAATATCGTTAATCAAACTGAGTGATTAGGTTAAAAGCCTAACACCAGTTGGGTTATTAACTTTAACAAGCTCTAACTTAATATAGATGAGTACAGATTTGATGATTTCCTCATACACGGGTCGCCCGTCGGAAGACACGCGTCAATATGATTAATGTTCTTTAATGAAAACGAAAAAAAAGAAAGTAAAAAAGAAAAATATTCGTTGGCTGAAATTACTGTTATGGTTTACTAGTATTTCAAAGCCTTTAAAGTACATTTTTCTTCTTGCGACAATTTTGGTTTTACTGTTCGAATTCTGGATTAGTAATGTCAACATGGACAGTACGTGGGCACATTTAATTAATTTTTTTGTAAAACTATCCTACTCTTATATTTCTGCATTCATCTTCTATTTACTGGCAGTACATACACCCAAAGAGCGTCGTAAAATCAAAATGATATTGCATATATCCAATACATCAACATATCTATTAACGGAGCTAAGATTTTTTCTCGACACATTTTGTGTGTATGTCAACTTAGATAAGCCTATCAATACACGAGGGTTGGATAACATATTAAATAATTATAGTCCATTTTCTATAGTTACTAGTAAATCTGAAGAAGTGACTTTTGTAAATTGGTTTGGCTATTACGAATGGAAAGCAACTCGAGTGCAAAAATTAATAGATACTCTTTTGGAATTATCTGATTTTTTAAATCCCGAATTCATTAAATATTTAATTAGAATCCGAGCATCCTTTGACAATGTCAATATGATGTACCACCGGGCAAAGGCTTCGCCAAATATGGCCTTTTTTTTATTAGTTGTTTTAGACTTAGAATACAATATTGAACAACTTAAAAATCATCATATATCACTTAGGCCTTATACCGATTTATATCACGATGATATAGTAAAGGAAAATCGAAAGAGGTGGGCTGCAGAGACACTTCTGTCTAATCCAGAAAAGACCGAAAATGTATAGCTTTTATATACTTCCCAAAAACAAATGTGGCGCAGCACCCAGCAATATTACCAGCGCACAGGTGATACCCAGTAATATCTTATCGCTGCTGTTTACTTCTACCGCCATTTCGGCCTCGCCCTGCTTGAAGTACATGGCGATGATAACCCGGAAGTAATAATACACACTGATGGCGGCCATGAGCAGCGCGAATATCACCAGCCAGAGCATATCGCCCTGCTGCACTGCTGCATTCAGCACGAAGTATTTGGCCATGAAGCCGCCTGTAAGCGGTATGCCCGCCAGCGAGAGTAAGAATATAGTAGTAAAAAACGCCAGTGCAGGTTGCTTCTTAGCCAGGCCGTTGAAGCCGTCGTAAGTATAGTCTTTCAGTTTTATCAGCACCGAGAACATGCCGATGGTAGCCAGGCTATACGCTACGCCGTAGATGATCATTCCCTGCCAGGCAGAGGCGTTTACCGCTGCTATGGCAAAAAGCATAAAGCCCGCCTGCGCTATCGACGAATAGGCCAGCATACGCTTCACGCTTTGCTGGAACACCGCTGTAACGTTGCCTACCAGCAATGTAGCGGCGGTGATGAGCGCCACTATCATCATCCAGTGTTCGCTGAGGCTGCCAAAGGCGATATGGAACAAACGCAGGAAACCTACGAAAGCGCCGGCCTTAACGATGGTGGACATGAATGCCGTAAATGCCGTGGGCGAACCGTCGTACACATCGGGTGTCCACATATGCACGGGCACCGCCGATACTTTGAAGGCGAATGATACGAGTATGAACAGGATACCCGCCAGCGCCAGCGGATTGAGCGATTCGGTGCGCAGGAAAGTAAAGTCGGTAATATAGAAAGAACCGGTAGCGCCGTAGAGCAGGGTAATGCCCATCAGCAGCAGGCCCGTAGTGAAGGCCCCCATCAGGAAGTATTTCAGCGACGCCTCGTTGCTCTTCAGGTTGCGCCGGTCGGCCCCCGCCAGTATGTACTGCGGTATAGACATAATCTCGATACCCAGGAACAGCATGAGCAGGTTGTTGTAACCTGTAAGCAGGAATATACCGCAGAGAATAAAGAGTATCAGTGCAAAGTATTCGGCCACATGGTTGCCTACGCGCATCACGTCCTTGCCCATGAGCAATACGTACAGGAAGGTACAGCCGGCCATCATCATATTGAACCAAAGAGCGTAGCTGTCTATGCGCAGCATATTGTTGAACAGCATGGCCGGGGCGGTAGCAGAAGCTTCTGCCACTTCCCACACGGTGATGCCCAGCAGGGCCAAGAATGCAATGATAGCCACCGATACTACCTGCTTTTTGTCTTTCACAAACAGCCCGGTGAACATCATGATAACACCCAATAACGTTGCAGCAATAATTGCCTTCATATTCCGGTTCCGGGATAACGGGGCACTGCCCGCCGCCCTGATTTTTTTTAATTAACTAAATATCAAACATTACGGCATCATCAGGCCCGATACTCCCGCAGTGAGCTGCAGCAACGGTGCGGGATATACTCCCAACAATATGATGAGTCCGATAATAATTGCTAATCCTATATATTCACTCGCTGCCAGGTCGCCGCCGGTTTTCATGGCCACCGTTTCGCCGTAGGCGGTGCGCTGCACCATGTTGAGCGTGTACACAGCACCCAATATAATACCCAGCCCCGCAATGACCATAAATACAATATGGTATTGCGAACCCGAAACGAACAAGCCGTTGAACAGCATGAATTCGCCTACGAAACCATTGGTAAGGGGCAGGGCAATATTTGCCAACGCGATAACTACCAATGCAATGGTCATGAGCGGGGCCGTGCTGGCCATACCGCCCAGTTCTTTCATATTGCGTGTGCCCCAGCGCTGCTCTACCATACTTATTATCACCCACATACCTGCTATGTTGATGCCGTGGTTGAACATCTGCACCATAAGGCCGTGCATGCCTACATTGGTATCAGAAAAAGCCGTGGCACTCATCAATCCCATGTGGGCGATAGATGAGTAAGCCACCAGGCGCTTCAGGTCCGTCTGCACTATAGCCAGCAACGAGGCATACACTATACCTATTACCGACAATGTTATAACTGTATCAGACCAGAAGGCTACAGCTTCGGGCACCACGGGCAGCAACCAGCGTACCACGCCAAACACGCCCATCTTCACCATCAGGGCGCTCAGGATAATCGTAACGGGTGTTGGCGATTGCTCGTAAGTATCGGGCTGCCAGGTGTGGAAGGGGAACATGGGCATCTTGATAGCGAAGGCTATGAAGATGAGCCAGAACAACCACTGTTGCTGGTCGGCAGGCAGGGATGCGCCGGCGCGGACAATATTATTCCAGGCAAAGGAATTGCCGCCGGGGTTTTGCAATGAAAGGTATATCAGCGCGGCCAGCAACATAACGCTGCCCACGAAGGTATAAACGAAGAACTTGAAGGTAACGGCAATACGTTTTTCACCACCCCATATGGAGCAAAGGAAATAAACAGGCACCAGGGCCAGCTCCCAGAAGAAGTAGAACAACAACGCATCAGACGCCAGGAAAACACCGGTGATGCCCGCCTGCGACAGCAGCATCAATCCATAAAAAGAGCCCTGGTTTTCAACCTCTTTATCACTATTGGTGATGAAAATTACAGGCATCACAATACCTACCAGCAGGCATAGCATGGCTGACATGCCATCGGCCAGCAGGCTTATCTCAGAGCCGAGGGTAGGTATCCAGGGCATGCTCCACGATATCTGCGCCCCGCTGTGTATGTCGGTACTGATGAGTATGGCTACAGCAAGCGTAGCCAGTGAGCTGAACAAGGCAATTCCTTTGGCAGCGCCTTTCGCAAACATGCTGATGATGCCGGCTACCAGGGGAATCAATATGAGTAATATCAGTATCATAATACTTATCGCAATACTATGCGTCTAATTATTGTATCCAAAAAAAGCCGATGGCAAAAAGCACGGTTATGCCCAGTACCATCGCGAAAATGTAAAAACCAACCTGCCCGCTCTGCACCAGCCGTACTTTGCCGCTGCCCCAGTTTACGAGCTTGCCTACACCGTTCACCGCGCCATCAATACCCAGCCTTTCTACAAAATTGTTCAGCACTGCAGACAATGCAGCTATGGGGCGAACGATAATTGCATCGTACAACTCATCTACATACCATTTGTTTTCCAATGCTTTTGCAATACCCGTATTCGGTACGAAGTTGGGCTTTTTAGTAACAGAGTATGCTACTACTATCATTATGACAACCAGCCCCGTTGACAATCCCATCAGCATCCATTCAGTAGCATGTTCCAGGTGGTGTACGTTGAAGTTGCTGACAACAGGCGCGAGGTAACTGTTCAATGTATGGTGCTCGCTGATAACGGGCGGCAGGCCAACATAACCACCTATTACTGACAGTATTGCCAGCACTACCAGCGGAATAGTAATTGCCGCGGGGCTTTCGTGCAGATGGTGTTCCTGTTCGTGGGTTCCGCGGAATTTTCCTGTAAAGGTGAGGAAGTAGAGGCGGAACATATAAAAAGCCGTCATCAGTGCAGCGCCCAGGGCCAGGTAATACATTACAGGGCTGTGCGCATATACCGATGCCAATATTTCATCTTTGGAGAAGAAGCCTGAGAAACCGGGAATACCTGCGATGGCCAGGCAACCGATAAGGAAGGTAATACCCGTGATGCGCATCTTCTTGTTAAGGCCACCCATGTAGCGGATATCCTGCTCGCCGCCCATAGCGTGTATCACACTACCCGAGCCGAGGAACAATAATGCTTTGAAGAAGGCGTGCGTCATTACATGGAACACCGCCGTAGTATATGCACCCACACCCAGCGCCAGGAACATAAAGCCCAACTGGCTAACGGTAGAGTATGCCAGTACTTTTTTAATATCGTATTGTTTGATGGCGATGGATGCCGCGACAATAGCTGTAGCCAAACCGATAACCGCCACCAGGTCCTGCGCCATGGGCGCCAGGTTGTACAGTACACTGCTGCGGGCTATCATATATATACCGGCAGTCACCATCGTAGCAGCGTGTATCAGGGCAGATACCGGGGTAGGACCGGCCATCGCATCGGGCAGCCATGTGTATAGTGGTATCTGCGCGCTCTTACCCATTGCTCCTATGAAGAAGCATATAGCTATCCAGTTGTATGTGCTTTCGCTAACGGGTGCGTTACCTGTAGTTATTTGCCCGAAGAAATCACCATAAGACAAAGTACCAAAATGATACAACACCAGCAGCATACCCACCAAAAAGCCGAGGTCGCCGATGCGGTTCATCACAAAGGCTTTCTTGGCAGCATTGGTATAGTCGCGGTTTTTGAACCAGAAGCCGATGAGCAGGTAAGAGCAAAGACCCACACCTTCCCAACCGATGAACATGATGAGGTAGTTGCCGCCTAAAACCAACAGCAGCATCGAGAACACGAAGAGGTTGAGGAAGGCGAAGTATTTCACCATGCCTTCATCGTCGTGCATATAAGAGGTAGAGTAAACATGTATCAGGAAACCGACACCGGTAATAATTAACAGGAACAAAGAAGACAAAGCATCTACCTGGAACACGAAAGGAATGTTCAGCGAGCCGGACCGGATGAAATCGTATAGGTGAACAGAAGTAACTGCACCAGTAGATTTAACCTCGAAGAAGATACCCAGCGATACGGCAAACGATGCCAGTACTGCCAGGCTGCCTATAATGCCACCCGCAGATTTAGGTATTTTCCTCCATCCGATACCATTGATAAGAAACCCTATCAACGGAAACAAAGGAACCAAGTAAACTAAGTTTGTCATACCCCAAACCCCTAAAGGGGCTTACTATTTTAATTATTTATTATAATAACTGAATCAACCACCTCCCCTTCAGGGGGTCGGGGGTATTAATGTTTCAGCCTGTTCAAAATATTTATATCCACAGAATGTACTTTGCGGTACATCATCACGATTATCGCCAGTCCCACTGCTACCTCTGCTGCTGCCACCACCATACTGAAAAACACGAATATCTGCGCAGAAGCATCATTGTACATTTTTGAAAACGCCACCAGCAACAGGTTTACAGCATTCAGCATCAACTCTATACACATAAATATGATTATCGCATTGCGGCGCATGAGCGTACCCATGATACCGATGCTGAATAAAGCCAGGCTTAAGAATATATAATATTGTATTGGCATACCTCAAACCCCTAAAGGGGCTTTTTATTTAGTTAATTGTTTTTCAAATATACCTTAAGCCCCTTTAGGGGTTTGGGGTCCTTCCTCCCCTTTCTTCCCTAAAACTACCGCACCTATCATTGCACTCAGGAAGAGGACACTCGCTATTTCAAAAGGCAATACAAACTTGGTAAAGAGTGTTTTGCCCAGGTTCTTTATCAATCCGATATCTGTTGATGTTTGCTCCAGCATGTTGTTGGTAGATGATTTGAGCGCCGCCAGTATCACCAGGAACAATATGCCCCCCGATACTACACCCGCCAGTTGCACCAACCGGTTTTTCTGTGGCTCTGTATCTGCGTTCAGGTTCATGAGCATGATTACAAACAGGAACAATACCATGATGGCCCCGGCATAAACTATGATGTTCACTATCGCCAGGAACTGCGCGTTCATTAATATATAATGGCCCGATACCGCAAAGAATGTAGCAATCAGGAATAAAACGCTGCTAACGGGATTGCGGCTGAGTATCACCCCCAATGCGCAACTGATAGCCATTACTGTAAGCAACCAGAATATGAGTTCGTATGCGTTCATTTCTTTATTGGCCGGATTGCTTTTTAGGATGAGGAATTAATAAATCTTCTTTTTTGTATATCATGGTCTTGCGGCTGTAGTGCGTAGGCATCAATGTTTCGCTCAGGTATATAGCGTCTTTAGGGCAGGCCTCTTCACAATACCCGCAAAAGATGCAGCGCAGCATATTTATTTCATATTTCGCGGCATATTTTTCTTCGTGGTACAGGTGTTCTTCATCAGGCTTGCGCTCGGCTGCTTCCATGGTAATGGCTTCAGCAGGGCATGCCAGCGCACACAGGCCACATGCCGTACAACGCTCACGGCCCTCTTCATCACGGTTCAATACATGCAGTCCGCGAAACACGGGGCTGAATGGCCTTTTTTGTTCGGGGTATTGTACTGTCGCTTTCTTTTTAAATATATGGCCCACGGTAATGGTCAACCCCTTGAAGATGGCGGGAAGGTAAATCTTCTCGCCAAACGTCATCGGGCTGCGGTCAACCGGAACAGACCTGTTTGTAAGTTTCTCCATTTCATTCTCATTTAAGCACGTACAATATCACCAATCCCGTTATTAGCATATTTACCAATGCCAGCGGTATCAGCGACCTCCAACCCAGCTTCATCAGTTGATCATACCTGAAACGCGGTAGTGTCCAACGAACAAACATAAAAAACAATATAAGGCAAATAGCTTTTGTCAACAGTACCAATACACAGATAACAGTGAACCATAACTGCCCCACGCCGGCCAGCACTTCGTCCATGAAGGGGAAGTTGTACCCGCCAAAGAACAGCGTAGCTATCACTGCTGAGCTGATGAACATATTGATGTACTCTGCAAAGAGGTAAAAGCCCAGCTTCATAGATGAATACTCCTGGTGGTAGCCCATGTTCAGTTCGCTTTCCGCTTCTGCCAGGTCAAAAGGCGCGCGGTTCAGCTCTGCGAAGGAGCAAACCAGGAATATCAGGAAACCTAAAGGCTGCTTAAAAAAGTTCCAGGTAAAGTACCCATCGGCCCAGAAACCGTGCTGCTGTGCTACTATTTCCCTCAGGCTCAATGAACCGGTCAGCATCAGCAGGGCTACCAGGCTAAGGCCCAGCGCCAGCTCGTAAGAAACAGCCTGTGCCGCCGCACGAATGCTACTCAGCAACGAGAATTTATTATTTGAAGCCCAGCCACCCAGCATGATGCCATATACACCCAGGCTTACAACACCAAAGATGAACAGGATACCGATATTAATATCCGCCATCTGCAAGGCTATCACCCTGCCACTTTCTGTAACATAGTCGGGCCCCCATGGTATTACCGCGCTGGTCATCGTTGCTGTCAGCATAGCCAGCGATGGCCCTAATATAAATAACGCCTTTGTTGAAGTATCCGGAATGATTTCTTCTTTGAAAAACAGCTTTACACCGTCCGCCAAAGGTTGAAACAATCCCAGCGGGCCCGCACGGTTGGGACCGATACGGTCCTGCATAATAGCCGCTACCTTACGCTCGCCCCAGGTGGCATACATGGCGATACCCAGCGAGCCCAACAGGATAACTGTGGCCAGTATGAGTTTTTCTATTATAAACGCTATGTCAATCTGCAATAACAGCATAGTGGCGCAAAAGTAATTAGTTGTTTAATTTTTTATCGTCTTTCTTTTCAAAATCGTCAGAGTGTGCCGGGCCGGGAATTTCTGATAGTTCTATTTCCGGTCTGTTCACTTCACTCACATCATGTATGTTCAGCAGCAGCTTAGGTTCTTTACCTATCACCTTATCAATGATCTTCGGCTGCGGAACAGTATTTACATAATGCCCCTGCGATATTACACTGTAGCGGCTCACGTTCGATGGCCCTTCTATTATCCAGTCTTTAGTTTCTTTCTTATGAAAGCGGCATTCATTACATATCCAGCCTTCTACTTCGCCCCACTGGTCTTTGCGCGCTGTAACGCGGAACACTTCATCGCCGCGCATCCACAGGCGTACCTTGCCGCAGCACTTCGGATTTTCGCAGTCGCGGTGCGCGTCTACAGGCTTGGTAAACCATACCCTTTGCTTAAAACGGAATGTCTTATCCGTAAGCGCGCCAACGGGACAAACATCTATCACGTTACCGATAAAATCGTTGTGCAGGCTCTTGCCCAGGTAGGTGCTTATTTCCGACCTTTCGCCACGTTCCAGTACACCATGCTGGCGTTCCCCGGTCAACTGGTCGGCTGTGTACACACAACGGTAGCAAAGTATGCAGCGCGTCATGTGCAGTTGTATATAGTCGCCTATATCTTCTTTTTCGAAAACCCGTTTATCAAATTCGAAGCGTGTGCCCTCGGTACCATGCTCGTAGCTCAGGTCCTGCAGGTCACATTCTCCGGCCTGGTCGCATATGGGGCAGTCCAGCGGGTGATTGATGAGCAGCATCTCCACTACTCCCTTACGGGCTTCTATCACACGAGGCGAAGTAATGTTCTTTACCTCCATGCCATCCATTACGCCCGTGCGGCAACTGGCCACCAGCTTGGGCATGGGCCGAGGGTCTTTCTCAGAGCCCTTGCTCACCTCTACCAGGCAGGTACGGCATTTACCGCCGCTACCCTCCAGCTTGCTATAGTAGCACATAGCCGGGGGCGTAACATCACCACCTATCTTGCGTGCAGCCTCAAGTATAGAAGTGCCTGCCGGTACTTCTATCGTGATATTATCAATCGTTACTTTAAAATTTGGCGTTCCTTCTGCCATAATCAATCCTTTTTAGTATTAGCTCACCGCAGGTACATATACCGGGTCTGCATAATGCGCTAAACCATAGTTTCTTGTTTGCGATTCTTCGGGGTTCAGCACATGCCATTCAAACTCGTCGCGGAAATGACGGATAGCTGCTGCTACCGGCCATGCCGCTGCATCGCCCAGCGGGCAAATAGTGTTCCCTTCTATCTTGCCTTGTATATCCCAAAGCAGTTCTATATCACTCATCTTGCCTTTCCCGTACTCGATGTTCTTCAATATACGGTACATCCATCCCGTCCCCTCACGGCAGGGACTGCATTGGCCGCAACTCTCGTGCATATAAAAATGCGCCAGGCTCATGGTGTGGCGCACCACGCACTGATCTTCGTCGAACACTATAAAACCTCCGGAGCCCAACATACTGCCGGTTTGGAAACCGCCGTCTGAAAGGCTTTCGTAATTCATGTACCTTGTTTCGCCTTTTGCTGTTTTCAGCAGCAGGTTTGCAGGCAATATTGGCACTGAAGAACCACCCGGTATGCATGCCTTCAGGCGTTTACCTTTAGGTATGCCGCCACAATATTGGTCTGAGAATATAAATTCCTCTACCGAAATGGTCATATCTATTTCGTACACACCCGGCTTGTTGATGTTGCCGCAGGCAGACATCAGCTTGGTGCCCGTTGAACGGCCCACTCCGATCTTTGCATACTCCTCGCCACCCATGTTGATGATCGGCACTACGGCGGCCAGTGTCTCTACGTTGTTCACCACTGTAGGCCTGCCCCACAAGCCTTTCACAGCCGGGAACGGCGGTTTGATGCGCGGGTTGCCACGCTTGCCTTCCAGGCTTTCCAGCAATGCGGTTTCTTCTCCGCATATATAAGCGCCCGCACCGCGCTGCACGTATATTTCGCAATCAAAGCCCGAACCCGCTATATTCTTACCCAGCCAGCCGTTGCTTTTTGCTTCAGCGATGGCCTGTTCCAATATGTCGACTATCCACGCATATTCACCACGTATGTATATGAAGGTAAGATTGCTACCCAATGCATAGCTGCTCACTATCAGTCCCTCTACCAGCAGGTGCGGAATAAACTCCATCAGGTAGCGGTCTTTGAAAGTGCCCGGCTCCGATTCATCGGCGTTGCATACCAAATGGCGGGGCACTCCTTCAGGCTTGGCCAGGAAGCTCCACTTCATACCCGTAGGGAAGCCCGCACCACCACGGCCGCGCAATCCGCTCTTCTTCACCTCCTCCGTTATTTCGTCGGGCGACATTTTCAGCGCCTTCTCTACGGAGCGGTAGCCGCCATGTTTGCGGTAGGCATCGTAGTAACGAATGCCCTCAACATGTGCGTGTTCTAATAATAATTTCATATAAACCCCAACCCCTAAAGGGGCTACTAATTTTTAATTACTTTTTATTACTCATACTTTGCCTGTTCAGCATCTGCCAGCGTCCATCTTCCCATATCCACGTCTGCATCACATGCAGGTCAAATATCATATGCTCCTGTCCTTTCATATCCACCTCAAACACCCCGTTTCCCCGTACCGTTGCCGTCCTTCCGTTCACAATAACCTCCAGTTCCGGCTGGTCTATCTTATGATAATTAATTGTGCCGTTATACAAGTTAGTTACCTGTTCGGTCCTCGTCTCTATCCACCCGTTGCTGTGTCCGTAGCTCAGCTTCCCATGCAGCAGTTTCTTCATTGCCGCTGTGTCCTTTTTTATTATAGCATCATTATAAGCATATACAGCCTTCCTGATGCCTTCTTCCGACTGTTGCGCAACAGCAGCTCCGTAAACAAAGAACAACGATATGGTCAATAACAGGCGCATATTACCATCAGTTTTTAGCTGCAGCCCTCAATTCATCTATTATCTGGTCAATCTTTTCTTTTGTCAAAAACTCGCGGAATGTTTTGCCCAACTGCATCATGGGCGCGTAACCACAGGCGCCCAGGCATTCAGCTGGTTTCAGCGTAAACAATCCATCGGCCGTGGTTTCCCCGACCTGTATGCTCAACTTTTCTTTTATGTAATTGATAATATCGTCGCTGCCGTTCAGCATACAAGGACCGGTCTGGCATACTTCCAGCACGTATTTGCCTACCGGTTTCATGTTGAACATGGTATAGAATGTAGCTACTTCGTACACTTCTATGGGTTTCAGGCTCAGCAGTTCAGCCACATAGTCCATTACCGGTACATCCAGCCAGCCTCCAAACTCTTCCTGCGCTACATGCAATACAGGTATCAGCGCGCTTTTTTGTTTACCCTCGGGGTAGCGCGCTATTATTTCCTTTACCTTATTCAGTTTTTCTTCGCTAAACTGTATCATATCAATTAGCTGATTTGATAATTAGCTGCGCTAATCCGTAATCAGTTTTTTTATTTTTTATCAGCTAATCAGCCTTATCAGCCAACCAGCTTATCAACTAAGCGTCCAACTCTCCCGCTATCACGTTCAGGCTGCTCAATGCGATAATCGCATCGCTCAGCAATCCACCCTTTATCATCTCAGGAAATGCCTGGTAATAAATAAAGCATGGCCTGCGGAAGTGCAACCTGTAAGGCGTACGCCCCCCGTCACTTATCAGGTAATAACCTACTTCGCCATTCGCACCCTCTACCGCATGGTATATTTCGCCCGGCGGCACCGCAATTTCGCCCATCACCATTTTGAAGTGGTATATCAGGGCTTCCATCTTGGTGTACACATCTTCTTTAGGCGGAAAGTGGTATTTATCCGATTCCGGTGCATAGAAAATATTCTTCTGTGCGGGGTCAGCCTTTTCTATCTCAGCTATCTTTTGCACAGCCTGCTTCACAATGCTCAGGCTTTCCCATATTTCTACATTGCGCACCAGGTAGCGGTCATACACGTCGCCGATGGTTCCGGTAGGTATTTTAAAATCGAAATCCTCGTAAGATGAATAAGGCTCGGCCACGCGCAGGTCGTAGTCCACACCGGCGGCCCTCAGGTTGGGCCCTGTAAAGCCATAATTCAATGCACGCTCGGCATTGATAGGCCCGGCGCCTATGCACCTGTCCATAAATATACGGTTGCGGGTAAACAGGTCCTCAAACTCCTTCATCACCTTGGGGAATCCCTCTATGAATTTGTTTATCTTTTGCCAGGCTACATCAGAAAAGTTGCGCTCAAAACCACCTACACGTCCCATATTGGTTGTAAGGCGTGAACCGCATATCTCTTCATAAATTTCATAAATAAGTTCGCGCCACTGGAACACATAGGTAAAGCCCGTAAGGGCCCCTGTATCCACAGCCACCACGGAATTGCATATCAGGTGATCAGAAATACGTGACAACTCCATAATGAGTACACGCATATACTCTACCCTTTTAGGCAGTTTCAGCCCCAGCAGTTTCTCTATGGTCATATGCCAGCCCATATTGTTGATAGGGGCAGAGCAATAGTTGAGCCTGTCTGTAAGTGGGGTGATCTGGTAATACGGGCGACGCTCAGCAATTTTTTCAAACGCGCGGTGTATGTAACCCACAGTTTGCTTCGCGCTAAGTACTTTTTCGCCATCTATCTCCAGGATATTCTCAAACACACCATGCGTTGCCGGATGCGTTGGCCCCAGGTTCAGCGTGGTGGTTTGCTTGGCTACCGACTCGTCAGAAAGCTGTATATGTTGGTTGTGTTCAGACATTATCGCCTAAATCAGTTTTTTTATGTTCATACTATGCCGCCGCGGCCAAACATCTCATCATCTTTGTCGGTACGCGTCGGGTCCTCCATCGGAAACTCTTTCCGCATGGGGAAATGTTCCATTTCATCTACGTTCAATATTCTCCTGAGGTCTGGATGGCCTACGAAATTTACACCAAAGAAATCATAGGTTTCCCGTTCCATCCAGTTTGCGGCTGAATATAACTGCGTTGCTGAAAACACGTCCGGCTTTTCTAAGGGCACATATGCTTTCAACCTCATGCGTACACCGTCCACCATGTTGTGCACGTGATACACCACACAAAGTTCCTCGCCCGGCCGTCCCGGATAATGAACGCCGGTAAGGTCGGTAAGGAAACGGAAACGCAATTGTTCATCATCAAACAGGAATTGCAATACCTTCAGGTTTATGCCTGCTGGCATAGTGCAGGTAAGCATGCCATAAGGCTCCTCCCAGCCTGTCAGCTGGTCGCCAAACTGTTCTGTTAACCTGTTTTTTACTATCTCGTTGGTCAATGCCATTGTTCTGCTAAAAATTATTGTATGCCATAGCTTTCCAGCAATGCTTTGTAATGGTCGCTGTTACGCCGCCGCAGGCTTTCATTATTTACCAGTTCCTGTATTTTCATCACCCCTTCCAGTATCGCTTCCGGGCGCGGAGGGCAACCGGATACATATACATCCACGGGTATCACCTGGTCTATACCCTGTAATACGGAATAGCTATCGAATATGCCGCCGCTGGAAGCACAGGCCCCGATGGCTACCACCCAACGGGGTTCAGCCATCTGCAGGTACACCTGGCGCAATACAGGGCCCATTTTTTTGGCAATTGTACCGGCCACCAGCAATACATCGCACTGGCGGGGTGTGAAACCCATACGCTCCGACCCGAAACGGGCCAGGTCGTAGTTGGCACCCATAGTAGCCATGAACTCGATACCGCAGCATGACGTAGCGAACGGCAACGGCCAAAGCGAATTTTTGCGGGCCATGCCTATTATCTTGTCGAAAGACGTAGCCATAAACCCCTCTCCGGAATAGCCCTCAGGCATTTCCGCTAATTTCACATTCGTATTATATTGTACCGGACGACCCATATACTAAATTCAACAATCCTGAATTAAAAACGTTGCCTGCAACGCTAATCTTCCCAATCCAGCGCTCCTTTTTTAACAATGTACACAAACCCGCAAAGGAAAAAAGAAACGAACATAACCACAGCCCAAAAACCTTCAGTGCCTAACTCCCTGAAATTCACAGCGTAAGGATAAAAGAATATTACTTCCACATCAAAGAGCACGAACAATATGGCCACCAGGAAATATTTGATAGCCATAGGCTGCCTCGCATTTCCTATGGAAGGTATACCACTCTCAAAAGTTGCTAATTTGTCATGTGTGCGCCTCCGGGGGCCCAGCAGGTGGGTTGCGCCTATGGTAACGGCTACAAACCCTATAGCTACAAATAGCTGAACCACAACGGGCAGGTAATTGATGGGTGTATTCTGCTCTACGGCCAGCATTAAAATATCCATAATTTCAGACGGGCTTCTGCGTTTATTCAGAACGCGAACAAAGTTAAGTGTCTGATACGAAATAACAAGTTTCAGTAATAGTCAATTCAAATATAATATTTATATAATGACATATTGCCTATGCCCCTGAAATGCTATATTTGAGCGGATTAACAACCTGTAAGACGCTTGTCAAGAACAGTCATTTTACTACCGCTGATTTTCGTCATCTCTTTCTTAAGCAAAGGCCAAACCTCTGCAGTATATAATATCAATAAATATAACGGGCTTTCTACCAACCATGTGTATTGCCTCTTGGTGGATAGGCTTGGCTACCTATGGATGGGAACAACTGACGGTGTTTACAGGTACAACGGCTATACTCTCAGGAAATATGACTACAGCGACGGACTCCCTAATGTAGACGTGTGGAATTTGTATGAGGATAAGCAAGGCCGGATTTGGTTCCGGGCTATTGCCCAGCAGATGGGGTATGTAAAAAACGGGGAATTTTACAAGGTTTATAAGGATACAGATCCAAATTTAGAACTCTATCCCGGACAGATTTTTGAATTAGATAACAATACAATTGTCTTTAACAATATAACCTCGGATGTCAAAGAAAATTATGTGGTTTGCATTGTTAAAGACGATACGCTCAGAGCCAAACATATATCCATGTCGGAATATTCTATCGCAAAAACATCTCCAAGAATTATTGATGAATTTATGGCTCACACTTCAGATTCTTTACTTCAACTGTACAACCTTAAAAAATTGTTTTCTCAAAACACAAACAACCTGGGCAAACCAGACAAAATACTGAAGTTCAATACTAACCTCACGTCAGAAATGATAGCGTACCCTTATAGCTATACCTTCGGTAACAACCTTATTGTATATTATAAGCCATCACAACCGTACCTTAACTGCGCAGATATATATACGAAGACTATAATTCGTCTTAATCTCAGAGAGGTATTGGGAAATAATGATGAGCAAATCGTCTTATGCTATATCTACAATCATTTTTTTTACTGTATCACACGTGATAAAATTGTGATTCTTGATAGCAACATGAATCTGAACGCGATACATGGTCTCAAAACACTATTTCCCGGTGCAGCTGGTTTCAATACTACTTTCTTCTGCAAAACCAAGATATGGGGCGAATTGCATGCTAGTTCGGATGGGGGTATGACTATACTATATCCTCCAACTTCCGGTTTAGAAAAAAAGAAGGGTAACATCATGGATTATGTTTTTATAAACAATAAAAACGATACAGATGGCTATTGGTGGAATAATAAGACCCGCATGCTTGCCATAGTCAACAAAGGAGAAATCAGAGAAACCATATCCCTGCCAGCAATACATAATTTGAGAAAAATAATCACGTACGACTCTGTAAAAAAGATAGTTGTTAATGAATTAAGTACTTCATGGCTATATGCGACCAATGCTATTGATCCAATTACCATAGGTATAGATACTGCAATACACCTTGATTACAAAAAATACAGCAATGCAATAAAATACGGATTTTTTAATTCTGCCCATGATATACTTGTTGCCGAAAACAGGGATATATACATGCTGGGTAGTCCTCATAATATATACAAAGTCAAAATTGATCAGGGGAAAAACCGCATTTATTATACCACGATTAGCAACCAGCGCTTTAAAAATATTCTGCTAATCCCAATAAACAATACCATTGTTTCCTACGCTCCTGACAAAATTCTGCTGATAAATCCAGCTACTGATGTACGCATACAGATGACGCAATCTCAACTGGAAGCTCTTGGAATTAATGCCATTGAAAAAATAATACCCGATAGCAACGGCAACCTGTTTATAAAAGATTATAATAGCATCAAAGTTTTTAATGGTACAAGGGGTACAATGCGGACCCTGCTAAAAAACTACAATCTGAAGCAGGCCAAGATTGAAGTGATCAATAACAAACTTTTTATCGCAGGAAGTTTTGGGATATTAAACGCCAGCATACAATCTAACGGCAACATTACAATCGTCAATAACTTTCAAAACACAAAGAATATTTATTACAGATACCTTTTCGATGTACAATTCGCTGAAGACCATGCATTGTTAAAAACAGACAACGGCTTTTTTGTTTACCATTACGATAAGGGTAATGGTAACAATAATAATAATCACATCAATGACTATACGATAATTGCAGACTATTCCGACAGCCTGCATACGATATCTAACAACGATACACTAGTTATCGAACAAAACCTTTCTCTAATTACCCTGGATGTAATTAAGCCCACCGGTACGGGGGGCCTGAGGATAGAATATGCCTTGAATAAATCACCATATCAGTTTTCTGAAAATCAACTCATACTACCTTCCCTCAAACCAGGCAGTTACAACACCATATCGCTCATAGCTTCCGATGATTCGTGGCGCAGCCAACCCTTGAAATTTACTGTATATATACAACCTAAATGGTGGCAAACACAAACTGCAAAAAGGGTCATATTCGTATTATCCCTGCTCGCTTTCATAGGCTTTGTTTACATGGTCATTGTTATGACACGCCGTTTCGTCGACCGAAGCAATGAACGCCGCAATCAGCGCCGCGAACTGGAACTAAAATCAATTTACTCACAAATCAACCCCCACTTCATATTCAATTCCCTTAGCACAGCGCAGTACTTCGTTAAAAAGAACAAAAACAAGGAAGCCTTCGAACATATCAACCAGTTCTCAGACCTCTTACGGTCTTATATCAAATCTTCACGCGCTAAATACATAACCATTGCCGAAGAAATTGAAAACCTCGAAAATTACCTCCAGCTCCAACTAACGCGCTTTGAAGAAAAATTCGATTATACAATAGAAGTAGATAAATCGGTAGATGCAGGGAGAGTAAAAATACCATCACTACTCTTACAACCCTTGGTGGAAAACGCACTTAACCATGGAATATTCCATAGCGATAAAAAGGGTAACCTGTCTGTTATCTTCAAAATAGATGAACAGGATAAAGACACCCTCGTATGCATTGTAGACGATGATGGCATAGGCAGGCAAAGAGCTAAAGAACTACGTGGGAAAATCATACGCAAAGCCGACTCTTATGGTACAATACTTATAAAAGAACTGATAGATACTTTCAACAAGTACGAAAAAATTAAGATTGAAATAGAATATATTGATAAACAACCTCCGCTATCGGGGACAACAGTAGCTGTAAGAATCAGTAACTATGCGCAATCTCAATAATATACTGTTATCGGGCATACTGATTGCTTTCTGCTGGCTGGCACCAATAATGACTGCCGGCCAGGCATCTTCAGTATATAATATCAATAAATACAACGGGCTTTCTACCAACCATGTGTACCATTCGATAGTTGACAAGCTGGGATACCTTTGGATAAGCACTAACGATGGTGTATACCGGTACAATGGCTATATACTAAAAAAGTTCGGATACAATGAAGGCGTACCGAATACTGATATATGGGACTTTTATAAAGATACCAAGGGGCGTATATGGCTACTGTCTATGGCTGAAGATATCGGGTATATAGAACATGGCAGGTTTAATACCGTCACCAGGCATTTGAATAAATCAGAATTATTATATCCCCACTGGGTATCTAACCTGGGTGATAGCCTGATATTCATTAATAAAGGTTACCACTTAGACTCCGGGGAAATATGTATTATTACGAAGGATACACTATATTCTATCGCCTTCGCTTGGCCTGTAGACACAAATATATGCATCGTTGGGGGGAAAATACTTGAAATCGCTGACAGTTTCAATGTAGTAAATATAATTCCTGCATGGGATTGGATAACTAACAGACGAGCAGTAAAGCAAGTTTATATTCCCGAGCTATCGGCCAGGTTAACGCAAAGCACCAGGCATGGTGCCTTTTTTGACAAATATATTTATATAGGAGTTGTGGGTGATAAAGAGGTCTTTATTTACAATATAGACAATATATCTGTAGATACTCTACGTCTTGGGCACAGGCTAGTTCACTGCTTCCCGGGAGAAAAAACCTTCCATGTACTTACCCGGACGATGGCGATGACTTACGACAGTTCGTTGAGATTAACCTCAACTATTGATCTGTCGGCGATTTTTCTGCAGCTGAGAAACATACTACGTACACTTATGCAGTGCATGATACATTTTGGCAATATTGTGTATCTACATCCACGTCGGGGCTGTTCGTCAGCTACCCCGGCAAAGTCAAGTTTCACAATATAGGTACCAAACTGGATGGTTACCGATTTTCAGGCTATGTTGACGATACTACCGGTGCGTGGTGGAACGATAAAAACAGGCGGATGGCATACGTTTGTAACGGAAACATCATTACGGAGCAAACAATAGTTACGGACGAACATAATAAAGTAGTAACCTTCAATAATTCAAAAGCCCTCATGTCAAATTCAAGAAGTGCTATTTGGATATCTCCCTACAAAACACCCCAATATGCCTGGTTAGGATATAATTCTCTTAATTATGGTCATTTAGAAAAATCCAATCCACCCGGGATGGCCTTCTGGAGTATAAAAGACGCAGTTATTCTTGATTCACTGAATATACTTTCTGTACGGGGTGGGGGCGGCCTCGACAAAATTGTGCTGAATCCCAAAAAGCAGTTGATACTCATTGAAAATATTGTTGGCGGTAGTTACAAGGCAATAACTTACAGTGCCAAAAACAATACAGCTGTTATTTACCACGACCATAAAATTCTGATATTAACCATACCGGATTTCAGGAAAACGCTGATAAACAGGAGACAACTGGCCTTATTGGGCATTCGGGGGGTAGAGGCAGTTTTTTGTGATGATTACGGCAACATCATTATAAAGGATTACAGCGGCCTTTACAGCTATAATTTGTATACCGGTCGACTAAAAAGATTGTTCAGAAACTTTGGCCTGGAAAAAAGCATTATTTTTGTAAGGGACAATGTGTTGTATATAGCAGGCAATTTCGGTGTCTTGAAGTCCGAATTTATAGGACCGAACATAGTTGCTAAAACCCATGTCGTTCGGAATGTAAAAAATATTTTTTACAACTACGTTACAGATGCGCAGTTTAGTCCTTCAAGCGCTCTCCTTAAAACTGATAAGGGATTGTATAAAGTTAATCTTAACGCCAATGGAGAAGCCGACCTGAGCAGCCAGTTTAGAGTCATCTTGTCTTTAAATGACACCCTTTCCAACCTGGCATCAGGAGACACAATACGAATAAGCCATGACGTGAATATTATAGCGACAGACCTGATCAATCCCACCGGTATGGGTACGCTAAAAATAGAATATTCCATAAATGGTGGTGACTATAATAACACGGGAATGCAAGTTATCTTGCCCCAGCTCTCACCTGGCAGTTACAACACCGTATCCCTTATCGCCTCCGACGACTCGTGGCGCAGCCAACCCTTGAAATTTACAGTGTATATACAACCTAAATGGTGGCAAACACAAACTGCAAAAAGGGTCATATTCGTATTATCCCTGCTCACTTTCATAGGCTTTATTTACATGGTCATTGTTATGACACGCCGCTTCATCAACCGAAACAATGAACGCCGCAACCAGCGCCGCGAACTCGAACTAAAATCCATCTACTCGCAAATCAACCCCCACTTCATATTCAATTCGCTCAGCACCGCGCAGTACTTCGTTAAAAAGAACAAAAACAAAGAAGCCTTCGAACATATCAACCAGTTCTCTGACCTCTTACGGTCTTATATCAAATCTTCGCGCGCTAAATACATAACCATCGCCGAAGAAATTGAAAACCTCGAAAACTACCTCCAGCTCCAGCTTACACGATTTGAAGAAAAGTTTGATTATACAATTGAAGTAGATAAATCGGTAGATGCAGGAAAGGTAAAAATACCATCACTACTCTTACAACCCCTGGTGGAAAACGCACTTAACCATGGAATATTCCATAGCGATAAAAAGGGTAACCTGTCTGTTATCTTCAAAATAGATGAACAGGATAAAGACACCCTCGTATGCATTGTAGACGATGATGGCATAGGCAGGCAAAGAGCTAAAGAACTACGTGGGAAAATCATACGCAAAGCCGACTCTTATGGTACAATACTTATAAAAGAACTGATAGATACTTTTAACAAGTACGAAAAAATTAAGATTGAAATAGAATATATTGATAAACAACCTCCGCTATCGGGGACAACAGTAGCTGTAAGAATCAGTAACTATGCGCAATCTCAATAATATACTGTTATCGGGCATACTGATTGCTTTCTGCTGGCTGGCACCAATAATATCTACCAGCCAGATGCCAGCGGTATATAATATCAATAAATACAACGGGCTTTCTACTAACCATGTATACAATACTTTAGTAGATGAACTGGGATACCTATGGATAGCTACTGACGATGGGGTATTTAAATATAACGGGTATAGCTTCGATGTGTTCGATTATGACAAAGGCCTTCCCTCAAACGATGTATGGTGCTTAACCAGGGATAGTAAAAACAGGATGTGGCTCTCATCAATAGCGGCTGAAGTTGGATATATTCAGAATGGTGTTTATAAAAATGTCTATAAGCATCCGGATGTCAATGCATATCTTATATACCCCATAAGTTTCTTTGAGTATGGCGACGAAATTTACATTACTTCGGCATATAACGGCACCCAAATTTACAGTGTGCGTAACGACACGATGGCATATCCCGGACCACCTTTCTCAAATAACGCTTCGTACGCTTTTTCCAATGATAATATAATTGAATTTGGCAGTGTGGGAGATACTATCAAATTTCATAAAACCCCAAGCATTCTTAAGTCTGCAACTGAAATGCCTATCCCGTACAAAACCACTGTAAACCCTGATCTTAAAAGTCATTCCGCTAAAAGTGGTGATGTCAAGTTCTTTGCGGGTTATTTCATATTTACTACGCTCAAAGACACAGCGCTCCCATATTATAGTATAAACGAAAATGCAATTAGGGAATTTTCCTTGTATGACTCATCAGCAAGAACACACAATCGCCTGTTAATTACGGCTGTCAGCCCTAATGAACTTAAATTAATAACTGATAACGCAGCCTATATTATTGATACCAATTTCAGGTTGAAAAGAAAATATGACTTCAAAATCATGTTCCATGGTGTCGGCGCCAATAATTTCTCCAATACATATTTTCTGGAGGACAAGTTATGGGGGACAATTCTATCAACAGACAATAACGGTCTTTTTATTCAAAGCAATGTACATGCGAATTATAAAAAAATTGATGGTGGCTTAACCGGGTATAAGTTCGTCAATAATAAAAATGATACTGTTGGCTGTTGGTGGAATGAAAAAGAAGCAAACCTTGCCTTTGTAACAAACGGTTGTATAACAAAAAAAATAGAACTGCCGGAAGTTCGCGAACTATACAAAATACTGTTCCTGAGCCAGGATACAGCTCTTATTTTCCATCGCGATATGTTAAAGGTGCTGATCAATGAATCATCATTGTACAACTATACACAATCGGTGAGAGACTATTACGAAAACGGAAAAAAAATAACCGATCCGTTGAAAGTAGAAACGGATTTATATTACCTATTTGATGCCATCCTTCCTAACAATCGGCAGTACGATACATTATATTCTATTGGGGGAGCAGGAACAAGGGCCTTCCGGTTGACTATAGATAGGGAACGTAAACATATTGAAAGCCGTACGGTCTCTAATATGTGGGTAAAGTCATTAACATACGACCGTAGGTTACATTATCTGTATCTCTATAACAAAAACAGCCTCTTATTATATGATACCCGACGCGACACTTTATTAAACATTCCACATCAGATACTCACCGATAACAACATCAGGGGTATCAGGAAAATTCTGTGTGATGAACATGGGAATATCTTTATCAGTGGCCATAAACAGATACACATGTACAATATTTTTTCAAACCGGTTGATACCAATTTTTACATCTTACAACATGAAAAATGCCCATATGGAAATTATTGATGGGTATCTGGTGATAGGATGTCGGGCAGGCGTCATCAAATGCCGGATATCGGGGAGAAACACCATTACAGATATCGTTATGTTGAAAAATCCGAAAAATATATTCTATACCGATATCACCGATGCGCAGTTCTCGAAAAATAATGCCCTGCTCAATACAGACAACGGTTTTTACCTTATACAATATAAAGACATGAGCCCTGTTAATGAAGGTAATCTTTATAGCATAATAATAAGCAATAGGGGCTATCTACGTCGCTTAAACACAAACGATACCATTTCCGTTAACCAGGCTGCAAACGTTCTCGATATTGATGCTATTAATCCCATCGGCACGGGTCCTCTTAAATTACAATACGCCGTCAATGAAAGCGGGTTTGTGAATACAGGGAATCAACTTATACTACCCGATTTTAAACCTGGCAGCTATAGTACAGTATTCATTATTGCATCCGACGATTCATGGCGCAGCAAACCCTTAAAATTTACAGTGTATATACAACCAAAATGGTGGCAAACACAAACTGCAAAAAGGATAATATTCGTATTATCCCTGCTCGCTTTCATTGGCTTTGTTTACATTGTCATTGTTATGACACGCCGCTTCGTTAACCGGGCCAACGAACGCCGCAACCAGCGGCGCGAACTGGAACTAAAATCAATTTACTCGCAAATCAACCCCCATTTCATATTCAATTCCCTTAGCACCGCACAGTACTTCGTAAAAAAGAACAAAAACAAGGAAGCCTTCGAACATATCAACCAGTTCTCAGACCTCTTACGGTCTTATATCAAATCTTCGCGCGCTAAATACATAACCATTGCCGAAGAAATTGAAAACCTCGAAAATTACCTCCAGCTCCAACTCACGCGCTTTGAAGAAAAATTCGATTATACAATAGAAGTAGATAAATCGGTAGATACAGAAAAAGTAAAAATACCATCCCTACTGTTGCAACCCCTGGTGGAAAACGCCCTTAACCACGGAATTTTCCACAGCGATAAGAAGGGTAACCTGTCTGTTATCTTCAAAATAGATGAACAAGATAAAGACACCCTCGTATGCATGGTAGACGATGATGGCATAGGCAGACAAAGATCTAAAGAATTGCGCGGGAAAATGATACGTAGAGTCGACTCTTATGGTACGATCCTGATAAAAGAACTGATAGGTACTTTCAACAAGTATGAAAAAATTAATATTGAAATTGAGTATATTGACAAACAATTACCGCTTACCGGAACGACCGTAGTAATCAGGATCAAAAACTTTGCCCATGCCCAATAAAATAAGCTGCATCATTACCGATGATGAGCCTAAAATGGTAGAACTGCTCGCAGACACGCTCATTGAATTGTACCCCGAAATAATCATAAAAGGCAAATACAGTAACTGGAAAGAAGCCTTGCAGGGTATCCGTGCCAATAACATTGACATACTTTTCCTGGATATTTCTATGCCGGAAAAAACAGGCTTCGACCTCCTGGAACTTGTACCTAATCTTACCGCCGAAGTAATTTTTGTTACAGCACATACCGAATTTGCCGTTGAGGCGTTCAACTTTGACGTATGTGGTTACGTGTTGAAACCCATAAACGACAAGGCCCTGGTGAAGGCAGTGGACAGGGCTATAGCCCGCACCCTGTTAAAAAGAAGAGCATCGGGTGCCGGCGAAAACAAGGATTTGAAAATAGGCATACCCGACGATACAGGTATCCGTTACGTCAATATTAACGATATCATTTATTGCGAGTCACAAAACAGGTACACCAGGGTAGTGACTACAGACGCCGAAATAATCAGTTCCTATAACCTGGGGAGATACCAGGAAACCTTGATACAGGACTTTTTCTACCAGATACACCGTTCTTATATTATTAACCTCAATCATGTCAGCCGTTATGATGCCACAGGCTTCGTAATTATGAGCAACGGGAGCAATATACCGGTATCTAAAAATCACCGCGATGTGTTTTTGCAAATGTTTCATAGGGTAGGCAGGTAAATATTTCGTGGTGTTAGCATAAATAGTACCAAACCGTATTTCCGACTAATGCATTACTCCCTTGCCGGAGTATTCTTTAACGCATGAGACCGTCTTCACATTGTGAAAACACTATCTTTGCCCGGTTATGAAGCAAATATTGACAATCATATTATCGGCATTTATGTTATCGGCCACGGCGCAGGAGCAGAAGAAATTGCTCAGCCCTAAGGCGTCCACCGAAAATAAAGATATAAAAATAACATATGGCCAGCCTTCTAAGCGCGGTCGGGTCATCTTCGGTGGGCTGGTACCTTACGACTCAGTTTGGCGCACGGGCGCCAACGAGGCCACCGAGATCACTTTTAAGCGCGATGGCAGTTTTGGCGGCAAAAAAATAAAAGCCGGCACATATACGCTTTTTACCATTCCATCTGGAAAAGAATGGGAGGTCATATTAAATAAACAATTGGGCCAATGGGGAGCCTATGAATATGAAAAGTACAGGCGCAAGAACGTATTACGCACCACCGTGCCCGTATATGAGTTACCCGACGAACTGGAAAAATTTACTATAACCGTAAAAAAAGACACTGTTACTTTCGAGTGGGACCGTACAGGCATTGCTGTTCCCTACAAATTGATTAAATAATTAAAGACATATCCTTATGTTATTCCTGTTTCATCATATATTCTTCCCGTTTCGTCCCATTTCAGTTTTCAAAGGGGTTTTGGCGAAGTATATTTGTATTGGCTTCTTAAGGGAGCTTTATTCCAGGAGCATAGGAGTAAACATAGGTAAACGGCAAACCGCGGCGTGCTATTCAGCGCGCTGCGGTTATTTTATGCCCTTACCTTATCACACTTCATTTTTCAGCATATAATATATACAGGGCTCATGAAAATAGTACCGGGAGAAATAAAGACGGGGCTTTTGCACAGCTACCTTTTGGGCGCAGTGGCGCCACGGCCTATATGTTTTGCCAGTACGCTGGATGCTAATGGTATTCCCAATCTATCACCTTTCAGTTTTTTTAATGTATTTGGCAGCAAGCCACCCATAGCTATATTCTCTCCCGCTCGACGTGTGAGGGATAATACCACCAAGCACACTCTTGAAAATGCCCGGGCTACCAGCGAGGTTGTGATAAATGTGGTAAATTACAATATAGTGCAGCAGATGAATTTGGCCAGCTGCGAATATCCTGAGAGCATAGACGAGTTTGTGAAGTCCGGCCTTACCCCAATACCCTCCGACATGGTAAAACCTTTCAGGGTAAAGGAGTCCCCGGCTCAACTCGAGTGCCGGGTAAAAGAGATAATAGAGACAGGACAGGAGGGAGGTGCAGGCAACCTCATCATTTGCGAGGTAGTCTGTATGCACGTAGACGACAATGTGCTGGATGCCAACGGTAATATAGACCCCCATAAGATAGACCTGGTGGCCCGCATGGGCGGCAATTACTACTGCCGTGCTTCGGGTAATGCCGTTTTCGAAGTAACCAAACCCAACCTGGAATTAGGCGTGGGTGTAGACCAACTACCCGAACCCATCCGTAACAGCCACGTGCTGAGTGGCAACGACCTGGGTATACTGGGTAACTGTACTTCTGTACCGGCCAGGGATTCCTCCTTCGCAGACAATACCATGTTTAATATTATAAAATCTCATACAGGCGATAAGCTCTCTCTGGCCACCGCTTTGCATGGTTACGCAAAGCAGTTAATAGCTGCGGGAGAAATTAGCAAGGCCTGGCAGGTTTTGCTCTTTGCTACGATGTAAGTAATTGCTTTTCATTAGGTTATAGGAGTTTTGGTTGTTAAGGGTTGGTTAACAGATTGCAAATCGGGCGTTAACAGGTGGAGAAAATTTCCCATGTCTGGAACCCCATCGCATCTTTGTGCAAGCAAACAAACAACAAACAAATCAATCAAACTAAAACAACTAAAAACAAACAAAATGAAAAAGATCGCATTATTCGTAACTATCCTTAGTTCAATCGGTGTTGCAGCTAACGCTCAAAACCAGTCCAACCAGTCAAGCTCTGCTTCTCAGACTACCAACCTGGTACTGAGCAACGCTATCGAGATCACTTTTACCGGAAACAGCAGCGCAACCGGTGCTGATGTTACCATCCCTTTCACAACTGTAAACGACTACGCCAACGGTGTTGAGTCTGATGCGCAGGAACTGAAAGTACGTTCTAACAAAAACTTCTCTGTAGCTGTAAAAGCTAATAATGATGAATTCTCTTATACAGGCAACACTACCCCTGCTCCTGAAATGCCGGTAGAAGGTGTACTGGCTGTGAAAGTAACAGCTAACGGTACAGGCGGCGATATCGCAGGTTCTTTCAGCAACTACGCTACCCTGACCAGCAGCAACCAAAACCTGCTGACAGGCGCTGACCGTGGCGGCAACCAGACTTTCAGCGTAAAATATAAAGCTACCCCCGGATTTGCTTACCCTGCAGGTACTTACGCTGTAGATGTAGTATATACTGCTACTCAAGAATAATCAAAGATTGTCTCTCTCGTTGTAAAATAAAACAGGCGCCCCGTAAGGCGCCTGCTTTATTTTCAGTCATAGCGTAGCTACAAATTATGTTATTGAGAGGATATACTAGCCAGGTTATAATATTAATATGTTTTAATCATTTTTATTATTTATTCTTTGCCCGCGGTCATCATCAGCCTCTTAGATAATGATGTCAGCAATAAGGTTTTAACTGCTACATCGGTGATTCCCATGGTATTGGCCACTATGCTGATAAAGGAACTTTCCTTCATATCCACGTTAAAGTCCAGCACGATAATGTCCGCCAGTATGGAGAGAGTAGCCATATATAGTTCAGGGGGTATCTGTTTAGCCATGATATAGGCTATATCGCTGAATGTCTTGTCTTCAAACCGGGTTTTGTATTCTTTGTACAGCGTGATGATATCGTGTTCGGAATAGCCCTTGAACACTTCCTTCATGGTGACGATATTAATGAGCTCGTCTTCGCGTATGCCGCCGTCTGCTTCGGCCACGCCAAACATCAGGCAGAGTATAGCTTCTTTATAGTACATAATTCGTCTGCAATAGACAAACAATATACTGCATTATTTCATCAGCGCATCCGCATCCTGCTCCAGGAATCGTTCTGTTGTAACCAGGTCGTCATGCAGCAGCCTGTCGGTAGCCATAAAGGGTATTTGCTTCCTGAGCGCTGTACAAATCTTTTCCAAAGCGGGGGAACTTGTACCCGGCCTGCGGAACTCGATTGCCTGCACTGCTGTCAGCAGTTCGATGGCTAATACGCGCTGCACATTCTTCATGAGCCTGTGCAGTTTGGTAGCTGCGTTGGCCCCCATGCTCACATGGTCTTCCTGCCCATTGCTGCTCACTATGCTGTCAATAGATGCGGGTGTACACAGTTGTTTGTTCTGGCTGACGATAGCAGCGGCTGTGTATTGTGCTATCATAAATCCACTGTTCAAACCCGCATCTGGCGCCAGGAACGGTGGTAATCCCCTCTGCCCGCTCACCAACAGGTAGGTGCGGCGTTCAGATATATTCGCCAACTCAGACATGGCTATTGCCAGGAAGTCTAAATGCAATGCCAGCGGCTGCCCGTGGAAGTTTCCCCCACTTATTATTTCATCCTCGTCGTGGAAAACGATGGGGTTATCCGTTACAGAGTTGATTTCTATTTCTATCACGTTAGTGACTGTATCTATTACATCGCGCGTAGCGCCGTGTACCTGCGGCATACAGCGGAATGAATAAGGGTCCTGCACCTGTTTTTTGGGTACAGCCTGGATATCGCTGCCTTCCAGTAAATCCATCAATTGCTGTGCTGTAGTTATCTGTCCTTTGTGCGGGCGTACACGGTGTATGGGGTGTTTGAACGGGTCGCTCTTGGCATGGTAGGCATCAGTAGAGATGGCACCTATAACATTCGCCCAGCGATAGAGCCTTTCGGCAGCCATCAATGCCCATGTGCCGTAGCTGCTCATGAATTGTGTACCGTTCAGCAATGCCAGGCCTTCTTTTGCCGCCAGTGGTATAGGCTCCATTTCCAACTCCTTCAGCACATCACTGCTTTCACGCAGTTTGCTATTGTAACGCACCTTGCCCATGCCAAATATCGGCAGGCTCAGGTGGGCCAGCGGAGCCAGGTCGCCCGAGGCGCCGAGTGAACCTAAATTGTACACCACGGGATAGATACCCATATTGTAAAAGTCAACCAAACGCTGCACTACCTCGGTACGCACGCCGCTATATCCCTGGCTAAGGCCATGCGCCTTGAGCAGCAGCATTAGCTTCACTACATCTTCGGGCACTTCGTCACCCATACCGCAGGCATGTGAGCACACAAGGTTTTCCTGTAGTTTAGCAAGTTGGTCGTCGCTGATACGTACATCGCACAAAGAACCGAACCCGGTATTGATACCATAGTGGGTTTCTCCTTTTTGCAGCTTCTTATCTAAATAATTGCGGTTGTCTAATATGCGGCCTATGGCTGCGCCGGAAAGGTTAATAGGTTTCGCGCCCAGCGATTGCAGGTATTCGATAGATATATGATGAGGTAACTCCATTACTTGATTTTGAAGCTGCAAATTACTTATTCAGTGGTAATTTCTTCAATTGATTGCCAGTCAACAATGCTGCGAGTATTTTGTTCTGTACATATGAAAAATCGACAATCATGACTGGCAAGAAAGAACATATCAATCCTGACGGACTTTTTAAAAACCCTGCCTTTTCGCAGGCAATAATTACACAAGGCAGCGGCAAAACTATTTACATAGGCGGGCAGGACGCGGTAGATATAAACGGTAACATCGTAGGTAAAGGAGATATAGCAGCGCAGACAGAGCAGACTATGAAAAATGTGCAAACTGTGCTGGAAGGCTGCGGCGCTACATTCAACGATTTAGTGAAGTTGACTATTTATGTCGTAAGCGGGCAAGATATTACTAAGGGCTTTGAAGTTTCGAGGAAGTATTTCAAAGACGTTATAAACCAGCCAATAGTAACAGTAGTAATAGTACCTGCACTTGGCAGGCCTGATTTTCTTTTAGAGGTGGATGGTATTGCTTTTGTTGCGGAATAAAACGTAAAATAAGGAACTATTTTTCCTGGAAATCTTTGATTATGGTTACCAGGTCTGCTTCCACACTCCTCCTGACAGTTTCTGTAATGCGCCCCACTTCTTTACCGCCTGAAAGGACTATGATAGTGGGGACATATAATACTTTGTATTCTTCGTGTGCGGTGCCCTTGCCTTTCTTCTCGCGGTCCAGCCCGTAAAGTGTTAGTTGCTGTGCAGGATAGCCCGCTGCTTCCAGCACTTTATACAGTTTAGGTATAAGGTTATGAGAATCCTCGCACCAGGTACCCATAAACACTACCAGTTGATATTTATTCAGTTCGTTTTTGAGATAACTGATAGCTTCCGCGCCAGGCTGATAGGCATCGGTTCCCTCCGTCATCCATTTGAATGATGCTTCCTGTTGCAGGTCGGCGAATGTAAATTGCCCTGTAAACACCAGTTCGTTCCTGTCGTTAATAGCTTTATCGAATGTGCTTTGTGCCTGTGTATGCATGACTGTAAATATTGCCAGCGCCAGAAATAAAATACGCATGGTGGATTACTTAATGCTGTTTTTGAGTTGAACCAGCTTATTGCGCAGTTGCAGCAGCGAGTCCTTCAGGTCCACCGATTGTACGGATACTTTTTTGCTGTCCTTCAGTTTGCCTTTGGCGCCTGCTATGGTAAAACCCCTTTCTTTAGTAAGGTGGTAGATGGTGCGTATTTCCTTTATCTGCTCAGGTGTGTACAGCCTGTCGCCCTTGCGGGTGGTGCGTACCTTCAGGGCAAATTCATTGGTCCAGTAGCGTATGTTGGATGTCCTGACATTGAAGATTTTGGCAACTTCGCCTATGGAATAATATTTTTTTTCGCCTTCCCAGTCAGTGAACTTATCCACAACCGGAGCTTCAACAACCTCTTCTTTTTTTACCGCCTTTTTGGCAACAGGTTCCGGCGCAGCAATTACCTCTTCCGCAACCTCGGCCACAACTTCCTCTGCCTCCTTTTTCTCCGGCTTTTCCTTCTTAGGCCTGGGTGCAGATTTCTTCCTGCCCACAGCGTTGAGCTGCTCCGGCACTATCTCTTCCCCAAACAATGTCAGTATATGCGTACCCATCAATTACAAAGTAACAAAATTAACCTAATCACAATTCATGATGTTTAAAAATCTATAATACATATATATGCAGCAATCGGATATAGGTATATAAGGCAAGGCTTTTTAGGTTAATTTTGCAGGGTGATGAAGTTAGCAGAATTATATAGCAGGGCCATGCAATTTGACTCCCTAAGCATGGAAGAGGGGGTGTACCTGTTTCATAACGCCCCGCTTGCGGAACTGATGTTCGTAGCCAATGAGCTGCGCAAAAAGCACGTGCCGCATGGCAAGGTTACCTGGATCATCGACCGCAATATGAACACCACCAATGTTTGTATTGCCAACTGTAAGTTCTGCAACTTTTACCGCATACCCGGTCATCCCGAGTCTTACATCACAGATATAGAAACTTACAAAGAGAAGATAGAAGAGACTTTCCGCTATGGTGGTGAGCAATTGCTGCTGCAAGGCGGCCACCACCCTGAGCTGGGGCTGGATTATTATACCACCCTCTTCAAACAACTGAAAGAACTGTATCCCGACCTGAAGCTGCATGCGCTGGGACCACCCGAAGTAGCGCATATCTGCAAGGTGTCGGGTGTCAGCCATAACGAGGCATTGACGGCCCTGAAAGCAGCAGGCATGGACAGTATGCCCGGCCCCGGGGCTGAGATACTGAACGACCGTGTACGCAGGCTGATTTCCAAAGGCAAATGCGGTGCGCAGGAATGGCTGGATATTATGCACGAAGCACATAAAGTGGGATTGACCACTACAGCCACCATGATGTTCGGCCATGTGGAAACGATAGAAGAGCGTTTTGAGCACCTGGTGAAAATTCGCGAAGTGCAGGCTAAAAAGCCGGCAGACGCCAAGGGCTTTATCGCATTCATTCCCTGGACCTTCCAGGATGTGGACACGCTGTTGAGGCGTATACGTGGCACTAAAAACCTGACGACTGCCGAAGAGTACATCCGTATGATAGCCCTCAGCCGAATCATGCTGCCCAATGTGAAAAACATACAGGCATCATGGCTGACGGTAGGTAAAGAAGTGGCGCAATTATGCCTACATGCAGGGGCTAATGATTTTGGTTCTATCATGATAGAAGAAAACGTAGTAAGCGCAGCGGGAGCCCCACACAGGTTTACCTACAAAGGCATACAGGATGCCATACGCCATGCCGGCTTCGAACCGCAACTGCGCAACCAGCAATACGAGTTCAGGCAAATACCTGAAACCATCGAAGAGCAGGTGATTACTTATTAAATACAAAACAGAATTTATACATTTAGCCGTCCGCATACCGGACGGCTTTTTTATGTTGTCACTCATCCTGCTTTGCCTTTTTGCTTTTACTGCCGGCTTTGTTGATGCCGTAGCAGGTGGGGGCGGATTGATACAACTGCCTGCTATGTTTATATTACAGCCGCAGCTATCGCTGGTGCAGACATTAGCCACAAACAAAACAGCTTCATTCGCCGGCACATCTGTAGCCGCCGTTCGTTATATCAGGCGGGTGGATATTGACTGGAAACATTTATCGCCCATTATTATATCGGCATTGGTGGCATCGTTTGCCGGGGCATTGCTGGTGAGTTTTATACATAAGGAGCAGTTCATGCCTTTTATCATTACTGCATTGGTACTGGTGCTGGCGTATACTATACTCAAGCGCGAACTTGGGCTGCACCATAATGTAAAACCACTATCGCAAACAAAGTACTTAGTATATGCAATAGGAACCGGCAGCATACTGGGCCTGTATGAAGGCCTGATAGGCCCGGGTACGGGCAGCTTCCTGTTGTTTGCGTTTATCACCCTATTCGGCTACGATTTTATGCATGCATCTGCCAACGGGAAGATCATCAATATGTCGGCCAGTATGGGCGCTTTGGTGTTTTTCATAGCTAAAGGTTTTGTAGTGTGGGGCGTGGCCATACCCGTAGCGCTGTGCAATATGCTGGGCGGCTATGTGGGCGCGCATGTAGCCATAAAGAAAGGCAGTGGTTTCGTACGGTTTTTCTTTATCGTAATGTCCCTGGCCCTGATTCTCAAGTTGGGGTACGACTATCTATAAGACAGGCGATTTTATAGCAGATAATTTTTCAATAGCCGCTTTTATGGTTTCTTCTTTTTTAGCGAAGCAGAAGCGGATGATTTTATCGTCCTGCTTATTGCTGTAGAACACACTTACAGGTATAGTAGCTACGCCATATTCTTTCGTCAGCCATATAGCAAATTCCGTATCAGGCATATCACTGATATTGGCGTATTGTGCCGTTTGGAAATAGCTACCAGCAGCCGGTTGGTGTATAGTGAAAGGAGTATCCTTCAACAGCTCCAGGAAGTAATTCCTTTTCTGCTGCATCATGTTTTTTACATCGGGCAATGTGGGTTGCGACAGGTATTGCGCCAGTGCGTATTGTGCGGGTGTATTCACCGAGAAACACAAAAACTGGTGTATGCTGCGGAAAGCTTTTGTCAATTCAGGCGGGGCAATGACATAACCCATTTTCCAGCCTGTATTATGGTATACCTTACCAAAGGAAAAGATGGCAAAGCTCCGCTCCCTCAGTTCTTCGTGCTGCAAAACGGAATAATGTTCTTTGCCGTCGAACACCAGTTGTTCATATACTTCATCGGACACTACTATAATATCAGTTCCACGTAATACTTCCGCCAGGTTGTCCCAGTCCCCGCGCGTCCACATAGTGCCGGTGGGGTTGTGCGGGGTATTGATGATGATGGCTTTTGTCTTATTTGTTATCGCATCTTTCACCCTGTTCCAGTCAACAGTAAAAGCAGGTGCGGTAAGCGGCACGGGCACTACTATCGCCCCGTTGGTTTCTATATTAGGTATATAGCTATCGTATGCTGGTTCCAGCACTATTACCTCATCACCTTTCTGCAATATGGATGTGAATGCCGTGTATATACCATAGGTAGCGCCGGGCGTAACGGTTATTTCATTCGTGCCGTCAATATCTACATGGTACCGTCTTTTAAAATCATTCGCTATGGTGTCGCGAAGCATAGGCAGCCCCGGCATGGGCGAATATTGGTTGTACCCATTCTGTACCGCTTCCGCCAGTAGCACACCCAGATTTTCATCTACAGGAAAATCAGGGAAACCCTGCGACAGGTTGATGGCATTGTGCTCTGTAGCCAATGCACTCATTACCGTAAAGATGGTCGTCCCTTTAGCTGAATGTTTCTGCGGTAAGTTCATTACAGGTATTTATCTCCTTTGTTTCGTTTTACTTCGGCCACGTATTCTTTTATCTGCTGCTCACGGCTACGCTCGCATATCAGCAGTACGTCTTTAGTATCTACCACCACAAATTCCTCCAGGCCCTGTAGCACCACCAATTTATTATCATCGGCCTTTATCATACACTCGGTGGCATCTATCACCATTACGTTTTTGCCATATACGGCATTGCCCAGATAATCTTTTTCTGAGTTGTCGTAGGCCGACTCCCATGTACCCAGGTCGCTCCAGCCGAAGTATGACGGTATGACATACACGTTTTTGGCCTTTTCCATAATGCCGTAGTCTATGGAAATATTGGTACACTGCGCATACAACCTGCTGATAACATCATGCTCGCTCGGTGTATTGTACACACCATTCGCCTGCAGGAATACTTCATTCAGTTCGGGCTGGTGTTTCTCCAATGCTTCCATGATGGTTTTTACATTCCATACGAAGATGCCCGAGTTCCATAGAAAATCGCCGCTTTTCAGGAAAGTCTTGGCCAGCTCCAGCGAAGGTTTTTCAGTGAAGGTCTTTACTTTATATACCTTATTCAACTCCTCTTCCACATCGTACTGTATATAGCCATACCCTGTGTCAGGGCGGGTAGGTTTAATACCCATGGTGAGCAGCGCACTGTGGTTGGATACGAATTCAAGCGCATCCTTGGCAGTTTTTTCAAAAGCCTTCTCGTCCATTATCAGGTGGTCGGCCGGCGACATGATGATATTGGCATTGGGATTTTTAGCCATCATCTTATGCGCAAAGTAGGCAGCACAAGGGCTTGTATTCTTCCGTGATGGCTCGCTGATGATATTTTCATCGCTCACTTCGGGTATCTGCTTCTTCAGCGTCTCAATATATGCCTCATTGGTAATGAAATATATATTTTCTTTGGGCACTATATGGGTAAACCGCTGGTAGGTCCACTGTATCAGCGATTTGCCGGTGCCCAGCAGGTCAATAAATTGTTTAGGGTAACTGGTACGGCTCACCGGCCAGAACCTGCTGCCGATACCACCTGCCATGATGGCTACATAGTTGTTATTCTCGTTCATTGCTTTGATATAGAGGTGGTAAAAATAGCATTAATATAGTTATGGTGTTCCTACATAGCCGAAAGGGATTTATGCTGATTTTTTGATTAAGGCTTACCACCGGGCAGGCGCCCCAAAAGCCCCAATTAACAAAAAGCCCTGGATAAGATTATTGATTAAGAATTATCATAGGTTAAAAAATCTTCTAACCTAATCCTGTAAAACAGTCCGGGATTTTCACCGGGATGCTACATTATGAAAGGAGATAAAGTTAACCGTATTGTACCAAAGTGTTTAGTTTCGCAAAAGTCCTTCTCCCACAAGGAAAGGGAGAGAAGTCTATGCGTGCAGTCATTCAAAGAGTTTCTACGGCAAGTGTAACCATTCATAGTGATATGAAAGCGGCCATAGGGCCCGGGTTCCTGGTATTGCTGGGTATAGAAGCCGAGGATGGCCGCGAAGACGTAGAATGGCTCGCGAAGAAAATTGCCGGGCTGCGCGTATTCCAGGATGAGGCAGGACTAATGAACAAAGACCTGGCCGGTATAGGCGGTGACGTACTGGTGGTGAGCCAGTTTACCCTTCATGCTTCGTATAAGAAAGGCAACAGGCCATCTTTTACCAGGGCCGCCAGACCCGAAACGGCTATCCCACTATATGAATATTTCGTAGAGCAACTGCAAGAGGCGACGGGAACGGAAATATGCACCGGTGAGTTTGGGGCAGATATGAAAGTGGCGTTGGTGAATGATGGTCCGGTGACGATAATAATGGATAGCAAAAACAAAGAATAGCAATAGATAGCCGGGAAACCATGTTTGGCTTTTACCTTTGAATTCTTTAAGATGTTTGACGATAATTATTTTATGAAAGAAGCCTTGCGGCAAGCGCAGTTGGCTTACGATGCCGGTGAAGTGCCCATAGGTGCGGTGGTGACCTGGGGCACTAAGATCATTTCGCGCGGGCATAACCAGACGGAACAACTGAACGACAGCACCGCCCATGCGGAGATGATAGCGCTTACAGCAGCCTTTAACGCGCTGGGCAGCAAATATTTGCCGGAAGCCACCCTGTACGTAACCATAGAGCCCTGCCTGATGTGCTGCGGGGCTATGTACTGGAGTAAATTGGGCCGCGTGGTGTATGGTGGCACCGATGAAAAGAACGGCTATAAAAGAATTACAAAAGAAAATTGGCCTTTTCATCCCAAGACAGAACTGGTGAGCGGGGTGATGGCTGAAGAGACTATTACACTCATGAAAAAATTCTTTGCGGCGCGCAGATGATATACGATTGGCAAATTGTTAAAACTCATTCATTCCCAGCTTTTCCTGAAAACAAACCGGTAGAAACAGTTGTTGGAAATAAGACAGTAACGCTGCTGCGTAAAGGGAATGTTATGTACGCTTTCGCAGCTACTTGTCCGCATGCAGGAGGAAGATTATGCGATGGTTGGGTGGACACGGAAGGAAGAATAGTATGCCCCGTTCACAAATACCGTTTCGACCCTTCAAATGGCAGGAATACCAGCGGAGAAGGTTATAAATTGAAAACCTACCCTGTGGATGTCAGGGAAGAAAATATTTACGTAGGTTTATGGTGAAACATATGACAAATCATCCTCCATACCTTGCCACGGGTTCCGTTGTGGGTATTACCTGCCCTTCGGGTTATGTTGCGGCTGAGCGGGTAAGCTTTGCCGCCGAAGTGCTGAAACTCTGGGGGTTTGATGTAAGACTGGGGAAGACGGTAGGTAGTGAACATCATTATTTTTCAGGAACGGACGATGAACGGCTGGAAGACCTGCAGAAAATGCTGGACAGCCCTGATATAAATGCCATTCTTATGGGCCGGGGAGGATATGGCCTTAGCCGGATAATAGACAGGCTGGACTGGACAAAGTTTAAACTAAATCCTAAATGGATGTGTGGGTTCAGTGATATAACGGTATTACACAGTCATATACACAATACGCTGAACATAGCGACACTGCATAGTCCTATGTGTGCGGCCTTCCGGGCAGACACGGTGAATGCAGGCCATATAAAGCGGTTATACGCCTGCCTGATAGGCGAAAGCCAGCACTATCATCTGCCGCCGCACCAGTACAACCGGTCCGGTACCGGCGAAGGCGTATTGACCGGTGGCAACCTGGCCATACTATCACACCTGGTAGGGTCAGCATCGGATATAGATACAACAGGCAAAATACTGTTCATAGAAGACATAGGCGAGCACCTGTATAAAATGGACCGCATGATGCTTACCCTGAAACGTGCGGGCAAACTGGATAACCTGAAAGGATTGATAGTGGGGGGGCTAACCGACATGGAAGATACCGAGCGGCCCTTTGGCAAAACAGTGGAGGAAATAATTTATGACAACGTGGCAGAATATAATTATCCTGTTTGTTTCAACTTCCCCACAGGGCATATAGAGGATAATCATACCATTACCCTGGGCCTTGTACATAAACTTACCGTAACCGAACTGGGCGCCCACCTTGACCTGGAAAAAGAGATACTGTCAACCTAAGATGAACTAAATCATCTTTTTTTACGTTACTTAAAACGTAATATTGCAGATAACAAGCAAAAAACAAATGTATGAGAACAGCATCTGTATTTGTATTGGCGCTGGGTCTATGTACCACCGGTTGCGTCAGCCAGAAAAAGTATAAGGAACTGCAGGGAAGATATAGCAACTCCCAGTCAAAAGTTTCGGAATTGACCGCTAAAAACCAGGAATGTCAGTCAGACCTGTCGTCTGCACGCTCGCGTGTCAGCAGCCTGGAAGAACAATTGGCATCAGAACGCTCCAGCCTGGCCTCATTGCAGAGCGCGCTGGATAAATGCCTTACCTCGGCCGGGCAGGGGAATGTGAATATCTCCAAACTGGTGGATGAGATAAACGCATCGAACAAGTATATACAGCATTTGGTGAACCTGAAGAACAAGAGCGACTCGCTGAATATGGTGCTGACCAACAACCTGACACGCTCGCTGAGCCGCGAGGAATTGCAGGATGTGGATGTGCAGGTGCTGAAAGGCGTAGTGTACATTTCTTTAGCGGATAATATGCTGTATAAATCAGGCGATTACCAGATATCTGAACGTGCGGGCGAGATACTGAACAAAATTGCCAAAATCATAAAAGACTATAAAGACTACGATGTACTGATAGAGGGTAATACGGACAACGTTCCTATATCCAGGCCCAACATACGCAACAACTGGGACCTGAGCACATTGAGGGCGTCGTCGGTAGTGCAGGCTTTGCAAAACGATTACGGTGTTGACCCGAAACGTATGACCGCCGGTGGCAGGGGTGAATACAATCCTGTAGCCAGCAATGAAAGCGAGGCCGGCAGGATGAAGAACAGGCGTACGCAAATCATCATCACACCCAAGCTCGACCAGTTTATGGACCTGATAGAAAAGGCGCCGGAAGATAAGAAGAGTTAATGGTCATCATACACGATACAGTTACGCCCTGTTTCAAAAAACAGGGCGTAATTATTTATACTTCTTATTCGACTATTTTATCGGCACCTCATTCACTCCGGATATCGCCATATTGTGTTTGTTCTGCTTATAGGCGACTATATGAAAATTAGTAAGGTCAACATCCTGCGGGAGGGGAATCCGGCCTTCGCCGCGTGAAGTATTCACAACACGCAGTTCACGTACTATATTGGAATGTTCCAATTTTTTACCGGCATTCGCACCGGCCTTCACTTCATTCATACCATATAGCTGCACGAGGGCTATATTCAGCACTTCGTTTTCATCCAGTTTAGTTTCGTAGTCGATAACGATATTGCCTTCCTCTTTTTTGGCTGATAGTGTTATAGGTTCATTATCAGCCTTCCTCAATTCTTTTTCCACCAGGTTGCTGAGGTCTTTTTTATCGAAGCCGAGAACATTGACGGTACCATTAACTACCGCCTGTGGCGTATAAATGGGTTTTACCCCGAGCAACGAGCCATATTTCTCCTGCCGGGCGGTAAATTCCTTATTACTGAATTCGTCGTTCCAGCCCTCGTCATTGTGGTAGTCAACATGGTATTCGAGCGTGTATAATCTGTCCCCATACTCCGTTTCCAGTTTGGGCAATAACTCTTCGGCTGCCGGGGAACTGCCACAGCCCTCAGAAGTAAAAAGTTCTATCACAGCGAAACCTTTGCCGGGTTCAGGCGACTGTGCGTAGGCGGAAATGTCAGCAATTGCCAGTAAGGAGGCGAGGCTACAGTATTTAATTGTCTTAGCAACCATAATCGTAAAATTGATATATGGTTTAACGATTGGTGGCCAATTTTGTTCGTAAAAAAACCTCACTCCGCCACCCTCACATCTATCACTTTCATCTGCAGTGAGGTCCGACCGTTAAATTCATTTTCGTCCAGGGTGTACACCACGTCAAACGGGCCTTGCCGGACAATGGGATATTTATCCGCCATATTAAAACCGATGCCGTCAATAGTAATGCCATTGTGCTGGTGCGCCACTATGCGCAGGTGTTGCTCTTTTACCACGCGCGAGTTACCCCTGAAATCGTACACATGGCGCGTGAGGAATACCGGCCGCATATTGGATGGGCCAAACGGTTCGAATTGTTTAACGATATTATAAAAAGGCAGCTTGATGTCCGATAGTTTCAGTTCGGCGTCAATTTCTATTTCAGGCACCAGCAGGTGGGGCGGTATGGTAGAGGAAACCACCTGTTCAAATTTATTGACAAATGCGCCCACATTGTCGGGGTGCATGGTCATACCTGCGGCGTAGAAATGCCCGCCATAGTTTTCCAGCAGGTCGCGGCACTCGTGTATGGCATCGTAAATATTAAATCCGGATACGGAACGCGCCGAGCCGGTCACTTTATCATTGCTGAGCGTCAGCACTATAGTGGGCCTGTAGTAATGGTCTATCAATCTTGAAGCCACTATGCCCACCACACCCTTGTGCCAGTGCGACTGGTACAGAACTGTAGACTTGCGTTGTTGCAGTATTGCATCTGTCTGCAGCATAGCCAATGCTTCTTCCGTTGTCATTTTATCCACCTCCTTACGGTCGAAGTTATCTGAATGTAGCGCCTCGGCCAGCTCAGGAATTTTTTCGGGGTCTTCTTCTATGAACAATTCAACGGCTTTGCGTGCATCGTCCATCCTGCCGGCGGCGTTTACACGCGGGCCTATTACAAATACCAGGTCGGATATGGTGAGCTCTTTTTTTACATCGGCCAGTTGCTTTAATGTCCTGATGCCGGGCGACGGGTTTTCATTTACTTTTTTCAAGCCATAATATGCCAGTACCCGGTTCTCGCCATCAATGGGTACTATATCGGCCGCTATGCTGGTGGCTACCAGGTCAAGGTATTGATATGCCGTTTCATCCGGCAATCCCCATTTTCTCGCCAAGGCACATATCAGCTTGAAACCAATGCCGCAGCCTGAAAGTTCTTTGTAGGGGTAGGGGCAGCCTTCCTGCTTGGGGTTGAGTATTGCGAATGCTGGTGGTAGCGTATGGTCGGGCGTATGGTGGTCGCATATGATAACATCTATGCCCAGCGTTTTGGCGTATTTCACCAGCTCTACCGATTTGATACCGCAGTCCAGCGTTATCATCAGGGTATAACCATGCTCATGCGCATGGTCTATGCCGGCTTTGGATACACCATATCCCTCGCGGTAACGGTGCGGCACGTAGTAAGTGATGTCTCCTTTATACTGGCTGCGTAGGAAAGAATACATACAAGCCACAGCCGTAGTACCATCTACATCGTAGTCGCCATATACCATGATCTTTTCATGCCATTCTATAGCATCGGTAATGCGGCCTACGGCTTCCTTCATGCCTTTCATCAGGAAGGGGTCGTGCAGTTGCGACAGTTCGGGGCGGAAAAAGGTTTTGGCATTATCATAACCACTCACACCGCGCACTACCAGCAGCCTGCACAGTATAGGGCTGACGCGTAATACGCTGTGCAGTTCCTTTATACAGGTTTCGTCTGCGGGCTTAAGTGTCCACCGTTTGTCATTTGCCATCTCCAAAATCGAATTGCTGAACAGACTGATGATAGTCTGCTATCCATTTGTCTAAATCCTGCTGAAAACCTTCTTTTTCTATATTCTCAAAAAAGCTGCCCTGCGCCATTATTTTACCCAGCAGTTTATCCTGGGCTTCCGTGCAACTGATGGCTGTTTTATAAGGCGTATGGCTGAATGATACCATTTCGTACACAGAGATAAATTCCTCGGGGTAGCGTTTTACCAGTTCTTTTTCAATCTTCTTACGTTCCAGGAATTTGGCATCGGCCACCTTATCGCGCATTTCTATAAAGTTGTTCAGCGCCAGTTGCGCCACGGCATCGCCATTGGGTTTGCGCACTTCGTCATACACCTTCAGTATGGTTCCCCAGTCGTCACCGTGCTTGTCCATCAGTCCTGCCAGTACAGTGCAGTCTTCAAATCCTGCATTCATGCCCTGGCCATAAAAGGGTACAATGGCGTGGGCCGCATCGCCTATCAGCGCACTCTTGTCTTTGTAATGCCAGGGTTCTATCATAGTAGTGATGAGCGATGAAGTAGGATTGGTGAAGAAATCATCCACCAATGTCGGCATTTTAGGCACTGCATCGGGGAAGTTTTCTTTAAAGAAAGCCATTACTTTCTCTTTAGTATCCAGTTGTTCAAAGGAGGGGGCGCCTTCAAAAGGCAAAAACAGGGTACAGGTGAAATTGCCGTCTGTATTGGGCAGGGCAATCATCATATAATTTTTGCGCGGCCATATGTGCAGGCCGTTCTCTTCCAGTTGCAGGTTCCCGGCTGTGTCGGGCGGTATAGACAATTCTTTGTATCCATGTTTCAGGTAAAAATGGCGGGCGTCCACCCTGTCCATATAAGTATAGCTGTTGCGCAGGGCTGAAAATGCACCGTCAGCGCCGAATAATAAATCGGCCTGCACTGTTTCCGTACTGCCACCCGGTTTTTCAATATGTAACTTGTTTTCAGGCACATCTACTTTGGTGCAGCGGTGCTCAAACAGTATTTTAACACCATGCTGTTCCGCCAGTGTCATCAGTTTTTTGTTCAGCTCGCCACGGCTTACCGAGTATATCGCTTCGTTGTTGGTGCCATATTGCTGAAAGGCTGAGCTGCCGTCTGCCTGGTGCAGGTAGCGGCCATACATAGGTATGGCCAGTTCCCCGATGTCTTTTCTCAATCCCGCCAGGTCCAGCGCGCGCCAGCCCCGCTCGCTCATAGCCAGGTTAATAGATTTACCCGCCGACATATGTTGGGCACGCATATCCGGCCGCCGTTCATAAACCGTGACATCATAACCCCTTTTCTTTAATAATATTGCTAATAATGAGCCTACAAGTCCTGCTCCTAAAACCGTCACGTGGCGAGCCATATCCAGTTGTTTTTAGGGCGACAAATTACTAAAGATATTCGCAAACCCCTAAAATGCAGCCTGTTAAAGCTTTTAAGCAGTCTTATTGTTAAAATTACTACTGCATATCGGCGCTGCCATGGTATTGAGGCGGAAGTTGTTACTTTTGAGTCTTCAAAATACCACTACCTCATGCGATTAGCATTCTGGAAAAAGAAAGAGCAAAAGGACAAAAAAAAGAAATCCATATTCCGCGAATGGTTTGACGCTGCCATATTCGCCATAGTAGCTGCCACTATCATCCGCACCTTTTTTATAGAAGCATACACCATACCCACCGGCTCTATGGAAGGCAGCCTGTTGGTAAACGACTACCTTTTTGTGAGCAAAGTGGCCTATGGCCCGCGCGTGCCTAATACACCCCTGGCCATTCCTTTGGTGCACAACACCATTTTCGGCGGCGAATCGTATAGCAAAGCCGTTCAATGGGATTACCGCCGTTTCTGGGGGGTTGGCGATGTGAAACGTAATGACATCGTTGTGTTCAACTTCCCTAATGGTGACACAGTGGTAAAGGAAGCGCCCGAGCAGGATTATTACGCCCTTGTGCGCGAATATGGCCGGGAGACCATCCTTGGGCTGAACACTATTGTTACGCGCCCCGTGGATAAGAAAGACAATTATATCAAGCGTTGCGTGGCGGTGGCCGGCGATGTACTGGAGATACGCAATGGCGTAGTGTTCATCAATGGTAAGAAGGGAAAGCTATTCCCCCATGCGCAGAGCACTTATAAGATAATGACGAACGGACAGGGCATTGCTGCCGACTTCCTTGAGGAAAATAAAATAGAACAGGTAGCCTTCCTGGGCAACAACCAGTTTTTACTGTCCCTGGAAAACGACCAGGTAAAAATGGTGAGTGACCTGCCGCAGGTAACATCAGTTGCGCCATTCAACGACCCCGAGGGCTATATACCACAGAGCCCCGGCGCCTGGGTCTTCCCACACGATACTGCCAATTACAAATGGAATAAAGACAACTACGGCCCGCTCGCCATTCCTAAAAAAGGTACAACAATTCAGCTTACACCGCAAAACATAGCCATATACCGTCGTATTATTGACATTTATGAAAACAATGATTTCACTGAGCGTGACGGTAAGTATTTCATTGATGGTAAAGAAATCACTTCTTACACCTTCAAAATGGATTATTACTGGATGATGGGTGATAACAGGCACAATTCAGCCGACTCACGCTATTGGGGTTTTGTACCAGAGGACCATGTAGTAGGCAAGGCATCATTTGTATGGCTCAGCCACGAGAACGGCCTCAGGTGGAAACGCTTGTTCAGGAGCGTGTCGCACCTGAGTGAATAGGTTTTAAGTATTGACGATACAGACGGGCGGGCCTGGCAAGGCTCGCCCGTTTTTTGATAAGTGCTCACTCGAAGCATTCGTGATATAGCAGTATCCTCTACCCCCGCCATAAATGGCGGGGGTACATATAGAGATACATAAGACTTTAGTCTTGACCTCTCAGGACTGAAGGTGAATCATACCCCTGTTTTCCCTTTGGTCAGCCTGACAACACCGAGGGGAAACGATACAAAGAATTTTTGCAAATCCCTGACTTCATGCAAAAAGTTTCCCACAAACATCTTGCTTCATTCCTTGGGGTGAGAGATACATCACTTAGCCGCATATAGCAAGTATAAAATCTTGAATTTGTATTAATTTGAGATTTTAATAGCACAATTTTCACTCTCAGATATTAAGTTTTAAATGATGAATACTCCGATGTTTCCAACGAGATTGCATAATGATGTTGCCGAAATAGTTAGTAGTTATTTCTCTAATATTTCTTGTGTGGATACAGTATTAGTTGTAAACTCATGTGCTCGTGGCGTTGCAGTTCCAGAAAGCGATCTTGACTTTGCGATACTCATACAACCTAAGACTACGCCTGCTGAAATAAAGAAGATTGAAATGGCATGGCAAGCATATTCGCAAACTCAAGCTGAAATTTTAAAATATAGACAATATAGCAAATTTGCACATTTACATTTAGACATAATTAACGGAAATTATACGCCTACAATTTTGGAGGTTGGTGTAGCATCTGATTTCTTTGAGATTGAGATAGGAAACCAAATTTGTTATTCAGCACCGATGCATGATACTGGATTCTATTTTCAATCTTTACGAAAAAAGTGGCTACCTTATTACAATGAGGAATTGCGTTTACAACGGTTTAAAATGTCACAGTGTGCTTGTCAATATGATTTAGATCATATTCCTTTTTACATAAAGAGAGGCCTTCATTTTCATGCATTTGATATTTTATACAAAGCGTTTCAAGAATATTTACAAACCCTTTTTATTGCCAATAAAACTTATCCGATAGCTTATAACAAATGGATAAAAGAACAGGTTATTAAATACCTTAAAATGCCCCACTTGTATCCAGCCCTTTCTCCTATTCTATCAGTTAGCAACATTGAAAGCAATGAGATTAACAACAAAGCAATGATGCTCCAAAATCTTTTAAACGAAATTAAATTTTTATCATAAAAATCAATTCCCCTTGGCGCAGATGTTCCGCAGGGCCCGTCCGAACGCCAGCCCGAAAGATTCATTCTGGCGGGGTTCATCCGGGCAGGCATCTGTGTCTCTTAAGTCATCCGGTCTAAGACCGGCAGTCTAGGTTCTAAGAGCTGGCTAGGTATTAAAACATGTCTTTGGCCGGCAAGCTGGCTTCTTGTTACTCATAGTACGCAATGTATTCTCTAACCCCGCCAGTTATGGCGGAGCAGATGTAAAAATATACACGACTTTAGTCATGCCCTGTGAAGGATGAAGCACTAAAGCTTTGGATTGGTAAGATGTTATTTCAAGAACAATTGAATAACTGTTAATAAGTAAAATTGTCCATCCTAATACGTTATCATTCCATTTTCCGGGGCAAGGTATTGATAGAATTTTGCATCATTAATTAATAATCATAAAACGTAAAAAATGAGCAAATTTTCAGTACCAACAAGAGCGCAGGTCTCTCCGGACAACCAGGTATTATTTGATAACCTTACCAATGCACTTGGTTTTGTGCCTAACCTGTACGCTACAATAGCGTATTCAGATAATGCACTGGGTAAATATCTTGCCTTCCAGGGAGCCAAAACATCACTGAATAATAAAGAAAAAGAAGCAGTTAACCTTGTTGTAAGCGAAGTGAACGGTTGTAAATATTGCCAGAGCGCGCACACTGTACTTGGTAAAATGAATGGCTTTTCCGAAGAAGAAATAATGAAAATACGTGGCGGCCAAAGCAGCAACCTGAAACTGAATACACTGGTAGCGCTGGCGAAAGACATTACAGAAAGCAAAGGACGTGCTACACAAACAAATCTCAATGCATTTTTCAATGCCGGCTATACAAATGCCCACCTTGTAGATGTTATCATGCAGGTGAGCGATAAGATAGCCATGAACTACCTGCATAACCTTACACAGATACCTATTGATTTCCCTGTTGCGGAGCCAATACAAAATATTACTGCATAAGTTTTACAGAACAGGAGAATGGATAAATAATTATTATTTGTCCACTCTCCATTAAACACTTAACGTATGGAAAAAAGATATCCCATCCCACCATTTACGCTGGAAACCGCTCAGCAAAAAGTGCGGGATGCACAAAATGCATGGAATACAAAAGACCCTGAAAAAGTGTGTATGGCATATACCATAGATACAGAATGGAGAAACCGAACAGAATTTCTGCATGGCCGTGAAGACGTAAAGGAATTCCTGAAACGTAAGTGGGCGAAAGAACATGATTATAAACTAAAGAAAGAGCTATGGGGCTTTCGTGAGAACCGTATGGCTGTACGTTTTGAATATGAATGGCATGATGAGGCAGGCCAATGGTATAACAGCTACGGAAATGAAATGTGGGAATTTGATGAAAATGGTTATATGCAGAAGCGCTATGCCAGTATTAATGACATGCCTATAAATGAATCTGACAGAAAATTCAGGTAGAGGAATTTTGTCCATCAGAAAGGGCAAATCGTCCATTACTATATGCGGATAAATAAATCAAATTTGATCTCTCAAAAAACAAAAAGATGAAGGTTAACGTAACATTAAGCACATTATTACTGGTGAGTAGCATTGCGCTGGTACAATGCAAAAAAGATGATAATAAAACTACTCCTGCAGTTACAGGTAAAGACCCTAATACTGCAGAAAAAGTTTCGGTAGACAGGTTCAGCAGCGCTGCGGGACACCTACAGGTAAGAGATGCAACTAACGGATTGCCTGCGGCAAATGCGCCGGTAAACTTTGATATGGCACCTTTTATTACAAAAGGCCTTAGCCCGTCAGGTCAGCCGGTTGAGTATTATAATTTTGATGTTCAACCTACAGCACCTGCTCCTATATATGTCCTGTTTCAAAAAGGTTCTTCAACACCTATACAGGGACAATTAAATATAATTGATAAAATACCTGGTGAAGCAGGTTATAATGATTTCTGGCTGATCAATAAAGTTGAGGTGCCTGATGATTATATAACCAACAGTATTACATCTTTTAGCGAAATACAATCAAAAGGGTACAGCATTACACCTACCAACATGATAGTGAATTGCCCGGTAGTACCTGATGGATCAACGGCTACAAAACGCGTTGGTGGCGGCAGCGCTTCGATCATAAGAGGATGGTATAAAGGGAAAGTCGTTACTTATTTCTCATTTGAAGAAAAAGCGCTTACCACTACAAGTAATGGCATGGTGCCTGAATCGCCTATATATGTGACATTTAATATTAACCCAGATCAAACTAATGGCGGTCCGGCTTCGGGTTTTAAAACTGAAATGGGAAGTGCGCAAACACATAATGTAGTAACAACATTACCGGCCGATGGAGGTTACTCGCCATTGTGGAGTGTAAATGTATATGATAATATTGACTTTGACACAGTACGTAATTTCAGTACAGTGCAGTCTGCAAAAATATTGGCACAGCGAGTTGCATTGGTCAACTGTCCTATAGTAAGCCAGTAGTTCTGTTTTATCCATGCAGGTTTGTCATGATTGCGTAAAACCTGCATGGATAATTTTATTATTGTCGGATATCTTACAATTATATGCCCACCTATAAGTTTCCTTTGTTTCGAAATAGCAAGACACAAATCTTTGCTGAAATATCACATCATAACAAAATGGGTGGAAATACATCACATACAATAGTTAATCCGCAAAATGGCAACCTGGCATTCAGAGTTTTTAGCTTTGATGGTAATAGCCATTTCAACCATATACAGAGGCTTAGTTATTATTCTGTAATACTAATACTGAAAGGAGCAGGACAACTGAAAGCAGATTTTTCAGAATGGGGATTTACAGATGGCTCCCTTATGTTTTTCGCCCCTTACCAGCCTTTTATGATTAACGAGACGGAAGCTATTAACGGATTTGTGATAAATTTTCATGCCGACTTTTTTTGCATCCATAAACACCAGAAAGAAGTGGCTTGCAACGGAGTATTGTTCAACAACATATACGAACCACCATTTTTATCAGTTAATGATGATTCTATACCCGCGTTTCTTAACCTGATAAACCAGATGAAAACAGAAACACAAAACCCCGCACTGGCACAATACGAAATACTTATATCTTACCTGAAAATATTTCTCATCAACGCATCAAGACTGAAGCTGAATGATATGCCTGAAGCAGCATTAACAGCAATAGATGCTAAGGAGCCATTTATACTTCAGGGTTTGAAAAAAGCTATTGAAGATAACTACAGTACTACGCATGCCCCTGCAGATTATGCCGGTATGCTGAATATATCTCCTAAAGCACTGGCAAGGATTACAAAAACACATTTCAATAAAACGCTTACCAATCTTATCTCCGAACGTATAATCATAGAAGCAAAACGTGAGTTGTATCTTACTAACAAGCCTATAAAAGCTATTGCATACGAACTTGGATTTGATGATGAATATTATTTCAGCCGCTTCTTTAAAAAGAATGCTGATATATCCCCCCAGCTATATCGTGATACTGTAGGTTTTGCTCGTGTTTCTGCATAATGTACAGGTGGACAAAAGACTACATAAAAAGCACCACCATGCTACCACTAATCAACCACCCACCACATAGTGTTTTTGTATAGTGGCCTGCTTAGGGCATCTACCCAATTGATGACCGAAGTAGTGATAAAATTTCAGCTTTATCTCTTCCTTCCCCGGTCACAGACCTGCTTTTTATTGAAGATTTAAGTTGCAAACTTAAACCGGTTATAAGTGAGTAAAAACTAAGTTATTTATGATATGAAAGTCAACTGTTTACTTAGTGTTTAAGAAAAGACTTTAAGTCTAATGGGAATTCATCGTCGCTATTTACTGATTTTTTGATGTAGATAAATCTTTTAGGATAAGTTTTGACAAAGTATGGTGTTTTTGACTCTTTAGGATAATTTTTGATTTCGGAGGGATTAATGCAGTATACTTCTAAGTCTTTGTTGATTTTTAAGGCGGTATCAAATTGACTATTTATATAATCATCTCTGAAAGCAAAACCAATAACGTAAACTCTTGCTGCATCTATCAGGCGTTCCAGCAAATTTCTGTGTAGGCTTATATAAGGTTCATTTTTAGGGGTTCCCTTATTGCCAGGATATATGAGTAGCATTTTTTCTAGATCTGTTGGCTTAATAATATTTCCTGATTTATATACTCTGTCATTATTTATGGACCAATCTAGTGAGCCATGTAGTTTCTTGTACTCTAATGTTGTCGGATTGAAATTGTATTTATTATTATTGTCGTATATGAATCTTTGATTTTTTTCGGTGAATCCATAGTCAACTTTAGTTATGCCTAACTTGGAATAAACACTTTCTAAGTTGTCTTGAGCATCCTCAAATGTTAAGTCATAGTTAGTAGTAAAAAATGATATGCTTGGATTGAAATGATGGGTATAAATTTCATTGAGTAGATTTTCGTACAACTTTTCTGATTTTACAGTATCATAGACGCTTAAAACATCAAAAAGAGATCGCTTCAATTCCAGTGATAAAGTGTTTGCTGCTTTTGTCAGGGTTTTATATACAGCATTTGCACTTTTAAGATATCCATGCTCATTTCCATTACCTTGATATGGTGGATACTCTAGGATGTGCTTTATTAAACTGCTTTGATTACTAAACGAATCTAGCGATGACAATACATGCTCTATGTCATAATAAAATTCTTCACCTAAATATCCGAATAGTGCTATACCTATTGGAGTGCTGTCAAACCTGTCAATAATGTGTTTAAACTGGTTAGTTGTAGGCAAGCCCATAGGTACACAAAATCCTGCACCAGTAAAGACAATAATGTTTTGGTCATTCATAATAGTACCTAATAGACAATATACAAAGATAACAAAGCTTAATAGAATATTTTTTCATTCCAACTGGCGCAGATGTTCCGCAGGGCATCTGTGTCTATTAAGTCATCCGGTCTTAGACCGGCAGGCATCCTTAGGTACACTATTTATGGCAAATTATAGTACTTAAAAAATCACTTTCATCAAAGTCGGGGTAATTATTATTTGAATAAATGAAATAAAAATAGTATTTTTGTCATTGTAAAATATGTAGGAAAAACTCTAACACCGTCACTATGGAAACAATAATCATAAAGGCACAGCAATATTATACGGGTACCAGCCTGCCCATACATTATCCTGGCAACCTATAAAAAAATTATGTCGAAAATCTGGAAACAAAATGGAAACAAACCCTCGTTGCATATTAGCAGCCAATAAATTATAAACCAAATAAATGTTCATATAGTGCTTCGCTTCCAAAAATTGGAACCACTTGTCCCGCCAAGGCGGTGAAAATAACCCCAAATTGTGTAACCAAAGACAACAAATCTGACCGGAAAAATTAAGTAAAACACCCTTACCCTGTGCAATTAAATAGGCTCTATATCCCCTTCAATGGCTTTGTTGCTCTCTGTCTTGGCGTTTATCTCTTTGATGACATCGTCAAGCGTATGCGCGGCTTCTGTTACACCCTGCAATATCTCTATGTTCATAGGGTCGGCGGGTTCCTCTTTGTTGAACAGTTGCACCAGGCCCAGTATAGATGCCACCGGGGCGCGTACCTTGTGCGACTGTATCCAGGCTATATCCTTCAGCCTCTGGTTTTGCATCTGTATTTTCTGTATGTACAGCCTCTGCTCGGTCACATCCTGTATGGTACCCTTTACCGCTGTTATCGCCCCCGTTGGGGAAAGTATCAACTGGCCTACTACCAGCAAATGTTTCACGCCGCTATGTGGCGTATGCACACGGCAATAAAAGTTGGGAAAGAACTTTTTGATGAAGATGGTGTCTATCACCCGTTCCAGGTTTTTGGCATCTTCTTCATGTATGATGTTGGACAGCAGTTGGTAGGTAAGTTTCTTCCCTCCGCCTATTTCCAGTATTTCGGGCACGGCGTCGGAGTATTCTATCTTTTCATTGATAACATCCCACTGCATGTAACCCAGCTTGGCCAACATTTCGGCCTCCTGCAGTTGTTCGTTCTTTTGCTTCAGCTCTGTCTCCATCTCTATCCGGTGCTGTATTTCGGCCTGCAGCTCATCCCCCGAGCGCAGGGAAAAAAGCAGGGGCATATTCCTCATCACGGCAAAAACGGTTATCCAGCTAACAAGCGCAGTCGCAAAACGCACCAATGCGCTCAACCGGTACATTGGCATCCAAAACATCAATGCATCCAGGAAAAACGTTACTCCGCAAAGCAGGATAAAAACTGCGAAAAGAAAATACAGGCCGTTGAAACGGATACCGCTGCCCTTCTTCAGGGCGTAGGCGAGTATCAGCAGGGGTATAACGAAGTATGCCGACCAGACCAGCAGGTCGCTGACAATATAGAGCCAGCCATGAAAATCAGTCCAATCGCCGCACTGCCATGCAGAGCGGAAATCTTCCTGCCTGAACAGGCTCTTAAAGAAGTCAGATACTTCTTGCATAAGAGTTTGTTATACAAACACGCCTTACGACAGGGTGTTTTTTATGTTTTGTTCGTGCCGGGGCACAGCTTTCGTTACAAGATAATCTCCCAAAGTTATACTAATAACCACCACGGGCATAGCGCGTAAATATGATTAACGATACATTAGTAAAGCGCATTAACCCAGGGTGTGGAATGCAATCCAGGCGCTGGCATAGGCAAGCGCCAGCATGTAAACGAATTGTAAAGCGGGATACTTCCAGCTTCGGGTCTCCCGTTTCACTATGGCAAGGGTGCTCATGCATTGCATGGCAAACACGTAGAATACCAGCAAAGAGACACCCGAGCCCAGGGTATAAACGGGGGAACCGTCGGGGCGGCGGGCGGCGCGCATTTTCTCTCTTATCGTGTCGCTGCTTTCGTCGCTGCCTACACTGTAGAGGGTGGCCATAGTGCCTACAAATACTTCGCGTGCGGCGAAGGAGGTAATGATGGCAATACCAATCTTCCAGTCGTACCCCAAAGGCCGGATAGCTGGTTCTATCGCCTTACCCATGATACCCGCATAAGAATGCTCCAGCCTTTCGGTGTTTTGTTTGCGCTCTAGTTCTGGCGCCTGGTCGGGGTATTGTTGTTTCAGGGTTTCATACTTAGCTGTCACCTCCTTCATTTTCCCCGGAGGGCCAAAGGTAGCCAGTACCCACAATACCAGCGATATGATCATAATAACCTTACCCGCGTCCACTACGAATACCTTAGCCTTTTCTATCATGGTGGTAGTCACATTCTTCCACCGTGGCGAGCGGTAAACAGGCAACTCCATCAGGAAATAGCTACGCTCCTTTGTACGTATGAGCCAGCTCATTACCTTAGAAACAATCAGCGCCATCACAAAGCCCAGGAGATACAGACCCATCAACACCAGGCCCTGCAGGTTAAATATCCAAAGGCTCTTATCCGGTATCACCAGCCCAATCAGTATAGTATATACGGGTAGCCGCGCCGAGCAACTCATCAGCGGCGTTACCATGATAGTGATGAGCCGCTCTTTCCGGTTCTGTATAGTGCGGGCTGCCATGATAGCCGGCACAGCACAGGCCATGCCGCTTATCAGGGGCATTACCGAACGGCCATTCAGCCCCACACTGCGCATCAACCTGTCTGACAGGAAACTGATACGGGCCATGTAGCCTGTATCTTCCAGCAACGTGATAAAGCCGAAGAGTATCATTATCTGCGGTATGAAGATGGCAATGCCACCCAGGCCCGCCAGTACGCCGTTAATAAGCAAGTCCTTGAAGAAACTGTCTGCCATGACGCCATCCAGCCAGCCGCTCGTCAAGGCGAATAACTGTTCTACCCAGGTCATAGGGTATTCGGCCAGCCAGAAAATGCTTTGGAACATCATGAACAATACCGCCAGCAATACAAGATTGCCCCACAAGGGATGTAACAGTACCTTGTCGAGCCGGTCTGTCATCATGCTCTGCTTTAGCGGGCTTGCCTCTGCCACAGCTTTGTCCATGATAGTCCCTATTTTGCGGTAGCGCTCCATTATCTCCTCAGCCTGCACTTTCGCCTTGTGGAAACCAGATTCGTTCACCAAGGCTGAGATACGTATCCGCTGCGCCGCATTCAGGAAGGACAATTCCATATAACTACAGGCTACCTGTAATGCACCGTACCTGCTCTCCAGGTGACATAGCTCCTTTACTTCGTCCAGCCATGTGCCGGTATGTTCTTTTATATCTATGAACTCCCTACCATGATAAACAGGCGCCGCGAGACGCATATCTGCCAGCGTTTTCTTTAGCTGGCTAATGCCCTTGTTTTTGCGCGGGTTTATCTTCACCACAGGCACGCCCATCATCCTTTCCAGCTCTTCCGTGTCCACCTCTATGCCCTTCTGCCGGGCTATATCATTCATGGTCAGCGCTATGACTACCGGTATGCCCAGGTCCATTATCTGTGAGCAAAACAGCAGGTTACGCCGCAGGTTAGATGCATCCGCAATGGCCACTATCATATCTGGCCGGTCTTTGTGATTGCGGTTCAGCAATACCTCGCAGGTCACTTGCTCGTCCGCGCCCTTGGGGTATAGACTGTATGTGCCAGGCAGGTCCAGTATATTGGCAGTGAGTGAGGCTGATATACGGCTGGAACCAATCTTTTTATCAACGGTTACTCCGGGAAAATTGCCCACGCGCTGTTTGAGGCCGGTCAGGCTGTTGAACAAGGAACTTTTGCCGCTATTGGGATTGCCGACGAGCGCTATGGTAAATGTAGCCTGCATGAATGAGTACGCAAATTTACCATTATATAGCGGTCTTTCCTGCCTGTAGGGGCTTGCCCGGAATAATATTCCCAAATATGAAAATGAGGCCTGTTATCTAATCAGTGTCACATTCCCTGTCACTTGCTGGGTCTGTTTCCTGTTCTTCGCCCGGTACGCTACCTCATAAACATATACACCCTGCGGCGCCCAATCGTACTGGTCACGTCCATTCCAGCCTGCTGTTATATCATTCGACTGGTACACCATATTACCCCAACGATTATATATGCGTATGTTGAATTCATCTACCGGGCATTTGAGCAAGGGGCAGAATATATTGTTGGCAGAGCTTTTTACAGGAGTAAATGCGTTTGGAAAGGTTATACAATCTTCGCAGGACATGTGGTATACCCAAACAGTGTCGGTGTACGAGCCACATTCGTTGCTGGCAGCCCGGCGGTACAGGCCTTCTTTTTCAGGTAATACACAACAGGTGCTGCCGCCGGTGTTCCATTTGTAGCTTACGCCGTCTGCATGCTCGCCAATCACTTTCAGGTCATTCTCGCACATGAGGGCTTTATTGGGCAGCTCTTCGTGCGGGGTGTACTTTACCCTGACGTTTACAGGCGACTTTTCACTCTCGCATTTGCCTGTTGTCTGGGTGATAAAGAGGGAATAGGTACCCGGTCTGAATGTAACAATTGAGGGTTGCAGGTTGTTGCCAATCGTCCCGCTTTCATGGGTATACCAGGTAATATTGTCGCCTGATACAGAAATGACGGGGTTTTGAACAAATTGGCATATCACAGTGTCGGCAGGAGGCGGCGCGGGTGTTGGGGGCTGGATGTACACATGAACCGAGTCTGTTTGTGTTCCACATTTATTGTTTATTGTTAAAATATATATCCCTGGCTGGCTGACTGTTATCGACTCTGTTTGTGCACCTGTGCTCCACAGGTAGCTACTTGGCAGGGGATAACCCGGCTGAATAGTAACAGGCTGGTTGTTGCAGTTCACCAATTCTTTGCCCAAATCAAGAACCGGCGCAGGTTTATACTCAATATTAAAACTGTCTATATAAGTAACACAACCTGTATTGGCGACGCACCAGTAGGTGCCGCTGCCGGTGATATTAATAGTTTCGGTATGAGCCCCTGTACTCCACTGGTAATCGGCTTGTTGCACTTTACTCCCCAGCACTATGTTTACCTGGCCGGGTGTACAATATGATGTATCGTGCGCTGTGTATATCGTGTCGGTATTAGTGACGGGCATCAGTGAAATATCATCAATGTATAGGTAACACCTGTATGCTGCCGCAGGATTGGGCACTGCCGGATATACGGGCTGATAAGCAGGCGGGGCGCCATGATCGAACCAACCCAATGTAAGCCATTCTTCACCGCCGGTAGCTTTATATACACCTGTTACCTTCATCCAGTTGCTTGTGTCTGCCAGGAATCTGCCCGGTGCATTGGAAACGCTGTAAGGCATGGATACCGTGAAGCCTGTTGGCTGGTTATGTTTTACAGTAGAAAGGTTGATACCCAAGCCGTCGATACCTACATAGTTGAAAGTGGCATTGGCCGATACGCCATTGTTTACATAGAAACTCACACAATAGGTGCTGCCGGCTGTTAATGGTTGTGTCAATTTGCATTGAATATACTCCCCAAAGATGCTGGCCATGTTGCCGTTCTGAATATGTCCTTCCCAGGCAATGATACCCGTATATCCGTTTCCTGTACGCGCAGTCTGGTGGCCAAAAGCATTGGCAGGCACAGATGCCTGTGAGACAGCCGACGCACAGGCATTAAAGTAGTCTGCAGAACCCGATTGCGTAGGGTTTACCCAAGCCTGTACGGTTGGAAAACTAACGTAGCCGGGTGAATACTCCAGCGCCGAAATGCCCGTAGGGCAGCCGTTATAAGTTTCAAAAGAAGGATTGGGCACGAGGTTTTGCCCCGTGCATGGACAACACAGACTAAGCGCTATAGCCAGCGCCGTACAGGATGTAATATGGTTCATCATTCTTTCCGGACTATAGTAGACAACTATTTAGCACAAAGTGTTGGGGAAATGTTAAAGGAAATACTATTCCCCTCGCCCGAAACCCAAGAGATGCAACAAAATTTGTTGTATCACCCCACATTTTGTTGTCATAGTTGTATTTTATGTAATTCATATAATTTTGATTTATAATGCATTATAGCTGTTTGTTGTAATTTGTTGCGAAATCCGGTCCCGATAATTTCTCTGTAGCAAAAAGTCCCGCTGTTCGCGAGACTTTTCATATGTCATATTGTAAGCTTTGTTATGCCCGGTAGTCATTCATCAACGATTTCATCCATAACAAAATTACACAATTATTATTGAATATCAAAACAATTCATGTTATTTCGTACGACTGTCTTTCAATTTCTTTATTCCATATCCCACCGCAGCAGCGGCAATCAATGTTACACCTCCATCAATCGGCGTATCTTCCACATCTTCGTCAAACCCGGGGCCCTGGGCCTGCGCGGTGGGCAGTTGACAGTAGGCAGTAAGCAGGAACAGTAGGCAGATAAATGGTACCGTCTTTTTTAGTTTTTTCATCTGGTTTTGATTTGGTGTTTTAAGGCAGCCGCCCACGTAGCGGGGCGACTGCCTGCTTTGTTAACAGAGGCAATAATTATTCTTTGATCAATCTTTCGGTAAATCTTGCGTTGTCGCTTTGCAGTTCGGCTATGTATATGCCGGCGGGTATGTCGTGCAGCGGAATGGTTATACTGCCTGTTGAAGCATTTACATCTTTGCTGAATATCACCTGGCCGGTAATGCTTGTAAGTTTCAGTTGCGCCCTGCCCTCCAGTTTATCGAAGGATATCTTTACTTCCTCCCTGGCGGGGTTGGGTACCAGTTGCATTTTGGCTGACTGCTTTTTTGTGAATGCAATGCCATTGGTTGGCTGGCCCACCATGTTTATCTCGAAGCGGTTGTTGCCTTGAGATAGGGTATCGGTAGTTACATCAAACCAATATTCAAAACCTGCTTTCAGCTCTTCCTTCTTGTTCAGCCATTTATCGTGCAGGTACAGTTTTGTTCCTGCCGGAATGTCGAACATACCTGTTTTGATGACATAACTGTTGTAACGGTTGTAAGCTGTCAATCCGAGTGGTATGGAATTACCATCGTTATAAGGCCTTACATCTACTGCGAGCCTTACATCGTCCTTAGAGAGGGTGAAGAAATCAAGCCCGGGATTGTACAGTTTTTTACCGTCCAGGTTGTCCTCCACGTCCATAGCGTTATCATCCAGGTTGATGAGCAGGCGGTCCCATTTGGTAGCGCTGTCGCTGATGAGCAGTTCCACCCAGTTGGCAGGGGCCGTTGTTTTAAACAGAGCGGCCCCGCCACCGAGCTTATCAGCTTCTTCAAACTCCAGTGTATTGTTGGTATTGGAGGATACTGTGGTAAAGAATGCACCATATGCCGGCATCCTGTATGACAGTGTCCATGCGTTGGTGACATAGGCGCCTGCCACGCCGCTGGTGGCATCCCAGGCATAATAGTTGGCGCCTACATTGCTGCCGCGGGCTACGGTGTTCATCTGCACCGCGCTGGGGAAGGGATTGCCACAGGCTACGAAATCTGAATTGCTGCCTTTGGTCAAAGTAATTACCTGCGTGCCCTGGTTGACCTCGCCGGCTGCTTCAAATGTAGATGCTACGGGAGTATAA
>DISB01000019.1 GCA_002421685.1 Bacteroidetes bacterium UBA6221
TGTAAACTTTTTTCAGGACAAGACACCGGACTTATACATCGTCACGGTAATCGGAAACCGGGAGATTTGCCGCCGATAAGACGTAGTGGATACACTACGCCTAACGGATGACAACACCGACCACATGGGGTCGGGGGTAGCTATAGCCACCCTAAAAAAACAGCCCGGGTGCATTGACTTAGCAATTCTGTATTAGTAATATTGTATTAAAACCAATTTTGCTATGAATGACAAGATTGTCCAATTGCTTAAGGCCATATCTGAAAGTTCCAAGACTTACGAGGGATGGACCCTCCTGGTAATAGGCGGAACGATCCTGACTATCCTTAGTTCCGATTACATCAAGCCTACTCACAACCGGGCAAGGATTATTTACCTGTTGTTTATCCCCGGCTGGATAAGTTTCAGCATTTCACTTTTCAAGGCAGATTACATATCACGGGCCGCAATTGGCGCCACAATGTCCACTGATCTTGCAGGCCTTTTTAAAGATATTGATAAGGCCTATGGAGATCAGCTGTCTTATTTCAAAGGGGGCTTGTTGTTTATAGTGCTTTGGTTGATTCTATTTGTCGTTATATGGATATTTGAAAAAGATAAAACCCGCTGATATGAAAAGTTTACTATTTATTTTGGTTGCAGCTATATGGGCGTGTAGCTCTGCCAGTGCCCAGTGCGAAAGATGTGTGCCGCCGCTGGGCGATTGTTTTGACACCTGTTTCAAGAGGCTGATGAATAAAGCCACCCTGGAGGAAATGGTACTGGTGATGGGGCTGAAGGAAGAAACGGCCAGGGAAATCACGTACCTGCGTGACTCCAGTTCGGCGCCCTTTTCCTACAGCATGGTGGCTGCCCGTGTTGACCGCAGGACGTTGGTCTCCATCAAGGAATCGGTAAAGGGACTCAATGAAACGCAGATGCGGTACTTCACGACGTCTCCCGAAGAGCGGCGAGCCATCAACGATGCATTCGAGGAATTACGGCTTGACGACATAGCGGATGAACGGGACCAATTAATTAATGAGCGGTAAAGTCTGCTATCGCAAAGAGGATACAACGTGTTTTTTCGCAAATCGGGAGATTTGCCGCCGATAAGACGTAGTGAATACACTACGCCTAACGGGAGCATTGAACTGCTTGAGATGGCGGGTCACAGCCCGCCATGACAAACGAGGTGCTCACTTCCCTTTATACCCCACCTTATGCCCGCTAACGGCGAAGTAGAGTATATACAGGTAGCAGGGTATCATTATCCAGTAGGCTGTTTGCAGGTTGCTCCTGTCGCCCAGCCAGCCGTACACCAGCGGCAGTACAGCGCCCCCGGCTATACCCATAATGAGGAATGCGGCGCCGCGCTTGGTGAATTTTCCGAGTCCTTTTAACGACATAGGCCAGATAGCGGGCCACATGATGGAATGTGCCAGTCCTAAAGCAGCCAGGAAGAATACGGATGTAATGCCGGAGGTAGTAAGTACACCGACGGTAAATATGATACCCAGCACGCCGCATATTTTCAATGCTGTTTCCTGCGAAATGATCTTTGGCGTGAGCAGGATACCGAAGAAGTAGCCCGCTACCATAAAGCCCAGCGTAAGCGAGGTAAAGAACTTGGCACGCCCGATGGGTATGCCCAGGTAGGTGCCGTAGCTGATGATGGAATCGCCGGCTATTACCTCTACACCTACGTAGAAGAAGATGGCTATAGCCCCCAGGAAAAGATAGGGATGGTGCATGATAGATGCGGTGCCCGCTTTCTCGGTATCCGGGTTTTCTTCTTCCTCGTCCACCTCGGGCAATGGCGATATGCGAATGAGCAAGGCCAATACCAGCAAGGTGATGGTGAGCACTATGTATGGATTGATGATGCGGCGGGCCAGTTCGTCCAGCAATTGGTTCCTGGCCGCGGAATCAGTCACGGTTTTCAGTTGGTCGTTAATGCCGTCGATATTGCTGAGCAGGATAGACGCCAGTATGATAGGACTGAGAATGCCTGCGGCTTTGTTGGCCACACCCATGATGCTGATGCGCCGGGCTGCACTTTCTTCGGGCCCCAGTATGGTTACGTATGGGTTTACAGCGGTTTGCAATATGGCCAGTCCCAGTCCCTGCGTGAACAAGCCTGCCAGGAAGAGCGCGTAATTGCGTTGCAATGCCGCAGGAATAAATAGTATGGTGCCAACCGCCATAGCCACCAGGCCCAGGCTCATGCCTTTTTTGAAGCCGGTTTTCTTCAGTATCACCGAAGAAGGAATGGCCATGACGAAGTAGGAAATGAAGAAGGCGAACGTAACAAAATAAGATTGAAAGTTGTTCAACTGGCAGGCGGCTTTGAGGAAGGGTATGAGCGTACCATTGAGCCAGGTAATGAATCCGAATATAAAGAACAGGCAACCGACCAGGAAAAGCGAGGTTATGTATGAGTTTTTGCTGCTTTGCTGCATTGTATAGTTTTGATGAACCAATATACAGCAATTGCCGGGAAAGTTTTATTGTGGAATCAGATATACGCGAGTGACCGGCGCGAGCGTTCCACCCCCGTCCGCCACGGCGGCCACCCCCGCTCCCGAAATGGTCGGGACAGGCAGCGGGGGACAGGCCAGAGGTTGCATAAGAGATGTGCGGTAGGTTAGTTTTGGCTAAAGCCGGATAAGTATAGAAATGGTACGAACACTTTAGTGCGGGGCAATTGAAAAAATGGAATGTTGCGATTGGTAATTATCCGTATTTTTCAGGCTGTAAAGGATGGACATGACGAAACCATATGTAATAGGCATAGACATAGGCGGCACCAATACATCGCTGGGGCTGGTGGACAGGCAGGGGAATATATTGCAACACGCGAAATTGCGGACAGGCGACTATGAAAAGCTGGAAGACTATATAGCTGCCATGGAAGCAGAGATAGTGAAGTTTGGGCAACATGCGGGCAGCGATAACATTAACGGCATAGGGGTAGGGGCCCCCAATGGTAATTACTACACGGGTGAAATAGTAGATGCGGCCAACCTGCGCTGGAAAGGCGCAATACCTATGGCTGATATGATGAGCAAGACATTGGGCCACAAAGTGACACTTACCAATGACGCCAACGCCACCGCGGTAGGCGAAATGATGTATGGCGCTGCAAAGGGAATGAGAGATTTCCTGGTAGTGACATTGGGCACTGGCGTGGGCAGCGGTTTTGTAGCCAACGGGCAGGTAATATATGGCTACACAGGCTTTGCAGGCGAGCTCGGGCATGTGACGGTGGAGCATAACGGCAGATTGTGCGGCTGCGGTAAGCGGGGATGTATGGAGCGCTACTGTTCGGCCACGGGCATAGTGATAACCGCCAATGAATGGCTGGAACAAAGAACGGAATCATCGCTGCTGCGCGATGCCAAAGGGCCCATGACAGCAAAATATATACACGAGGCGGCAGATGCAGGTGATGAACTGGCGATAGAAATATTTGAATATACAGGTATGATACTGGGTCAGGCATTGGCTAATGCAGTAGCTATTACATCCCCGCAAGCTATTATCCTGTTTGGGGGCTTAGCCAAATCGGGTGAATTACTCTTCAGGCCCGTAAGGAAGTATATGGAAGAGAACCTGCTGAACGTGTTCAGGGGTACGGTAGCGATACTACCATCGTCCCTGCCCGAAGCGGATGCCGCCATACTGGGCGCCAGCGCGCTGGCATGGTAAAACAAAAACCCGCCCCGGCAAAAGACCGGGACGGGCAAAACACACACTATACATCTAAAAACAAACCACTACCTTTCACTTCTTCCTCTCGCTCCCCTGTTAGCATTGTTATCATTCGAATGTCTTTGCATACTGCCGCCACCGCGTTGTGCAGGCTGTGAGCGTTGAGGTTCCGCCCGCTGCATGTTTCTCTGCGGCGCTGAATGCTGTTGCATAGGCTGCGCGCGTTGTGCAGGTTCCGGCCGTTGCATACTCCTCTGCGGGGCCTGGCGCTGCATTGGTTCTGCACGCTGGTGTTCCATTCTTTGTTGCGGCTGCGGCCTGGCACGTTCCACACTACGGTTGTTGTACTGTGGCCTCTCGCGCTGTATGTCGTTATTCCTGTTCATTTGCGGTTGTTGCTTTGCAGGTTCATTGCGTTGCTGCTGCCATGCTTCCTGCCTGCGCTCTGTTATCCGCTCCTGCTGCTGCGGTGTATTGCGTACACGGGCTTCCGGCATGGTGCGTTCGCCGCGCGATGGCATATTATTATCTCTTCCGCGCGAAACAGTGGCTTCACGTTGTGGCCTTGATGCCCCGGTACGCGGCTCTACGCGCTGCACTTCTGAAGACCTCGCCGGATTTCCGCGTTCGGCCCTGGCCGGGCTCACCGCCCTGTCATTACCCCTGGCAGCTTGCTCGGTCATCCGCGGGTTTGCACCCCTGCGTTCGTTTGCAGCTACATAACGTTCCGGACGTTCGCTGTTCCTTCTTTCCACATTGGGGCGGTACACGTTCAGGGTATTGCCCCGCACTTGCGACCTGCCGGGATTGTTGCTGGTGCGCACACCGTATGTCCTCACGCGCTGGCCGGTAGCCCTTTGTATCTCCTGGCTGCGCGGGCCATATACATAACGCTGGTTGTTATTAATATAAGTATTGTTAATAATGGTCGTATTGTTGATGATGGTCGTATTGTACCTGGGGCCTCGCCAGTGGTTGTGGTAGCCACCGGTATAATATATATGCCTTTGCGGTACGAACACCCACCAATCGGGGCTGCAGCGGTACGAGCCAACGGCAACATTGATGCTGATGCCCGGCGCTATCGGGGCCCAGCCATAATAACCGCCGCCGTTGCGCCAGCTTACCCATGCGGGCGCCCATGTTGTGCCCGGCACCCATATCCATCCGTAATATTCATCGTAGGTCCAGTTACCATAGTGGAACGGAGCCCATCCCCAGTCGTAATCGGAAACCCATGTGTTACCATATTCGGTCATTACCCAATGCCCGTTGGAATAATACGGACGGAAATCCCTGTCCACATCCGGCACCCATACATAACCATGTTGCGGGTAGTCTATCCATTGCCCGTATGGTTGCAGGCTATTATAAAACATCTGGAACGATACGGAAACACCTGGTTGGGCCTGAACTTTATTGGCCGGGGCGCCCAATACGAGCAATGCTGTAACCAGCACCACAACCCCCGATAATCTTTTTAACCTGCTCATAATCTATATTGGTTTAACCGAAATAAACCAATATCAGTTCCAGTTTGTCACAAGAATCTGTTAAACAGGCCGTTTTAGATTATTTTCACATTTGCGCTACGGCTCGTAAGTAATGCGGTAGATGCAATTGGCAAAATCATCGCTGACCAGGAGCGAGCCATCCGGCAACTGCAATACATCTACCGGGCGGCCCCACGCCTCTCCGTCCTTCAGCCAGCCTTCGGCAAATGGTGTGTAGCTTACCGCCTGGTTGCCGTTCAGCTTAACCAGCGTTACGCGGTAACCGATGGGTTCACTTCGGTTCCATGAACCATGTTCGGCTATAAAGGCCTGGTTCCTGTATTCTGCGGGGAACATCTTTCCCGTATAGAACTTCATGCCTAATGCGGCTGTATGCGGCGCCAGCTTTTGTATCGGCTTTATATAATTGTCACAGGTATGGTTTTCACCGAATTTGGGGTCGGGGATGTCGCCCGCGTGGCAGTAGGGATAACCGAAATGCATACCGGGCTGCGGTGCTACATTCAATTCGTCGGCCGGAACATCATCGCCCATATTATCCCCGCCGTTCTCTGTAAACCACAATTCGTTTGTACCGGGATGCCATGCAAAGCCTACTGTATTGCGTATGCCGTGAGCGAATATCTCAAAGCCGCTGCCGTCTGCATTCATGCGTGTTATGGATGCGTAACGCGGGTCTTTCTCCGCGTCGTTGCAAATATTGCAGGGCGCGCCAACCGGCACATAGAGTTTTCCATCGGGGCCGAAGGCTATGTACTTCCAGCCGTGGTGTTTATCTGTGGGGTAGTTCTCGCTGACAAGTATTTTTTCGGGCGGGTTGCTTAAGTTGTCCTCTATATTATCGAAGCGCCATATCCTGTTTACTTCTGCCACGTAGAGCGCGCCGTTTTTGAATGCCACGCCATTGGGCATGTTCAGCCCGGAGGCTATAGTATATTTCTTATCCGCCTTGCCGTCGCTGTTTTCATCTACCAGTGCATATACTTTATCATCCTTCCTGTTGCCTACGAATACGGTGCCTTTATCGCCCAGGGCCAGGGAACGGGCATTTTCCACCTCATCGGCCCATATGCGCACTTTAAAGCCTGCGGGCACTTTAATAGCCGATACAATGGGTTCATCCACTTGGTTCAGGTCCTTATTCCTACACCCCATTACCGGTACGGCAAGGGCTGAAATCAATATTGCGGTAATAACGGACTGCCTGGTCATAGTTAACATATCATGCTTTTTATGGTAACACCTGTTGGCCTGAAATGTTGATGTAACCTGCATTTCAGCCAGAATTTATGAAAAAAACACTTGTTAACGGATTGTGAACGGGTTGCAAAGCAGTGGTTAACCGTTCACAAAAACTTCCCATATGTGAATCGCCGCCGCATCTTTGTGTTGTCATTGAGACGCAAACAAACCACCGCCGACGGCGGGCAAGCAAACAAACAAATCAATCAATCTAACCAACTAAAAAAAACAAACAAAATGAAAAAGATCATCGCAATCGCAACTTTCGCAACAATCGGTTTCGCAGCTAACGCTCAAAACCAGTCTAACCAGTCAAGCTCTGCTTCTCAGACTACCAACCTGGTACTGAGCAACGCTATCGAAATCACTTTTACCGGAAACAGCAGCGCAACCGGTGCCGATGTTACCATCCCTTTCACAACTGTAAACGACTACGCCAACGGTGTTGAGAGCGATGCGCAGGAACTGAAAGTACGTTCTAACAAAAACTTCTCTGTAGCTGTAAAGGCTAATAATGATGAGTTCTCTTATACAGGTAACACTACACCAGCGCCTGAAATGCCGGTAGAAGGTGTACTGGCTGTAAAAGTAACAGCTAACGGTACAGGCGGCGATATCGCAGGTTCTTTCAGCAACTACGCTACTTTAACTTCAAGCAACCAAAACCTGCTGACAGGCGCTGACCGCGGTGGCAACCAGACTTTCAGCGTGAAGTATAAAGCTACCCCCGGTTTTGCTTACCCTGCAGGTACCTACGCAGTAGATGTGGTTTATACCGCCACTCAAGAATAAGCATTGTCTCTCTCGTTGTAATATTAAGCAGCCCCGTAAGGCTGCTTTTTTTTATTTTGCGGGATAACTTATCAATATGCAACCATTGCTGCTGCTGCATGGCGCTATAGGCGCATCAGACCAACTGGTACAAATAGCCGAAGAACTGAGTGATAACTACAAAGTGTATACACTCGACTTTAGCGGGCATGGGGGAAACCCTTTTCCCGCAGAGCCTTTTTCTATACCGTTGTTCGCGCAGGAAGTGCTGGCGTTTTTAGATAAAGAAGGCCTGGGAAAAGTATCCATATTCGGGTATAGTATGGGTGGGTATGTGGCCATGTACCTGGCTAAACACCATCCTGAAAGAGTAGATGAGATAGTGACGTTAGCTACCAAATTTTATTGGGATGAGGCAACAGCCGCTAAGGAAACGAAAATGCTGGATGCCGGCAAAATAGAAGAGAAACTGCCCGCCTTTGCCGCAGCACTGCAAAAACGCCATGCACCTAACGACTGGAAAGAAGTATTGAGCAAAACAATAACTATGCTCAACAGCATGGGGCAGGACAATCCGCTGAAACCGGATGACTATACCACGATAGAAAATCCGTGTATGATACTACTGGGCGACAGGGATAAGATGATAACCCTGGATGAAACCCTACAGGTATATAAAACATTGCCCAATGCACAGATGGGTATGCTGCCCAATACACACCATCCCATAGAGCAGGTGAATGTGCCGTACCTGCTGTTTTATATCAGGCAGTTTATTCGGTAGCAGGAAGTTTCGGTAATGTTAAACTTATAGCTGTATCGTTAAGCTTTATGTTTTACCACGTTTTATTATTGTGCATAAGCGTAGTTTTACCACCAGAAAATCAAGACTGTTATGAGCAATACGGTTAGTTCCATCAATCCCGCTACGGGCAAGTTAATAGCCACCTATACAATAGACGATGACAAGAAAATAGAGAAGAGCCTGAAGGCTGCCGAAAAGGCTTTTGAAGCATGGCGTACTACATCGTTTAAAGAGCGGGCTGCTGTATTGAAGAAAATAGCAGCGCAAATACTTAAGGACAAGCAAAAGCTAGCTGAACTGGCTACTGCCGAGATGGGCAAACCCATAGCGCAAAGTATAGCAGAAGTAGAGAAGTGTGCGCTGAATATGAAATTTTATGCGGAGAACGGCGCGAAGTTTTTGGCCGATGAAATAGTGGAAACGGAAGCCCGCAAGAGTTATGTATCGTACCAGCCGCTGGGTGTGGTGCTGGCTATCATGCCCTGGAACTTCCCGTACTGGCAGGTGTTCCGCGCTATGGGGCCGATACTGATGGCGGGTAATACCATGGTGCTGAAACATGCATCGAATGTAAGCGGTTGTGCCAAAGCAATAGAAAAGATACTGAAAGACGCAGGTGCGCCTAAGGGGTTGTTTCATACCCTGGTAGTGCCTGGCGCACAGGTAGAGCCGGTTATCAAACATCCCGCCATTGCAGCGGTAACGTTGACAGGTAGCACAGTGGCTGGTAAGAAAGTAGCGGCTGTAGCGGCAGCGCATATCAAAAAGCAGGTGCTGGAACTGGGTGGCAGCGATGCATACATAGTGCTGGAAGATGCGGATATGGAATACGCGGTGGATATATGTGTAAGGGGCAGGCTGTACAATTCGGGGCAAAGCTGTGTATGCGCCAAGCGGTTTATAGTGGATAAAAAAGTACGCAAGGAATTTGAGGCGAAGGTGACTGCACAGATGGAGGCATCTACCTGGGGCGACCCGATGGATAAATCCAACCGCATAGGCCCACAGGCACGTGTCGACCTGCGCGATGACTTGCATAAACAAGTGACGGAGAGCATTGCAAAAGGCGCCAAACTGCTCTGCGGTGGGTATATACCCGAGGGTGATGGCGCTTACTATCCGCCTACGGTGCTGACCAATGTAAAGAAAGGTATGCCCGCATACGACGAAGAACTTTTTGGCCCCGTGGCTGCAATAATAGAAGCTAAAGATGAAGCACATGCCATACAACTGGCCAACGATAGCATCTATGGGCTGGGTGGGGGCATATTCTCCAGGAATGTGAAGAAGGCTGAAAAGATAGCTGCTACCCAACTGCAGGCGGGCAATTGCTTTGTGAATGCATTTGTACATTCCGACCCACGGTTGCCCTTTGGTGGCATTAAGCAGAGTGGTTATGGCAGGGAATTGAGTATATTTGGTATACGGGAGTTTACCAATGTGAAGACCGTATTTGTAGCTTAACACCGTATCAATAGCCCCAACTTTCAAGCCGGGGGAATAGGAAGTAAGAGCAGGCTTTAGCCAAATAATCAAATTTTGGCTAAAGCCTGATTTTTTGGAACAATCATCCACGCCCTGAAGGACGTGGCAATTGAAATGTATAATGTGTAAGGACATTTTAACCTCCATTTGCATCTTATTCTTTTCTGCAACATCTTTGGCGCAGACAAATACAACTACCATGCACACATACCTGGCTTTAGGCGATTCATATACCATTGGCGAACAGGTGCCAGCAGCAGATAATTTTCCGCACCAGTTGGTAGCTATGCTGAATAAAGAAGGCTTACCCACCGCAGAGCCTGAAATAATAGCCGTGACAGGGTGGACTACCGACGAACTGGCTGCCGCTATCAAAGAGAAAAATATCACAGGTACTTATTCTTTTGTTACGCTGCTGATAGGGGTGAACAACCAGTACCGTGGCCGTACGGTGGAGAATTACCGCGAAGAGTACACGGCATTATTACAACAGGCTATCGGCTTTGCGGGTGGTAAGCCGGAACGGGTATTTGTATTGTCTATTCCCGACTGGGGAGTTACACCCTTTGCCGAGGGCAGGGACACACCGAAGATTGCACAAGAGATAGATGCCTACAACAATGCAAAAGAAGCAATAACCAAAGCACACAACTGCCACTGGCTGGAAATAACCCAAAACACCCGTGAACATGGTATGGATGGAAGCTATTTGGTAGAAGATAAACTGCACTACTCGGGTAAGGAGTACAGGGTATGGGCGGTGAAGTTAGTGGGTATTGTGGAGAGGGCGATACAGAAGTAATTCTTTATTAAGCAATTCATTGCAATGAAATTTAACTATGAAGATCGATTTCAGTTCTTGCTCTTATTGTTAATAGCGGGGGTTACAACATATATTCTAACAAAGGAGATATTAATTACACTTGGAGTTGTTGCTGCTTTATTTATTCTGTTTAAAATCATCTCCCGAAGAAATATAATTTTTAAGGACGAAATTGTAGTGGTGAATAGTAGCATCCTTAGAAAAAATAATTTCTCATGTCGGTATAACGATTTGAAAATGGTATATTTTGAACAGATATACACAACGACTTATGTCAATGTCATTGTAACGCTTGTTTTTGAAATTGATGGCATGGCTAAGAAAACGAAATATGATGTTTCACAGTATAGCAAAGTAGCTGATTTGGTAAAGCTGCTTAGAAAGAAAAATGTACACGTTTCTTTTAAAGAGGAACACTTAGAAATGGAAATAGGTAGATATCTGAATTTATAAAAAGCTGGCTTACCTGAACCCCTCAAATAACCGCTCAATCTTCTCCCGCTTCAATATCTTCTGCCAGGTTTTTCCGCTGGCTATTAAGCGGTCGCCTACGTGGGCGGTATAGTCAACTACCACTTCGTTTTTAATTACCTCGGTGAGGGTGGCGGTAAATACGACCTCCTGGCCCATAAGGGCGGGTGAGTGGTGGGTAACGGTAATGCCCGTGCCAATACCCTCTTCATCGGCTTCTTTCATTTCCAGCACAAAAAGCCTGCCCGCCCATTCGGCATCGCGTGCCAGTGCAAAGGTGGAATAGACATGATGCACCGTGCCGCTCTCAAATTCAGCCCTGTCCGCCTCTGTTACCGTGTGGCCGTATTCTTTGGTATCACCTGTGTTGAAGGGGTTAATCATGGTATAAATATAAGTTTAAACCGCAGAGACGCAAAGACGCGGAGGTTTTGTCGCTGCGCTCCGCGCCATGACAGAGGGCGTACGGAATAATATAAAACTTCCTCATAATTATATAAGCAGTTTTTTTGTTTCGTTAACAGCCGATAAGCTATATTTGTAACAGATTTTGAAACGCTTATTCGTCATACCGTTGCTCTTTGTCTATCTCACCGCCGTGTCGGGAGTGCTGATACAACTGCACTATTGCGGGCAGGAGCTGGAGTCGTGGACGCTGTACACCGATGGCGGAGGTTGCGCAGACGATGCCTGCGACGATGAGCAAGAAGCAAATATGGAGGATGGCTGCTGCAAGGATGAAGTGGTGGTAGCCAAGGTGATGGACGACCAGAACACAGCCCCTCAAACGTTCTTTAAATTTATTGATATACCGGCTGACCTGCCGCAGCACCATGCTGAGTGCATTGAATGTATAGACCTGTACAAAACCAGCACCTTACAATACAGCCCTAACGCACCACCAGGGTTATGGCAGAATATTCCTTTGTATCAACTCAATTCCAGCCTTACTTATTACGGCTAAAGTTTTAGTGATTTTCTGACAATCATTAATCTAAAACTTTTTAAATAAAACCGTAATGAAAAATTTAATAGTATTCTTATCGTTTATCTTCTTGTCTGCAGCAGCGCCTGCACAGGAAAATGGCAAGGACATAAAAACTGATACGCTACTGGTGAGCGGCAACTGCGGCATGTGCAAAAAACGCATAGAAAAAGCCGCGTATGTAAAAGGTGTGAAACTGGCGGAATGGAACAAAGAAACCAAGATGCTGGCCGTTACGTACAAACCATCAAAAACCTCTGCGGATGAAATACTGAAAAGCGTAGCCGCAGCCGGCCACGATTCGGAGACAACAACGGCATCTGAAGAAGCCTACAGTAAACTGCCCGAGTGCTGCAACTACCGCACCGGCAAATGCGAACACTAAAACAGCACTGCAATGAAACAGGAAAACATCACAAAAGTGCTGTTGCTGTTTGTGCTGCTCATAAGTGGAACACTTACTTATGCACAAGACAGGCAGGTGTACGGCACCGTATTTGAAGAAATAAAAGGAGAGAAACAACCCATACCGGGCGTTATCGTAAAAATACCCGGGCACAGCATAGGCACGCAAACGGACGGCGATGGCACATACAGGCTACAGGTGCCGGAAGATGCGCAATCAATCGTCTTTGAACAGCAGGGTTATGTGCCGGATACCGTGGCCCTGAAAAAAGGCCCTAATAATGTTTCTACCACGCTGAGGACGGTGAAGCAACTGAAGGAAGTAGAAATCACTTACCGCAAAAAAGGTAATGAAATAGGCCTGCTGGATACACGCAAAACTGAGCTCATCAGCGAGCGGGAACTGCTTAAGGCGGCCTGCTGCAACCTGAGCGAGAGTTTTGAAACCACTCCGTCTATTGACGTGGCGTTTACCGATGCAGTATCGGGCTATAAGCAAATTCAGATGCTGGGGCTGGCAGGGCCTTATACATTAATCACCAGGGAAAATATTCCCGATGTGCGGGGGCTCTCGGCCATAACGGGGTTGACATACACACCCGGTAGCTGGATAGAAGGCATGCAACTGAGCAAGGGCACAGGCAGCGTGGTGAACGGTTATGAAAGCGTGGCAGGCCAGTTGAACATAGAGCTGCGCAAGCCTTTCGAAGATAAAGAGCCAAAAGCACACATCAACCTGTACCAAAATTACCAGGGCCGCTCAGAAGGCAACCTGGTGTACAGGAAGGAGTTCAACGAAAACCTGTCCACCAACCTGATGCTGCATGGCAGCGGCAGGTGGCTGCGTGTTGACCAGAACAATGACGGCTTTATGGACCAGCCACTCAACAGCCAGTTTGTCGGCCTCAACAGGTGGTTCTACTTCGGCCCTAAGGGGCTGGAAATACAGGCTGGTGTGAAGGTGGTTCAGCTTGACCAGACAGGCGGTCAATTAGACTTTAATGAAGGTACTGAACAGGTGGCGGGCAACCCCTGGGGGTTCAGGATGAACACTAAGCGTGTGGAAGGCTGGGCGAAGATAGGGAAAGTGTTTCCGCAGAAACCCGGGACCAGTACGGGATTGCAGCTGTCGGGAGTGCACCACAAGCAAGGGGCCTTGTATGGCCTGCGCAACTATGATGCTACACAAAATACCTTTTATGCCAACTGGATATTCCAGACCATACTGGGTAATACCAACCACCAGTTGAAGACCGGGCTGAGCACTATGGTGGATAACTACAATGAGCGTTTTGAAAACAAGGCATTTACCCGCAACGAAGTGGTGCCCGGTGCTTTTGCAGAGTACTCGTATAATTATCTCACCAAGTTCAACGTGATAGGCGGACTGAGGGCAGATTATCATAACCTGTTCGGCGCATTTGTAACGCCGAGGCTGCATATGCGCTACGCACCCTGGGAGCGCACCGCCATCCGCGGCTCTATAGGCAGGGCGCAGCGTACCGCCAATATACTGGCAGAGAACATCGGCTATATGGCATCGGCGCGTAACTTCCTGGTGTATGGCACAGACCCGTCATTGCCCTACGGGCTGAAGCCGGAGGTAGCATGGAACTACGGACTGAACCTGACCCAAAAGTTCAGGCTGAACTACCGCGACGGGGCTTTTTCTGCCGACTATTACTATACCAACTTCGAAAACCAGGTGGTGGTAGATGTAGAGGATGCACATTCAGTACGCTTCTACAACCTGAACGGTATGTCCTTTGCCAACAGCCTGCAGGGCCAGTTTGACTATGAGCCAGTGCTGAACCTGGATGTAAGGCTGGCTTACAGGTGGTACGATGTAAAAACTACTTACGGTGGGCTGTTGAAAGAACGTCCGCTGGTGGCTAAGCACAGGGCATTTGCCAACATTGCGTATGAAACAAGGAACACATGGCGCTTTGACTATACCATCAACTGGGTGGGCACGAAACGTGTGGCTTCCCTGCACGATCATGTAACCGGCGGTACTTCGCCTGAATACCAATCGCCTTCGTACATCCAGATGAATGCGCAGATAAGCAAAACATGGAATGAAGTGTTTGAAGTATATGTGGGAGGTGAAAACCTGACCAATTATATGCAGGATATGCCTATCATGGGCTCAAACAATCCTTTCGGTATCGGCTTTGATGCTTCCATGATATGGGGGCCGGTAATGGGCAGGAATATATATGCGGGTATGAGGTGGTTGATAAGGTAGGGTGCCAGGTTAATAAGTTAATAAGGTAATAGGGTAAAGCGGGGCAATCGTCCCGCTTTACTATTTTTGTAGTATGACTACGGAAAAAATGCAGGAGTTCTGCGGCACCCTCAAAGGCGTACACGAAGGCATAAAATGGGAAGACCATCTTTGCTTCATGGTGGCAGAAAAGATGTTTTGCATCACGGGTTTTAATGATAACGACCAGGTGAGTTTTAAAGTATCACCGGAAGATTTCGCGTTGCTTACCGAACGCGAGCACATCATACAGGCGCCGTACTTTGCCCGCAACCAATGGGTAGCTGTGCAGAAGCGCAGCGCGCTGAAGCAAGCTGAGTGGAAGGAATACCTGCAAAAGGCTTATGAACTGGTGAAAGCAAAACTGCCGAAGAAAGTGCAGCAAGAAATAGACTAGCAGAAATAACAAAGCCCCCGATGTCCGGGGGCTTTGTTATAAAAGTTGAATTTCTATTATTGGAAGTTGCTATCGTCTATACCTTTGTTGATATCCACTGATTCAACATTGGCAGTGATAACCTGGCCCTGTGCATTGATGCTTACTTTGTGCGGAATAAAATAACCATTACCTGCATCTTTGTAGTCGCTGTATTCCACGGTACCTTCTTCGGCTGAACTTTGCTTCACGAGGTAACCGGTGCCGGCATCGTAATACTCTATGGTTTTCGCCCCGCCTTTGTCAGTAGCTTCTACTTTGTAAGCGTCGGCCCCATTCACTTTTTCCATGCCTTTCAGCTCGCGCTTAATACCATATTTTTCGGGCGTAAGTTCAGCATAAATATCAGCTTCCTGTTTGGCTTTTTCCAACAGGTCATCGGTGAGGGGCATCTTTTGTCCGCCACCTTCCATATAGCCAGTAGTGCCGTCGTACACCTGTTTGTTCAGCACCATACCCATGCCTTCAACTATCTGGGCTGATTTAGCCGGGGCCTTCTTCATCTCGGTTATCTTGATGGGAATTTCCTGGCCGGCTACAGAAACAGCGCCGTTACTTACGGTTTTGATGTCCTTAATAGATTTGATGGTTTTCTCTCCACCGATGGCTTTGATGTAGTTTTTATACACTTCATCGGCAGTGATGCCTGCGGGTGCTGCCACCTGGGCTGTCTCTTTTATTTCATTGCCGTAGTTATCGTAGTAAGTGATTTTGCCATCGGCGTCGAAGCGCTTCAGTTTATCAGCCACTTCGCTCTTGCTGCCTACCACTACGATATGCGCCGCGTTGGGGTTGATGTACTTACGCGAAATTTCCTGTACATCCTTCGACGTTACCGCTGCCAGGTTTTTCAGGTAATTGGTGTAGTAATCTTTAGGCATGTTGAAACGCTCGATGTTGATAGCGTATTGTGCCACGGTCTGGGGATTTTCAAGGCCTATGGCAAAACCGCCGGACATATAGGTGATCTGTTCCTGCAATACTTCTTTCGATACTTCTTCGTCGCGCATGCGCTTCATTTCCTTCAGTATTTCGTCTACCGAGCTGTCGGTCACGGCATTGCGGCATTGTGCATAAGCAGTGAAGTTGCCTTCCAGTTCATCCTGCGAAATAGAGGAGTAGGAACCATAAGTCCATGCATGTTTCTCGCGCAGGTTCATAAACAGGCGGCCCATAGAGCCACCGCCCAATACTGCATTGGCTACTTTTGCTTTTATCACGTCCGGGTGGCCGGGTTTCAGGTCTACCGGGTATGTTACGTTCACTACGCTCTGTACCGATTCCTCGCGGGGAGACAGTGCAACATGGGTAGTTGCCGGCGCCTTGGGGTCAGGATATTTTGCCTTGGGCACATCGGCCTTCTTCCAGTTGCCGAAGTATTTTTCTATCAGCGGCTTTGCTTCTTTAACGGTAATATCACCTACTATGGCCATATATGCCACGTTGGGGCGGTAATATGTATTGTAATACTCATTGCATTTGTCAAGTGTGACATTTTTAACGGTCTCTTCATTAGCTACTTCGCCATAGGGGTGGTCTTTGCCGTAGTTAATAACCGATGCCACATTTTCCAGCATGGCATCAGGCTCATTTTTTGCAGCCTGCAGGCCGGAGAGCATACGTTTGCGTACTTTTTCCAGTTCTTCCGCTTTGAAGTCCGCATTCGTGGCTATATCAGCCATCAGCTCCAGTAGTTTCTCGTTATGCTTTTTCAGGCTTTGGCCGTACATGCTGCGTGAGGTAGCGCTCAGGCGGGCACCTATAAAGTCTATCTGTTCGTTCAACTGGTCCTTACTGCGCGTTTTAGTTCCGGATGTCAACAGTTCGGACAGGAATTCGCTGTAGCCGGCCATGTCGCCTTCCAGTTCGGGGTACACGTCAAACTGTATGCTGGCGGTTACCAAGGGCAGCTTGTGGTTTTCCACTACGAACACCTTCAGGCCGTTGGGCAATACGAAACTTTCGGTTTTACCCAGTTGTATTTCGGGAGCAGGGCCCGGTTCGGGGCGCTTGCTGCGGTCCAGCTTCTGCGCGAATGTTGATACCGCGAGAGCTATTGTTAATATAAGGAGTGATAACTTTTTCATATTTTATATTGAGTATTGGCGCTGTTTTTTAATGATGTTTGATTAACCTTTCTTTTGTTCAGATTTGGGCAGGTAATAAACTACAAGCCTGTTGTCTTTCGTGAAATATTTGTTGGCAACACGCTTCAGGTCTTCTTTGGTCAGTTTGGTATAACGTTCCAGTTCGGTATTGATGAGGTCGGCATTGCCAAAATAAGTATGGTAAGTGGCCAGGTTTTCCACAACGCCTACCACGCGCTGGTTCTGGCTTACGAAATCATTCTCGGCCTGGTTGCGCAGCTTCTGAAATTCTTCATCGCTGATGGTACCTGTTTTTACTTTTTCTATTTCAGCCAGCATAGCTTCTTCCATCACTTTTGGCTCTACGCCCATGTTGGTAATGCCATACATGAAAGCCACGCCGGGGTCTTCGTTAGGTATCATGAACGCACCTACTGCAAGCCCTTTCTGCTGTTTGTCTACCAGTTCTTTCTGGAAACGGGAGCTCTGCCCCTGCGATAGCATCTGCGTGAGCAATGAAAGCGCGTACCAGTCGTCGGTGCCCATTTCGGGGGTGTGATAAGCTATCACCACGGCCGGCAACTGAACGTTATCATAAAACTCCACACGCTTTTCTTCAGTTTGCTTAGGCTCTACTTCGGTAGGGCGGGGGATAGGTTTGGTGCCTTTGGGTATATCGCCAAAGTATTTTTCTATCATCGCCTTGGCGGCTTTGATGTCTATATCGCCGCCTATGGCCAGGGTAGCATTGTTGGGCACATAGAAGGTTTTGTAAAAATCCATGAACTCGGTGATCTTCGCCTGGTCTATATATTGCTCTTTGCCTATGGGCGACCAGCGGTAGGGGTGTTTGGTATAAGCGTTCTCATACACCACGTTCAGTATTTGCCCATAAGGTGTATTGTCATAACGCTGCTTCTTTTCTTCTTTCACCACTTTGCGCTGTGTTTCCACGCCCACTTCGTCTATTTTGGCGTGCAGCAGGCGCTCCGATTCCATCCACAGTGCCAGTTCCAACTGGTTGGAAGGCAGCACTTCGTAGTAGAATGTACGGTCCTGCGAAGTGTTGGCATTGATTTGCCCGCCGGCGCTCTGCACCAGTTTCATAAATTCGCCCCGCTCGATGTTCTCACTGCCTTCAAACAACAGGTGCTCGAAGAAGTGCGCGAAGCCCGTACGTTCGGGATGCTCATTTTTTGAGCCGACATGGTACATTACCGATACGGCTACAATGGGTGTAGAGTGGTCTTCGTGCAGGATAACGTGCAACCCGTTGGGCAGGTCATATTCCGTGTATTTGATGTTGCCCTTCGCAGCGGCATCCTGTGTCAACAGGCCAGCGCCTATCAACAGTGGTAAAAAAGCTTTAAGCCTCATAGATATAGATTATTAAATTTTGATTGCAAAAATAATGTTTCATGTGTTATGGCAGTCGGTTTAAATGTCTTAATAAAAATAAAATCCCCCGGAATCTAACCTCGTTTATGCATTTTTGCACAAATTTCCGGGAATGATAAATACTGTTTTGTTTGATATGGACGGCCTGTTGCTGGATACCGAGCCTTTGTGGGGCGAATGTATGCTGCGTGTAGCCGGAAATCACAAGATACCTATTACCGCCGATAAATTCAAGGAAACCACTGGCTTGCGCATATATGAGGTGACCGACTATTGGGGCCACAAATACCCCTGGGAAGGCAGCACCAGCCAGCAGGTGGCCGATGAGATACTGGACGATATTATCTACTGCTCCAAAGAGCGGGGCAAAGTATTGCCGGGTGCAGTATATGCCCTGGAACTGCTGCGGGCGAATAATATAAAAGTTGGTCTGGCCTCTTCATCGCCCATGCGCATGATAGATGAACTGGTAGGGCATTTCGGGTTGAAGGATTATTTCGATACTATCATTTCTGCAGATTTGGTGGAACTGGGCAAGCCTCACCCCGCAGTATTCCTTCATGCGGCCAAAGAATTGGGGGCGCATCCTTTGCAAACCGTTGTTTTGGAAGATTCGCTGAACGGGTTGCTGGCCGGAAAGGCCGCCAGGATGAAGGTCATCATCGTGCCGGACGTGCTGCATTACCACAAGCCCGAATTTGTACTGGCCGATGCCAAACTGACCAGTTTGGAGGAATTTGATTTGGAACTACTGCGGAGGATTTGACTTTGCCGATGCCACAGGTTATTGTGTTCCGGGAACAATTTTTGTTCTAAATGCTACCTTATATATAGCTAAATAAAGTGTAACTCATTGTTAATTAATGCGTTGCCAATTTTGTTCCCAAATGTTTCCATGATTTCGAAATTAATTTTTTTGGAAACAATTGTTGTTGTGAGAACGCTCCCGGCAGGGCTAAAGCCAGTATTGTCAATTCACCTTCCCCACCCAGAAGGGCGGGGTTAATGGATGTTGACCCGTACTGCCGGCTTGCAGCATTCCCGAACTCCTTATACCGTGTTTGCAGTTTTCTGAAGGTGACTAATAAGCAAAGAACTTCCGTATCCGTTATGCGGATATTTATGTAAAATTACGTAAAATTGTTGTAAATGCATTAATTGTAATGCACTATTTATCTCCCTATGCTTTTTACTTATATGAATAATTGTTCAATAGTTCATATATTTGTGAACAATTGAACAATGGGCGATAGATATATATACAAGTTACACGCAGAAGTTTGCAGGGCATTGGGCAACCCGGTAAGAGTACAAACCGTTGAGCTACTACAGGGTGGGGAATTGTGTTTTTCCGACATCCTGGAGCAGGTGGGAGGGTTGAAGTCGACCTTGTCTCAAAACCTTTCGCTAATGGTGGAGGCCGGGGTACTGAAAGTAAGGAAAGACAGCCGTTGTAATTATTACAGCCTTTCATCGCCTAAGGTGGCTAAGGCATGCAAGCTGTTGCGGGAAGTGTTAATTGAGAACCTTGAAAGACAAAATGATATACTCACAAAAATAAAATCAGTTTCATGAAACTAAAATCAACATTTGCCCCTGTAGTAATACTTACTGTTGCACTGGTATTGACCGGGTTTAAAAAAGGGGAAGAGAAAGAACCATGGACAGAGCAACAACTGATGGCGCCTGCGGCGCTGGCTGAAAAGATAAATAAATCTGAAACCGCTGATATCGTTGTATTCAATATCGGTCCATCGGGTGAGATAAAAGGTGCTGTGGACATAGGCGCGACACAGGAAGCGGAAAACCTTGCCCTGCTAAAGAAGGAACTGGAGAAGTTGCCAAAAGAAACGGATGTTGTTATTGCGGGTGCTGCCCCTTCAATCACTGCCCCAATATCAGGCCGGCGTTCGAACTGTTGAATGAAATGAGGTTTACCAACGCCAAACTCCTGAACCTGCCGAAGAACTTAAAAGTTGATTGGATAAATAAGGGATACCCCATGCAAAACTGATATTTTTTATCACCAACACGGAGCATGAGCCATGGGCAATGAAGTAAAATTAGGCTTAAAAGAAAACCGCTACCAGTTCTTCCTGCTGGTATTGATAAACGCATTTGTAGGCGGTATGGTGGGGCTGGAACGTTCCGTCTTGCCGCAAATAGCGGAGAAGGAATTCTTCATTGCAGCCAGAACGGCCATCATGCCCTTTATAGTTGTGTTTGGTATAGTCAAGGCCATCACCAACTATTACACGGGCGCTTTGGCGAATAAGTTTGGCAGAAAGAACCTGCTAATCGCCGGGTGGATTGTCGGGATTCCCGTTCCCTTCATACTGATGTTTGCTACAAGCTGGAACTGGATAATAGCGGCCAATGTGCTGCTCGGCATCAACCAGGGATTGGCCTGGTCGAGCACGGTAGTGATGAAGATAGACCTGGTAGGCGAAAAGCAAAGAGGCTTCGCTATGGGGCTGAATGAGTTTGCAGGATATATTGCCGTAGCGGTAGTGGCATTCCTTACCGGCTGGATAGCAGGTGAGTATGGTTTGAGGCCATATCCTTTTTATACAGGCGTTGTGCTGGTATTGCTTGGTCTTGCCGGCAGTATCTTTTTTGTAAAAGACACCCGGCATCATGTGGCGAAGGAAACAACAACCAGTAATGTTCCGAAACTAAAGCATATTTTTTGGGATACGACATGGAAAAACAGGAACCTGGGGTCGGTGACCCAGGCCGGTTTGGTCAATAACCTGAATGACGGTATGGCCTGGGGATTGTTTCCGCTATTGCTGGCTGCAAAGGGATTCTCAATAGGTGAGATAGGCATCGTTACTGCCATATACCCGGCAGTGTGGGGGATAGGCCAATTAGTTACAGGCAAAATGGCGGATAAATTTTGCAAAAAAGACATGCTGTACACGGGAATGCTGCTGCAGGCCCTGGCTTTGGTGATGTTGGTGTGGGCAAATACAATGCTGCATTTTATAACATTGTCGGCCATCCTTGGCTGGGGAACTGCTATGGTATATCCTACCTTCCTGGCTACCGTAGCCGAAAATACACACCCGCAGGACAGGGCAAAAAGCATCGGCATATTCCGGCTGTGGAGAGATTTGGGTTATGCTATTGGTGCAATTCTTACAGGTATTATTGCGGACGTTTTCAGCATCAACGCCGCGATTTTGTTCATCGGCGCCCTCACGTTTATTTCAGCGGCCATAATTCATATAAGAATGCGATGCAGCAATGATGGAGCCATCAAAATTTTCGAAGCCATATTTGGTAAAAGCGGTAAGAATAAAGAGGCCTGTACATCAGACCTGTCCTGTTCCGGGAGACTTATGACAGGTATCGGGTGACAGAGCTGAATAAAGTTACCGCCACAGCACATTGGCCTGTGGCGGGATATATTATCAATAAACATTTTACCGTGTTTATTACTTCTTTTATAAAAAGGCGTTGTATTCCGGAGGCACAGTTTTTTTATATCATTATAAAAAAACCATGAGGAGTAAAGCGCATTTCAAGAGTCACCCGTTGCATCCCATACTGGTGGCGTTTCCCATCGCATTTTTCATTGGCACACTGATTTTTGACGCACTGGCCTTTACCACCGGGGACACAGCTTTTGCCTTGACAGGCAGGCACCTGAACATTGCCGGGATAGCCGGGGCCTTGCTGGCTGCAGTACCGGGGCTGGTTGATTTTATCTACACGGTACCGCCAAAAAGTTCGGCAAAAAAGCGTGGAGCGAAACACGGGATATTGAACGTGCTGGTGCTGGGAATATTTGTATTTGTGTTGGCATATAGGCAAGACCTGCAACAAGTGGATGGGATAATGCTGGTGGCTGAACTGGCAGGTGTAGCGTTGTTAACAGTGGCTGGCTGGATGGGCGGAACACTTGTGCACAGGAACCAGATAGGCGTAGATATACGGTATGCAGGCGCAGGGAAGTGGAGTGAAGAATACCACGAGGAGAAAAAAGAAATTAAAGTAGCCCTGGTGACCGAACTGCTGCTGAACCAGATGAAACTGGTGCATGTAAAAGACAAACGAATTGTAATAGGCAAGACGGAGCGTGGTTTTGTAGCCTTTGACGACCACTGCACCCACCGGGGCGGCTCGCTGGCGGGAGGCTCGCTGATATGCGGCACAGTGCAATGCCCCTGGCATGGCTCGCAGTTTGATTGCGTCACAGGCGGTGTGAAATCCGGGCCGGCGCAGGAATCTATTAAAGTATATGAACTCGAAGAACGCGAAGGGGCTTTGTACCTGAAACTTCAGGTGTCCGGCTAACGCATTTAATCAATCTCTTCTTTAAACACGATACCGTGCTCGCTCAGTTCGGCCAGTACTGGGCGGTACACCGACGGCATATTAGGTATGCATACCCCCAGTGGCGGTTTTATTTTTTTGTTCAGCACCAGCCGGGTAAGTATTGCCATGGGCAGGCCGACCGTTTTGGCCATGGCCGAGTATTTTGCATTCACACCCTTCAGCGCCATAGTGCTCACCAATGTCGTCTTTTTGTTCGACTTATGAATGTATTCCAGTTCGTGGCGCATTACTACCAGGTCTTTGTCGTCCGGTTTCAGCACCCATTTGCGCAGCAGCACATCCAGCAATATGTCGGCAGAATTGTTCTTTTTAGGTTTGATAGGCTCGTCATCAAATATGCCCAGCCACTCCACCATGGTGATGTGGGTGTCATCTGCCGGCAAGCCCATTTTATCGGCAACCTGCTTTATCAGCGGTTTCTTATCGTCAAAGCCGTTCTTAGTCCGCACCCAGGCAGCATAGGTACTGTCTTTTACTTTATCGTCAGGGTCGGTCAGCCCCAGTTGCACCAATACGTTCCAGCCTTTGATAAAGTCCTGGTACCTATAGGTGGCGCGCAGGAAAGTTTTCACGTCTGGGAGGTCATAGAGCTCCATATAGGTCAGCGAGTCGCGGTTGGGGTAGTACACCAGCGGACCAACGCCGTCTATTTTCGCGCCACGTTTCGGGTGTGCGAATACCTCTTCGTAAGGAACATCAACGATCTTTCCGTTTGACAGGTATTTGGCCCCGTCTCTGCCGGCCAGCACCACGTTGCGCGGGTTCCAGCTAAACTTGTAATGCCAGGGGTTGGTATCAGATTCTGAAGAAACCAGTCCCCCTGTAAAAGATTTAAAGGAAGTTATAGCGCCGGCTACCTTTTGTATGCCATGTAAGATATGGTTGGCCGTCATATGGTCTATGCCCGGGTCGAGGCCCATTTCGCACATGAACATCAGCCCGGCCTGTTTTACCTGGGCGCCCAGTTCTTTCATTTCCGGCGAAACGTAAGAAGAAGTAATGAGGTGCTTTTTATGTTTGAGGCAATCGTTGGCCAGCAAAATGTGCAGCGCGGGGGGTAATAAAGAAACTACAATATCCGATTTGGCTACTAATGCCGCTCTTTTCTTATCGTCGGTAATATCCAGCACCTGGGCTTCTGCCGCGGGATGGTTATTCGTTTTATCATTGATAGCTTCGAGGCTATTGTCAGCTACAATCACTTTCCATCCTGAACGTTGCGCGTGAGTGAGTAAATAATCAACCAGGTAAACAGATGTTTTACCTGCACCTACTACAAGGATCGTCTGCATATATTTGCAAAAAATAAGGGGTTTTTACCTATCAAATGTAAATATTGTTTTATCATTTATTAGCTACTCCTAAAAAAATATTTTATACATATCAAAAACCGGACGTGATCAATATGAGACTTTGGAAAGAAGCGGTGCCAACAACGACAGAATTGAACAAATTATCGCCCGGTACGATGGCCGAAGCGCTCGGTATGAAGTTCACCGAAATAGGCGACGATTACCTGGAGGCGACCATGCCCGTTAACAATAATACAAGGCAGCCGTACGGTCTACTACACGGCGGGGCGTCTGCCGCACTGGCGGAGACGGTGGGCAGTGTGGCATCGTCCCTGTGCATCGACCGTGAAAAACAGATATGTGTAGGACTGGAGATCAACTGCAACCACATCAGGGGTAAAAAGGATGGGATAGTTACAGCCAGGGCCACGGCACTGCATATAGGCGCATCTACACATGTATGGGACATCAGGATAAAAGACGAGCGGGATAAGCTGGTATGCGTAAGCCGACTGACGATGGCGATATTAAAGAAGCCCTAACGCAACTTCACGATTCGGTACACGGGGCTGCCAAGTATCCTCTTTTCATAAATAATTTTAGCGTCGGGCCAGTCCTTGTTGGGGAAACGGTATGGATAGGTCCTGAAAAAATCAAGATAATATTCGGCTTCTGTATCGTTCCAGGTAGGAACGAATTTTGCGTGCATATGTTCATTGAGGAACATGAGATTGTCCCCAAGTGTCCAATGGTCATTTAAGATTTTGATGTTGTATCTTTTATCATATTCACCCAGCCATTCCAGGCCATGTTTGTGGCCTTGTCCCCAATAATCCAGTTCGTAATGTGTGAGCAGGTAGTCCTCGTCGTGCGGAACAAAACTGTTGAAATATACATGCCCGAAAGGATGGTTCTTCACCATAAACCTGCCTATCAATACCAGTTGCAGGCAGCAGAGCGACCAGATGATTATTTTTTGCCGGCGTTGCAGCAGTTCGTTCAGGCCATATATCATGAGCATTACAAAAGCCGGGTAAATGAAATACATATGGCGCCAGCCGTCGTACAATACGGAATCGAGCCTGATGATTAGGATGAGCGGCAGGAGGAAACAAATAAATGCGAGCAATATACTGCGGTAGGGGGTATTACTGTAGAATTGCCCAGGTTCAGAAACCAGGCGTACTACTATTACGGCTATGCCTATTAAGCCCGCCAGTACAAATAGTTCCGGGGTGGTAATGAACATCCAGGTAGGGATATAGCTCCAGGGCAAATTTGTAGACTGGATATAATTCCCAGCAAACAGCATTTGTCCTTTCCAGGGATATTGTGCACTGGTGTTGTAAGCATATTGCAGGCCGGCAATGGGGTCTTGCCAGAGCGTAGGCCAGCAAGCATATAGTGTGACACAAGTGCCGGTAATAAGCAGTGTCCCGGCCAGTATCATCCTGGCGACGCTGCTTCTTTGTCGCGCAGCCTGGAAGATGTCAATAAGAAGGAAAAGGGCAACAGGGACCAGGACAATAATATTCATGAGCCGTATGGTAGTACTATAGCCACAAACCAGCCCGAGTATAAAAAACGGCCATAGCTTTTGCCGGGCGAATGCCCATTGTGCGACAGCCATTGATACAAGGAATATGGACATGGCAGGTATATCCTTAGGGTTAAAGAAAGCATGACCGAATAATACGGGGTGGAACAGGAGCGCAGCCAGGCCAAACGCTGCCAGCCAACGATTGAGGAAGACACGGTATATCCACACATATAGGGCAATGCCGGACAGCGCGAAGAACAAATAGGTGACGAGGTGGCGCATGAGGAAAATATCTCTGAATGAACCGAGGTTCAATTGCCGTTCAAAGAATATATATATCCACTCCATACCCGGACCATGATCCCTAAAAGGGAAATCTGTGTATTGGCCTGGATACTCGCCTCGGGCATACTCAAAAGCCGTATAACCTATGTCCCTTTGGCTTTCTTCATCAATAGATATTCCAAAATCCTGGTAGGTGTCGAAACCGATAAAGAGAGCAATGAGCAGTATAAGTATGCAGGGCCAGTGGGTTTGCAGTATTTGTCGCATGATTGGATATAAGAGTTGAAAAATACGCACAATCCGGTATAAACCCAAATGCGGACGCAGTGGCCGGCCAAATGGCTATATCGCCTTGTTTTTCAGCCTAAAAGGATTAATGTTAAAATGTGTATATGTGAATATCATTCAAGCCTTTAATACGGCTTTTTTGGCTATATTTGCACATTGCACTTTAAGATAAATTATGGACGAAAATAATCAGGACCTGAATACTCAGGGTAGCGCTGATGACGCAAACAAAATAATCCAGGTAAACATCGAGGAACAAATGAAAACCGCTTACATAGATTATTCTATGTCGGTGATAGTGGGGCGTGCACTGCCGGATGTGCGGGACGGGCTGAAACCCGTGCACCGCCGTGTGCTGTATGCCATGCACGAGCTGGGTGTTAACTACAACAAACCATACAAAAAATCGGCCCGTATAGTGGGTGAGGTGCTGGGTAAATACCACCCGCACGGCGATACTTCAGTTTACGACGCCATGGTGCGCATGGCGCAGCCCTGGAGCATGCGCTATACACTGGTGGATGGCCAGGGTAACTATGGTTCGCAGGACGGGGATGGCCCCGCCGCGATGCGTTATACCGAGGCAAGGCTGCAACGCCTGGCCGAGGGAATGATGGAAGACCTGGACAAGGAAACAGTTGACTTCACGCTGAACTTTGACGATTCGCTGCAGGAACCTACGGTAATGCCAACACGCATACCGCAATTACTGCTCAATGGTTCGTCGGGCATAGCGGTGGGTATGGCCACTAACATGATGCCGCACAACCTGACCGAAGTGATCAACGGCTGTATCGCATATATCGATAACCGCGAAATAACCATCGATGAGTTGATGACGCACATCAAAGCGCCGGATTTCCCGACCGGGGGTATCATCTATGGCATGGAAGGCATCAAGCAGGGCATGCATACCGGCAGGGGCAGGGTAGTGCTGCGCGGAAAGCTGAACGTAGAGACAACAAGGGGTAACAGGGAGCAGATAGTAATAACCGAGGTGCCCTACCAGGTGAGCAGGGATGCACTGGCAGAAAAGATAGGCAACCTTGTAAATAATAAAGTAATCGAAGGCATTACGCACGTAGCCAACGAATCGAATAAAGAAGGAACGCGCATAGTGGTGGAGCTGCGCAGGGATGCTGTGGCGCAGGTGGTTATCAACAACCTGTATAAATTCAGTGAACTGCAGACCTCATATGGCATCAATAATGTAGCGCTGGTAAATGGTCGCCCGAAAACCCTGAACGTAAAAGACCTGGTTTCAGAGTTCGTGCATTTCCGCCACGAAGTGGTAGTGCGCCGCACGCAGTTTGAACTGCGGGAAGCTGAAAAACGGGCACACATACTGGAGGGTTACCTGATAGCGCTGGACCACCTGGATGAAGTAATATCGCTGATACGCAACTCCGTGAATCCCGAGGAAGCCAGGACAGGGTTAATAGAGAAATTTGGCATGAGCGAAATACAGGCCAAAGCAGTACTGGAGCTCAGGCTGCAGCGCCTCACCGGCATGGAGCGTGACAAGATACGTGAGGAACATGCCGAAATCATGAAACTGATAGCCCACCTGAAAGAAATACTGAGTAATGAAGGGCTACGCTACCAGATAATCAAAGACGAACTGCTGGATGTACAGAAGAAATTTGGCGACGAGCGTAAATCGGAGATACAATACCTGGCCAATGAAATGAGCATTGAAGACCTGATAGAGGAAGAAGACGTGGTTATCACGGTTTCTCACCTGGGTTATATCAAGCGTACATCGGCGGCAGAATATCGTGCCCAGCGCCGCGGCGGCCGCGGACTGAAAGGCGGCAGCACCAGGCAGGAAGATTATATAGAACACCTGTTTATTGCGTCTACGCACCACTCCCTGTTATTCTTTACAGAAAAAGGCCGCTGCTACTGGCTGAAAGTATATGAAGTGCCGGAAGGTGACAGGGCGGCCAAAGGACGCGCCATCCAGAACCTGATACAAATACCGCCTGACGACAAAATACGCACCGTAATAGATATCCCGAAGCTGGAGGATAAAGCGTCCCTGGAAGGGAAGTACATTGTATTGTGCACGAAGAAAGGCATTATCAAAAAAACGAAGCTGGAAGACTTCAGCCGTCCGCGCCAGAGTGGTGTGAACGCCATAACTATAGTGGACGGCGACGAGTTGCTGGACGTTGCCGTAACCGATGGCAGCAATTATATCATGATGGCGGTTGCATCGGGCAGGGCGATATGTTTTGAAGAAGAAAAAGTAAGGCCAACCGGAAGGGGAGCTATCGGCGTTTCGGGTATCGACCTGGATGATGAGCAAGATAAAGTGGTGGGCATGATATGCCTGTCGCACAATGACGATACCAAACAGGTGCTGGTAGTATCTGAAAAAGGATTGGGTAAGCGTACACCTTTTGCTGATAAGAATGAGGAAACTGGTGAATGGGAAACCACTTACCGCATTACCAACCGTGGCGGCAAGGGCGTTAAGACCATCAACATTACCGAAAAGACAGGTGCGCTGGTAGGCTTGCTGGCGGTAGAAGAAAAGGATGACCTGATGATCACCTGCAAATCGGGTATCACCATACGCATGAAAGTAGAACATATACGCGAAGCGGGCCGTGCAACGCAGGGCGTTAAACTCATCAATATTGATGAGGGTGATGAAATAGCAGCTATAGCCCGGATAGAAGAGCAGGAAGACGAAGAACTGGAAAGTGGCGATGCTGTGAATGACGGGGAAACTGAAAACGCCGAATAGAATTTTTTAGCCGGTTGCCTGCAAAAGCAACCGGTTCAGTACAATAAAATATAAAGTTTAAGAAAATGAAAAAGTTGTTGTTAGCGCTAGTAGCATTATTTGCAGTAATGACCGGCTACGCGCAAAAAAAGAATATACAATCGGCCAGCAATAGCCTGAAAAACAAAGAATACCAGGAAGCTGTAGATTTCATTGAGCAGGCCATAAAAGACCCGACCACCAAAGATGACCCTAAAGCATGGCTGATGCGTGCGCAGATATATTCGGCCATGGAGCAGGACCCGGGATATACAGGCAAGGGGTACGATAAACAGGCGATTGAATCTTATATGAAAGTAGCGCAGCTTAAATCGAACTATGAAATGGAGCAGGTTAACCAGGGGCTTGTGTTCAGTGCGTTTAAGTCTTACAATACCGCTGTGAACGCTTATAACCAGAAGCAATGGGAAGACGCCTTTAATAACGCAAGGCTGGCAACAGAGATTTATAGCCTTGAAGGTGGAAAACGTTTTGCAGGCAATAAGAATTTTGATACGGTAGCCGCCGGCGCTATGGTGATAGAAGCATACAGCGCTTTTTACAACGAGAAACTGGAGCAGGCAATACCCGCACTGGAGAAGCTGAAGAATAACCCGATAGAGGGCAACGCCAATATTTACCTGATACTGACCGATGCATACCGCAAACTTGGGAACCAGGAAAAAGAACTGGCAACCATAGAAGAAGCGAAAAAACGTTTCCCAAACAATCCCAGCGTGCGCAATGAGGAACTGAACTATTACATACGCACCAAGCAACAGGACAAACTGATGCAAAAGCTGGAAGCTGCAGTAGCTGCTGAACCGGATAATGCGATATACCAGTACAACCTGGCCAATGCATACACCAACATGGCTTTTCCTAAAGATGCTGCGGGCAAATCAATGCCGGCCCCCGCTAACTATAATGACCTGATAGCTAAAGCAGAGGCAGGCTTTTCCAAAGCAATAGCTGCTGACCCTGATAATATCGGCTACCATTACGATATGGGCGTGCTATATTTCAACCAGGCGGCCAAAGTAACCGAGCAGATGAATGCCGTAACAGGTTCATCTGCCGAAGACGACAAAAAGTGGAAAGAACTGGAGGCTAAAAGGAATACATTGTTTGACAAGGCAATGCCTCATCTTGAGAAAATCTATGTTACTTACGAGCCGAAAGTAAATGAACTGGATGCCGATAATAAGTTTATTTACCAATCGGCACTGGCCGCTATGAGCGAGATATATGCCCGCCAGAATAAGCTGGATAAAGCCGCAGAAATAAAGAAGAAAATAGAGGCAAGTAAACAGTAAACCATCTACGGTTGTTTAAGTCATTTTATTACAAACAAAAAAAACGAAAGAATTGGCCCATATAAATAAATTGGATTTAGTAAAGTTTGCTCCCCGCAATGGCGAGGGCTTTTACGATACCTGCAAGAGAAAAATAGACGCTTATTTTAAAGAAAATAAAATAGAGCCATATGCCAATGCGTCAATGGTAACCAAGACCATACTGATACTGCTGATGTACATTGCGCCTTATATCGTTATGGTTTCAGGCGTTTTCAACGGCAGCACTTTCGGGTTCCTGGCCATGTGGGTACTAATGGGTCTTGGTATGGTAGGCGTGGGATGTTCTATCATGCACGATTCCAATCACGGTTCATATTCCACCAACAAGACGCTGAACAAACTGCTGGGCAAAGTGATAGTACTGGTAGGGGGCTATCACGTCACCTGGAAGATACAGCACAATATACTGCATCATACCTACACCAATATTGAGGGCCTGGATCATGATATAGATGCCGGTGCGTTGTTGCGCTTCTCACCTCATTCCAAATGGTACGGCATGCACAGGTTCCAGGTTTTATATGCCTGGTTCCTGTACGGATTGCTGACGTTGCAGTGGGCTACGATAAAGGACTTCCGCCAGGTATATGAATACCACAAGCTGGACCTGCTGAAGAAAGAAAAGAAGACGTTGGCATCTGCGCTTACAGAAGTAGCCATCTATAAGCTGTTTTACTATGCGGTTATTATATTCATCCCCATATTCGTGACCGGTGCGCCATGGCACCTGGTGCTTATCGGTTTTGTCATCATGCATTTTATCGCAGGTTTATCTTTATCTGCCATATTCCAGTTGGCACACGTAATGGAAGAATGTGAATTTCCTACGCCGGACGATAGCAGGAAGATGGAAAATAACTGGGCTGTACACCAACTGAAGACTACAGCCAACTTCTCTCCCCGCAGCGTGATCATGTCCTGGTTTATAGGAGGCCTCAACAGGCAGATAGAGCACCACCTCTTTCCGCATATATGCCATGTGCACTACAAGAAGATAGCGCCTATTGTGAAACAAACGGCGCGGGAGTACAATCTGCCCTATCATGAGCAGCCTACTTTTATGGATGCGCTCCTTGACCACAGCAGGATGCTTCTTAAAATGGGTAAAAAATAACCTTTTAACATAGTGTTGTATTTTTAATATCGGATAGAATATATTATATTTACTTAAGCATATTATTAATACACTCAATTTTTAAAAAAGTGGAAGGTCAAAAATTAACAGGAACTGTAAAGTTCTTCAATGAGTCCAAAGGATTTGGGTTCATTAAGCATGATAATTCTAATGAAGAAACATTCGTGCACGTAAGCGGTCTGAAAGACCAGATTAAAGAAAACGACCATGTTGAATTTGAATTGCAACAAGGGCGTAAAGGCATGAATGCTGTAAATGTGCGCGTTTTACGATAAGATATAAAGATAGGATTGCCTTTTTCAAGACCGCCGTAGGCGGTCTTTTTCTTTTTAGAACAACTCCAGTTGGCTATTGCCTTTGGCTGGTGGCTTCGCGTCGCCAAACACAGTTTTGCCGCCATACCACCACGATTCGTCGCGTTCCTTCTGTACAAGCTGGTTGAAATTGTTGTTGGGAACAAAGTCCTGTTCCAGCCTTTTGGCAGCTTTGTGGAGGTTTTTTATCGCTTCATTTTTATCGTTCACGCCCAGTTTGGCCTTTTGTATGGCATTGTCCAGCACCGCTATCGTCTCGTCGTAGGTTTTTGTGGGTACGGGAAAAGGGTGGCCATCTTTACCGCCGTGGGCGAATGAATAGCGCGCGGGGTCGTCGAAGCGGGAAGGTGTGCCGTGTATCACCTCGCTTACCAGCACCAACGACTGCAAAGTGCGCGGCCCAACGCCTTCCAGCAACAACAGGCTTTCGGCGTCGATATGCTCCAGTTCGTGCGCCGCAGCCAGCACAGAGCCCAATCTTTTCAAGTTAACATCGCCGGCGCGGACTTCGTGATGCGCGGGCATGAGTATTTTTTTAGCTTCCTTTAAAATACGTTCCGGCTTTTCTTTGGTAATGTTCACGATGCCATTCCTTGTTGCCGCAGCCTGCTTATCCGTCAGGTTAAGTATTTTGCCCTGGTTGCGACCATAGATAAAGCTGTGGGGCTCTTCTACAAAAGATGTGACGGAAGGAGAGTGCCAATGGTAACGGCGGGCGTAACCGTTGCTGTCGTTCATGCCCTGCTGTATCACTGCCCAGTCGCCCTCTTTGGTAAGAATAAATGAATGAAGGTATACCTGGTATCCATCCTGGATGGCCGTATTATCTACCTTGGCAGACAGCCTGCTGCTGCGCACCAGGGCATTACCGTCCAGCCCCGTAGCATGGGCGATTTTCAATAGTTCATTGGGGGTCTCCCTGGATTGCCTGCCTTTGCCGCCGCAGATATATACGCCCAACTCGGCGGACTTCTTATTGACCGACAGTTTTAGCGAGCCCAACACCGATGTGGTAATGCCCGAGGAATGCCAGTCCATACCCAACACACAGCCCAGGGACTGAAACCATGCCGGGTCGCTTATCTTCTGCACCAGGGCGGCCCTGCCATATTCCAGTACGATAGCTTCTACAATAGCCCCGCCCAGTAGCCCCATACGTTGATACAACCATGGCGGTACTTTGCCATAGTGCAGCGGAAGGTCGGCATATGCACGGTTCATCATCCCCAAAATTACGGATTTTACTGTTGGCGGAGTGTTATATCAGGCCTTGACAGTGGCCGGAGCAGCCTTTGGCGCCCTTATCTCTTTGAACCCGACCATCCGGTTCAATTCAGGGTCCCAGACCTTGAGCCTGAAGCAGGCCATGACATCTTTGGGACGCAGCGACGTGGTTTTGGCTGCCTGTAGTTCGGGGATGGCACGCATGGCCTCGGACAACCGGTAAAACGGTATCCTTGAATTGAGGTGGTGTATATGATGCAAACCTATATTGCCGGTAAACCACTGCATTACCGGGTTCATCACCATATAGCTTGATGACTCAAGGGCGGCTTCCACGTATTTCCAGTCCTCTTTGCCGCTGAAGGTAGTAGTGGGGAAATTATGCTGGGCGTAAAACAGGTATGCGCCCATGGCACTGGCAATCAGGAACGGTACCTGTATGGCGAATAACCATGTCTGCCAGCCCGCAAATGTGATGGTCAATGAAATAAGCGTGGCGTGCAGCACCAGGGCCAGCAGTGAGTCCAGGTGCCTGCGGGGTGAACTGATAAAAGAGCTTAAACACATACCTACCAGGAACATACTGAAATACCCCAGGATAATGGTTGCGGGGTGCCGTATGGCCAGGTAAATACGTCTTTCGCCGGGTGTCATGGCCAGGAATTTGCTTTTGCTGGCTATGGGGTAAGAGCCAATGCTGGCGCTGAATAGCTTGGAATTATGCGCATGGTGGTAATCGTGCGAGCGTTTCCAGATACTGGGCGGGGCTAATACGAATATGCCAAACGCAGTCATGATAATATTGGCAGGCAATGAGCGGTGCAATATGGCATGGTGCTGATAGTCGTGGTAGATAATGAACATACGCACCATCAGCAGTCCTGTAAGAGTACCGAATACGAGTCTGACCAGGATATTGGGGAAAAATACTGTTCCTGAAAAAGCTATTACCAGCAACAATAGGGTTGAGAGTAATGCGAACCAGCTTTTAGCCCTGTTCTCCTGCGCAAACTGCTTTGTTGCCAGTATGAGGTTTTTACCTTCGCGCACAGTCAAATATAATCAGAATTTATGAGCATTATAGCTATTTGTATATCCTTTAACCTTTTTTATGCTTCCATCGCCGGTGTGACCATATCCAAACCTCTGGTTGGGCGATGATGTCCCGCTCCAGGCGGCGGGTGTGTGTTTCGGTAATAAAGCCTTCAGCCGTCTCTTTGGGCTGTTCAACCAACACTTCTACCGAGACCGCGTAGTAGCCACGTTTTAAACGCTTTACAGAGCCATAAATAATCGGGTAGTTGATCTTCCGGGCTATGAGCTCAGTGCCCTTGAACACAGGGGTCTCCTGGTTGAGAAAGGTCATCCAGTGCGCGCCTTCCTTTGTCGGCGACTGGTCGGCGATGAAGGCGGTGGTGGTGAGTTCGCCACGGTTGGCCAACATCTGCTTAAAAGTCTCCTTCATCGGTATCAGGCCTGTGCCAAACCTGCTGCGCATACGGTACATCAGCCCGTCGAAGTGCTTGTTGCTGAGGGGGTGGTAAATAACGTACAGGTGGTGTTTGCACAGCAGGCTGAAGGAGTTGCCCGCCCATTCCCAGTTGCCCAGGTGCCCGAGCACCAGGATGAGGCTTTGGTTTCCCGCAGCCATTTTATCCATCACCGCCAGCGCTTCGGGTGTAAAGCGACAGTGCTTTAGCATGGCCTTTTTGCTGATGGTCAGGGTCTTGAAGGTTTCCAGGGTCAGGTCGCAGAGGTAGCGGTAGTATTTCTTTGCCAGCAGGTGTATCTCTTCATCGCTTTTTTCCGGGAAGGAGTTGCGCATATTGGTATACACCACCAGTTTCCTATAGCCAAGTATGTGAAACAGGATGAAGTACATACCATCGGACAGCAGGTACAGCACCGGGAACGGCAGCAGGGATACCAGGTACAGGAAAGGTAGAGCGACATAGTAGAGTAGTGCTGACAACGTATGCTTGTTTTTGAGCTGCTAAAGATAGGGTTAAATGGTTAATGCGGTAATCCAGCCACAGCGGGACAAGTTGTGATAATGCGGCAATTTGATAATGATATACCGGTTCTCATAAGTTCTGTTTGGTTGCGGATTAACGAGATGATAATGTCTGACTCGTCCTGAAAAAGGTTTACA
>DISB01000013.1 GCA_002421685.1 Bacteroidetes bacterium UBA6221
ATAGTAAATTTGCTTATTTAAGCAAATGCTAAATTATGAGTATTAAAATTTGGCATTTTATATGTTGACGTAATGGTGCTGTTACTTTTAATTCTTCTAACAATATATTAATAGAAAAATCACAAAAATATTTAGTATAATCATTCTTTCTGCACCAAATGCTGTAAGTTAGGGTCATTCTTGATACGCTCCATTTCACTAACAACAATATTCAGAATGTCTGATTTTATCTGCTTGTAATTGTTTTCTATTTCCTGCTTCATCTTATCCTCGCCCTGCTCATTTACAAAAGATAAGATTTGCGGTATTTGCTGATAGGCTTTGCTTTCTGCCGCTACCTTTTCATTGTCCACTACAATTTCGGCGTGAAATATCTTCTGCTCGATACGTTCATCAAAGTTATCTGATACAGAACCAACAAACAAACCTTGTGTAAGTGTTGAGATTTTGGAAGCCGGAATAAGGCTGTCTAACTGTGTCGAAATAGAGGTAGATTTATCATTGCGGTTAATGGTCATACTTTGGCGTTTCTGTAATACTTTACCGAAACGTTCCGAAAGGCTTTTTGCTGTTTCGCCAACCACCTGACCACTGAATATATTACCGACGGTATTCTGTATTACCTTGCTTTCCTTGTCGCCGTAATCCCTTGTTAATTGCGAAAAATCCTGAAAGCCCAAACATACCGCTACCTTATTACTTCTCGCCGTTGCGATAAGATTGTCCAGTCCCCTGAAATAAATTGTGGGCAACTCATCTATGATAACGGAACTCTTTAGCTGTCCCTTTTTGTTTATCAGCTTTACAATCCTCGAATTGTATAAACCCAAAGCTGCGGAATAAATATTTTGACGGTCGGGATTGTTACCCACGCACAAAATTTTAGGTTCTTTCGGGTTGTTGATGTCAAGCGTAAAATCATCGCCCGTCATTACCCAGTAAAGTTGTGGGCTAATCATCCTTGATAGCGGAATTTTTGCCGATGCGATTTGTCCTTGTAACTGGTCTTGCGCTCCACCTTGCCACGCATCCATAAAGGGCGACAAATAATTTTCCAAATCCGGGTATGAAGTTAAAATCGTGAATACATCCGAATACTTTTTATTCAGTAATTCAATGGCGTGAGGGAACGTACAATACTTGCCATCCTCATAGATTTTCAGATACCAAATAATTGCAGCTAAAAGAATGATTGGGCTTTCCACGAAAAAATCCCCTTGCTTCTGTATCCACGACCTGTTGAGGTTTAGCATTATAGTATAAGCTGCTTCGTAAGCATCAGAAATGTCTGTCATAAAATCGGGATTGAGTGGGTTGCAACGGTGGCTCTTGCGTGGGTCGTCGAAATTTATCACGTAAAATTTCGGCTGAACTTTGTACTTATCCCTGTGCTTCAGCAAATGATTGTAGGCAATGGTAGATAGGTCGTCGAATTTGAAATCGTAGATATACATACTAAAACCTTTCTCTATCTGCTGCTTGATGTAGTTATTTACGATGGCATAAGATTTTCCTGAACCCGGAGTACCCAACACGATTGATGCCCTGAAAGGATTTACAATGTTTATCCAACCGTTGTTCCATTTGCCTTTGTAGTAAAATTTGGTGGGCAGGTTAACGGAATACTCGTTTTCCATCAGTTTGGTTTCCTGCTGAAAGCTCTCGTTCTCGTTATTAAATACGTCGTCCATCAGGTTGGTACGAAGCAGGCGGCTCATCCATACGCCCGCCATCAGCAAGGCGATATAACCTAATGAGATAGTAAGCATATACAGGAATGTGCCTGTTGCCGGAGATAGCTTTAACAAAGGTGTGTTCAGGAAGAACAGCACAAAGCCAACGCCCAACGCCACGTAAATTTTAGTCCAGGTTATCTTTTCGTTCTTTACGCCCTTTGTCCCTAAACAGCTTAAAGCCAGTAAGACCAAAGCGAATACTTTGGTGTAAAGAGTGTGTGAAAACAAACCCGCCGTTCGGTCGAAATTGCCTAATATCTTGTTGATTACTTCCAACGTCCAACCACGTTCTAAAAAGAAACCGTAGCAGAACCAATAAAGGTGCATCAGCACCAAAAGAATACTGACTGCCCGCATAAAAGCCATTATCTTGGCAAGCCCTCTTAAATCGTCTTCTCCCTGCATTATCTAAAGTTTTAATGTTCGGGCGTGAATTTAAAGGCTCTATGGAGTGGCTCTAAGAATGTGGCAGCCAGTGGCGTTCTGTGGCAGTGTTTGGCTGAATATTACTTCTGACCTCTTTGGCGTTTTCTTTTCTTCTTCATTTTATTGGCAAAGTCCTGTTCTTCGTAATCTTCGCCCTGGGCTTCGGGAAGCAAGCCGCCCAGTGCTTCAATCAAACCGTCTTCGTGTTTTTCAGTATGTAAGAAGTCGAACAAATGGTGTGGTTCTTCCGCAGGAAGATCCGCATCATTTGATGTGGATAATTTGGGTTGTAAAACGGCAGGTTCTTTAATATTCGGTTTGATGTTATTGTTCCAATAATCATTAAAGGTGTTGGCAGAAAGTTCTGTTGCCAAACGTGAACCGTTCCAAACTGCTTTGGAATTGTGGTCTATAAATGTGATGCCATAAATACGCCCTGTATCATTTCGGCGCACCACAACGTTAATACCCTGTTCCGCCAACTGCTTTTTAAATGCCTGTTCATCGCTCGTGGTTTTCAGGGCAATGGTAACGGCAGATTTTAGGGTCTGTTTGGTGGGGCTATCTTTCAAAGCCGTTTTGCATTTCGCAAAATGCAGTTCCAAAGCCGGAAGCCCTGCGCTCTTTCCGAACAGCGAAGCCTTGAACGGATGCCCGGCTCTTTCGCCTTTTTCATTTAGCGGAATATATATTAAGCCCTGCTTCATCTCTCCCTGCAATTCGCCCTCGATTTTCTCGGCGGTTATATTGAACAGGGAAAGCAGGGCGTTGTATTCGCCCAACGTTTGGTACTGGTAGTAGTTCGGCAGGTGGCGAACAACCGAAGCGATTTGGCTTTTTACATCGCCCGCCCGATAATCTACCGGACGGAAAACCTTATCTGTCTGTTTGCGCTCCTTGTCCGTTGCGGGTATCAATCGGTACTTTCTTTCCAGTTCACGGCATACGTTCATAGACCGCATTTTCTCGAATTTGTCCGAAATCTTTTTGCCCTGCTCGTCCACGCAAACCGATACAATGTGTATATGGCTGCGGTCAATATCGGTATGTTTGAATACGATAAAAGGCTGTTCGCCATAACCCATTTCCCGCATATACTGTTCTGCCATTTCCCTAAACTTATCATCGCTTACCATATCGTTCGGGTCAGGATTGAGCGAAATATGCAACATATGTTTTTCGGTGTTGCGGTTGGCTATCAGGTAAGGGGCAAAAGACTGGGCTAATTGTGCTACGGAATAATGACCGCTTGCGGTTTCAATCATCTTATTGGCAAACAAAATCTGCCCGTTTTCATTCTCCACTTTGAGCTGATTGTATGCCAATGCACCATATAAATTTCCGCTTCTTCCGATTTTCGCTATCACTATTACATTATTTTTTTAGGTGTTCTTCCTCAAATTTTTCGGTAATCTGAATGATTTTCTGACACAGCATTGCCATTTCAGCCGTCTGTTTTTCCAGTTTGTACAGAAACGCAGCCGCCTTTTTCTCGGAAAAATTCTTGTACAACAGCTTTACAATTTGGTTATAGTTCACACCGATGGAACGGAACTGGCTGTGAAAAGAGGTCAGCCGCATATAAAAATCAACCGTTCCCTTGTCAATCTGGATGGTCTTTATGGTCTTGTCAAAGATGCAGGACGTTATAAAGTGCGCCTTTACCTGCATACCTGATTTATCAAAAAGGGCAAGAAAACGGGCGTGTTCCTGCTCGTTAAAGGAAATCGTATAGCGAATGGTCGCCGGGTCTTCTTTGGGGCGGCGTCCTGTCTTTTTCAATTGCTTTTTGTTGTTATCGTTCATCACTAATCCATTTTAAAATCCATACAAAACCCTGACTTCGGAAGGTGTTTTCTGCCCCCTGCAAAGGGCAAGTTGTTTTGAGCATCGGAAATCATTCCGAGATGCTCAAAACACAACTTGCCGTGTTCCGGTGAACACAAAAATCCGCCCTGCGGGACGGATTGAATGTAACAGGGAAAAACGGCTCGATGCCGTTCCCGTTACCCCCTGATATGTCAAAAGACTTTTGCATAAATCCGTTAATAAAAATCACAATACAAAGTAAAGCCCTGTTTACGATAGCGTTGCACTGTACCACAGTGCCAAATGCTGCCTCTGAACGCCAAACACTGCCACCACTATACAACTAAATGAATTTGATGAGTTCTTTGCCCCTGAATGTTGGCAGGCAGGCAGACTGCCCGTGCTTCAGGACGAGCTGACGGCACACATTCAAGATGGCAGGTTATCCTGCCAGCAAGATTGCAGGAATGCAAGAAAGCAAGAGCGCAGGAATGACGGAAAGCGTGACAGCCTGCTATCAGACAATCACGCCTGAGTGACGGATGGAATGACGAACGAAACGAATGCAAGAACGCAATCCCGCCTGATAAGATGCCTGAATGAAAGCATTGCTGCTGTACGGCAGGCAAGCAGGCAATCAGCAATTCCCGCAGGCAAGCCTGATAGCTATCCTGCAAGAAAGACAGCACGAAATCAGGACGGCACGGCTGCAAGCCTGAAAACAGTAAGATGTAAACTTTAAATTTTAAAAATATGGACACAAAAAAGAAACCTCTGTTTGTCGCCTTTTCTTCTCAAAAAGGTGGTGTTGGCAAAAGCACATTTACCACGCTTGTCGCCAGTACGATGCACTATCGGTTAGGCTACAATGTAGCCGTATTTGATGCGGATTTTCCGCAGCACAGTCTGATGAAAATGAAAACCCGTGATTTGGCAATGGTAATGGAAAATGAGGCTTTGAAAAAACTGGCGTATAAGCAGTTTACCACCATCAACAAAAAAGCCTATCCCATTATGCAGCACAAAGCAGATAGCGTACTCGATGCGGCTCACGAATTTGTAAACACTTCTCCCGTTCCGCCTGATGTGCTGTTCTTCGACCTGCCCGGAACCGTGAACACGCCCGGCATACTGAAAGCATTGGCGGGAATGCACCACATATTTACGCCCATCACGGCAGACCGTGTGGTAATGGAAAGTACGCTCATCTTCACGCAGCTTTTACAGGACGTGATTATGAAAAAGGGCGAAACTTCCATACAAAGCATTAACCTGTTTTGGAACCAGGTGGATGGCAGGGAAAGCACACCCTTATATGAGGTGTACAATCAGCTTATTGAACAACTGGGGTTAAGCCTGATGCAAAGCCAAATCAAGAACAGCACCCGTTTTCGCAAGGAAAGCGAAGCGGACAGCAAAACGGTTTTCCGTTCTACGGTAATGCCTCCCGATGAGCGTTTGATGAAAGCCTGCCAGTTAGACCTGTTCATCAGCGAATTTTTAAACATCATTCAATTGTAGTGCTATGGAAAAAGACAATAAGAAAAAAGTCACGCCGGACATTAACGAGGAAATGATGATGAACCTGATGGTGGACGGCATTAAAAAGGATGGTTTGCAGTTACCGCCTGAACCTGCCGAAGAGCAGGTAAAGGAAGCGGTAAAAGACGAGGTGCAGCAGGAAGAATTATCACAAAGCAAACCCGCACAACGGGAAAGGAACCGCACCAAAAAAATCCTTGACGGAAGCTACGGCGAACACTTTTTGAAAACCCATTCGATGACAAAGCGGGGCGATAAAAGCATTTATATCCGGCAGGAATACCACGAACGGCTATCCCGTATTGTACAGGTAATCGGGAAAGATGCCATACCCCTGTACGCCTATCTCGATAACATATTGGAACATCATTTTGAAATGTTTGAAAAAGCCATTACCGATGATTTCAACGAAAAGTTTAAACCCATTTTTTAAAGCATCTGATTATGGAAATAGTAATTGTGATTTGCCTGCTGATAGTCATTGCCCTGCTTTTGCAGGATAAGATTGTCATTCATAAAAGGTCGGAGCAAAAGCCCACACAGGAAAAAGTTAACCCGAACCTGCCCGATATTATGGGGCAGCCCAAGCCAGTAAGAAGCCTTTCAGTGCCAAACACTGCCAATGAAAGCCAAATAACGGAACCGGAGATAAACCCTGATAATTTAGACATTGAATACGACGAAAACGAAAACGTCAGCATTCAAATTCCGCAGGAAGAACTGGACGAAGTTTTCAGTAATATGCCTGATTTGGAGGAAGAGGAAGAAGAATGGAACAGGTACGGAATATCCGGTGGCGATAACGGTTTTGCCCAAGGGGTTACCTACGACGAACTAAGCTCCGTAGGGGCATTGCTCCAAAAAGAGAATTTGGAACAGGCTCAAAAGGAAACAGCGGTAGCCATAGTTCAGAAATTACAGGGAACCGAATTATTCAGCTTACTGGAAAATTCCATTGAGGGTGCTTCCCGAAAAATTGCCGAGCTTTTGGATAGCACACTTTCATCTGAAAGCGACGACGGTTCTTCCACCTTGCGGAAAAGTGATTTGGGTGATTTTGACATTGGGGAGTTTGTCTGAAAAGACGGCTCCCTTTTGTCTTTTTAAAGGTGTTGCAGCCTGATAAAAAATAAACAGTACAGATATGATTAAGAAAGATGACCCTGATTATATATTCGAGGAATATAAAGGACATACCATAGCAAGCCACAAGAACAATGTTGTTGGCAAAGACATTAATAATCTCATCATCGTTTACCGTTCAGATGAGTTTCCCAATCACGGGTTTATTGTTGGACTTGATGATAGCAAGCTGTCAGGGGGCAGAAAGTCCGTGCCGCACAACATAGATGATGCAAAAGGCTACATTGATTGGGTAGTTGGTATTCAACAGAAAAAGGCAGAGATAAAGCCAACAAATAATATTGTTGACCAAGAAGTCTACGATATGCGTGTTAACAAAGGGATGCTGCCAACGATAGCTATTGCAGGGCATACATTCTATGTGGATATTCGTATGGATATGCTGCGACCTAAAGATGATTTCCTTTCAAAAGGCATTGTGTTCTCGGATATAGCCAACTACTATGATGAAGAGAAAAGAACTTATACCATTCCCTACAATCCGAAGACACACGAATTTCAGGAACCGGATTACCGTACTATCAAAGAGCTTCCTAAAGATTTAATTGCTGTGCAATTTCCCTCCGAAAGATTGCTTGACAGGATTGGATGGAACAGGCACTACGGATTTGAATTGACGCACGGACTGGCAAAGCAGGGCTTGAAATTGCAGTTTGAAGCGAAGCAAATACCCTGGGAAAAAACCTTTCTTGTTGGCTTGATTAAAAGCAACCTGAAAGCAGAAAAGAACCTGCAAAAAGCTACCGAAAAACAACAGCCAACCCAACCAAAGAAAGGTAAACAGAAAGGTAGAAAAATGTAAATCGGCGCACCGATAACCGAACGTCAGACCGTAAAAAGTTTGGCGTTTTTTAAATACTGGAACTATATTTTTATGCTCCTGCTATTTTTGTAAATTTTGGAGTATCAAATTTTGGTGTCGTTTTGGGTAAATCTACTTTGACCGATATAGGCATTGGAAAATCAACGCCCATTATAATTGCTTCGCCGGAACCCAACGAAGGCAAAAAAGAAAGTGTTTCTTTATTCGCTGTTGAGCAAGCACTGGCTATTGCTTCTTTATCTTGATAGTTAATCAATCTATGAGTAATAAATGTTCCCATCTGACTAAGTGTGCCAACTGGAATATCTCTCGGCATTTGTGTTGATAAGCATAAAAACAATCCATATTTACGGCTTTCTTTGGCAATATTATCAAAAGCATTTAATTCTGTACTTTCAAAATATTCATCCTTGACCTTTTTATTTAGGAACTGATGTGCCTCATCTACACATAGTATCAATGGCTTTTCTCTAAAAGCGTTTGTTCGTGCTTTATTCAATAAATATCTACCCAATGAATTTGCTAAAATCTCCCTAACCTGAAAATTGTATGGTACGTTCTCAAATCCAATTCTTAAGACGTTTAAATCAGGATTATCTAAAAACTCATTTATTTTTGTGATTAGATTATTCGTCGTCGGTGCATTAAATCCAAACATTCCGGAGTAGTCGTTGTCAGATATGACATTGTTGACACGCATTATCAAACTTGTCGCATTGCCGTAATTCCTTTCATCTCTATTAGCTGCCCAACGGTCGTTGAATATCTGAAAACATTCATTACCGATTTGTCTGTGAAGCAGGTTAATACCAAAATTGTTTATAGAGAAATCTTCGACTATCGCTTTATAAGTAAAGTAGGCATTATTGTAAGCGGCAGTCAAATTTCCTTGCTTCACAACTAATCCATTATTTAATATTACTTGTTGCCCCCGGAATGTAAAGCTGTCATTAGTTCCATCATTATTATGCCCGTTATTGGGAATATTACTCATTAAACAATGGGCTACTTTCAAAGATTTTATTGCTTCCAGTAAAACGGGTTGCTGAACCTGTCCAGATGGTCTGAACAGGACAAATAAATCATTTATAGTTAAGTTTTGATAAGGAAAATAACTTTCCGAAATAAGAATGGAATGTGTAACTTTTGGATGTGTGTCGAATGTAGAATACTCTCCCGTTGGGTCTAAAATAATTGCTTTCGCTCCTGTTTCTATTACTCCCTCCAAAAACTTGCTGATGGTATAACTTTTACCTCCACCAGTGGTTCCAACTACTGCACAGTGGCGACTGAAAATAGCCTGAAGAGATATATCTACTGGGACATTTTTGTCATAAATTAGATTACCCATTCTAAATGTTGGCGAATGTTCAATGTTCTCTGGTTTAATTCCAAAAGTTTTAAAATGAGTAGAAAGAAATTCCGATGAACAAATAAAAACTTTAGAACCTATAAGGGGTAAACTATTTATCCCTTTTTCTATTTTACTTGGATTAAACAAGTCAAATGATAAGAGAATTTCAATTCTGCCTACGGGATGAAACGCCTTAGTTGAAAAGGTTCTTTCGCTTAATTCTAATCGTTCTTTTTCAGGTAAAGATATTTCTAACATTTTACCCAAAAATCCTTTGTCTTCCCCCTCAATAACAATATAATTACCGACAAGTCCACCACGCAAGACTTCTGCGTGATGTACAAATGTTTTCATCAAAACAGAGGATGGAAAATGCACTTTAACAAAGGCAGGGGATACAAAATTTATATAGCCAAGAAAATGACTGTGATTAAAAGGGCTATTGCTCATAGTTAGGTATTGGGAATATTAATTACTATTTGTCTTGTATCCTCCTGATTGTAAGATTTTAAATCAGGATAGTTTTTGGCGAAATCTTCAAAAGTTTCAGAAACAATACTTAAGTTGGAATATTTCTTTGAAGCCTCAATAAAGGGTTTCAGGTTTTCGTTGGTTTCATCTATTCCCCGATTAATAATCATCAATTGGAAACTTGGATTTTGTTCAAGAGCTTCTACAATGGCAGTAACGATATGCTTATCACCGAAACTAAACCCCATCGTTATTAGAAAAACATTATCCTTGCGGAGATTAGCCTGGAACCGTGACATCATCTCGAAATATGGCTGTTCATAAGAACTCTCATATTTAGACTGATGTGGGTATATCATCAACGGATTATCAGGATTTTCTTTTTGTATGATTTTATTGTCTTGCTTTTCCCAATTAACAGAACCGTGTAATTTATACAGGTGGAAAACTTTTTGAATGAAATTGTCCTCCTCTTTAACTCTGCTTTGATTTCTGGAAACAATATCATAGTCATAATTACGCCCGCTAAAAATTCTTGGTTGTGAAAATGAAAAACCGTCAACAACAACAAAATTGCTTTCACACGCTGCTTGTTCAAACATCATATCGTAGTTCAACGTGAACAATTTAAATCGAGGTAGAGTGACCTTACGTTTTGTTATTTTATTAAGCAATAATGTATGTGCCGAGTTGTCAGGCAGGCTTAACTGACAGGCTTCTTTGATAAAATCTTTAATCTTGTTCACACAATCCTCGATATCAATATCAGCTTTAGGCACATAAGGAATTGCAGGAGTAGCCATAGAAAGAACTTTTTCCAAATTCTTGACTATTGAACCGTCTTCCCACTTTTCATCGTAGCCGATTGTTTCAAGTAACTTTTCAAAAACTTCAGATGTTAAGAGAGCTTCAGCGTCGTCCCATAGATTAGCCATCGACTTTCCTAATTTACCATCTTTGCCCCAACCTATGGAAGAACCTGCGCCTGTTAAAAGAAGCAAATTCTCAAACTGATTATTTAGAGTTTGTGAATATTTATTCCGTTTTGTTGCAATAGCATAATCAACTCTATTCTCTGTGCTGTCTTTAAAATCGTGAAGTTTACCGTCTATATAAACCTTTACGTCGTCTGCTTCACTATCATCATAGGCAACAGAACTATTATTATTGAGTAAAATATACTTCATACGCACATACTTTTATATTTATTTAAGTTTATACCAAACAGTTAGTTTAAGACTTTCAAAACACACTGCCGCTACATTCTCATTTGCCTTTAAGCTCGTTTAAAACATTTTTTAATGCCTTTATTCCAATTTCATTATTATCGATAAGCCCTTTTATCTTGTCGGATAGCCATAAAACCAAAAGTTCTTCTAATGGCAGGTTCAGAAATCCCGAAAGATTTTCCAAATGTTTCCTCGGTATTAGCTTTTCTTCGTTCTCTATCTTGCTGATAAAAGCGTTATCTAATTCCAGTGCTGCGCCGACTTCTCTAAGAAGTAATCCTTTACTTTCTCTTACTTCCTTTATCCTTTTTCCGAGTGCCATCTTGAATTATTAAGACTTGTCTAAATAATTCAAATGTAAGCAAAAAATATGAATGTAAATGATGTGATATTCATCAACTTAATATCGCTTCAGTTGGCAAATTTGGTTTCATATCTCGCCACTCACAGCCAAACACGTCCTCTGACTGCCACTTTACGGTAGCGCCTCTTTTTCCATAAGACATTTGTCCCGAAAGCTCGCAAGGTGCGGGATAAACAGTAACAAATTAATGTGTTTCAATTATGGAAAAACAGAGAAAAAAAGTTTTGCTGGCAGCCGTGGCAATGCTGTCAGGAATTGGTGCGTTCGCACAGGGAAACGGCTCGGCAGGTATCAACGAGGCTACCCAAATGGTAACAAGTTATTTCGACCCCGCAACGCAATTAATCTACGCCATCGGTGCGGTAGTCGGGTTAATCGGGGGCGTTAAGGTGTACAACAAATTCAGTTCCGGCGACCCCGACACGAGTAAGACCGCAGCTTCGTGGTTTGGTGCGTGTATCTTCTTGATTGTTGCCGCTACTATCCTGCGTTCATTCTTCCTTTAATCCGTTGCCTTATGAATTACAATATCAACAAAGGCATCGGCAGGACGGTGGAATTTAAAGGGCTAAAAGCGCAATACCTGTTCATTTTCGCAGGTGGGCTGCTCGGTACGCTTATCCTCGTGATGATACTGTATATGGCAGGCGTAAACTCTTACATCTGCCTGTTCCTCGGAGCAGGCGGTGCTTCGCTCATTGTATGGCAGACCTTTTCGCTGAACAGGAAGTACGGCGAACACGGACTGATGAAAATTGCAGCCAATAAAAGGCATCCCCGCTACATCATCTGCCGCAAGCCTGTAAACCGCTATTTAAAATTCACACCTAAACAGAATGCCGTATGAGAAATGTAGCAAAGACCACCACACTGGAAAACAAATTTCCCTTGTTGGCAGTAGAGAACAACTGCATCTTATCCAAAGATGCGGACATTACCGCTTGTTTTGAAGTGCGTTTGCCGGAACTGTTCACGGTAGCTTCTGCGGAATACGAAGCCATTCACTCCGCCTGGCACAAGGCGATTAAAACCCTCCCTGATTTTACGGTCATTCACAAACAGGATTGGTACATTAAGGAAAGCTATGCACCTGATTTGGCAATCGAAGACCAGAGTTTTTTATCGAAGTCTTATCAACGTCATTTCAACGAGCGACCGTTCCTGAACCATTATTGCTACCTGTTTCTGACAAAGACTACTAAGGAAAGAATGCGGATGCAAAGCAACTTTAGTTCGCTTTGCAAAGGTACACTGATACCAAAGGAAATCAGGAACAAGGAAACGATACACCGCTTTATGGAGGCGGTCGCCCAGTTTGAACGTATCGTGAACGATAGCGGTTTTGTCAGCCTGCGGCGTTTGACCGAAGAGGACATTATCGGAACGGAAGATACACAGGGATTACTGGAACAGTACCTCACGTTATCGAGGGGAGCAGGAACACCAATGCAGGACATCGCACTCGGAAACGAAGAGGTGCGCATTGGCAACAAAAGGTTAAGCCTGCATACCCTTTCAGATACGGATGACCTGCCCGGAACGGTATCGGCAGATACCCGTTTTGAAAAGCTATCTACCGACCGTAGCGACTGCCGTCTGTCATTCGCCGCACCTGTGGGCTTGCTATTAAGCTGCAACCACATATACAACCAGTACATTTTTTTGGATAACAGCGAAGACAACCTGCAAAAGTTTGAGAAGTCTGCAAGGAATATGCACTCACTGGCAAGGTACAGTCGTGCCAACCAAATCAATAAAGAGTGGATAGAAAAGTACCTGAACGAAGCCCACAGCTTCGGATTGTCCTCCATCCGTGCGCACTACAACATTATGGCGTGGTCGGAAGACCCTGCGGAACTGAAGCAGTTAAAGAATGATTGCGGTAGTGCATTGGCACTAATGGAATGTAAGCCACGGCACAACACTACGGATGTAGCCACTTTGTTTTGGGCAGGAATGCCGGGCAATGCAGGCGACTTTCCGAGTGAGGAAAGTTTTTACACATTCATTGAGCCTGCGCTGTGCTTCTTTACGGAAGAAACCAACTACCACAATTCGCCCTCGCCATTCGGTATCAAGATGGCTGACAGGCTTACCGGAAAACCTATCCATTTGGATATTTCCGACCTGCCAATGAAGCGTGGTACCATCACGAACCGGAACAAGTTCATACTTGGTCCCTCGGGTTCGGGTAAGTCGTTCTTCACTAACCATATGGTACGGCAGTATTACGAACAGGGCGCACACGTACTGCTCGTAGATACGGGTAACTCTTATCAGGGTTTATGCGAACTCATCAAAGGAAAGACCAAAGGCGAAGACGGTGTTTACTTCACTTATACCGAAGATAACCCGATTGCCTTTAACCCTTTCTATACAGATGATGGTGTGTTCGACATTGAAAAGAGGGAAAGTATCAAGACTTTGATACTGACCTTATGGAAACGTGATGATGAGCCCCCAACCCGTTCTGAAGAAGTTGCCCTTTCCAATGCGGTAAGCGGTTATATCGAGCGTATCAAGACGGAAGATGTGTACCCCTCATTCAACGGTTTCTATGAGTATGTAAAAGGCGACTACCGCAAGGTACTGGAAGAAAAGCAGGTCAGGGAAAAGGACTATGACATTGCCAATTTCCTGAACGTACTCGAACCCTATTACAAAGGTGGAGAATACGATTACCTGCTGAACTCCAACAAGCAGTTAGACCTGCTTTCCAAACGCTTTATCGTGTTTGAAATTGATGCGATAAAAGACCACAAAATCCTCTTTCCCATAGTCACGATTATCATTATGGAGGTGTTCATCAACAAGATGCGCCGACTGAAAGGTATTCGCAAGCTCATTCTGATTGAAGAAGCGTGGAAAGCCATTGCTAAAGAGGGAATGGCAGAATACATCAAATATTTGTTTAAGACCGTCCGCAAATTCTTCGGAGAAGCGATTGTAGTAACGCAGGAGGTCGATGACATTATCCAATCGCCCATTGTGAAAGAAAGTATCATCAACAACTCCGACTGTAAAATCCTGCTTGACCAACGGAAGTATATGAACAAGTTTGATGATATACAGGCGATGCTCGGACTTACGGACAAAGAGAAAGGGCAGGTACTTTCCATCAATATGAACAACGATGCAAGCCGACTTTACAAAGAGGTTTGGATTGGCTTAGGTGGTACGCACTCGGCAGTCTATGCCACCGAAGTTAGTTTGGAGGAATACCTCGCTTACACGACCGAAGAAACCGAAAAAATGGAAGTGATGCAGCTTGCTTCCGAACTGGACGGTAATGTAGAACTCGCCATTAAGCATATCGCAATGCAAAGGCGGGACAATTCAATTCAATAGTCATTAACAATTTAAAAATTCAGAAACAATGAAAAAAGTATTGTATCTGGTGTGTACGGCATTAATGCTCGCCGTAGCACCGTCAGCAAAAGCCCAGTTTGTAGTTACTGACCCTGCAAACCTGGCTTCAGGAATTATCAACTCTGCGAACGAAATCATACAGACTTCTTCGACCGTGAGCAATGTGATAAAGAACTTCAACGAAGTGAAGAAAGTGTACGACCAGGGTAAGGAATATTATGACAAGCTGAAAGCTATCAACAGTCTTGTGAAAGATGCCCGTAAGGTGCAACAAACGGTATTGTTGGTGGGCGATGTGTCCGAAATGTACGTGCAAAATTTTGGTAAAATGATGAACGACCCAAATTTCACACCGCAGGAATTGGTCGCTATCGGTAATGGCTATTCGGCACTGCTCAATGAAAGTACCGAACTGCTGAAAGAATTGAAGCAGATTATAACCTCATCAAGCCTTTCGCTGAATGACAAAGAGCGTATGGATATTATCGACAGAGTGTACAAAGAGGTAAAGGATTACCACAGCCTTGTACGCTACTACACCAATAAGAACATTTCTGTAAGCTACCTAAGAGCGAAAAAGAAAAACGATGCCCAAAGAGTGCTTCAACTCTACGGAACTGCTAACCAAAAATACTGGTAAAAATGGAATGGGATAATCTTCACGAACTCCTGCGTTCGCTTTATGACGATATGATGCCGCTTGCAGGCGATATGGCGGCAGTAGCTAAGGGTTTGGCGGGATTGGGAGCATTGTTCTATGTGGCATTAAAGGTTTGGCAGGCTTTAAGCCGTGCCGAACCTATTGATATGTTCCCTTTGCTGCGCCCGTTCGCTTTAGGGCTTTGTATTATGTTCTTCCCGACCATCGTACTGGGAACCATCAATGCGGTACTTAGCCCGGTGGTAGTAGGAACCCACCAAATACTGGAAGACCAGGTGCTTGACCTGAACAAACTGCAACAGCAGAAAGACCAGTTGGAATATGAGGCAATGGTCAGGAACCCCGAAACCGCCTATATGGTATCAGACGAAGAGTTTGATAAAAAACTGGACGAACTGGGTTGGTCGCCCTCTGACATTGGAACAATGGCGGGTATGTATATGGACAGGCAAGCCTATAAGATTGAAAAAGCCATAAAGGATTGGTTTCGTAATCTATTGGAAATTCTCTTTCAGGCGGCGGCTTTGGTCATTGATACCATACGAACGTTTTTCCTGATAGTCCTCTCCATACTCGGACCAATAGCCTTTGCTATTTCCGTGTGGGACGGCTTTCAGTCCACGCTCTCGCAATGGCTCACGAGGTACGTCAGCGTTTACCTATGGCTTCCCGTTTCGGATTTGTTCAGCTCAATGTTGGCAAGAATACAATCCCTCATTTTAGAACGGGATATAGCAATGCTTGCCGACCCTACCTATATACCTGATACAAGCAATACCGTGTACATCATCTTTATGATTATCGGCATCATCGGGTACTTCACTATCCCGACAGTAACAGGTTGGGTAATCCAAGCCGGAGGCGCAGGAAACTTTACCCGCAATGTAAACTCCACAGCAATGAAAGCCGGAAACATCGCCGGAGCAGGCGCAGGTTCAACAGTTGGAAACATCGGCGGTAAACTGATGAATAAATAATCATTAATCATTCTAAAAAATGGAATTTAAAACGCTAAGAAATATCGAAAACAGCTTTAGGCAGATAAGATTATATGCCATTGTGTTTGCGGTTCTCTGCATTAGCGTGGTAGGTTACACCGTATGGCGTTCCTACCGCTTTGCAGAAGAACAACGCCAAAAAATCTATGTACTGGATAACGGCAAATCCCTGATGCTTGCCTTATCGCAGGATGCGAGCATCAACCGCCCGGTTGAGGCAAGGGAACACGTAAGGAGATTTCACGAACTGTTCTTTACGCTTGCGCCCGACAAGAACGCTATTGAAAGCAATATGAGCAGGGCATTCAACCTTGCCGATAAAAGTGCTTTTGATTACTACAAAGACTTGTCGGAAAAGGGCTATTACAGCCGTATCATTTCGGGGAACGTGCAGCAACGCATCGAGGTGGATAGTGTCTTGTGCAATTTCGACAACTACCCTTATGCAGTGCGTACTTATGCCAAACAGTTCATTATCCGGTCAAGCAACGTAACCAGGCGTAACCTGATTACTTCCTGCTATCTCGTCAACTCCGTTCGTTCCGACAATAATCCGCAGGGCTTCAATATTGAAAAATTTGCAGTCGTGGAAAATAAGGATATAGAGGTCATCGAACGCTAAAAAAACAATCTTATGGAAGCATTATCAGATTTAAGCACGTTCGCAAAAATCCTTACCGACAAAGGATATAACGGGTATTTCCATACGCAGGGAGCGTATGCCGGAAAGCTGAAAGACAGCATCAGCGAATACCTCGAAAGCTGCCAAAAAGGTGCAGACAGTTTGCCTAAGCAGGACTTACTGCTGACAGGCTACCTACAATGGTCGGGCGATGACAAGCCCTGTGTAGAATGCAATATGTGGGTAAAATACCTGAATGGAAAATTCTCTCTTAGCCGAATGGAAATAGCCAAGAAAGACGGCTTTGGGCAATTACTCAAAAAAACGGAACTGGCAAACCTGTCCGTAATGTCCGCACCCAAATTAACGGAAGCGGTCGCACTGGTTAACGATGCGCCGAAGCAACAGGCGGGTAAAAGTCCTAAGCGTTTCAAGCTGTAACACAGAAATAGTAAGGCTATGAAAAAATTAAGAGCAAATATGGACAGATACTTTGACAAGTTGGACGAACGTTGGCGGGCGTTGCCCTTGCGCAAACAGCACCGATATACGCTGTACTTCTTTGTGGGTTATCTGCTGCTTACCGTAGCGGTCATTGGCAAAGTGATGTACGATACCTCAAAGTCCGGTAACGGTATGGTCATAGAGCATATCGAGAACCCTGTCCTTAAAAGTAAAAATCCTGCAAGGTTGCAGGATAGTGTATCAACAATTTTAAAAAATCAGATTTATGAAAGAAAATGAAAAAAGGGTCAGCTTTCTCGTTGAGGGAGAAGACCAAAACGGAGCATCAAATCTGCCGGATAATAAAAAGAGCAATAAGGATAAGCTCAAAAAGCCAATCATATTCCTTTTGATGGGCGTGGTATTTCTCGGCTGTATGTACCTCATATTTAAACCGTCGAAAGATAAAAAAGCGGTTGAAAATATCGGGTTGAACGATGCTGTACCGCAGGCTACCGGAGCAGGGATGCCCGATGATAAAAGCAAGGCGTATGAGCAGGAAATGCTCGAACGCAAAGAGCAGGAAAAGCGGAATGCGCTAACCACGCTTTCTGATTATTGGAATACTGAAGACAGTGCATCTGCTGACAATGAAGAAAACTTACCTGAAGAAGATGAAGAAAGCAACGGCTTTGGCGGTGGTGGCAGAAATTCGGGACGAAACGGAAATTCTGCATTGAACAGCTACCGTAATGCACAAAGCACACTGGGTTCATTTTATAATAATGACAATGCTGAAACAATGGAACTCCGTAAGCAAGTGGACGAACTGAAAGCAAAGTTGTCGGAAAAAGATGTGCCACCTGTGGCCACCGTTGACGACCAACTCAAATTAATGGAGAAATCCTATGAAATGGCAGCAAAGTATCTTCCCCAAAATGCCAATACCGGAAACGCTGCTCCTGCCATCGGTGCAACTCCTGCTGCTGCGGGTGCTAACCAAAAAGAGCAATTTGTATCGTTCACACCAACAAGAAAGAACATTGTATCAGCCTTGTACCGTGAACCGTCGGACAGTGCCTTTGCAGCCGATTGGAGCCAAACAAAAAACAGGGGGTTCTATACCGCAGGTTCTACTGAAGAGGTGGTACAGCCTAAAAACAGTATCAAAGCCTGTGTACACGAAGCCCAAACGGTAGTTGGCGAAACGGGTGTGCGTTTACGCCTGTTAGAGCCTGCCAAAACCCCGCAACGTACCATCCCCAAAGGAACAATTGTAACGGCTAATGCCAAATTTCAGAATGGCAGGTTACAATTAAAAGTTACTTCGGTAGAACTGGAGGGCAATATCATCCCGGTAGATATTACTATTTATGATTTGGACGGACAGCAAGGTTTATATGTTCCGTATTCGCCTGAAAGAAATGCGGTTACGGACATTGTAGCCAATATGGGCAATGCCACAGGTTCGAGCTTCAGTATGAGTTCTACTCCTGGACAGCAAATTACTTCTGACCTAAGTAAAAGTGCAGTGCAAGGTATTTCGGGCTATTTCGCTAAGAAAGTAAGAACGCCAAAGGTTGCACTCAAAGCAGGCTATCAGGTCTTTCTTGTATCTAAAAAATAATGTTGAACTCAAATAAATAAAACAATGAAAAATCATTTAAAAACCTTTTGGGCTATTGCCCTTATACTCGGCTTTGCTGCACAATCTAATGCACAGGACAGCATCAGAACACCACTTGCATTGGGCAAGATAGAGCCGTACCGTATGGAAGTTACCTACGATAAAACCTCGCACCTGATTTTCCCGACTGCCATTCGTTACGTGGATTTGGGCAGCGAATACCTTATTGCAGGGAAAGCCGAAGATGCGGAAAACGTGTTGCGTGTAAAAGCATCTGTAAGGGACTTTGAGCCGGAAACGAATTTTTCCGTTATTACGAATGACGGACGTTTTTATAGTTTCAACGTGTATTACAGTTCCTACCCGGAGGCAATGAGCTATGACCTGCTCACGATGCAAAAAGCGGTGGATAAAGCCAAAGGTAACGATGTGCTTTTTGAAGAACTGGGCAACAATTCGCCGTCACTGGCAGGCTTGCTTTTGGAAACCATTTACAAGAAAGACAAACGCATTGTAAAGCATATCGGTGCTAAGAGTTTCGGCATTCAGTTTATCCTAAAAGGGATTTACATACATAACGGCAAATACTATTTCCATACTGAATTGAGAAACCGTGCCAATGTTCCTTTCGAGATTGATTTCATCAATTTCAAAGTAGTGGATAAAAAGGTAGCTAAACGCACCGTAGTCCAGGAACGCCCTTTAACTCCTTTGAGAACTTACAAGCCATTGGACGGTATTTCCGGAAAATCGACCGAACAAAATGTGTTCCTGTTAGACCAGTTTACCATTGCCGATGATAAGGTACTGCTGATTGAGATTTTCGAGAAAAACGGTGGCAGGCATCAAACATTGCACGTCGAAAATTCCGATTTAATCAAAGCCCGTTTGATTGACGATATGCACCTGAAATTTTAATAACCCTTTAAAGCAATAGCAATTATATGAAAAAGTATATCTATACCGTGCTGTTTGTCCTGATAGGCATCACGGCTGCACAGGCGCAAAGAATGCTGCCGAAGCAGAAAGGATTGGAAATAAGTGCAGGTGTATTGTCCGATGATAAGATTGGCAATGATTACTACATCAGCGCAGCAATGACGGTAAACGGTAAGAATGGTAACTATCAGCTTTGGGCGTTGGAATATACCCACCAGTACCACGGGTATAAAGACCTCCGCATACCGCAGGAAACCTATTCCGCAGAGGGCGGTTACAGCTTCTTTTTGTTGGGCGATGCCCGTAAGAACATCACGCTGAATTTCGCCGTAACAGGTGTGGTCGGTTACGAAACCATCAACCGGGGCGAAACAATGTTGTACGACGGTGCGAAGATATTGAGCGAAGATAATTTTATCTACGGTGCAGGCGGTCGCCTCACTTTTGAAACGTACCTGTCCGACCGTTTTGTATTAGTCCTGCAAGGGCGTACAAAAATCCTTTGGGGTACGGATTTACAACAGTTCCGACCGTCAGCAGGTGTGGGATTAAGGTTTAACTTTTAAAACGTAAAAACGATGATAGCAATATTCAATAAATTCAGAACGGGGCTACTGCCACTATATGTATTCCTGACAATCCTCACAGCTTCGGTTACGTTGGTATCTTGCAGCAAAGATGATGACCTCGAAATACAGAACAATTTTCCTTTCGAGGTCAATGTAATGCCAGTGCCTAAAGATGTTGCAAACGGGCAGACCGTAGAAATACGCATTACCATACAGCGTACAGGCAATTACAGCAATACGCAGTATTTCCTCCGTTACTTTCAATTTGACGGGCAGGAAACATTGCAATACTACAACGAACCGCCGTATCAGCCCAATGACCTGTACCAATTACCAACGGAGCAGTTCAGGCTGTACTACACTTCAACGTCTGCCGTTTCACAGTCTTTTGACGTTTGGATTTCGGACAGCTTCGGGAATGAAAAGCAGATAACTTTTCAGTTTAACAGCAGCGATTAAGAGCAGTATTTCAATTCAAAAAAAAACGGCTTATCTGATTGGTAAGCCGTTTTTAATTTTCAGCCGGGCAGTGTATTTCAAAAGAAATAATTTCTTATCCTTGTAATCTATTTCAGTGTTGAGTAAGGTTTTATTTCCATAAACAATGAAAGAGGCTTGCCTTTTGGGGTAAGCCTCTTTCGCATTTAATTCACATCGTTTACAGGCTGAAACAAATATTTTTCGTAAATTCAAACAGTGGAAATAAAGTGTTTTTGTTATGGTCGCATCATTGGTTATAGGTATCATATTTTTGGTTGCAGGCTTGGGACTTCGTTACTGGATTAACCGCAGGAAGTTTTACAGGCGCAGCCCTATGGGAGCAGAGGGTTTCTCATCTTATGAAAGTTCGGTTTTCATTAAATTGATTGAAAGGGTTGGTAAATGGATAGCTTACGCACTGATTATTTTCGGTCTGTTGTCACTGTGGGTTTATTCCCGTGAGAAAAAGGAAAAACAGCAGCCTGAAGTAAAAACCGAACAATCTCGATAAAAAAACTATTCGCTTTAACTACCTCCACAAGATTTGTGAGCTAACGCAATTAATTTTTATTTAACTTTGTATGGTGAAGTTTATATCTTTAATATTAGCCGCCTATGTATTGCTTTTATCAGCAGTACCGACTTTTATTGAGGATAAATGTATGCAGAAGCATACTACCGAACAAGGACAAAACGGACAGGATGACCAAGATTGTAATAAGGGATGTTGCTCGCCTTTTTTTAGTTGCAACACCTGTACAGGATTTGTTTTAACTACTTTTCATTTCTCTATTGTCCATTCAGTAAAAGAACCGCAACGGAAGTTAGGAAATATGCTGACCCCACCTGTTTCTGATTTTCCATTTTCCATTTGGCGTCCCCCGCAACTTGCTTAATGTATAATGCTTTCAGCACAAATTAATTAAAAAGCGATGTCTTTGCATCGCCATAGCTTATTTATATACATTAAGTATCATTTTTACAATGAAAAAAATACTCATTGTGTCATTTTTTATGGCACTCAACCTTTGTGTATATGCACAAAATACATTAAACATTGTTGTAAAAAACAGTGAAACAAAAGAACCCTTGATTGGTGTAACAACATCTATAAAAGGCACCTCAATTGGAGGAACCTCGAACGAAAAAGGACAGATTATATTATCGAATATTCCTGATGGAATACAGGAGATACATTTTAGCTACGTAGGCTTTGAAGAGTTTATTGAAAAAATAGAATTTCCACTAAAGGATACCAATGTTATTGAAATTCTGCTCAAAGAAAATTCAGAGGAATTAGAGGGTGTTGTAATTACATCTACCCGAAGTACAAGAAGCATACAAAATATTCCTACACGTATTGAGTTTATTGGAAGTGAGGAGTTGGGAGAAAAAGGGAATATGAAACCGGGAGATATTCGTATGCTTTTGGCAGAAAGTACAGGTATTCACGTACAAACTACGTCGCCCACAAGTGCCAATGCGAGTATCCGTATTCAGGGACTTGACGGACGATATACACAAATCCTTAAAGACGGTTTTCCGATTTATTCGGGAGCTTCAAGTGGTTTGGGCTTATTACAAATTCCGCCACTTGATTTAAAGCAGGTTGAAGTTATCAAAGGCTCAACTTCTACACTTTACGGAGGTGGAGCAATAGCAGGATTAGTCAACTTGATTTCCAAAACGCCAACTGATGAAAGAGATTTACGCTTTCATATCAACGGAACATCAGGGAGAGGTTTAGACATTAATGGTTTTTATGGGCAAAAATTCAATAAAATTGGAACAACTATTTTCGCTTCGCACAACAGAAACGGAGCTTATGACCCTGCAAAAATTGGTTTTTCCGCCATTCCAAAGTTTGAACGCTTCGTATTGAACCCTAAATTATTTGTTTACTTCAATGATAAAACGAAACTGAATTTTGGCATCAATACAACCATAGAGAACCGTTTGGGCGGCGATATACTTTACATCAAGGGCAAAGGGGATAATACGCATCAATATTTTGAAGAAAACAAAACACAACGCTATTCCACACAATTTGTTTTTGACCATTTAATTAATGAAAACAGTTCTTTTCAAATCAAAAACAGTGTAAGTTATTTTAACCGCAATACGGCTATTCCCACTTACGAGTTTGAGGGAACGCAAACAGCCACTTTTACGGAAGCTAATTATACTTACAGCAAAGAAAAGTCAGAATGGGTAACAGGCGTTAATATTTGGACGGACAATTTTAAAGAAAAGCAGATTACAGTATTTCCGTTAAGAGATTATAGGCAAACCACATTTGGGGCTTTCGTCCAAAATAATTTTAAAGCTACGGATTGGCTTCAATTGGAAGCAGGTTTAAGAACGGATTATGTTATAGATTATGGGGCTGTATTCTTGCCAAGAGTATCGGCGCTATTCCATATTGCAAACGGATTAACATCAAGGATTGGCGGCGGATTTGGATATAAAACACCCACTATCTTTACCGAAGAAAGCGAACGCTTACAATATCAAAACGTAATGCCAATTAACAATAAAACCAATAAACTGGAAAAAAGTTATGGTGGAAATGCAGATATAAATTACCGCACTAATATTGGCGATGGTTGGTCATTCAGTATCAATCAATTATTCTTTTATACCTATTTGAATAATCCTCTATTACTTGAAAATCCATCAGCTAATCTCTATCAATTTGTAAACTCTACTGGTTACATCCATACAAAAGGAACAGAAACCAATATCAAAATCGGTTACGATGATGTGAAATTATTTTTAGGGTACACTTATACAGATGCACAGTTACACCAAAATGCAACAACTACCGAAAGCCCGTTAACCCCAAAACACCGTATTAACTCGGTTTTAATGTATGAAATCGAAGACAAATGGAAAGTTGGTTTAGAAGCCTACTATTTCAGCCCGCAAAAGCTGAACGATGGAACAACAGGAAAAGACTATTGGACTTGTGGATTTATGGCTGAAAAGATTTGGGAAAGGTTTTCGTTATATGTCAATTTTGAAAATTTCCTTGATACAAGGCAGACACGTTTTGGCAACATTTATACAGGTACAATTAGTAATCCTATATTTAAAGACATTTATGCACCATTGGACGGATTTGTCATTAATGGCGGAATAAAATTTAGACTTTAAGAAGATGAATAAAACCATATTCAATATAACTAAAATGGATTGCCCAAGTGAGGAGCAATTAATCCGTATGAAATTGCAGGATTTCGATATGGTAAAGTCATTGGAATTTGATATTCCCAGTAGAAAACTAAATGTTTACCATAGTGGAAAACCAGAGCCGATTTTTTCGGCTTTGGAAACATTAAACCTGAATACGTCATTGATTTCAACTGAAGAAAGCAATGCAGTTCTTGAAACAGATACAAGCAATGACCAACGGAAACTACTTTGGACTGTACTGATTATCAATTTCGTTTTCTTTGGATTGGAAATGTTGTTCGGTATTTTTTCCAATTCAATGGGATTGATAGCAGACAGCTTGGATATGCTTGCAGACAGTATTGTTTACGCTTTGGCATTGTTTGCTGTTGGGGGTACGATTGCAAGAAAAAACAATATCGCCAAATTTGCAGGTTACTTTCAAATTCTGTTAGCCGTTATCGGTTTTGTTGAAGTTATCAGACGTTTTATCGGAATAGAAGCGATGCCTGATTTCAAAACAATGATTGTTGTTTCTGTTTTGGCGTTGATTGCAAACGTACTTTGTCTTTATCTATTACAAAAGAACAAAAGCAAAGAAGCCCATATGCAGGCTTCGATGATTTTCACTTCCAACGATGTTATAATCAATTCGGGTGTTATCATTGCGGGATTATTGGTCAATTGGCTCAATTCGAGTTATCCGGATTTGATTATTGGGGCAATTGTATTCGTGATTGTGGCAAGAGGTGCATATAGAATACTGAAGTTGGCAAAATAAAATAGCAGCAAATCATAGCCCCGAAATTCGGGGCTTTTTTTGTACCAAATCTTACTACTAACGCCAAACGCTGCCTTTCAAAGCCAAATCCTGCAACATTCTCCAACGCTGCAATAAGCCTTTATAAATTCGACTTCCACAGCAAAATTGAGCAAACTATGGAAGTAATCACAATACAAAAGTCCGTACTGGAGGGAATGAAAAATGAGCTGAAAGCACTTTTGGAACTGACCGAAAATGCTACGAAAAAATACACGCCAATTTTCAAAGAAGAAAAATGGCTCGATAACCAGGAAGTGTGTCTGATGATGAACATTACCAAGCGGACTTTGCAGACGTATAAGGACAAAGGACTATTGCCCTATTCCCGACTGAACCGTAAGAATTATTATAAACGCTCGGATGTACAGGCTTTGCTCGAAGCCGGACAGCCGTACAATACCGTTGAAAATGGATTTATTCGAGAATGACGAAATCATTGCCCATCAGGAAATGATAACGCTGCTAAGAACCCGTATCGAAAGTATATTGAAAAATTACCGTCCTGTAATGAACGGGGAAATATACCTGTCGGGCGAAGATGTGTGTAAGCTGCTCCATATCAGCAAACGAACTTTACAGCAATACCGTGATGACAATATCCTGCCGTATATACAGATAGGCGGTAAGATTATTTATAAGGAAAGCGATATTCTGACAATACTTGAACAGAATTATATTTCACAAAAAACAGTTTGACTGTAATCTTTTTTGTACTATATGCAGTCAAAAAGGCACGAGTTTAGTATCTTTGTTGTCGAAAATATAGAAAATACTTAAAGTGTTTTTGCTTTAAGTCCCACATTGAAAACTGGTAATTTTTAGACAACGGGACAGATAAGTAAGAACGCTCACGTCAAAAGGCGTGGGCGCTCGCTTATTCGTTGTCGGGCATACCAGTGCCTCAATGTGCGGTAAGTGTAGTTGCCTGCGCTCTTTTTTTGTGCCAGGCATCCACAACCTAAAACATTAAGGCTATGGAGAATGAGCATATTTTTTACCCCGAATTTGACTATCCTGCATCCCATCTATCTGCATTCACTCTCTGCATTGATGTTTTTATCGTATCTCTTAAAAACGGGGAAATTGTTCGTTTCAAGCCTCACGAAATAGCACACTTTAAAGAATGGCTTAATCATTTTAAGGTCAGGGACATTACGGTTAATAATGGCTTACCTCACGTTGACAGAACATCTGATTTATCTAAGTCTAAATACGGATTTTTCAATTTTATCAAAAGAAGAAAATGGGTAAAGAAAAAATAATTAAGATAGGAATGATAGACGACCACGACTTACTTAGGAAAGGTATCTGCGATTTTATACGGGACGACGATAATTTTGAAATCGTATTTGAAGCGGAAAACGGCAAATTAGCACTGAAAAAAATGGAGCAAATTGAAGTTATTCCCGATATAATGGTTGTTGATATAAATATGCCTGTAATGAATGGTTTTGAAACTGCTAAAGCATTGCTTGAAAAATATCCGCAAACCAAAATCTTGGCTTTTAGTATTAACGATGATGTGCAGGATGTGGTTAAAATGCTTAATAGCGGGGCAAAAGGGTATATCCTGAAAGGCGCAGACCCCGAAGAACTCAAAAAAGCCATCACGGTACTAAACGACGGAGGGCGTTATTTCAGTGCAGGTGTAGCTGAAGTAGCAAAAGAATATTACAAACAGTTTCCGCAATAGCAGGTTTCTTTGTTACTTTCTTTTCCGCTGAACTCACGAAAGAAAGTAATCACTCTAATCTAATTATGGGATAACGAATATCCCACGCAATAACGCTGCAACCTGTTTGGTAAAATGAAAAGGATTTGTAAGGGTGCATTTTGCTAAAGGGGATTGCACCAATTTAAAGCAAAAAGACTGCCCGACCATCGGGAGGATCTGTCTTTTTGCCGCCCGACTTTTCGGGTCAGGCGGCTTGTATTAGTTAATCGTTTTTAAATACTCGTAGTATCTTTCCGTTATATCCTTTCCTTTCCTGAAAGTGTCATTGGTATAACTGTAATGCTCTTCAAAAAACTTAACTTCTTTAGTGGTAAGGTCTATTAAATAGCGGTAATATGCGTTTATCCGCCTTTCATCCATCGTGCAATACTCTTTAAGCATTAAGAGTTCTTGCTCGCTGTTATCAAGGGATAACAAGGGCAAAAAAAGCCTTTCAACGATATAGCCCTGTTCGGGTGCGCTGCTGCTGTCGGCAACGCATACAAGGGATTTACCGTTACTCAATTTGATGTGAAGATTTGAACGTGTCATAATTTGAAATTTGATTTTTCTGATTAAGCAATTAATTGGGTTAATAAAAATTCTTCCGTCCAAAATTCTTCGCTCGTATGCTTCCCGTATGCTGTATAGTAGCCTGTACCGTTTGCCCTTAATACAAGCCTGTAACAGTCCAGTCGGTTTTCAGGTACGGTAAACGTTTCCTGCTCTTGCTCGTCAAGCTCCACAAATATCCATTCATTACCGTTTAGCAATTCTTCAATATTCGGGTTGTCGTTTTCGCCTGTCCTATAAAAATCTACTGCTGTATCATAGTAATTCATTGAGCAGAAATAGTGATTGCCCTCTAACGGCTTAACTAATGCAAGCCGTTTTGCCTGTTCTGTTTTCCATTCTTCGGATAGGTGGATAATTGCAAACTCGCAATTATCCCATTCGCTGTTGGCTTTAACCAAAATATGTGCTGTCGCTTTATCTGATAGTTTCATCGTTCTAAATTTTAATGGTGTTTAATTGATTTTCGCTTTTACGCTCTAACAAAGTGTCGAGTATTTCCCATTCGCTGTCGTACTCTGTTCCCTCAAAATGGTAGGTGTCCGTTTCCTCGTCTAATTCATAGCTGTCAAAGTCCTGGCTATCTAAACAGGTATCCGTTAGTATTCCTTCTTCAAATATTGCCTGACCATATACTAAGCATCCTAATTCCTCATAGTCCTGTGTGAAATTCACTTTGAAATGTTCGGCTATCTGCTTAACGGCATCCGTATTTGGCGACCATTTTGTTTCATACTGGAATACACCCGCACTTTCATTGTCCTGACTGATATTGTAGAAATAATCTCCGTGCGTGTCCTGTACGAAATGGGGTAAATGCCCGCAGTTGTCTTTCTGTTCCTGTTCAGCCATTGATTTGAATAGCTGTGTTATCTGCTCTATTGCTTCGGCTGTTCCCTCAAAAACAACCCAGTTGTTGCACCAATTAGCCATAATTATTTATCGTTTAAGGTTATCTGTAAAAATTTGTCGTTCCCGAAAAGCAGGTGTATCGCCTGTTTTAATTGCGGGTCGCATTGTGCATCCTCTGTATATTCAATCAGGCAGTGGATAGCGAAAATTGAATTGTGTCCGTCAAAAAAATGGTCTGTAAACCAGTTCGGGCGTTTCCAAAGTGGTTCATTCTTGTCTATGCCTTTTTGTGCATTCTGCACAAGCCTGTACCAAAATTCAGCGGTAAAAAATCCCTTTTGATACCAACCCTCACGAAAGGCGGTTTCATTTTGCAGGAAGTAGTCGCATTGCGTTTTTATAGCGTTTTGCAGGTTCTCCAGTTCTGCGGGAAACAATTTGCACAACAAGCCCGCTTTATCGAGGTTGTCCATTTTATCTAATGCTTTCATATCTTTTGTTTTTAGTAGGCGACCACCTTTGCAGGCAGTCGCCTTTGATGATTAATTGAAGTTGAAAATCTCTGCTCCTGAATAGGCAAAGTCTGTACACAGTTCAAAGGCTTTTTGTGTCTTTAGCTGTGCTGTACCGCCCATTACAATAGATTGTAGTTTGGCTTCGCCATCCCTGTAATTGCGTACATTCTGAAAGTAACCTGTAACAGCATTGTAAGCCCCGAATAATGTGCCTTTGGTAGTTGCCATTTGTTGGGTGTCGCTTATCATAGCGTATTCAAAGGCATCATCTACGGTGTTTTTAAACACGGTGGAAACTTCATCTTCCGCACCTTTTTTGAGCAGGTTAAGCGTTTCTTTGTTCGGGCAAAGTGCCAACTGGATTAGCTTTCTTACTTCTCGGTCTGTTACCCTTACTTTAGCCCAATCGTTAAAGATGTTCTCTAACTGCGTGCTTAGTGTGTTGGCAAGCCCCATAACCTTGTGAGCATTTTCGAGGCGTTGTTTTGCTCCTGACGTGTGTTTGATACGCACTACATTGGTCATACTCCGCAATGATGCGTTCAGGGTGTTTTGACATACGATACGGATAGGTGTAAACGCTGCGGTAATACTTCCACTACCGTCGTGGCTTGTGGTTAAGAAGATGTACTTTTCTGTAACATCGTCGCCGTTACCTACACGGATATAGTCGGGCAGCTTGGCAGTAATAAAAATACGCTCCCCGTTACCCAATGCTCCTGCGGTTTCGTACAATATTCCCTCGCCTCCGCCTACAATAGCATCAAAGAAATTGAACGCCTCACGGTTTTGTACAATATGGTAGTCTTTGCCTACTACACCCAACGGTGTATTGGTGTCGGTGCGGAGGGTGGCGAAACTGTTAGGTACTAAGATGTCATTGGCTTCAATCAGTTCTCCGTTTTCGCCTATGCTCATTGTTCTGCCCTGTGTAAACAGTGGGGATTTGATAACCTCGTAATCTAAACCTGCGTGTACTATTGCTTCCTCGCTTGTTGGGTATTGCTCTACGATTTGCCCCAAACCGTGCCACGCTTTTTGTTGAACGCTAAAGAATGAATGACGTCCTGTTTGCTCGTTGAAATTGATGTTGTGTGCCATAATGCTAAAATTTTGATGTTTGAAAAAATGTTATTTACTCACTCGCTTTTCTCGTTTCCCGCTTCCCGTTGTGGTTTGCTCCGCTTCGCTTCGCATAAATTTTTCCAAAAGAAAAACCGGAAAAAAGAAAGCAGATAATCCAAGCGGGCAACAGCGTAAAACCGAAAGGAAACGGAATAAGTCCCGGAGGGTGGCAAGGCAACACACAGCAATTCGGCGAAGCCAGCATTTTGCCTTGCCATTATGCCGTAGTCTTTTGGTTGGGCGTGTGAGGTGGCTGCCCGCTATAACTTAGCTGCCTTTTTACCGGTTGATTGTGGAAATTTTCTGTTCTAAATTTTTATGGCATTAATGACCAGGCTATGATAGCCTGTAATAGGGATTTGAAAAATGGAATAGCAGGGAGCGTTAGATAAGGGTTTCGTTTTTCAATTTTCTATTTCTGAAGTAGGTAATAAGCTCTTTTACAGCGTTGGATTGCGTAGAGGAAAATAAATGTGCTTTACCTACACAAAAAGATAGGCATAAAAAAAGCAGAACCGTTAAGTTCTGCTCATTGAGATTAGATAAAAGCTGATTAGATTGCCATCATAAACGCTTCTTCCATTGCCTTGAATTTAGGGGTAACTAAATCCATATCCTTACTGATTTTTTGGCTTGTGATTTTAGCGTAAATCTGTGTGGTGGAAATATTTTTATGCCCCATCATTTTGCTAAGACTTTCAAGCGGTACGCCCTCGGTCAAAAACATTGTTCCGAAAGTATGCCTTGCCGTGTGAAAAGTTACTTTTTGCTCCGTAATGATTTCTGCCTTTTCAACCAGTTTGCCTATGTGAGTATTGCAGGTTGCATTGGTCGGAACCGGAAAGATAAATTCATTCCTTGTCGTACCCTGATATTTCTCAATGATACGTTTAGGGATTTCCATTAACCGAACATTTGAAGCAATATCTGATTTCTTTCTCCTGCTGATAATCCACTGATGACCGTCAAAGAATGATTGAATGTTGTTCCTTGTCAGTTTCTTAATATCCGCATAAGCAAGTCCTGTAAAGCAACTGAAAATAAACAGGTCTTTTACAAGTTCATACCGTTGGTGCGATGGTACGCACATCATCAGCTTTTCAACATCTTCTTTAAGGATATAGCCCCGGTCGGTTTCTTCCATATTGATTTCGTAATCCTGAAAAGGATTATCACGTATCAAGCCTTTTTTAATAGCCAGTTCCACAAGGGCTAATACAGGCATCGTGTACACCCAAACTGTATTGTGGGAGGACTGCAAATCATACCGGAGGTAAAAATCAAACTCCCGGATAAAATCGGAAGTCAATTCCCGAAAAGCCATATCGTCACGATGATAGCGTTCCTTTATAAACGTGGTAAGATGATTGTAAACTGTGATATACTTGTTGTAGGTGCTTTGTGAGCGTTCTTCCTTTTCGACCAATTTTTTAAAATCCTCATTTTGGTCGTTGAAGACTTTAAGTATTGCATCATCCATTACGCCGACACCCAAAAATGATAGCTTTACTTTTTGGGCGGTCGCAAAGCCCTCGTGCTTCAGCATATCTTCATAAATCTTGTCGATACGCCCACGTATATTATCAAGTTTTTTATTAATGCTTAATGCCTGCGCACTTTTGCCCTGAACTCGTCCGTGTTTTAAATCCCAATTATTGGGGTCAATTTCTAACTTTGTTCCGAAAGTCTTAGGGGTTCCGTCAACGGTAATACGTGCCATAATCGGGGCATTACCGTTCTTTTTCAGTTCGTTCTTTTTCAAATAGAAAAGCAGTTTGAACGTCGATTTTTTTGCCTGTTCCATAACTCAAATGTTTAACGTTTAAAATTAAATTACATTGAGTTACAAGGGAATGTAGAAAAGGGTGCAAAAGACTGAAATATAATCAGTTAAGCTATATCGTTACCTTTGTCAATCGGTAACGAATTAGTAACCTAACCTTGTCATTTTAAGCCCAAAACCTACCAGACACCGACTTCCGAACTAAGACTACTCTTTTTATAAAGCCTTGTATAGCAAAGGTTTTAACCGTTTTGCTTATTTTTGCTTTTTACTAATCTTTTTTAAGAAAAAAAACATATTCTTGTAGTAACTGAAATTTAATTTTTCCATCTCTAAAATTTCAAGAACATTATTGTACGGTACTTAAACAGACCGGTATAACTATAGTTGGTTAGTATAAATACGTAGTAGAATGCGCCCGTGTTCGTAAAAAAGGCAGGTCATATTTCTACCGCTCCACCGGGCTATGCTAACATGTCATACGAAAGTGACACTTGTTATTAGTAGATAATGGTCGTGAGAGGCTGGGAACGAAAAATACCAAACTACAGCTATTCGAGGCGAAACTATCCTCTGCCGAACCGCCGCAGGACGATATTGTAATGCTGTAGATAAGGCATAATATAACCTTGCACATGTAGCTGAACGCTTTGAGCAGATAAATCAATGAGGCCGTAATGGTAATATGTATTGACAAGGCTTTCAGGCTACTTAAAAAAAGACAAGCCAGCTGAAAGCTGACTTGTTCAATGAAGTGAACCTCTTTGGACGTTTATCGAACCATTTTTCAGATGGATTAAGTCTATTAGCAAGCTAATAGTCAATATTTTACGCCATTATTAGGCATAAAAATCATTTCTAGGAAAACAGTAACCCCATATATTACCACCCAAATAGTCGCGACAAAATTAGCGTATAGAGGTCTGTCGCCCCTTTTGTCTAATGTCTTGTTTCACTAAGGGATTGTAAAGAACCCACACTATATATTCTAGCCATACTGGTCGAAGACAATCATAAAATGATTTAAGCAATTATATCAAAGTCGCTAATAATATCATGAACTATGAGTAATCTTTATAGAATCTTTATGCCTTGTCCATAGATTGGATGTTGTTGCAAATAAATATCTCAATTTCTTCCTATCTCCGTTTTCAATATTTCTACAGCTTTGGTGAGTTCTTTTGTATTCATAGAAGCAAAGCCCATTCGGCATGCATTCATCTTAGATTTATCGTAGGTGTAAGTACGGCCGTCTGGAAAGAACAGGCCTTTTAAAGCACAGCGTTCCGACAACCTTTGCAACGAAATAGCAGGATCAAAATGCGTCCAAAATGCTAATCCGCCTTCTGGCAGATCGCATTGTAGATAATCACTTAATTCGTCGTTTAGCAATTGATAAGCAGCGTTTCTCCGTTCTCTATAAATATTCACAGCCTTTCGGACATGGTTTTTGACCACGTTATTCCGAAATAATATGCCTACCGCTTCTTCCAAAATTTGATCACCCTGGCGGTCTATTAACCGTCTGTAAGTAGCTATCTCCTCAATAAAGTTTTTCGGTGCAATGACGTATCCGAGGCGAAATGCATGTGATAATATTTTTGAGAAGGATCCTACATACACTACATTGCCGTGTTTATCATTGCTGGCAATAGGTAGCAAAGGTTTATTTTCATAATGATAGTCATAGTCATAGTCGTCTTCAATAATAGCAAAAGAGTACTGCTCTGCGAGTTGCAATAACTTCATACGCCGTTCCACTGATAACGTAACAGTTGTGGGATGATGATGATGAGAAGTAACATAGATACATTTAACTTTTTTCTTTCTACAAATTGTCTCCACTTCATCTATGATCATGCCTGAATTGTCAACGCCTACTGTAAGCAAATTCGCGCCCAATGATGTAAAACAGTTATTTGCTGTTAGATAACTCGGCTTTGTTACTACTACATTGTCGCCATATTTGAGCAGCTTACTTGCAACGAGAAAAATACTCATCTGACTGCCGTGGGTTAACAATAAATTTTCTGAAGTAATGGAAAGCCCTCGATATGTCCGCATCATTTTTGCTAATTCATCACGGAGTAGAAGATTACCTGCCCCTGAGGCAACTTTTGCGAGTGTATTGCGACGTGCATTTTCAGCTAATATCTGACTGTAGGCTTTGCTGAACGCAAGGCAAGGAGCGATACGTATGTCGGGGTATCCATCGTCAAACCCGAATAAAAATGACTTTCTTCCAATAGTTGGATGTATAGTTTTATGAAAGGAAAAGGCGGCAGTATCCGGATAGACTTTAATTTTTTTACCATAACTGCGAGGTTTTATTTCCGGTAGATTGTTATTGACAAATAATCCTTTTCTGTCTTTGCTTAAAAGCCATCCTTCAGACAACAGCTCTTGCATAGCGGATACCACTGTCTGCCTATGCACTCCGAAATATTCGCTTAGGACCCGTGAGGATGGCACCTTAACATCACTTTGCAATATCCCGTTCGCAATTAATTCCCTGAACGCATCCCGAAGCTGTAAATACACTGGCTGCTCGGCAGTATTCTCGAGCTTAATATAAGATAGATAGCTATAATTCATTGGACTGCTTATTTTATTGCATCTGGACTAGTAAACTAGTCCAGTAAAGGTAGAATTTTGGAATATAAATTATCATGTTTATGAAATGGATTGACGACGACCTTTTGTTAGAAGGTGAACGAGTATTGTTAAAACCTCTGCAGGCCGACGAAATCGACGAATTGATAAAAGTAGGCAACGACCCGAGGATATGGCAGTTCCTCGCAATTAAGTTTGAAGAACAGTATATCAGGAAGTATTTCTTTGAAGATGGGCTCTTAAACCGTGAAAAAGGCACACATTTTCCTTTTACAGTTTTCGACAAAGCTGGGAGTATTATAGGCACAACACGGTTTACAGAAATAGAGCCGGACCACAAGAAACTAGAAATAGGATGGACTTGGTATAAGCGCGATGTTTGGGGAACAGGTATTAACGAAGAATGTAAATATCTTATGATGTCGTATGCTTTTGAAAAATTGGGAGCAATTCGAGTTCAATTGAAAACAAATGATAAAAATTACCGGTCCCAACAAGCTATTCTTCGCGTGGGTTGTAAATTCGAGGGTATTTTACGAAATCACATTATCAGGGAGGGATTCATACGCAAAGCAGCTATATTTAGCTTGGTAAAAGAGGAATGGCCAAGAGTGAAAGAAAATTTAAGAGCAATAATTGCAGCTAAATATTCCGGCACGTATCAGCCGGAACTGGATTCTACAAATCTCACATTCGGGGACTAACCATACTACATTAAAACACTTAATGCAGCCACAACGCGTTCATCAATGGATAAATACACGCTCTTACTGGTTAAAGAATCCCGCTTAATAAATTTTAAAGTTGACTCTATATGTATCATTCCATTTTAAATAATCCATCTGCGAAATTTTAATTATCTATGATTATCAAACTGACAACTGATCCGGGGGAAATTGATGAATGTGCACATCTCATGTATAGCTCCGATCCTTTTACTACTTTGAAATTCGATCATAAACGATGCTTAGCAAGTTTTGAAGGGGATTATAAAGAAGTATATCTAGCTTATATCAATGATGAAATCGCCGGTTTTGTCGTTCTACAACTGGTAGGCCCGCTACGGGGTTACATTCAGACAATATGTCTTAAACCAGAATTCAGAAACAGAGGGATTGGTACTTCATTGTTGAAGTTTAGCGAGGAAAGATTGTTTAAAATTTCTCCAAATGTTTTTATATGCGTTTCATCTTTTAACCACAACGCACAAAGGTTATATGCAAGTTTAGGATTCGAAAAAATTGGTATAGTAACAGATATGTTTGTTGAAGGATATGATGAATATATTCTAAGAAAGACTACAGGATCATATTCTAATTTTACTTCAGGAACCTAAACCGTCATTTGGCCTTTCCGTTAAGGAACTAGCCTCAATATGAACGTGACGCATATTTATAACAAATGAAATTAAAATTGTAGCATTAGACATTTACTTACAGTCACTTTACAACTTGTAACGCCTTAAAATAGTAATCAATAGATGACCCCTATTTCATACAGATGTGCAAAACATGAGGATGTTAAGCAATTAAATGATTTGCGTATCGCTTCCTATTCTGAATTTGAAAAATCGCTGCCTGGGGATGGCTGGGCGACATTAAATGCAAACCTGCATGATAACAATAAACTGAAAGAGGTTTTAAATAATTCACACGCTTTTGTGGGAGAAATATATGGCCGCATTGTAGGTATGGCATTTCTGGTAAGTAATGGCAACCCTACAACTATATACCCTGCTGAGTGGTCATATATAAGAATGGTGGGCGTGCATCCTGATTTTCGCGGAAAAGGCATCGGAAAAAAACTCACTTGTATGTGTATTGACAACGCACGTGAAAATGGAGAAAAGATTATCGGACTGCACACATCTGAGGTAATGAATACCGCCCGATATCTATATGAAAGTCTCGGTTTTACTGTATATAAAGAAATAGACAGGATATTTGGCGTACGCTACTGGTTATACAAAATGAACCTATGACAGCAGAGTCTTTTTCGGATGCTTTGAAATAGAATCGGGCGTTTGTAAACAGACTCTTTGGTACTCGAACCAATTCCTATTGAAAATGAGCTATTTAGTAATAAGGCGGAAAGGCTCCAAAATCATAAAAGCCGCTACTGTAGCGGCTTTTACATTTCAAGTGATCCGGATTGGATTCGAACCAATGGCCTGCTGCTTAGAAGGCAGCTGCTCTATCCAGCTGAGCTACCGGACCATAATTTGCGGGTGCAAAGTTAGGCAAAAATGAATGAGTATCATCTCTTTTTATCAATCGCTTTGGGGCTGGGTACAGGAGCCTCGCCGTCTTCCCTGATGTCAATAGGTATCAGGTTTTGCACAAAGGACCATTTATCGCCTTTCCATTTAAAGCCGTCATACTGGCCGCTGGGCACATACGTGTACTTCCTGTTCGGGTCATTCACCTGCGAAACCAGCCTGTCGAAATAGATAGCCTTAAATTCGTCGTCCCAGTTCATAGATACCTGTACTTCCTTTTTATACTCTAATATGAACCTGTTGATAAGGCGCTCGGGTTTGCATGTTGAATTATACTCAAATATTTGTGCGCCAAACACAACGCCGGTGTCGGAAATGATCAACGGGTCCAGTATTTTTTTGTTGCTGAGCGGGCTCGATGCGTTCAATGAAAATACTGTATAGACTGTTTCTCCGTCCACGTTCTGCGGCATGATACGGTATATCAGCCCGCCATACCACTTACCCTTTGTCAATACCGTATCTTCGGCGCATTTTTTCAGTTCGGATGAATAGTCTATCAAAGGGAACAACTTCAGTTCTTCAGTAGGCATCTGTATTGCACCGTAGTACCTGCGCGTCACTTCTGTGGGCGCTATCACCCAGTTAAATACACGAAAAGAACGGTCGTCTGGGTATATTATGTTGATCACTTCCTTCAGTTTGGGAAATTCATAACTCCAGGAATTGGGCTGTTTTAAGGCCTGTACCAGTTGTTTCACAAACTTTTCCGTATAGTTAATCCGAAAGTCCGGTATATACGCATGATACATAGAGTCGGCGACAACCAGCAACGAATCTTCCATCCTGCTTAGTTTGTCATCTCTATCCTGTGCATGTGCAGAACTGCCAAAAAACAACAATGCAACCGGCAATAACAGGGCATACATTCTATTGAGCATGGACAATCAATATTTACCTTTCAAACCTAAACAATTTAGCCGAAACATGATAGCCGCAACTGTTAAACTATGTTTTTAGCCCAAAAGCCATTAATTTCGAAGCGGCAAAAACACAGCGCATGCAGCTTATTCAGCAGATTTTATTCATAATAATTTCCGGCATATCAATATACTTGTTCGCCAGGAAAGTGGGCGAAATAAGAAGGAATATTATGCTGGGGCGAAAAGAAGACCTGACTGACAATCCCGGCCAGCGGTGGAAAAACATGGCATTACTAGCCCTGGGGCAAAAAAAGATGTTCAAACGCCCCGTTCCAGCCATCCTGCACCTTTTTGTATATGCCGGGTTCATTATCATTAATATCGAAATACTGGAAATCATATTGGATGGCATGTCGGGGCAACACAGGATGTTTGCACCAGTGCTGGGTGGTTTGTATGCCATATTAATAGGTTGTTTTGAGATACTGGCCGTGTTGGTATTACTGGGCTGTGCTATATTCCTGGCTCGTCGTAACCTGTTGAAAACGCCCCGCCTTGTACAGGCTGAACTGGACGGCTGGCCGAAAAATGACGCCAACCTCATCCTCATCATGGAGATAGTTCTGATGACCTTATTCCTCTCTATGAATACTGCAGACCTCGTATTGCAGGAAAGAGGAGTAGAACATTATACCCAAACCGATACTTTCTGGATAACCGGCATGTTCACCGGCCTATTTTCGGGTTTGTCAAACGAGGCATTGGTGGGCATAGAACGCGGCGGCTGGTGGTTGCATATTGTGGGTGTGTTTATCTTTATGAACTACCTACCCTACTCCAAGCATTTCCATATTATCGTCTCCTTCCCCAATGCCTGGTATATGCGCCTGAAAAAACAGGGTGAAATGAAGAACATGAAGGAGATACAGAACGAGGTACTGTATATGATGGAGCCTGATAAAGCGCCTACAGACGCTACCCCGGCCGAACAACAGCGTTTTGGCGCAAAGGATGTAATGGACCTGAGCTGGAAAAACCTGATGGATGCTTATGCATGTACGGAGTGCGGACGTTGTACGGCTGTGTGCCCCGCTAATATTACCGGAAAAAAACTGTCTCCACGCAAAATAATGATGAATACCCGCGACCGGTTGGAAGAGGTAGGCGCGAACATTAATAAAAACAAGGAATATGTAGATGACGGCAAGACACTTGTACATGACTATATATCGGTGGAAGAATTGCGGGCCTGCACCACATGCCAGGCTTGTGTAGAGGCTTGCCCGGTGAGTATTGACCCACTGAATATCATATACCAGCTTCGCCGTTCTTTAATAATGGAAGAAAGTAACAGCCCGGAAGAATGGAACCTGATGTTTGGCAACATAGAAAACAATATGGCGCCATGGAAGTTCAGTCCTGATGAAAGGGATAAATGGGCGGAGGAAATGTCTTAACAATTAACAACGTAGAAAGAAAGTAACATGAACATAAAATCAATGGCTGAATATGCTGCCAATGGCGAAATGCCGGAGGTATTGTTTTGGGTAGGGTGTGCAGGCAGCTTCGACCAGAGGGCACAGAGAATAACCAAAGCTTTTGCGCAAATATTGGATAAAGTAGGTGTAAAGTTTGCCATACTGGGCAAAGAAGAAATGTGCACGGGCGACCCCGCACGGCGAGCAGGCAACGAGTTCCTGTTCCAGATGATGGCGTATAATAATATCCAAACCCTGAATGGATATGGCATAAAGAAAATAGTCACAGCCTGCCCGCACTGCTTTAATATCATTGGCAATGAATATCCTGTACTGGGCGGTAATTACGAAGTGATACACCATACTACTTTCCTGCAACAAATCATAAATGATGGCCGTATCCGCCTGAAGGAAGGGGGTGTTTTTAAAGGCAAGAAAATAACCTACCACGACAGTTGCTACCTGGGCCGGGGCAATAATATATACGAGGCCCCGCGCGAAGTATTGCAGGCGCTGGATGTAGAACTGGTAGAAATGAAACGCTGCCGTACCAACGGCATGTGTTGCGGCGCGGGGGGTGCACAGATGTTTAAAGAAGAAGAGAAAGGCAAAACCCGTGTAAACTATGAACGTAGCGAAGAAGCCCTGGATACCGGCGCTACTATTATTGCCGCCAATTGTCCCTTCTGTACTACCATGCTTACCGATGGTGTAAAGAACAAAGAGAAAGAAGACGATGTAAAAGTGTTGGATATCGCCGAAATGGTGGCGCAGTCGCTGGCGGAATAGAAAACAATGAAATTCCTTAACACCTCACAAGAAAAAACAAGCTGGGAAAACAGCTTAATAAACGATCTGGCTTTTATTAAGCAGCATAAGCGATACCCATTAGGCAAACGTACGGTAGCGCCTGCCGCTCTTATTGGCTTTGCTTTATTGGCAGTAGTACGTGTCGCCTGGCCATTCCTGTTCATTACCGCGTCAGGTGCATCGTCAGAATCAAAATCACTATTGCAATGGATATTCACCCTGTCGTTAGTTGTTTTGCTGGCCACAGTGCTGTATTCTTTTTTCAAAATATTGAGATTTGAAATATTGAAAACGCCCTGCCATTTGCAGGAAAATATCGCTTTGCTCAAAAAGTTCTTTGTTTCTAATCACCTGGCTTACACCCAACACGCCGAAGCTGCCGAGGTTTTTATGATATTGAGCCGCAACCTGGACGCTAACCCGAACAGGGACTACCGCGAAGTAATGGTATTCATTGCCGACGATAAACAGATACTGGTAAACAGCCATTTTACAGGTAAAAAATTCAACATAGCTCCACCCTCCCGCAACTATAAGCGTATGGCTCGCGAGCTACAGAAATGGCTGAATGATGAACAAATAAAAAACAATGATAATTCTCGCCTTCCGGTAAATTCTTTCTGACGTAACTTTGCAGCATGTTACAGGATTTAAAAGACATTCTTCCCGGCGGATTTTCTGAAAATTCAAAAGTGTGGGTGTACCAAAGCAGCCGGGCTTTTATTGAGAAAGAAGAAACTGAAATAAACGAGCAATTGTACCAGTTTTATGCGCAATGGCTCTCGCACGGCGAGCCGGTAAAGGGCTGGGCTAAACTGTTGTTCAAACAGTTTATCGTGGTGATGGCAGATGAAACAGATACCCATGTAGGCGGTTGCAGCACCGATGCTTCAGTACGTGTGATAAAAAGCATAGAGCGCCAGTACGAAGTCAATATGTTTGACAGACTGATGCTGACCTTCCTGGTGAATGGTAAAGCGCAAATGCTGCCCATGAACCAGGTACAGTATGCCCTGGACAAAGGGTATATACAACAAGACACTCCCCTCTTTAACAATACCGTTGTTACAAAAAAAGACCTGGTCGATAATTGGCTCGTGCCCCTGAACAAAAGTTGGCTGGCGGCGAGGCTAAAAATGGAATCCGCTATATAAAATATGTATCCGAAATCGGAAAAATAAAATCCCTTTGGTGGTTCACCAAAGGGATTTTTCTGTAGAGGTCACGAGCGGATTCGAACCGCTGTACGAGGTTTTGCAGACCTCTGCCTAGCCACTCGGCCACGTGACCGTACGAGGGGATTGCAAATGTAGTAAAAAATCACTGCTTCACAAGTGCGTCTAAAAATATCGCATCCCGCTATCTTCTTCACGCCAAAAGTCTTTTTAATATATGTTATATAAAGGTTCAACTTTATTAGCTTTACAGGCAATTTATGTATCCTGATTTCCAGTATTTATTAGAGAGCCTCACGGGTGCAGATATGCCCGGTTGGTTGAGCATATTCAAGACTTTCGGTTTTTTCGTAGCATTGGCCTTCCTGGCCGCTGCCTGGACCTTATCGCTGGAGCTGAAGCGAAAAGAAAAACAAGGACTGTTGCAGCCTACGGTTACCACTATTGAGGTAGGTAAACCAGCAACCATGAGCGAGTATATCTGGGCAGCGATTTCCGGTTTTATCATCGGCTATAAAGTGGGTGGTATATTCGGGAACGTCGCCGAAGTATCGCCCGACCCGTTGGGCTATATTTTTTCTGTAAAAGGCAATTTTTTAGCAGGCCTTGTAGGTGTAGGCCTTTTGGTTTATCTTAAATACAGTGAAAAGAAAAAACAGGAGTTACCAAAACCTGAGCAACGACAGGTAGTTACACACCCTCATCAGCGTTCCCTGGAAATATTGCTGATAGCAGCTATATCGGGCATGGCAGGGGCCAAAATATTTAATGCATTTGAAACCTGGGACCAGTTTATTGCCGACCCTATTGGTAGCCTGTTTTCTTCAGCAGGGCTTACCTTCTATGGAGGGCTCATTGTGGCAACTATAACGTTGTATTTCTATTCCCGCAAACATAAAATCCCTTTCAAACATCTATGCGATGCTGCTGCACCGGGCCTGATATTAGCCTATGGCGTGGGCAGGCTGGGATGTCATTTTGCCGGTGATGGTGATTGGGGTATTTTTAACAGCGCATATATTACCAATCCTGATGGTACGCTGCGCGCCGCCGCTGCCGGCGAATTTGCACAAGTTCAGGAAAGGCTCTCAGCCGTATATAAAGACATTGCCGTTATCCCCCATATATACGTACCCGCACCATCGTGGCTGCCCGACTGGCTATACGGTATGAATTATGCGCACAACGTAAATAACGACGGGGTATTGATACCGGGTTGCACCGGTACCTACTGCAGCGTATTGCCTGTCAGTGTTTTCCCAACGCCTCTTTATGAATTTACCACCTGTATGGCGCTGTTCGGAATTTTATGGGCATTGCGGACCCGGCTTACTCTTCCGCTGCAGTTGTTTGGCTTGTATCTTATCGTAAACGGGCTTGAGAGGTTCTTTGTCGAGAAGATAAGAGTCAATTATAAATATGACCTGGGATTCATCAAGCCGACACAAGCTGAGATAATTTCAACGATACTGGTAATTACAGGGCTGGTATTGTTGTTATTTGTCAGCAAACAACTGAGGGATAAAAAGCCCACCCGGTAGTTATCTTCGTGATGGTCTGCTGCGCCCTTTGCCTCTCTGGGCAGGAATCGCATTCTGCGCCTTGTACTTAGGCATGATACGTACTTTCAGTCCTACCGTAAGTGTGTATGCAGTTATGTTATATTTCAGGTTGGTATAAGGGCGTATCTCCGGCGCGCCTGCATCATAGGCCAAAGTATAGTTACGTAGCGCACCTTCAATATTGAGGCCCAATACGGATGAAAGGCCATGGGTATAGCCTGCCTGCAAGCCCAGCACCAGGCCGCTGCCGCCTGCCGGTGTCCTGTAACTTTCGTTGGACTTCAGGCTACGTGAGTCGTGATTGGAAAAACCGTAACCTGCCGCTCCTCCTCCGTACACATACCCTTTGTAAGTATTGTATTTGCCATTGAACACTGCACAGGCAGATAATGCCGCCTTTGCATATACAAACTTTTTGCCTGCGCCTATTATGTTTCCCATATAGGTGGTATAGACACCATCATGACTGCGGGTCAATTGCAAAGCCCTAAGCTCAATACCCGCAGACATACTGCGGTGGAAATTAAACATACCACTGAGCAAGGCTGAATAGTTGAATGTGATTTTATCTCCCTTGTAATACATATTACTGCCGGGATTGCTGTTTACACTTACGCCTGCGCCGGGGCATAACTCTATAGCGCCGCGCTGTGCCCGGGTAGTGGTTGATGAAAATACAACAGCCAGTAATCCTAAGCTGAATAACACAAGTTGAGTCCTGTTCATTTAATACGTTATTTGCTCTTGTAAAACTAACGGATAATGCCAGAAGAAAAAATGTACGCAACAAATTCCCGGTACTTGACACACGTCATCTAATACCTTATCTTCAATTATTTAGTTTAGTATACCCAAAAACAGGTCAACAATGAGGCAAACGACTTCAATAATCGGCAAAGACAAGTATATAACAAAAATACATTCCACTAATGGCAATGACATAATCGCCGATGAGCCGCTCGAAGATGGCGGGCAGAATAAGGGATTTGCCCCCGGCGAATTGTTGGCTTCGGCACTGGGTTCCTGTTCCTGTATCACCATGCGCATGTATGCTGACCGTAAGCAGTGGCCGCTGGAGAGTGTGACTGTGACAGTAACTTATGAGCGAGACAAGGTAGCCCGAACCAGTCATTTTAAAAAAGAGGTAACCATCGCAGGCCCGCTGGATAAAGAGCAGATTAGCCGCCTGCTACAGATAGGAGACAGGTGCCCTGTCCACTTTACACTCAGCAACCCGATAAGCATTGAGACCGTACTAATCTAAAGAATACGGTATTGTAAAAGCTATGTTAAGCTGTCATGGAAGTACAACTGTTTATTCTATTTTTTTGTATATTTAGTATAACATTAAATTACAGCTTATGGCACTCAGCGAAACATGGTTCCTGGATGGCTATATCGATTTCGAAATGCAGAAATATAAACTGCTCGCCTATCTGCAGGAAGTAAATAAATACTTTAACGCAAACAAATTGTACCCGCAGCTTGCGGATATCATTTTTCACTACCGCAACCTGGACGATTTCCGGAAAAACAAACGGCTGATGCAAAACCAGTTCCCAAAGGAATTGAGCCAGGTCAACATAGAAAAACTGGAACTGGTATATAAGGAAATGCTGCAGGATACCGATGTAATGGCAGAACTTGAAGACATTATGAATTATGCCATTGGCAAAATGAAAATAACGATAGACTGCGGAACAGAGATATATGAGTTGGTGGAACAGCAACTGAATATCGAACCTGTAGGCATATTGCCCTTGTACAAAAATGAGGGCTACCTCTTGTTGCGTTACAAGCAGAAAAATGAAGTGCAGGCTTACAATTACACCATCAGCCTGCTAAAAAGCAGCGATGCAAACTTTACAGCAATAAAAATGGAGTATGTAGACAGTTATACAAAAAACATCTCGTTTACATACGAGCATATCAAAAGGCAAATTATTAAAACCATTCGTGCATTACCTAACCCTGCGGTTTACTTTATAGAATCACCCCTGGAAGTACCGTTAAATGAAACCTTACTGCCTATAGCTAAAAGGACATTAGTACGGTATATAAACAAAGACGTGGCTTAAGCCGGCTCCTTCTGCCGCTCTTCCACTGCCATTTCCACCTGTTTCCGGGTGGGAAGCAATATCAGCCTGAGGGTAGTATCGTTGGTGACGTAACTGATGGCCCAGTTGATGAATATTATGAGTTTATTTTTCACGCTCAATATCAGCATCAGGTGCAGGAACATCCAGAACAGCCATGCAAAAAAGCCTTTGAAACTGAATGCCGGCAGGTCAACTACTGCCTTGCTCTTCCCTATCGTGGCCATCGTACCGGGGTTCTTATATACAAACGGCTGTAGCTCTTTACCCCGCATAAGTCCGAGGAAGTTCTTCGCCAGGTTCTTCGCCTGGTTGTTGGCTACGTTTGCCAATTGCGGATGGCCCTTTGGCCAGTCCTTGTTTTCCATATAGGCAATATCTCCTATGGCAAATACATTTTCTGTCCCTTCAAGACGATTGAACTGGTCTACTTTGATACGGTTGCCTCTTACCATCAACTCCTTCGGGATTCCCCCCGGCACATTGCCCATTACACCCGCCGCCCATATCAGCGTATGCGATTGGATGGTCCTGTCGTCTTTTGTATACACGGTCTTACTGTCATAGTCAGCTACTATAGTATTTGTCCACACCTGCACGCCCATACCTTCCAGGTATTTCTGCGAAGCCTTTTGCGCTTTGTCACTCATAGCGGCTAAGGTAGCGTCTTGTCCTTCCAGCAGGTATATACCCAGGTTGCTGAAGTCCATATCCGGGTAATCGCGGGGTAATATCTGGGCCTTCATTTCGGCCAGTGAGCCCGCCAGCTCTACCCCGGTGGGGCCACCACCTACTATCACGATGTTCATAATACCCGGCAGTTCTTCCGGCGGGGCGGTCAAAGCGTCCTCAAAGTTCAGCAGGATGCGGTTGCGCAGTGCTATGGCTTCAGTGGTCGATTTCATGGGATAAGCATATTTTTCAATATTCTTATTCCCGAAAAAATTAGACGTACACCCGGTGGCTATTACCAGGTAATCATATGTTATATCACCATCAGTGGTATGTACTTCATTCGCCTGCATATCTATCTTTTCCACTTTGGTAATGCGCACATGCACATTCTTCTCACGCTGGAACACTTTACGCAAAGGAAAGGATATGGAACTCGGTTCAAGCCGGGCTGTAGCTACCTGGTAAAACAATGGCTGAAACTGGTGAAAATTGTATTGGTCCACCAGGGTTATCTCGTAATCTATATCTCTTATCCGCCGCGCCAGTTGAAGGCCGGCGAAGCCCGCTCCCAGTATTACAACCTGTTTTTTAGCCATGTTGCCCGGTTTTTTGTAAAACTACTGCATCTGTAACAAGGGGAAAAATTAATAGTTGCAATCGGGCTATAACTGTCGTCCATAAATGTCTTTTCCAGCCCGGCAGTACGCGCAGAAACCAATTTTTAATATATTAGTGCGACAATATTATTTATGCAGTTCGGAGAAGCTAAAAAATACATTCTCGGCAAACTGAAGAACGAGTTGCCCAGATACCTTTCTTATCATAGCGTTGAGCATGTAAAAGATGTGTTTGATTCATGTAAGAGCATTGCGGCAAGCGAGGGCGTAAAAGGAGATGACCTCAAACTGCTGCTTACTGCCGCTTTATTTCACGATGCGGGTTTCCTGAAAGGGCCGAAAGAGCATGAAAAGAAATCTTGCCAGATAGCGAAAAAAAACCTGCCGTTGTATGGTTATAATGCCGAACAGATAAAAAAGATTTGCGGCATGATCATGGCCACAAAAGTGCCGCAACAACCACAAAACCACCTGGAAGAGATCATCTGCGATGCAGACCTGGACTACCTGGGCCGGGATGATTTTTTCACCATCGGGGACAAACTGTTTGCCGAGCTTTCAGTCTATGGTATATTGAGCACGGAAGATGAATGGAACAGGCTGCAAGTGCGCTTCCTGGAGTCTCATCATTATTTCACAAAAACCGCTATAAAACTCAGGCAAAAGAGAAAAGACAAACACCTGAAACTGGTAAAATCAAAGATTGGAAAGAACACATGAGCAAAGAACTAAATCCGTCATACATTATACAAGACACTATTTACATAGTTCTGGGCATATTGTTCAGTGCATTTGCTATGAAAAGCTTCCTGGTACCCAACCACTTCCTCGATGGCGGTGTAACAGGTATTTCGCTGCTGGGACATGAGGTTTTTCATTGGAACCTCGGACTATTACTGATTTTAACCAACCTGCCGTTTATTGTATTGGGTGCATACCAGGTAAGTAAAGGTTTTGCTGTCAAAACAGCCATTGCGGTTGTAGGCCTGGCAATAGCATTGCAATACGGTGAGTTCCCGACTATAACATCCGACAACCTGCTGGTATCTATATTCGGCGGTTTTTTCCTTGGATTGGGCATTGGCCTGGCCATGCGGGGAGGTTGTGCAATCGACGGCCTGGAAGTACTGGCCTTATACACCCTTAAAAAAACAAGTTTCACCATTACCGAAGTGATCATGGCCATGAACATCGTCATCTTTCTTTCGGCAGGCATCCACTTCGGACTAGAAACAGCATTGTATGCAATGCTTACATATTACATAGCCATGCGTACCATTGATTATGTGATAGAAGGTATGGAGGCCTATACGGGTGTAACTATTATCTCAGGCAAGAGCGAAGAAGTAAAAGAAGCGCTGGTATTAAAAATGGGCAGGGGTATCACGATATACAAGGGCGAACGCGGTTTTATGAAAGACAGTTATGAAGTAAGCCATGAATGTGATATTGTCTTTACCATTATTACCCGCCTGGAAGTACGCAAACTGAAAACCGTGGTACACCAGATAGACCCGCACGCATTTGTATTTACCCATACCATAAAAGAAACTGCCGGAGGAGTGCTGAAAAGAAAAGTGACACATTAGGATGTGGAAAAACCACCCTGTTGCGTCTGGAATGAAAACTATAAGTATGTTTCGCAACATTATTTTATTCCTGGCAGTTTTCCCCGTCGTAACCCTGGCACAAGTAGCAGATACCATCCATAAAGGTGACACAACTATTATTAAGGATAAAACAACCGGCCAGGTACAGGTCTTCGCCTACGTAGAGCAAATGCCCGAGGCTCCGTACGATATTCGGATATATCTGTCCAAAAACATGGTATTTCCTGAAGACGCAAAAAGGGACGGTGTCAGCGGAAGGTTAAATGTGAAGTTCATTGTCAAAGCAGATGGCAATATAGACAGTGCCCATGTCATCAAACAACTATATCCCTCATGCGATAAAGAAGCCTTACGATTAATAAATTTAATGCCACCATGGAAACCAGGCAAGCAAAACGGAAGGGCCGTAAATGTTTGGTTCATCTTACCCGTTATCTTTAACCCGGAGTGATGCCAAATAAAGACTAATACTCATACTTATCTTTCCAATTGTTCTTCAGGTATTCGCGCAGGCGGTTTTCGGCAGCATTATTGCCGGGGTCGTATAGTTTAGTGCCTTTTACCTGGTCGGGCATAAACTCGTGCGGCACGAAGTTGCCCGGGTGGTCGTGCGCATATTGGTAGCCCTTGCCATAATCCATGTTTTTCATCAGGTTGGTAGGCGCATTGCGTATTGACAGGGGCACGGGCAGGTCGCCGGTTTTTCTTACCAAAGCCTCTGCATGGTTTATAGCCATATAGGCGGCATTACTTTTAGCCGATGATGCCAGGTAAGTAGCGCACTGCGATAATACAATCCTGCATTCAGGGTAACCTATCATCTGCACCGCCTGGAAAGTAGTAGTAGCCAGCAATAATGCATTAGGATTGGCATTGCCTATATCTTCACTGGCCAGTATCACCATACGGCGGGCAATGAATTTAGGGTCTTCCCCACCCTCTATCATACGCGCCAGCCAGTAAACGGCAGCATTAGGGTCGCTACCGCGCATAGATTTGATAAAGGCTGAAATAATATCATAATGCTGTTCTCCTGTTTTATCATACAGTGCCATTTTTCGCTGCACTATATCCTGCACTACAGCATTGGTAATAGTCTTTTCTCCATCCGGCATCGATGTCACCACCAGTTCAAACAGGTTCAGCAACCTCCGCCCGTCGCCGCCACTTAGCTGCAGCAGCGCTTCCCATTCTTTTACCACCACCTGCTGGTTTTGCAACCACGCATCTGTAGCCATTGCATGTGTTACCATGGCTTTTAAGTGTTCCTCTTCCAGTGGTTTCAGCACATACACCTGGCAGCGGCTCAGCAAGGCGCTGATGACTTCAAAAGAGGGATTCTCTGTTGTGGCGCCTATCAGGGTAATAATACCCTTTTCTACAGCCCCCAGAAGGCTGTCCTGTTGTGCCTTGTTGAACCTGTGTATCTCGTCGATAAACAATAATGCATGGCCTGACTTGCGTGCGGTCTCAATGACGGCCCTTACTTCTTTAACCCCGCTATCTATTGCGCTCAGGGTAAAAAACGGCATATCCAACGTATTGGCGATAATTTGCGCCAGGGTGGTTTTACCTACCCCGGGAGGTCCCCAAAACAGGATAGAATGCGCCTTGCGGTTGCGCAACATTTGCTCCAGCACTTTGCCTTCGCCCACCAGGTGTTCCTGCCCTATAAACTCTTCCAGGCTGTGCGGCCGCACCCTTTCTGCCAACGGAACCTGAGATATTGATGTCATAGTAGTATTAGCATTCTCTTTACAACAAAAATCATATATTCGCTGCTATGTTACGCAAATTACTGGTTATCGCCCTCCTTTTTGGAACTGTAGCTGTTACTTACGCACAAAAAAAGGACAAGAAAAAGAAAAAGAACAAGGGAAATACCGAACAGGTTGCAACCGATACCGCTAAAATTGACTATAAGGAAATAGGCACGCCTCTACCCCCGCTAAAAATAACTACCCGTACCGGGGAAAAATTCACAGAAGAGGACTTTAAGAGCGACGGCAGCTTGTTGATCATGATGTTTAACCCTACCTGCGACCATTGCCAGGAAGAGACTACGATACTGCAAAAGAATATCGATAAGTTCAAAAAGTCGAAAATATTGCTGGTAGCCGCGCCCTCTATGATCGACTACCTGGAATTCTATAACAACGTAACACGTTATTCAAAGTACCCCCAAATGGTAGTAGGCGTAGACAGTGCGGGCTTCATAGACAAAACATTTACCTATGCATCCCTTCCCCAGATCAATATTTACGATAAGGACAGGAAACTCGTTAAGATATTCGCCGGCGTAACGGCTTTTGACGCCATAGAACCTTACATAAAATAGAGAACATGATACTTGCTGCATGGAGGGCATGCAGTTGAACTACAAAAAGGTGGTATCAGTAATTATACTGATTGCTTCTTTATATAGTCCCTTATCTTGCGGACGTAGTCGAAATAACCTGTCTGCATCCTTGTCCAGAAGATGCTGAAAATTAACAGACCGATGGCGCCAAAGGCATACACATAGGTCCTGTCTACACCGTCGATTATAAGCATCAGCAATGCTGCAGCTACCATGATGCCGACAAAGACCATGATGAGCATTGGCCCACCAGAATCGATCTTGCGCATCTTGGCAGTTACTACTACCTGGGTTTTTCCTGCACCCTTGCCTTTAAACTCTACATGTGTAATCGGCAATGTCCTGATACCGGTTTCCTGCTCGGCATGAGGAATAATTTTGAGCATCTTGCCTTTTTCAGAGACTTCAAAATCCATATCATGGATCTTCATGTGCTTGCCAAGCAAACGTCCTTTTAAGTCTTCTTCCGTGGCTGAGGAAACGTACCGATAAGTTCTAGAAAATAACATAGGCACTTTTTTAAGTTAAAAAAACTAACTATAGGAAAGTTAACGCAATTTTTCTGCCAAAGCAACACGGAAAAAATGCTGTTATGAACTCCCCTATTTGTCAGACGTACCATATTTCATTATGGTTTGACATAATGACTTGATTTAAAATACTTTAACAATTAACTGGCAATTAAAGTTTTTTACTCGCCTAAATATTAAAATAGTTTAATCGAAAAAACTTGATTTTGCGGAAGAAATTATTAAATTATATACCAAGCAGTTTGTAATAATCGTCTACCAAACGCTGGTAGTATGGCTTGAGAACCGGGGGGGCGGTTTTATACTGTTCCATAAGTTGCTTATGGTCTTTCATATACTTTTCAAGCTCGGGTGGCACAGGCCTGCTTACATCGTCGGCAGAGCGGGAAGAGCGCTTGTCGTCCTGCTGCTGTTCACGGATTGATTTTTCGGCCTCCAGCAGGCGCGTCAGTATTTCTTTCTGCCGCTGTAACAACTCACTGCCCAGCCTGCGGTTTACCAGTTGGGTTTCGTTCTTGTCCATCTCTTCCTGTATCTCTCTTAGTTCTTTGGCGGCATCACCCAGTCCCTTGCTGTTCAACAGGCTGTTCAGCTCCTGCAATTGCCGGCGTATGGCCGCCTGTTGCTGAGCCAGCCTGGCCAACTGTTCGGCATCACCGTACTCCTGCTGACCGGGTTGTCCCTTCTGCCCCTCTTTGCCTTGTTCTTCCCCCTGTTCGCCTTGCTGACCGCCTTTCTTTCGCTGTTGGGCGTTCTGCATTTGCTGCATGGCATTACCCAGGTCCTTCTGTTTGGTAATAACGTCGCTCAGTTGCTGGCCGGGGCCAGGTTTAGGTTGTTTTCCCCCGGGTTTCTCACAAGCTCCCTGTGCTCCGGATTGTGCCTGGCTTTGCATTGACAGCAGGTTGGACAGCACTTCGTTCAACATCAGTGCAAGGTTATTGGTATGTGTCATTACATATTGCTGCCGTGTCACTGCGTCGCCCACCCTCCTCGATTCGATGGCCTCTACAGTCAGGCGCATATTCTTTTCCAGTTCAGTTGTTTCCTTATTCACCGTCGCCGCCAGTTGGAACATATCCTTACTCATTTCGAAGAGACTGTCGCGTATCATCTTCGAGTTGCCATGCAGCCTGTTTTGTTCCTGTTGTTTGGCTATATAGTTCTGGCTGGCCAGGTTTACTTCTCTTATATCAGTCATCAGCTTCTCCTGGTCGAAGGACAGGCGCATCAGGTTGCTGAGAATCTGCCTTACCGCGCGTATGTCTTTGGTCAGCTTGTCCATGTCCATTCCGCTGGCCGCACTGCGCATACTCTGTGCCATCTGTTGCAAATTTTGCGCGGCTTTGCTTTGCGACTGGCCGGCTTTGCTATTCTGGTTTTGCTGCAATTCTTTACTGCTCTGCTCCATTTCCTGTTTCGCATCTTCAGCCAGTTTCTTCTCATCATCCATTTCCTTGCCATCCTTCATTTCCTTACCCAGCTTCTCCATTTCCTTCATGTCATTCTTCAAGGCGTCGTCCAGTTCTTTCTTAATATCTTCCTGTTTCTTATTCAAGGCCTCGTTCGATCCTGCTTTCTTCTCCGTTTGTTCTTTCAGGTCCAGCTCTTTATTAGCCAGTTCGTCCATCTTATTGGCCATATCTTCCAGGCGCATCTGCATCTCCATTTTCTTCATCAGCTCTTTCATGCGCTCCATGTCCATTTTAAAGAGCTTGTTTTGCTGCTCCAGTTGCTGCATGGTTTTGAGCGCCTGCTCCTTATTCAGCTTAGCCATCAGCTCCTGCAGTTTTTTCATCTGTTCCTGCAGTTCTTTATCTACCAGGTTGTCTATTTGTTTTTTCAGTTGCTCCTGTTTTTCTTTCAGGCCCTCACTGTATTGTTTTTGTTCGCTTTGCTGCAATTGCTCGTCAAACCGCTTCTTGACAGCCTTCATCTCATTCTGCAGGCTTTCCTGCATCTTCATCATATTCTGCAGGCTTTGCTGTTGTTCCCAGTCCATATCGTTGGTTTTCAGCAGGCGGCTTTGCATTTCTTTGTATTCCTCTTCGAGTTTCTCAGAACGCTGCGAACTGTTGCTGAGGCCTGAATTTATCTGTTGCGAATTGGCATTGATAGCAGAGTCGAGTTGTTCTTTGTCATACATTCTGTACTCCATTATCTCGCTACGTGTTGCCTTACTGCCGTGCACACCATCATTATCCCATGCCTCTATGTAGTAACTGAGTTTTTGACCGGGCTGCAGGTCCAGTTCCTGTATATCAAAATAATGCTGGAATGCCGTCAATGCACCCGGGGTTATACTCAGTGCTTTGTTGCTTTTATTTAGCTCTCTGTTCTGCTGGTCGGTAATGGTATAATGAAACAGCACCCTGCTTATGCCATAGTCGTCGCCGGCATTACCGTTCAGCAACACCTGCTTGCCGGAAACCGAATCCCTGTATTCCTGCAATTGCAATACGGGGTGCTCATCAGGAATTACTTTCACATAATAGTTGAACGTATCAGTAACCGATGTCTTCTTATTGCTAAGGATTAAGGTGTAAGCGGTATCTGCCATGAACCGGTATTGCGACGACCAGTTTTTGCCATCTTTTTCCAGTATTTTTTCAGCACCACTGCCCAGTCTTATAGCTACTTTGTCGGTATGTTCGGCAATAAATGACCATTTTACAACCGTCCCCGCAGGAACTGTCATATCTCCCAGGCTGCTTACTTGTTCATCAGGCCTGCCGGTATAAGCCGGGTAATCGAGTGTTATATCAAACGACTTGAGTATAGGTTTCTGTACAACGCTCAAAGTATGTGGCTGCGAATAGAACCCGGCTGCGTACAACCTGAACTCTACGGGTTCCGTTACGTTCCTGAAGGTATAATTGAATAAATTGTTGCCCTTAGTAGTCATGGGCACTATGTCATTGCCTATAGCAATTGACAGGTCGGCAGGCAACACTTCGCCACCTGTAGTAGCTTCTATCGTAAAATCGCTGTTGCGGGTGGTCTTTAAGTTTTTTGTATTGAGGATAAAATTGAAGGGTGCCGGTTTTTCAAACGTCCTGGTAGGATGCAATAAGCGGGCCGAGGCGTCTTTAAACATATTTGGAGCGGCCACCAGCATAAATATTCCCGCCAGCAATACAGGCAACAGGTAAGGAAGGTATTTCTTGTTGCTGCCAAGGTCTATTGCCGACATCAGTGGCACTACCACCAGTTGTTTAGCCTTTTGCTCTATACTGGCTTCAATCAGTTCACGACTGGCGTGGGTGTCGGTATTTTTTTTCAGTTGCAGTATGTTCAGCAGCTTATCGCTTACATTGGTAAAATGCTGCCCTATAATAACCGCGGCCTGCTCATGACTAATGACCTTACCGAGCTTAGCCATCCTCGTCAGTGGAATGATGATCCATGCCACCATAGCAGCCACCCCTCCGGCTACAAACAATACGGCTATTGCTGTACGCAGCCATGCGGGCATGTACAGGTAGTATTCGCTTACGGTGACTGTGAGTATGAAGAGTAAAATACAGGTAAGAAATACCAGTGTGCCCTTGATAAGCTTATTGGCATAATACTTCCGTATAAATGCATCCAGAGAAGATATTAGCAGCTCGTAATTAGTCATGATATTCCGTACCATACGCAATATAACGGATTTATCATTATCCTTATCATAAGGCTATGTTATAGTAAATTTGCCAAATCCTGAGTGTAAACGTATGATACAACTGTACCCCGAAAGGGCGGCTGATGCATTAGAGTTTGATAAAATACGTGCCCTGCTGCATAAAAAATGCAGGACCGATGCCGCCCACGAACGTGTGGACAGCCTGCGTTTTCATACCCGGCTGGAATATGTAGAAAAGGAACTGCAGCAAACCCATGAATATAAGATGTTGCTGGGCGGCAGCGAATATTTCCCCAACGACTTTACTACCAATGTTCAGAAGGAGCTGAAGTTGTTATCCATACCACGCTCTGTGCTGGGCGGCGACCAACTGCTGGCTTTTAAAAAGCTTGCAGTGAATATGAAGGACATCCTGGTATGGTTCAGCAAACATGAGGGACTGTACAAACAACTGAGGGCCGTATGCGAAAATGTAACTTATGACAAACGCATTACAGAACTGGTAACATCTGTAATAGACGATACCGGCCAGGTAAGGGACAACGCATCGCGCGAACTGATGAGCATCCGCAGCGAACTGGTTGCCAAACGACAGCAGTTGCGCAAAATATTCGAAGGCATACTCCGCAAGCTGAACAAAGAGGGGTATCTCGCAGACATAGCTGAAAGTTTTCTCAATGGCAGGCGCACGGTAGCCGTGTTTGCGGAACATAAACGGATAGTAAAGGGCATACTGCACGGAGAAAGCGATAGCCAGCGTACAGTTTTCATAGAGCCGGAAGCGACCATCGAACTGAACAACGAGATATTTAGCCTGGAGCGCGCTGAAGCTAAGGAGATACAACGTATCCTGGCTGATACTACGGAACAATTGTCCGTTTATCATCCTCAACTGGAGACATATTACCACATAAGTGGGCTATATGATTTCATCAGGGCAAAGGCGCTGCTCGCGCAAGACATCAACGGCAACATGCCACGCCTCAGTCCGCACCCCGGAATAGAGTTGATAAAAGCCTACCACCCGCTACTACTGCTGCATAATAACCAACAGGGTAAAGCGACCATACCTTTGAACATAAAGCTAGACCGGAACCAACGCATACTTATTATCAGCGGACCAAACGCCGGCGGCAAAACGGTGACCATGAAAACGGCGGGGCTGATACAACTGATGGTACAGTCGGGCTTGCTGGTGCCGGTAGATAGCACCTCGGAGATAGGTATCTTCAAACAACTGATGATACATATAGGTGATACACAGTCAATAGAACATGAGCTAAGCACCTATAGTGCGCACCTTCGCGATATGAAATATTTCATGGACTTCGCCAACGGCAAAACACTCTTCTTCATCGACGAGTTGGGTAGCGGCTCCGACCCCAATCTTGGCGGCTCTTTTGCCGAAGCGATAGTAGAAGAACTTGCTGCCAAACATGCGCTGGGCATTATTACCACCCACTACCTGAACCTGAAAGTGATGGCCGGCAAAGTGCCGGGCATAGTGAACGGCGCTATGGCTTTTGATGAAGACAAACTGGAACCTTTATACCAACTCACTATCGGCAAGCCCGGCAGTTCTTACACCTTTGCCATTGCGCAACGCAGCGGCCTACCACCCAAAATAATAGAGCGTGCCAGGGAACTGACGGAACGCGGCCATTTCAAGCTGGATAAGATGTTGCTGAAGACGGAACAACAGGCAGTGAGGCTGGGACAGAAAGAAAAAGAACTGAACAAACTGATAAAGGAAAACGAACAGGCTAAAAAGAAATATGAAGAGCAAACCGACAAAGAAAAGCTGAAGCAACACTATAATACCATAAAGCTGCAAAACCAGGTAAAGAAAGAAGAACTGGAATACCTGCGCGATATGGAACGCAAGTTTAAACAGATAATACAAGACTGGAAAAAAGCCGAGAACAAACAGGAAGTGATAGACGCGGCGGAAAAAGTACTATTCAGAAAGAAACAGGTGCAGGCCAATGCAGCCATGGCCAAAAAAGCCGACAAAAACTATAAAACAATAGGCGGTAAGCCGGAAGTAGGCAACTATGTAAGGCATAAAATAAACCACCAGGTAGGCGTAGTTACCGAAATAAAGGACAAAAAGGCCGTGGTAACTATTGGCAAAATGCCTTTTACGGTTACACTGGACGAATGGGTAGTGGTGAGCAAAAAATAAGCCTTTAAGAATAATTGCCTATTTTAGAAACGGATATAGCGCAGGCAAATTAGTTTGCGATAAGAAGAAAGGCCCATGCAATTGAACTCGTACGTAATAGTAATACTCCTTAGCAGCATTGTGATATTGAGTTACTTTTTTACTGTCATCAGTAAAAAAACCAATATTCCATCGGTATTGCTATTAATTGCAACGGGTATAGGCATTAAATATATTGCCAACCAGTATGGTTACGGAGATTACGACGTACAGCGCCTTGTAAAGGTATTAGGCGCAGTTGGGCTCATTATGATCGTCCTGGAAGCTGCACTTGACCTGGACATACACAGGGAAAAGTTAAGCCTGATACGCAATTCATTCTTTTCTGCCTTGTTCATATTTATTATATCAGCAGCAGGGATAACCGTCTTGCTGGTATATATGATGGGCGAATCAATTGAAAAATCCTTTATCTATGCGGTACCGCTCAGTATCATCAGCAGCGCCATCGTCATACCCAGCACCAGTCATCTGCCCGAGCTGAAGAAAGAGTTCATCATCTATGAAGCATCTTTTTCCGACATCATAGGCATATTGGTGTTCAACTATATGCTCATGCATAATGTGATGAGTTTCCAATCCACCATGATATTCGCCGGACGTATAGGGTTGGCAATTGTTATATCCGCTGTGGCGTCGCTGCTGCTCATCTACATGCTTTCTAAAATAGCGGGAGTATTAAAATTTTTCCTGGTGTTTGCCATACTGTCTATGGTATATGCGTCGGGCGAATTGATACATCTGCCCTCACTGCTCATAATACTGGTATTCGGCAGCTTGCTCAACAATATCTCTTTGCTTGTAAAAGGCGGCCTGCAAAAGATAATCCCGATAGGAAACCTGCATAACATCGTGGTATTGATGAAAACGGTCACGGCTGAAACGTCTTTCCTGATAAGGACGTTCTTCTTCATCCTGTTTGGCTATACCATCAACCTGAAGGTGGTAACGGAGGTGGATGTGATTACTATAGGCACGCTTATAGTTGCCCTGCTGTTCCTGGTACGTTTTATATACCTACGCCTGATACTGAAGGCCAACCTCTTCCCTGAACTGTTCCTGATGCCAAGAGGATTGGTAACCATTCTTCTATTTTACAGCATACCGGTAGAAAAACAACTGACTAATTTCAAAGTAGGCATCCTGTTTTATATCGTGGTGCTTACAAGCCTGTTGATGATGGTGGGTCTCCTCTTCTTCAAAAAAGAGAAAAGCGAATACCTGCAGAGTACCGAAGACACGCTTATATAATCAGCCTTACACCGCCCAACTCATCTACCCTATGCGTAAACCTATCGCTGGGTGAACTGATGAACATAAAATTTTTGGGAATCTTCCATTTCCTGCTCAGTTCATCAATGATTTCCGGTCCAAATTTGCCTTCTATTTGTATGAATTCTATTTTTATTTCAGGATAAGCCCTGTCCAGAACATCAAGATCGTTCAGAAAATTTTTCGCAATTTGCCTCTCTTCATTCACTACAGTTACTATCTTCAGTTTTCGGGTTATTTCATTTTCCTGCACATATATCATCACTTTGTTCAATACCGATATATCATCACCTTTGGTGAAGTACACGAATTCCTGCGCCACCAGTTTCTTGATTGATCTTCGCAGGGTAACCCGGCTGAGAAGAGCCAACCTGCGCACACTGTCAAAAAAGCTATTGGCCACTATCAGCAGGTACTCCATTATCTCGTTCCGTTTCAGGAAAATATAGATGATGGTCATTGCGGGAACAAAATATTGCAGGAAAACCACCAGGTATTCAGGGTGCATTTTGATATTGCCGTACAAGGCAATGAGCAAAGCGAAGCCGGCAATGAATACGGCGAACGGCGCCGCATATTCGGGGCGGGGCAACCTGCTGCGCTTTATCTTCAGCAGGAAGTTGCCCAGGCCGAAGTACACCATCACGGTAAGAAAGGAAATGGTATACACCCCTGCCAGCGGACCTATCTTACCTCTTGTAGCAAATAATACGGACAGGCAAAGCAGGAAGAATAAGGTGAGTATGCGTGGAGAGCTGCCGCGTTTCGTTTCCTTCAATAAGAACTGGGGCAATACCCTGTCCAGTGTCATGCGCTTTATCAGTCCGCCTACACCTATAAAAGAAGTAAGTACTGCGCCACTCAGCACCAGCACGGCATCAATGGATATAAATGTAGCCAGCCACGGCCCTGCCGCCCTGGTGCCCACATACGATAATAATGCTTCCTGGTTGAGCGCTACTTCCGTAATAGGCAAGATCATAATTGCTATGAACGCAATGGCGGGATTAATAACCGTAACCACTATCCACATATTACGCAAGGTTTTGCGAAATACGCCCGGCGCCTGCTCTTCCACAAAGTTGGCTGAACTCTCAAAGCCGGATATACCAAGCATGGCCGTGCTAAAGCCCAGGAACAACGCTGTTGCAATTCCCCCTTCCACCGGCCTCTTGAAATTAATACTGAATACGTCCAGGCCGTGATTGGCCACAAACCATATACCGGCTATAATGAGCAACGCCATTGTGGTCATATGCACTATAAATATGATAACGGCTACAACAGCACTCTCGCTGATGCCTAATATGGTAAGCAGGAGGAAAAAAGTAAGCAGTCCCGCTGTAGCGGTAATAACAGGTACCTGGTGGTAAATACTGTGCAGGTAGTGCATAGCTTCTGTAGCTGATATAACCGCCGTAGCCATATATGACAGAATAGTAAGGCAGGCCGCTACCGATGCATTGCTTTTGCTGGTGGTGTTGAGTAATACGTTATAAGCGCCTCCGTTCAGCGGCAAAGCACCCACTACCTCGCCATATATCTTCCTGTACAGGAATAACACAACCGACACCATCAGGAGCGATATCCATGCATATTGGCCCGCATAAGCGATGGTTAGGGCAGATACGTACAAACAGGAAGAGGTAATGTCATTTCCGCAAATGGCTGTAGCGGCTAATTGTTTCAATTTCTTTGGGTGGCTCATTTATGGAATTAGATAACAATCTGCAATCTATAAAGTTAAGCATTACTGCTTAACCTTTCCGGTCCAGGAACCAGCGCAAGCCCGCAAACCCTCTTATACCTTGCATAGATGCGAAATTGTAGGAGGGGTCAAAAGTATAACCGTTGGGGTTATTTACGGGGTCTTCTACGTATTTATCGAAAGGATCAAAGGGACGGAGTATCGGGTCTTTTGGCACAAAGTTGAACAGGTTTTTGACGCCGCCATACAGTTCGAAATTTCTGCTGAATTTTTTAGTGACCTGCACATTGGCGATAGCATAAAAAGGCGAATACTCCGGGCGGTAATCGTTGGGCAATATGGGCAGGCGCATGGGGCCGTTCCATTTAGTGGTAAAGTCAAGGGTCAACATCCTGCGGGGAAATGTATAGCTGGCTATAATGTTACCCGACCATTTGGGGGCATACATCTGTTGCTCCCTTACCATCACACCCGTGCCATCATCCTGCACCAGGTACACATCCATATAGGTTACTCCTATACTGAACTTGAAGGGAATATTAAAAGTAAAATCCGTATTGACCGACAAACCTTGCGATACAGCATGACCATCCAGGTTATCGTATATTATTTTGTTCGGGTCCGTGTCAAAGTCACCCACTATCTTATTGGTAAAGTAAGAGTAAAAAGCCGTGGCGTCAATGCCTATATACAATGCATCGAAAGGCACTCTTTTCACATAGTTCAGGTTGCTATTATAAGAACGTTCGGGGTTTAAGGCCGAAGCTATCACTACTTCCCGGGCGCCGGTAAGTGCAGCATGGTCTTCCGTAAACAGGTTCACCACCCTATACCCGGTACCGAAACTGGCACGCAGGGTATTGTTGTTGTCGGGGGAATATTTATAAGCCAGCCTTGGCGAATGAATATTGCCGTGGTGCATGTCATAATCATACCTGTAGCCTGCCAGGAGTTTATGTTCGGGTGCAAACGCCCATTCGTCTTGTATATACGCGCCGGGCAATGGCGTCGTTGCCGGCTTGTTCTTCATACTGCTGTCCGCTTCTGCAGTGGCCGGGGTGTTGTCGTCGTAATAAGTATGGCGATATGATGCACCCACCAGCAGGTTGTGGCGTTCCCCGATGCGCTTATCCCAATATGCCTGGCCAAACACTACCCTTTGTGTTGCCATATAGGGCGTTACTCCGTAATACGAATCCTGGTTGTGCCAGTTATAAGAGAATTGGGTGATGATACGTTCTTTTAAAGGCAGTTGGTACATACCTATCAGCTCCCACCTGCGGGTATACACACTCTCACCATATATACTGTCCGTACCGCGCCAGTCTTTGTTCCAGTTCATTTGCCCGCCCCAGCGGTCTTCCGTTACATATCTTGCCGCCAGTGAGCTTATCCTGTCCTCTTCGCGCTCTACGCTCAGTTTGTTGAACACGGACAGCCTGTTTTGCAAGGTCAGGTCGGTGAAACCGTCCTTATTCTTATCATAAGGGGTATTATAATTATAATAACTCACACCCGTCATATTATGCGCCTTCCCTACCCTGAACTTGCCGGCCACATCGGCGTTATATTCCTGCCAGCTCGTACCCATCAGGTCTATACTGAACAGGGGGGCGCGTTCTGCTTTTTTAGTAATAACGTTAATAACACCGCCCATAGCCTCAGAGCCATACAGCGAAGATGCAGGACCTTTTACTACTTCCAGCCTTTCTACCATACTATTGGGTATGCCGCTTAGGCCATATACTGTTGCCAGCCCGCTTACTATGGGCATACCGTCTATCAGTATCATGGTATATGGGCCTTCCATACCGTTGATATGTATATCCCCCGTGTTGCACACATTGCAGTTCACCTGTGGTTGCACGCCATTGATGATACCTAATGCGTCAAACAAACTCGGCGTGGGGTTTTTCTTAAAGAACTGTGGTGTAAATATCTCTACGGGTATGGGGCTATCCATGCGGCTCACTTCTTTCATAGTTCCGGTTATCACTACTTCTTCCATATGGCCATCTGCGGGTGCCAGTGCTATATTGTAATTGTTTTTATGATGGGCTATATTCAGCGTATCTGTCTTATAACCTACATAGCTGATAACTATCTTATTCGCATTGGCGGGGAGGTCTAACTCAAAACGCCCCTGCTCATCTGTATTTGTACCGGTGGAAGTACCGACCGCCATCACCGCAGCAAAAGCTACCGGCTGATTGTTTTGCGCATCGTACACAGACCCTTTCACTATCTTTTGGGCATTTGCATTCACGGCCAGCAGCAAGAATAATATAGTATAAATGCTTTTCATTTTATTATTTCTATCCGCAAAACTACATTTTTAGATTAATCTAATAAAATTATTTTACCAATCGAGTTATTGGCTTTTCCTTTGTTTGGAAATCGCATTGCAGCATTGACCCATAATTCACTCGTTTAAATACCAATTTGCAGGATTCTCAGCCTTTTCCGGTAGTTTTGCGCCGCTTATGTTGGTTTCATTACAGAATATTTCATTTTACTTCGGCTCAAGGCCAATACTGGAAGACGCAAGCTGGCAGATAGATACCGGCCAGCGAATAGGACTGGTGGGTAGTAACGGCGCGGGAAAATCCACCCTGCTGCGCATCATTACGGGTGAGTACAAGGTGGACAGTGGTACCATCAACAAACCCAAAGACGTGACTATCGGTTTCTTCAACCAGGACCTGCTGAGCTTTTCTACAAGCGCCAGTATCCTTTCCGTCGGTATGCAAGCCTTTGAGCGTGCCCACGAAATAGAAAAGGAATTGGAGCAACTGACCAAAGAACTGGAATCGAAGCCTGAGGATGCCGAATTGCTGGATAAATACAGCCACCTTCTGCACGACTTCGAGGTGGCCGGCGGTTATGAAATGGAACATAAAGCTGCCGAGGTACTGGAAGGTCTTGGTTTTACCACTGCAGACCTGCAACGGCCCTACAGCGAATTCAGCGGAGGATGGAGGATGCGCGTGCTGCTGGCAAAAATGATGCTGCAGGCGCCCGACCTGCTGCTACTGGATGAGCCTACCAACCACCTCGACCTTCCCTCTATCGAATGGCTGGAGCGATACCTGCAGGGCTACCCCGGTAGTGTAGTCATAGTTTCGCACGACCGGTACTTCCTCGACCGTATGGTAAACCGTATAGTGGAAGTATGGCAACAGGGGCTGCACCTGTATACAGGGAACTATACGTTCTACCAGAAAGAAAAGGCCGAGCGCATGGAATTGCAGCAGCGCGCCTACGAAAATCAGCAGGACTACATCCGCCAGCAAGAGCGTTTTATCGAGCGTTTCCGTGCTAAGGCTACCAAGGCGGCACAGGCCCAGAGCGCCCTGAAGCGCCTGGATAAATTAGACAGGATAGAATCGCCCGATACCTCTATGCCTGTCATGAACATTAACTTCGACGTGAAGGTGCAGCCCGGCAAGATCATCTGCACACTGAAGGATATCTCCAAGAAGTTTGGCAACCAGGTAATATTCGACCATGCCAATGCTGAAATAAACCGCGGCGATAAAATTGCCCTGATAGGCGCTAATGGTAAGGGTAAATCAACCCTGCTGCGCATAGTGGCCGGCCGCGAAACCTTTGACGGCGAACGCAAATGGGGCCATAATGTGGAAGAAAGTTTTTACGCACAGCACCAACTTGAGGCGCTGAACATCGAGCACGAGATACTGGAAGAAATGAACCGTGCCGGAACGGGCAAACCCGAACTGGAACTCCGCCAATTGTTAGGTTGCTTCCTCTTTAGCGGAGACGATGTCTTTAAAAAGATAAAAGTCCTTTCCGGTGGCGAAAAAGCAAGGGTTGCCCTGGCCAAAACCATTGCCATGAAGGCTAACTTCCTGCTGCTGGACGAACCTACCAACCACCTGGATATGCAAAGCGTGGAAATGCTTATTGAAGCCCTGAATAAATATGAAGGCACCTTCATCCTCGTTTCGCACGACAGGTATTTCATCAGCAAAACGGCTAACAAAATATGGGTGATAGAAGACGGGCAGATAAAAGAATTCGCCGGCACCTACGATGAGTGGGTGGTATACGAACAGGAAAAAGAAAAGCGCAAGGCGGCGGTAAAACCCGAGCCAGCCCCGGTAGTTGCAAAAAAGGAAGAACCTAAAAAACCGCAACCTGAAAATAATTCTGAACTAAAACAACTTCAGAAAGAGCACCAAAAAAAGCAAAAGGAGTTTCAGAAACTTGAAGAGCAGATAAACAAGCTGATCGATGAGAAGGCAAAGCTGGAGCAGCAACTGGCCGACCCTTCATTTTACGCCGATATAGATAAATTCATGCAAGTAGATGAATCTTATCGGAAACTTAATGCTCAATTAGACGGATTATCAAAAGACTATGACAGGCTATTTGAGCTAATGCTGGAACTGGAGGCTAAACTGGGTTAATTAATTTTTAATTAATAAAAAGCCGGTAATGTATTGACAAAGGAGTCCTGGTTTTTTAACTTTATGAAAATTTGCAACATGAAGAAACTGTTACTCCTGCCGTTTGCTGTTCTTTTCTTTATTGGAGCTACAGCCCAGAATAAGACATATCGCTTTCACTTCAACAACAGGCTGAGTGAAAATTATTACCAGGGTTCACCGCTTGCGCCCGTTTGCCCCGGTACATATACTGTTCAACCATTGGCCGGGGTTAATAAAGGAGCCTATAATTTTGACAAAGGTTGCGGCCTTGTTTTCATGGATTCTGCCACCAACCTGCTGGCATCGGGCAGTTATACTATTGAGCTATACTTCAAGCTGGATACAATAACCGGGTACAAGAAGATAATTGACTTCGACAGCCTGGGTGCGGACGCCGGATTTTACAACCAAAGCGGTAAACTGGTGATGTACAGCAATTTCACTTCTGCCGATTCGGTAGTTGGCGCGGGTGCATGGTCTTATGTCGCCATAACACGCGACGGGTCTTCCAAAGTGATGTATGTTTATCACAACGATAAGGTACTTGGCACGCTAAACGACAACAGCGACCAGTACATCTACGGTACCGAAAAATTATTAATATTCTTCAGGGACGATAATAATACCAGCAATAGCGAACAGAGCGGCGGCAGCGTAGGCATGATCCATATTTCCGACTATGTAATGGACAGCACTACAATAAAGGGGCATTATACAGGGCTGGGAACCATCCTGAACATTCCGGAGACAGGGAACATGGACAATGCGCTCAAAATATGGCCCAACCCTGCTACGGATTATGTTGAAATCGCTACTCCTGTCAAATGCAGCTACAACCTGTATGATGTCACCGGAAGAAAATACGCCGGTGGTGACATGAAAGCCGGCCAGAATAAACTGAACCTACAACCATACCCCGCAGGCCTATATATGCTGGAAGTAGTTAGTGCTGAGAGCGACAGGAAATCGTATAAACTACTGATACAGTAAGCAGTCTTTGTTGTTCTACCTTGCTTATTGTATTTTTATCCTGCAATAACCAGGAGTTTTATCAAAATTATCATTATGCCGTCTTTCGATATAGTAAGCAAGGTTGACCTGCAAACATTGGACAATGCCATCAACGTAGCCCAGAAGGAAATATCCACCCGCTACGACTTCAAAGGTTCTCATATACAGGTAGAACTGAACAAGAAAGATATGGTCATTAACCTGGAGGTGGAAAACGAAATGCAACTGGGACAGGTGGAAGACATCATCATTACCAAAGCCATGCGCCAGGGCCTTGAGGCGAATAGCTTCGACAGGTCGAAATTCCATAGCGCATCCGGTAAATATATACGTAAAACACTACCCGTAAAAAACGGTATAGACCGCGACATGGCTAAGAAAATCGTGAAGCTGATAAAAGACAGCGGCTCCAAAGTTCAACCCGCCATACAGGATGACACCATCCGCGTTACCGGCAAAAAGATAGACGAGTTGCAGGCTGTCATCCAGCTATGTCGCGGCGCTAACCTGGACATTCCCCTTCAGTATGTGAACATGAAGAGTTAAAACCTCGCGTTGTTCTCCTTCAGTGTGGGTTGCACCTTATCTTTTTCAGATATTATAGCATCCGCCAGGTTGATCTTCCAGTCGATTTGCAGCTCGGGGTCGGCATAATAAAGCCCGCCTTCATCCTCCCTGCTATAAAAATCGTCGCATTTGTAAAACACTTCCGCGGTTTCTGTAAGAACAGAATATCCATGTGCAAACCCTTTGGGCACCAGGAACTGCCTTTTGTTTTCAGCCGATAGCTCCACACCATACCAGCGGCCATAGGTAGCGCTTCCTTTACGCAGGTCCACTACTACATCCCATATAGCGCCGTCGAGGGCGCGTATCAGCTTGGTTTGCGCATGTGGTGCGTTTTGATAATGCAGCCCGCGTAATACATTTATTGTTGACCTTGCCTGATTATCCTGCACAAAGTTGATGTCCTGGCCGGTGGCTGCTTTAAATGTATTGGCGTTGAAGCTTTCAAAGAAATAGCCGCGATCGTCGTTGAAGATACGCGGTTCCAGTATCAACAGCCCTTCCAGCGGTGTTTTTATTACGTTCATTATTTGCGCAGTTGTTCTACTACTTCAATAAAGTTCCCGGAAATGAATTCCAGTTCCTCGTTGGTCAGTTCCGTATGTATCGGCAAGGAGATAACGCACTCCTGCAGTAAGTCTGTAACAGGCAATTGGAAATCTGCACCGCCAAACTCTTTCAGCATATTTTGTTTGTGGCTGGGCACCGGGTAGTATATCATTGATGGTATACCCCGCTCGCTCAACGCTTTCACCACTTCATCCCTGTTTACGTCTTTCAGCTTGATGGTATATTGATGAAAAACGTGATGACTGTATGCAGCGCGGAATGGAGTAGTAATATTCGGATGGCCGGCAAATGCTTTATCATAGTAATCGGCCGCCGCCCTGCGTGCGTCGCAATATTCGTCCAGGTGTGGCAGCTTCACCCTCAGTATAGCGGCCTGTATGGTATCCAGCCTGCTGTTGCAGCCCACCATTTCGTGGTAGTAACGCACTTTCTGGCCGTGATTGGCTATCATCTGCAGTTTTTCGGCCAAGGCATCATCGTTGGTAAACATTGCCCCGCCATCACCATAACAACCCAGGTTTTTAGAAGGGAAAAATGAGGTTGTTCCAATGGTCCCCATCGTGCCGGTCATGGCGGTTTTACCGTCCGCGAATGTATAATGCCCGCCTATCGCCTGGGCGGTATCTTCTATTAACGGAATATTATGCTCTTTGGATATTTGTAAAAAGGCTTCCATATTGGCTGTCTGCCCGTATAGATGCACCGGTACTATTGCTTTGGTTTTAGGTGTGATCGCCTTCTTTACTTCGTCGATATTCACCGTAAAGGTATCTGCGTCAACATCTACAAAGACAGGTTGAAGCCTTAGCAGTGCCATTACCTCAACGGTGGCTATGTACGTAAAGGACGGTGTGATCACTTCATCGCCCGGTTTCAGCCCGAGGGCCATTAATGCTATCTGCAATGCGTCGGTACCGTTAGCGCATGGTATCACATGTTTTACCCCCATGTAGGCAGCCAGTTCTTTCGCGAAGAGCTTGACGTCTTCGCCGGCTATAAAAGCCGTACTGTCTATCACTCTTTGTATTGCTGTATCTACTTCGGGTTTTATTTTTTCGTATTGACGCTTCAGGTCAACCATTTGCAGTTTGTGCATCAGTCTGTTTTTAAACGGCTGCAAACCTACGTTTTAGCCTTCATTCAGCAAAATATTACCATATAGTTTATGTAGGTTTTATGACTAAACCTGCAATGTGGTAATAGCTATTTCCCTTATCTTCACGGCAGAAATCATACCGTTTGTCTATGCACAGAATACTTGCCATACTGCTCCTTTTTATCTCTTACCAGGCAAATGCGCAAAATGACTTGTTCGGGCTTGAAAAACCTCCGGCGCGAAAGGGTTTTATTATTGGTTTTAATGGTGGCATGGATTTTCCCGGGGCTGATATGGCCGAGCGATATGGCACGAGCTGGCGTGTAGGCGTACAGCTATTGTACAAAACCAAATCCAACTGGGTGTTCGGCCCCAAATTCGATTATATGTTCGGCAATAACCTGCGCGAAGATTCGCTGCTTGCCAATGTTGTAGATAAGTACGGTACGTTCATCGGAAGTTCCGGCCAGCGTTTGGGCATAAACCTGTACCAGCGTGGCTATCTTATCGGCCTGCAAGCCGGCAGGATATTCAACTTCGGCACGAGTAGCAGCGATAATGGTATATTGGCGCTGACCACCATTGGTTTCATGGAACATAAGATATTCATACGAGACAGGGAAGATGCTGTACCCTCATTAAGGGGGGACTATAAAAAAGGTTATGACCGCCTCACCAACGGCTGGATGTTGGAACAATACATAGGATATACCTATTTTGCCAACAACAACCTCCTGAACTTCCATATTGGCTTGAATGTGACTGCGGGGTTTACACAGGGTCGCAGAGATTGGTTATATGATGTCCGTAAGCCGGGCAATGAGCCCCGCTTCGACTTGCTGTATGGTATCAGGGCGGGATGGTATATACCCATCTTCAAGCGAAAGTCTGAAGAGTTCTTTTTCGAATAGTTATGTCGGTCGTTCTATATTGGCTTGCCATACGTTTTTACATCCTTGCTGTAAGGGTGGCTGCTTTGTTCAATCACAAGGCGAAACTGTTTGTGCGTGGCCGTAAGGGCCTGTTGGCGCGCATACGCTATGCACTGGTAGACGAAAAACGCCCGAGGATATGGATGCACTGCGCTTCATTAGGCGAATTTGAACAGGGCCGGCCGGTATTGGAGAAGCTCAGGGAAAAATATCCTTCTCACGCACTGGTGCTGACATTTTTTTCGCCGTCGGGTTACGAAGTAAGAAAGAATTACTCCGGCGTAGATTATGTGTTCTACTTGCCTGTAGACAGCGCATACTCCGCCAGGCAGTTTGTACGCTGCGTGCGGCCATCGCTCGCATTATTTGTAAAGTACGACCTCTGGTATTTTCTGCTGATGAGGCTGGCAAAGAAGAATATTCCGCTTATTCTGCAATCCGCAATATTCAGGAAGGAGCAGACTTTCTTTCAATGGTATGGCTGGCTGCACAGGCGAATGCTGCATGCGTTCACCCACATCTTTGTGCAGGATAACGCGTCCATGCAATTGCTGAACAGGATAGGCATTGAGCACGTGAGTATCGGCGGCGATACGCGGTTTGACCGGGTAGTTGACGCAGCACAAAACGTACAGCCTGTTGGGTATATCCAGGGTTTTTGCGAGGGACATAAGATAATCGTGGCCGGCAGTACCTGGCCCGATGACGAGCAACTATTGAAGCAGGTGCTGGATAAACTTCCTGCAGACTGGAAAATGATAATCGTGCCGCACGAAACAGATATTGCGCACATGAAGCAACTGATGGACCTGCACGATAACGAAGCGGTACTCTGGTCGAGAATAGAAAAAGACTACTATGACCAGCGGGTGCTACTGGTAGATACCGTGGGCCTGCTGCTGAGGTTATACCAGTATGCTGATATAGCATATGTAGGCGGCGGGTTCAATAAAACCGGGATACATAATATACTGGAAGCGGCTGTCTATGGCAAACCTGTTTTTCACGGGCCCGTGTATCACAAGTTTAAAGAGGCCAAAGACCTGCAGGATTGCAGCGCGGCGTATATAGCCGCTGACGCGCAAACTATGCTCAACCAGGTATTACTTTGGGAGGAAGAAAGGTTGGGTTACAATGCCGCATGTATTTCCGCCCGGAAATATGTGATGGCCAACACCGGCGCTACTGATAAGATCATTGCTTACATAGAAGGAAAGGAACTACTCAAAAGAGTATAAAAAGCCTGCACCGTCGCATCCTCCCTGTCCCAGTCATACTTGTTCTGCAATTCATTCTCCGCAAAACGCATCGCCTCCTGCAGGTTGGTAAAAGTATTGATCTGCCTGATGGCGGCATCATAAGCATTCTTGTCATCCCGGAACAGTTCGCTGATAAACAGGTATTTATCATTGATGCCTATAACTGTGCGGATATCAATAGCCGGCACTTCGGAGGTGTCTATTCTGATAACCGGTTCGGGAGTTATGTCCTGTTCAGTTGGCTGTTGCGGTGCAGGTGCTTGCTCAGGGTTGCTACCAATACTTGCCGGAACAGTTTTGCGCAGTTCCAGCAGGTCGGCATAAAGAACGCGTGTATAGTCCAGCATGAGGTCAACGTCTATTGCCGTTAATTCTGCTTCCTTTTCCGAAAGTTCTGTCAGCTTTTGTACCAGTACGGGGATGCGTTGCATGTTGTGCTTTTGCGCAAATATAGCCAAGAGCCGTTAAACAGAAGCGGCGCTCATAGCGCCGAACTGTTAATATTATTTATTCTTCATTATCACTATCCCTTTCTTTCTTCTTTGCCCGGTTGTCGCGCAATTTTTTTATTCCTAATCCCGCACCAGCTATGGCCAGGAAACTCAGGCCCCCATCCAGCGGTATTTCGCTGCTGTCGTCGTCGTCATTGCTATAGTGGTCATCGTCATCTCCGCCACCACCGTAATGGTCATCTCCGCCACCATGATGACCATTATTATTATTGTAGCCCCCGTAGTCATCGTCATCGTTACCATAGGTAACATTATTAACGTCTATGCCATTGGAAAATGCACCGGCAATGTCCTGCAGGTTGAGGGCAGATACATTGCTGCTACAAACAATAAAAGCAAACAGTATGGATACTGCTGTAAGTCGTTTCCTCATCTATGTATGGTTTTAGCGGTCTCCCTTATATACTTCTCTCCGGCAAACATACATAAAAGGAGCTATGTATATAAACAAAATCTGTTTGAAATATCCACAATTCAGCAATTACTGTGCATTACTGTTTCTTTGCATCGCAATGAGCGACAGCATATATAACAGCAGGTGCGGCAACGGGCTGGTGAAGAAATACCTGACAGTCGTCACCCAGTCCAGGAAGTCTTCGGTGAGTATACCGGTGGTCATTTTTAATATGCCTACCAGGACGATGAAACCGAGCGCAACCCCATATGAATACAGCCAGAGTTTTCCGAACCATGGTATAGGATGATTTTTCCATGCCCACCAGCCAACGGGTATCACGGCCATCAGGATAACAAAATGACCCACCTGCCGTACTATCGGCGATATATCACGTACGGCATAACCTTCTGTGAACAACTGGTAATCGAGAAAGCAGATAATAGTAATAAGGGCCAAAGCCACCCGGAACTTATTTTGTTGCCGCATCTTGTTTTGGTTTTTTCATATACAATACCCACCCCAGGAATACAACCGCGTAAATAATTATCTTGAACACATAGTGGTGCGCAAATTCGGTCATGGAATGATTGATGTCGTACATGGCAGCCAGCAAGGCGGTGCGTATTATGTTGAGTATATAAATGACCAACACGCCGACAACACCAAATGTTATCATTCGCTTGGCATTGGTGGGCAGGCAGAAAATAAAGCCGAGGTACAGTACTATCAATTCGAGCCCGTTGCACTGCCGGGCTATGCTTACCGCCCTGGAGCCGTTCAACACGATAACATTGCCGTCTTCGCTTATATCTGTATAAAACAATGAGAGTAGTTTCATCGCGCCCACCTGTACGATGCGTGTCAACTGGTCGTCGGGTATGCCCGATGGCCTCAGTATAAAGTTGTACAGCAACTCCCACGCTATAATGAGTATCACCGCCCTTATTACAAACGGCCTGATATTTTCCGGGATAGCCTTTTTTGTCTTGTCAACGAAGCTCATATCTGTAAATCTAATACTGTTATTTATATTCGGTTGTTATCCAGTCGTTATGCTTAAAATAGTGCCATTTTACCGAAGTCATGTCCAGGTTGGGGTCTATTAACAGGCGCTCCGGCCTGCCATTTACTGAGCACATACTCCTGGCATATATGCTCACGTCGTAACCCTGCTCCTTGTACTCACCTTGAAGGTAGCGGCTAAACTGCCAGATAAAATCGGGTTTGGTGGCAACGCTTCTTGCCTGGTAGCGCAGCAGGTGTTCCTCCGGCCGCACTGTCCACACACTATCCGAATTTTTGTCCTTCACCGTAAACACCACGCTGCCTTTTTTGCTGCGCAGCATCATTCGCCACGACATGCGATGTCCTTCTTCGGTCCATACTACATCGCCTTTGTACAGGTGGTGCCGGAGCGGTGTTAGTATCTGCCACGCAATATAAAGCCCGAGTATGAGGGTGATATATTGTTGCTGCTTCAGCGGTATTGCGGGATAAGAAGACGGCTTGCCTTCAATGCCAACTGTATTATCAAAAGTCTTGCCGGGAAAGAAAAATGCATTCAGGCTCATAGCGAGGTAGGGAAATACCCCGATGCCAAAGGTGAGCTTATTGAACTGGTGAAATATCAGCATCGCTACCACGGCCAACACCCTGGTGCGTTTCCAGAGCAGGGCAGGCACAACCAGGAAATCGAATACAATGCCGCTATAGGCTACAAAGTAAGCAAACCATTCCTGCCTGAAAAGCGGGCCGATATACGGATGCTGTTGTTTTTTGGTGAACCATATCTTTACGGGCATAGCCTGCAGCCAGTCGGGGTAGAGCTTGGCAATAGCGGCGTAGGTATAGACGATGGCTGTCTGTATAATGAACAACTGTATGCACCACCGGTAACATACGTTCGAGGGCTGCACCAATCCCAATTTCACATCGACCGATGCCCGCCTATGCGCCGGAACAATGAACATCATCCAGCAGATGAGCATCATGAGGTAGAAGTGGTTGTTGTAATGGCCTTTTTGCGAAAAGTACACCGCCGTCCACAATACCGCCAGCAAAAAGGATGCATACCTGTAGAACAACCCGAGGGCTACAAGCATCGCCATGAGGCATCCCGCACCGAAGTAGTAATACATGACTTCACCTTTCATATGCTCCAGGAATTCGAACCCCAGGAATGTGAAGTGCAAAGGCGAGCTCGTATACACTTCTTTTACCCAACCGGAAGTAAGCGCTTTGCCGAACTCCATGAACATGATAGCGCCGAATAATATGCGGAATACCACCAGGGGACTGTTGTTGACCGGCGCGAACCAGTAACCGCGCAATCTTGAGATATGGCTGTGAACTGTCATGGGTGCAGGGCTAAGATATTATATCAGGGCAGATATTGCAAAGGCTATGTATTAATTATACGAATTCCTTCAGCTTGCTAACCACGTAGTCCACCTCCTCGCGGGTATTGCCGTGGCTGAATGAGAAGCGGATAGGCACCAGGCGCTCTCCTTCGTCGCCGTAAAGCGCTTTGATAACATGGCTGGTTGCGTTGGCCCCACTGCTGCAGGCGCTGCCGCCACTAACACATATGCCCGCCATATCCAGGTTGAACAGCAACATATCCGACTTGTCCGTTTTAGGAAAAGCCACGTTGAGCACTGTGTACAGGCATTGCCCTTCGCAATCGCCATTGAAGCGGATGCCGGGGAAATTGGCTTTTAACTGCTCCTTCATATAATGCTTCAATCCGCCTATATAAGCACTATCCTGCTCGTAACGGGAAAGGGCTTTTTCGAGCGCTTTGGCGTAGCCTACGATACCGTATAGGTTTTCGGTGCCGGCGCGCATGTTGCGTTCCTGCGAACCACCGTAGATCATCGGTTTGATCTTCACTGCATCGCTCACATACAACACCCCCACCCCTTTAGGGCCGTGAAATTTATGGCCGGCAGAGCTGGCGAAATGTACTTTGAGTTCTTTCAGGTTGAGCGGGTAATGGCCGATGGTCTGCACCATATCGCAATGGAAGATGGCCCCGTATTTCTCGCACAGCCCACCTACCCTTTTTACATCCAGCAGGTTGCCTATCTCGTTATTGGCATGCATCAGTGTCACCAGGGTCTTTTCCTCGCTTTCGGCCAGCAATTGCTCCAGGTGGCCCAGGTCTATATGTCCGTCCGGCAATATATTCACCATGCTGAGTGTTGCATAGCCCGCTTTAGCCATATTCTCGGCAGTATAGAGTGTGGCGTGGTGCTCTATGGGCGAGGTGATAATATGCTTACAGCCCAGGTCGCGCACGGCGCAGTTGATGGCCATATTGCTGCTTTCGGTACCGCCCGAGGTAAAAAATATCTCGCCCGGCGTGCAGCCCAGCAGTTTGGCCACTGTTTTACGCGCTGTCTCAATACCCAGCTTGGTCTCCCGGCCGTAAGAATAGACGGAGGAAGGATTACCGAACTTCGCAGTCAGGAAGGGCATCATAGCTTCCAGCACCTCGGGGTCGAGGCTGGTAGTAGCTGCATTATCGAAATATATAGTGGCTATTTAAATATTTTGGGTGCAAATTTACCCAAATAAGTTAAAAGGTTAAAGGGTAAATAAGATAAATGGAGCCGCTGGTTCGTCTTTTTGGTTCTTTTTAGTTCCGTTTTTCGCTCTTTTTTCATGAGACCTTTGTTTTTTGTTACAAATGGTTAGGGTTTTGAGCTAGTTGGTTCTTTTTAGTTCCGTTTTTCGCTCTATTTCATTAGACCTCTTGTTTTTTGTTACAAATGGTTAGGGTTTTGAGCTAGTTGGTTCTTTTTAGTTCCGTTTTTTGCTCTTTTTTTCACGAAACCCTTGTTTTTGTTGCAAACGGTTGCTGTTTCCCCCGCCCCCCTGAAGGGGAGCACCTCCGCACAGGAGCCCTTCCAGTTCGTTTGGTTCTTTTTAGTTCCGTTTATATACGGTTTTTGTTCTTTGACTCGTCCTGAAAAAGGTTTA
>DISB01000021.1 GCA_002421685.1 Bacteroidetes bacterium UBA6221
TAGAAATTGTAGATAACAGTTCATTACATTTGGATTTACAGGTTTTTGAAAAGGATTTACCACAGGTAAAAGTGGGGCAAACCATTCACTTTACTATAACAAACAACCCATCAACCGAATATGATGCTACTGTTTTTAGTATTGGTTCATCATTTGAAAATGATAGTAAAACTATAGCCGTACACTGCCGTGTAAATGGCAATAAAAAGGGTTTAATTGACGGAATGAACATCACTGGTATTGTCAGTCTTAGCAATGTAACAACTCCAGCTGTACCCAATGATGCTATTGTAAATGCCGACGGAAAATATTATATTTTTGTGCAAACCGATAAAAAAGCAGAAGAACATCACGAAGAAGGCGAAGAAGAAGGAAGTCAAAAAGAGGGCGAAGAAAAAAAACATAAAAACAGTAAGAATTTTGAAAAAGTAGAAGTACTGAAAGGCGTGTCTGATATGGGTTATACCGCAGTAACTTTTGTAAACGAAATTCCTGCAAATGCAAAAATTGTAACAAAAGGAGCATTCTTTGTAAATGCAAAATTGAGCAATACTGGTGGTCACGAACATTAAAAATTGAACGCTATGATTTGGTTAAAATTTTATTTGCCGGTGTATTTGGTGTTGTATATGATGGTAGCTTTTGTGCTGCCATCATACCGCACCTACAAGCAAACAGGTATCAATCCCGTAACTTTTGGCAAAACAGATAATGCACACGATTATATCGGTTTTGTGATGAAGGTATTGATAGCATTGCTCTTCGTTGCGGTATTCATCTATTCGTTCAGCGATAAAATATATCAATATTTAGTGCCGATTTCTTATTTAATGAAAGACGTGTTTTTAATCATTGGATTAATTCTGATACACTTTTCATTACTATGGATTTCTGTAGCGCAATATCAAATGAGTAACAGTTGGCGCATTGGTATCGATGAAAATAATAAAACCGAATTAATCACAAAAGGATTATTCTCTTACAGCCGGAACCCGATTTTTTTAGGAATGATAATCAGTGTTGCAGGAATATTTTTTATACTACCCAATGCACTTACATTTTTCTTGATGCTTACTACCTATATCGTTATTCAAATTCAGATAAGATTAGAAGAAGAGTTTTTGGAAAAACAACACGGAGAACAATATTTAATTTATAAAAAAACAACTAAAAGACTACTCTAATGGAACACAAACATAAATACGATGCACAAGGCAAACAGCTTTGCTGCACACCACAAGAAGAAAAAATATATACCGATGCCAATGCTAAAAAATTATTAGAAAAGCATCACGACAATGACGGTCACAACCACGAACACAGTGATGATGACGGTCACAACCACGGAAGTACCGATAAATCTACCATTCAAATGTTTTTACCTGCCATTATCAGTTTTGTTTTACTGATGATTGCTATTGCATTTGATAATTGGTTTCCTCAATCCTGGTTCACAGGTTGGGTAAGGATTGTTTGGTACATTGTTGCTTATGCTCCGGTTGGTTTTCCTGTTATTAAAGAAGCATTTGAAAGCATCCGCAAAAGCGATGTATTTTCAGAATTTTTATTGATGAGCATTGCCACTATCGGAGCTTTCGCCATTGGCGAATATCCGGAAGGAGTTGCCGTAATGTTGTTTTATGCGGTTGGCGAAGTGTTTCAAACTTTGGCGGTTACAAGAGCCAAAGCCAATATCAAAACCTTGCTCGACCAAAGACCCGATGAAGTAACGATTTTAGAAAATAACCAACCTAAAACTGTAAAAGCAGAAACCGTCAACATCGGCAATATCATTCAATTAAAACCCGGAGAAAAATTAGGATTGGATGGCGAATTGTTATCCGAAACTGCATCATTCAATACCGCCGCATTGACTGGAGAAAGCAAGCCAGACACCAAAACCAAAGGCGAAACTGTTTTAGCAGGAATGATAAATTTAAAGACCGTTGCACAGGTAAAAGTAACCACAGCATATACCGATAGCAAGCTCTCAAAGATTTTGGAATTGGTACAAAACGCTACTGCTCAAAAAGCACCAACAGAATTATTCATTCGAAAATTTGCAAAAATTTACACACCAATTGTGGTGTTATTGGCAGTGCTTATTACTGTAGTTCCTTACTTTTTTGTTGATGATTACTTGTTCAGTCAATGGCTATACAGAGCATTGGTTTTCCTTGTTATTTCTTGTCCTTGTGCTTTGGTTATAAGTATTCCTTTAGGATATTTTGGTGGAATTGGTGCCGCTTCTAAAAATGGAATTTTATTTAAAGGAAGCAATTTCTTAGACGCCATCGCTAATATCCAAAATGTAGTGATGGATAAAACAGGAACAATGACAGAAGGCGTTTTCAAAGTGCAAGAAGTAATATTAAAATCAGAATTTAGTAAAGACGAAATCTTGAAAATGGTCAACGCTTTGGAAAGTCAAAGCACGCATCCAGTTGCTACCGCAATCCATCAATATGTCGGCGAAATAGACCATTCTATAAAATTAGAAAATGTAGAAGAAATTGCGGGTCACGGATTAAAAGCTATCGTTAACGGAAAAGAGTTATTGGTAGGAAACTTTAAACTGATGGATAAATTTAATATTGTTTATGATTTAGACCCAAGTACAATTGTTTACACCCTAATCGCCATTGCTTATGATGGAAAATTTGCAGGCTACATTACCATTGCCGACAGCATCAAAGAAGATGCACAGATTACGATTGACAAACTAAAAACATTAGGCGTAAAAACTACAATGTTGAGTGGAGATAAAAGCACCGTGGTAAAATTTGTTGCTGATAAATTGGGAATTAATAATGCCTTCGGCGACTTGTTGCCAGAAGACAAAGTAAATAAAGTAAAAGAAATAAAAACCAAAAACGAAACCGTAGCATTTGTTGGCGATGGAGTGAATGATGCGCCTGTAGTAGCTTTGAGCGACGTAGGTATGGCAATGGGCGGTTTAGGAAGTGATGCCACCATCGAAACGGCGGATGTAGTGATACAAGACGACAGACCGAGTAAAATACCTATGGCAATTAATATTGGAAAACAAACTAAAAAAATAGTTTGGCAAAACATAGCTTTAGCATTCGGAGTAAAAGCTATTGTACTAGTTTTAGGAGCTGGGGGCTTAGCGACTATGTGGGAAGCTGTTTTTGCCGATGTTGGGGTTGCCTTATTGGCTATACTAAACGCAGTAAGAATACAACGGATGAAATTTTAAGATTAGAACATCCTAATGATGAATAAAACAGACAATTCGTAAGAAAGGCAAAAGTTATCAAATGTCAATTTGTCGAAGGAGAAGAAGAAGAAGAAAAGACCTTCGCTCTTTATGATACTTTTTGGGATATTTTTTAGCTCTGTGTCTTATTGCTTTGATATACATAAAATTAGACACTATTATATCTATCCCTATCACTAAAAATGGACTTATTAGTTCTGTATCGAGCAAAAACCAAAGTTCCAAAAGAGAAACCCGAAAATGCAAATTTCTTTCAAATATGACAGTATTTGGGCTTCTCTATTATTGTTTAAAAAATAGATTTAGGATAACGGATGGATAAATTTTATAACGAAACGCTGGCTAAGCTGGAAAACGAAATCAAAGAATTTGAGATTGAAGCAGACTGTTCGATAGAACGCATTGAAGCAGTTATACAACTTATTATCAAATGTTTATTCGACGTAAAAAAATATATTTTAAAAAGAGGATTTAAGAATGTTGATGAAGAAATTCGCTTTTTTAAATATCAAAAGCCAATTATCGTTTCAAAGTTCATCTATTATAATGCCATCTATAAAATCGAAACGAGAAGACCGTATGGAAATAAGCGTACCAAGAAATATTTTGTCAAAGAACTGAAAAAGCTAAAAAGGTTCTTTGAAAATAACCTTGATTTTTATAAGTATTACCGTAGCAATAATTCTTTCTTTGACGAACAATTTTTTGTACGTGGCAAGCACGATATAAGACTATGGTTAGACACTTTTTATTTTGAGGCAGACCATCGCTTTTCTACTTCGCACGATTATAAGGTTGCCAAGATAATTGCTAATGACCTGATACAGGTATATTTGGAAGACAGGTTAAATAACATCAACGTTAAAAAGGTTTCAGATAATTCGTTGATATGGACAGCAAGCAAAACTGCACTCACGGAACTCATTTATGCACTGTACTCCCACGGTGCATTTAACAATGGGAATACAGACATAAAATTGATTGCCAAAACTTTTGAAGATGCCTTTAATATTGAGTTAGGCGACTTTTACCATACGTTTATGGAACTTAAAGCCCGCAAAATAAACCGAACGAAATTCCTCGACAGGCTGTGTGAAGCACTGATAAAGAAAATGGACGAACAAGATGAAAAACAGTAAGTATATATGTACACAGGCTTTATTCCTCTTGGCAAGAAGTCAGAGTAATTAAACTTAAATTGTAAATTTGTTTATTGCTTATGTATTAAATACTAAACGTAGTCAGTAAATAAATATGAATACAATCTTTATTAAAAATATGGTTTGCGACCGTTGCATTATGGTGGTACAAAACGAATTGGAAAAACTGGGATTAGATGCTAAAAATATAAAACTGGGCGAAGTTATTCTTTCCAAAGAAATAACATCTCTGGAAAAAGAGAATTTGTCCAAAACTTTAGAGCCATTAGGATTTGAAGTAATTGACGATAAAAAAGGCAGGATAATAGAAAAGATAAAGAACATTATCATTGACCTGGTACACCATCAGGATAGTGATGTAAAAACCAACCTTTCCGATGTATTGAGTGACAAATTGCATCACGATTACAATTACCTGTCCAATCTGTTTTCAGAGGTAGAGGGTACAACCATTGAAAAATACTTTATCGCCCAAAAGGTGGAGAAAGTCAAAGAATTGTTGGTGTATGATGAGTTGTCATTAAGTGAGATTGCGAACCGCCTAAATTATTCGAGCGTGGCATATTTGAGTAACCAGTTTAAAAAAGTTACCGGGCTAACACCAAGCCATTTCAAACAGATTAAAGAGGATAAAAGAAAACCGTTGGATAAAGTGTAAGTAAATCTTACAAATCAAATCCAAAATTTCACACCAGTACCCATAAATATAATAGCCAATTTTGTATTGTAAATTAAAGCAGGCAAATATGGCGACAAACAGAGAAAATATATACATTCCATTGGAGGATGTAGAAAGCGAACACTGTGCATTAATCGTTGAAAAGGGATTGGCACAGGTAAAAGGCGTAGAAACCCATAAAGTAGAGCTGAACAACCGAAGGGCAGTGATTACAGTAGATAGCAATGAAACCGTAGGCGAGGCTGTTAAGGCAATTAAAGATTTAGGTTACGGAGTTCCTACGGTTAAAAGTGCTTTTCCGGTATTGGGCATGACCTGTGCATCCTGTGCGGGCAGTGCCGAAAGCATTGTGAAATACCAACCGGGAGTAGTTAATGCTTCCGTGAACTTTGCAACGGGCAATCTTACCGTGGAATATCTGCCCAATATGACCGATGCCTCCACCCTGCAAAAAGCGGTTCAGGGAGTAGGTTACGACCTATTGATTGAAGACGAAACCAAGCAGCAGGAAACGCTCGAAGGCATCCACGAAAAGAAATTCCGAACCTTGAAAAACAAGACCATTTGGGCAATTATCCTTTCCCTGCCCGTGGTAATCATAGGAATGTTCTTTATGGATATGCCCTATGCAGACCCGATAATGTGGCTCTTTTCCACGCCCGTTGTAATATGGTTGGGCAGGGATTTTTTTGTAAACGCTTGGAAGCAGGCAAAGCACCGTTCCGCCAATATGGATACGCTGGTGGCATTGAGTACAGGTATTGCCTACCTGTTCAGTGTTTTCAATATGCTGTTTGCCGACTTTTGGCATCAACGGGGACTGCATGCTCACGTATATTTTGAAGCGGCTGCCGTTATTATCGCATTCATCCTCTTGGGAAAACTGCTGGAAGAAAGAGCCAAAGGCAACACCTCTTCAGCCATTAAGAAGCTGATGGGCTTGCAGCCAAAAACGGTCATCGTGGTACAGGCGGACGGAACGGAAAAGCAGACCGCTATCGAAGACGTAAGCGCAGGCGATGTGATACTCGTAAAGCCCGGTGAAAAGATTGCGGTAGACGGCATGGTCATATCGGGCAATTCGTATGTGGACGAAAGCATGTTAAGCGGTGAGCCTGTACCTGTATTGAAAAAAGAAAAAGAAAAAGTATTTGCAGGAACGATTAACCAAAAAGGCAGCTTCCGGTTCAGGGCGGTAAAAGTGGGCAAAGAAACCATGCTTGCCCACATCATCAAAAGGGTGCAGGATGCACAGGGAAGCAAAGCACCCGTACAGAAACTGGTCGATAGGATTGCGGGCATCTTTGTTCCGACGGTGATAGGTATTGCAGTCCTGACATTTACCTTATGGTTGATTTTGGGAGGCGAAAACGGGGTTGTTCAAGGTCTGTTGGCAGCCGTTACGGTATTGGTCATTGCCTGCCCCTGTGCTTTGGGCTTAGCAACACCTACCGCTATTATGGTGGGCGTTGGCAAAGGTGCTGAAAATGGTATTTTGATAAAGGATGCCGAAAGTTTGGAGTTAGCTAAAAAAGTAAATGCCATCGTACTGGACAAAACCGGAACTATCACCGAGGGAAGACCACAGGTAACAGGCATTAAATGGCTGAACAATGAGGACACCGCAAAAGAAATCCTTTTGAGTATCGAAAAACAATCCGAGCACCCATTGGCAGAAGCCGTAGTGAAGCATCTTGACGGTACGGCAGCGACCTCTCTATCCATGTTCGACAGCATTACGGGCAAAGGCGCAAAAGCAGACCATGACAACGAAACCTATTATGTAGGCAACAAAAAGCTATTGGCAGAAAACAACATTACCATTGCTGGAGAATTACAAGACCAGGCCGAAGAATGGGGCAAACAGTCCAAAACCGTTATTTGGTTTGCAAACAGCAAACAGGCACTTGCTGTAATTGCCATCGCCGATAATATTAAGGAAACATCGGTGCAGGCTATCCGGGAAATGCAGGAAATGGGAATTGACCTGTATATGCTGACCGGAGATAATGAAGCTACCGCTAAAGCCATTGCGGAGCAGACGGGCATCAAGCATTACAAAGCCGAAGTTTTGCCACAGCACAAAGCCGATTTTGTGAAAGAACTGCAAAAGAAAGGAAAGGTTGTGGCAATGGTGGGCGATGGTATCAACGACAGCACCGCAATGGCAACAGCCGATGTAAGCATAGCAATGGGCAAAGGCAGCGACATCGCAATGGACGTAGCCAAAATGACCATCATTTCATCAGACCTTACCAAGATACCACAGGCAATACGTTTGTCCAAACAAACCGTAACCACCATCAAGCAAAACCTGTTTTGGGCGTTTATTTACAACCTAATCGGTATTCCTGTAGCAGCAGGTATCCTTTATCCTATTAACGGGTTCCTGCTTAACCCTATGATTGCGGGTGCGGCAATGGCATTGAGCAGCGTGAGCGTGGTCAGTAACAGCCTGCGGTTGAAGTGGAAGAAGTAAAACAGTAAAAATCACAAATCAAATAAGAAATTACACAATAATTCTGAACCAAATAGCACTGAAATTTGCATTATCAATAACTCTAAAATTTATTAGTAATGGAAAATAAACAATTTCAATTCAAGACAAACATTAATTGCGGCGGTTGTATAGCATCTGTAAAACCGCACTTGGACAAGGCAGAGGGTATCTGCCATTGGGAAGTGGACACTGCCAACAAGGACAAGGTGCTTACCGTGAAGTCAGAGGGCATTACCGAGCAGGAAGTAATATCCACCGTGCAAAAAGCAGGCTTCAAAATAGAACCTTTGAACGTCTAAACCAGCAAATTTTTGAAATGCCCTTTTTCCGACCAAATTTCCATTAGGTCAGATTGCCGAAAAAGGGCATTTTATCAATTCTGAAAATGGTTTGATTGTCTGTTGTGCATATAGCGTTTTTTGTTTATATATCATTTTTTTGCCTATATAACAAAAAAAATCGTAATGACAATATAAAAAATCAATTTTATTAGTAACTTTGTTGTGTTGAAAAATTTAAGAGTACATATAGGCTTTTTGACGTTGTTCTGTCTGGTTTTCTTTATGATGCCAAGTCAGAGTTATGCCTGCTCCAAAAATTCAACAAAGACCGAGCGGTCTTCCTGCTCAAAAGAGAAATCCAAAAAATCAGAGCATAAAAAAGGTTGCAAGGGCAAATCCTGTAAAAAATGCAAAAGTGGCAACTGCGGTGGCGGTTGTCAACATAACTCTTGCAAGTGCGGGGCTTCAATAACTTCCCTAAGTTTACCAACCGTAATCGAATTAAAGGCAAAAAATCATTTTGCAGTTTCTAAAAAGCAAAAATTCGATTTTAAAGAAGCCTACTACTCTTCGGGCTTTTTCTTCATTTGGCTACCGCCTAAAATAAGCTAAACTTATGGCTTGACAGCCATAGGTGTGTCTTGTCAAAAGCTGTTCCGGCTTTTGTAACTCCTCTATTTGTATCATTTAGTTAAAATTCAAACGGAAATGGGTTTGCAAATACCCGTTTCCCAAAATGTAATTTATTATGAAATCATTATCAAAAATAATGATGGTAATCGCCGTATTACTATCATCAATAAACGGTTTTGCACAAATCAAGAATGCGAAAACAGAAACCGTAAAGATTTACGGCAATTGTGGTATGTGCAAAGCCACCATCGAAAAAGCAGGTAACGTAAAAAAGGTAGCCAGCGTGGACTGGAACAAAGATACCAAGATGGCTACGCTCACGTATGACGGCGACAAAACAAATCAGGATGAAATCCTGAAACGTATCGCTTTGGCTGGTTATGACAGCGAGAAGTTCCGTGCGCCGGATGACGTATATGCTAAACTGGCTGGTTGCTGCCAGTATGATAGACCCGTGAAGACGGTTGCCAAAAACAAAGAGGCTGGCATGGACATGAATGCCGGACATGGCAATCACGACCATAGCCAAATGGCAGCTAACAAAGATGCAGCCCAAAACCAATCACAGCTAAAGGCTGTATTTGACAACTACTTTTCAGTGAAAGATGCTTTGATAAAAACCGATGCGGCGACCGCATCTGCCAAAGCCGCTGAATTGGCTGCATCCCTTAAAGCAGTCGATATGAATAAGCTATCGGCAGAGGAACATACGGCTTGGATGAAAGTGATGCAGGACTTGACGGCCAATGCGGAAAGCATTTCAAAATCAAAAGATGTTGCAAAACAAAGAAGTGCTTTTGCGGCACTTTCGGGAAGCATCTACACACTGGCCAAAGTGTCTAAACAGGATACTCCCGTTTATTACCAGCACTGCCCTATGTACAATGGAGGTAAGGGAGCCAATTGGCTAAGTAAAGAGAATGCTGTTAAAAACCCATATTACGGCTCACAGATGCTTACCTGCGGCAGTACGGTCGAAACCATTAAATAACAGGTCTGAAAGCTATGGTACAGTACAATGACATGGTGCAGGCGCTTAAAGACCTAAGACAGCGTGGATACAGTATGGACTTTAGTCTGTTGCCGGACTGCCTGTACTGTGCGTCAAGGAGCCTGAAACTAAAACCGGAGGATTTTACGGTTACGGAAACCCATAGGTTTGAAAGCCTCGACAGCAGTCCTGATAACAATGCCGTGATTTATGCCATATCGTCCAATGATGGTAAGAATAAAGGCGTACTTGTGGATGCCTATGGTGCTTATGCCGAAGAAATGACCCATGAGATGGCAAAAAAATTAAGTGCAACATAACTTTTAAAACCCCTTATTATGAAAAAATACACGTGTCCCATGCACCCGCAGGTGCTAAAAGACGAACCAGGCAAATGCCCGCTTTGTGGCATGGCACTGGTTCCCGTTGGCGGTAGCTCAGTTTCTCATGTACAAAAATCAGGACATGGGCATTCCGGGCATTCTCATCATAACCAAGCCAGAGATAGCTTTAACAAACATGAGGGGCATCATACAGGCGATTTTCTCGCTCGTTTTTGGATAAGCCTCGTCATTACAATCCCTATCCTGCTCCTGTCACACATGATACAGCAATGGTTGGGTTTCAGCCTTGCTTTCAATGGAGATAAATATGTGCTGCTGGCATTGGGTACAGTGATTTATAGCTATGGAGGCTTGCCGTTCCTAAAGGGAATGATTGGCGAGGTGAACGCCAAAGCCATAGGGATGATGACACTTGTTGCTATCGCTATATCCGTAGCCTATGTCTATTCCGTAGCCGTTGTATTTGGCTTGCAGGGCATGGACTTCTTTTGGGAACTGGCTACGCTTATCGACATCATGCTGTTAGGGCATTGGCTGGAAATGCGTTCCCAAATGGCTGCTTCACGGGCTTTGCAATCATTGGTTGCTTTGCTGCCTAACGATGTCACGGTGGAGCGAAACGGAGAAGCGGTAAAAATAAAGCTTGAAGACCTGCAAAGCGGTGAAACGGCTATCATAAAACCGGGTGAAAAAATTCCAGCCGATGGATTGGTACTGGAGGGGCTTTCGTATATCAACGAGAGCATGCTTACCGGAGAAAGTATTCCCGTGAAAAAGGAAAAGGACGGAAAGGTCATCGCAGGCTCTATCAATGGCGATGGTGCGCTGAAAGTTAAGGTAACAGCCGTTGGAAAAGACAGCTACCTGAACAGGGTTATCAATCTTGTGCAGGAGGCACAAGCTACTAAGTCCAATACGCAAAACCTTGCGGACAAAGTTGCCAAATGGCTCACCTTTATTGCCATTGCCGTTGGCATAGGCACATTTGCCTATTGGTATGCAAGCAGTGGAGATATTGCCTTTGCGCTTGAAAGAATGGTGACGGTAATGGTAACGGCCTGCCCGCACGCATTGGGCGTGGCTATCCCGTTGGTGGTCGCCATTTCCACAACGCTATCGGCGACCAATGGTCTGCTCATCCGCAACCGCACAGCATTTGAAACCACCCGAAAACTTTCCACTGTCATTTTTGATAAGACCGGAACGCTCACCAAAGGTTCCCATGCCGTAGAAAAGGTTATACCGTTAACAGACGAATATAATGCCGATGAGGTTATCCAGTATGCTGCCGCAGTACAGCAAAATTCGGAACACCATATCGCCAAAGGCATTATGGCTACATTGAAAGAAAAGAGCCTTGCCTTATGGAAGTCTGAAAACTTCAGCTATATGCAGGGCATAGGTGTTAAAGGTGTTGTGAACGGGAAAAATGTCGTAGCTGGCGGCCCGAATTATTTCACCGAAAACCACCTTTCCCTGCCTGAAATTCCAAACGAAATCAATCAAGAGGCCGAAACGGTCAACTTTGTCCTCATTGATGACCGGGTAATCGGCATCATTACTTTGGCAGACAGCATCCGGGAGGGTTCGGCACAGGCGATTGAGGAACTCAAAAAAATGGGCATCAAGTCCTTTCTGCTCACCGGGGACAACGACAGGATTGCTGCTGCCGTAGCCGGAAAATTGGGTATGGACGGGTATTTGGCCAATGTGCTTCCGCATAACAAGCAGGAGAAAGTAAAGGAGTTTCAGGCAAAAGGCGAAATCGTAGCAATGACTGGTGATGGTGTAAATGATGCACCTGCACTGGCACAGGCAGATGTTGGAATTGCCGTGGGTTCCGGTACGGACGTGGCTGCCGAAACAGCCGATATCATATTGGTGGACAGCGACCCGAGGGATGTGGTCAAACTGATTGACTTTGGCAGACTTACCTACAAGAAAATGATACAGAACCTGATATGGGCGGTTGGCTACAACGTGGTGGCAATACCACTTGCAGCAGGTATATTCTATCCAAATTTTGTTTTAAGCCCAGCAATGGGTGCGGTATTGATGAGCGTAAGTACGATAGTAGTAGCGATTAATTCCCAACTTTTAAAAAGGAGACTGTCATGATAGAGAAAATTATTTCATGGTCAACGCACAACCGCTTTTTCGTGTGGATAGGCATACTGCTGATTGTGGTTGGGGGCGTATGGTCGGTAATGACCACACCGGTTGATGCCATCCCCGACCTTTCCGAAAATCAGGTCATCGTTTACACCGAATGGATGGGACGTAACCCCCAAATCATGGAAGACCAGATTACCTACCCTTTGGTTTCCAACTTGCAGGGTATTCCCAACGTTAAGGCCATTCGTGCAGCATCTATGTTTGGCATGAGTTTCATCTTTGTTGTATTTAATGACGATGCAGAAATCTATTGGGCAAGAACCCGTGTTTTGGAGCGGTTGAACTTCGCTCAAAAAGCATTACCACAAGGGGTAACTCCCACTCTCGGTCCCGATGGAACAGGCGTGGGTCATGTTTTTTGGTACACGCTTCAGGGCGATGGTTACGATTTGGGCGAACTCCGTGCAGTTCAGGACTGGTATGTAAAATTTGCAATGCAGAATGTAGAAGGTGTGAGCGAGGTGGCCTCTTTCGGAGGTTTCCAAAAACAATATCAGGTCAGCGTCAATCCCAACAAACTTATTTACTACAACATTTCAGCAATGGATGTGGCAAATGCCCTTAAAGCCAACAACCGTGACGTTGGAGGAAGTATCTATGAAATGAACCGTATGGGTTATATGATTAGAGGATTAGGTTATATCAAAGACATCCGGGATATAGAAGAAATTTCCGTTGGCTCAAATAAATCCATTCCCATCAAGCTGAAAGATGTTGCCGATGTACAAATGAGCAGCGACATCCGATTGGGAATTGTAGAAGAAAACGGCGAAGGCGAAGTAGTGGGCGGTGTGGTGGTTGCCAGATATGGCGAAAATGCAAAAGAAGTGATTGACCGTGTAAAAGAAAGGTTAGGCGATGTGGAAAAAGGTTTGCCTCCCGGAGTGAAGATTAAAATTGCTTACGACCGTAGCAATTTAATTGAAGCTGCCATTGCAACATTGAAAGAGGCGTTGTGGGAAGAAATTATTGTGGTTTCATTAGTGGTGCTGATTTTTCTTTTCCATGTGCGAAGCGCAGTAGTGGCCATTGTTTCCATTCCCTTGTCGGTGCTGATTGGCTTTATGTTCGTGAAAATGTTTGGCATTTCACTCAACATTATGTCATTGGGCGGTATTGCCTTAGCCATTGGCGATTTGGTGGATGCGGGAATTGTGATGACTGAAAACGCTTATAAAGGTTTAGTAAAAGCAGTTTTAAAAACAGAAGAATAATGGAAAAGCAAAGAATAGGAAATACAAAAGAATTGAGTGAGGAAGAACGTATCAAAATCATTGAACGCTCATCACGCACTGTTGGAAGAGCCGTTTTCTTTTCCATATTGGTAACGCTCATTTCATTCTCTCCCATATTGTTTCTCGAAGGGCAGGAAAAGAAAATGTTTTCGCCTTTGGTATGGACAAAAACCTTTACTATGATTGGCTCCGCCATTATAGCATTATTTGTTGTCCCAATGCTGTTGCGTTCTTTAATGAAAGGCAAGCTCATTCCTGAAAGCAGAAACCCCGTTGCAAATTTCTTTATAAAAATATACAGCCCTGTTTTGCGCCTTTGCCAGCATTGGAAAAAAACGGTAATTGCTATTGCTGCTTTAATCGTGGTGGGTAGCATTCCTTTTGTAGTGCGTTTGGGTTCGGAATTTATGCCACCGTTAGACGAAGGTTCTCTTTTGTTTATGCCCGTTACACTTCCTGATGTTTCCAACAACGAAGCCAAACGTATTTTGCAGGTGCAGGACAAGCTCATTATGTCCGTTCCCGAAGTGGAAAATGTTCTGGGCAAAGCAGGTCGTGCCTATACTGCAACCGACAATGCTCCGGTAAGTATGATTGAAAGCATTGTTGTATTAAAACCCCAATCGGAGTGGCGTAAAGGCATGACCACCGAAAAGCTGATTTCGGAACTGAACGAAAAAGTGCAGATACCTGGTGTTACAAGTGGTTGGACACAGCCCATCATCAATCGTATCAATATGCTTTCGACAGGTGTCCGGACAGATATTGGTGTGAAAATTTATGGGCAAAACTTAGATACTATCTACAACCTTTCAAGGCAAATTGAAAAATCATTGAAAGGTATTGATGGGCTTGCAGATTTATATGTAGAGCAACTCACAGGCGGGAAATATTTGGATATAAGAATTAATCGGGAAGAAATTGCCCGATATAATCTTTCTATTGAAGAAGTGAATATGCTTATTGAAATGGCATTAGGAGGAATGCCTTTGACCAATACCATTGAAGGCAGGCAGCGTTTCAGCGTTTCCATGCGCTTAGCGCAGGATTTTAGAAGCGATATAGAAGAAATAAAACGAACGCCTTTGCAGACATCGGGTTACGGTGTTATTCCATTGTCAGCAGTGGCGGATGTTGAAATTTCGGAAGGCCCGCCAATGATAAATTCTGAAAATGCCATGCTGCGGGGAACGGTTCTGTTCAATGTGCGTGGCAGGGATATGGGAAGCGTAGTTGGCGATGCTAAAAAACGTATTGATGCAGATTTTCAAAAGCTGCCCAAAGGCTATTTTATTGAATGGAGTGGGCAATATGAAAATAAGGTTCGAGCAGAGAACCGTTTAAAAATCATCATTCCCATTACGCTTTTGATAATTGCTTTTGTCCTCTATTTCACTTTCCATTCGGTTAAGGAAATGGTGATTGTCCTTTCAAGTATTCCCATTGCATTAATCGGGGGGGTATATTCAATGTATTTTTTCGATGTGAATTTTTCGGTAGCTGTTGCGGTAGGTTTTATTGCCTTATTCGGCATTGCGGTAGAGACTGGTGTATTGATGCTCGTCTATATGAATGAAGCCATAAGAGATACAGTAGAAAAAAAGAAAAGTGCTGAACTCTCAAACGAAGATGTCGAGAAAGCCGTGTTTTCCGGTGCCGTAATGCGTGTACGACCTAAACTGATGACGGTAATGGCCGATATGATTGGTTTAATGCCTATTCTTTTGGCAACAGGTGTAGGTAGTGATGTCATGAAGCCTATTACAATACCTTTTGTTTTTGGCCTAATAACTTCTACTCTTTTCGTATTAATCGTTTTGCCAGTTATATATCAAATCGTCAAGGAAAGAGAAATAAAAAAATATGGTAAAGTAGAATTTTTAGAAAACATAGATTAATGGAAACAAAACACATACATACCATTCCCATCAATCAATTTATCACTCAACTTGCAAGTGATAAAGAAAATGGATTACTTTCTGATGAAGCAACAAAACGCCTTCAAAAGTTTGGCAGTAATGTCATTCAGGCAGACAAAGGAAAAAGCCCGTTAAGGATACTATTGGAACAGTTCAATAGCCTCATGGTCTGGTTACTACTTTTCGCAGCCGGATTGTCTTTTTGGTTTCAGGAATATTTGGATGCCACAGCAATCCTGTTGGTTATCCTGATCAATGCTGTTGTAGGTTTCTGGATGGAATTGCAGGCACTACGCTCGATGAATGCACTGAAAAAAATGGCAAGCGTTCCGTCCAAAGTTTTTCGGGACGGAAAACTCATAGAAATTCCTTCCGAAGAATTGGTTCCGGGCGATGTGCTGTTTCTGGAAGCTGGCGATATCATAACCGCAGACGCAAGAATTATTCAGGCTGCGCAGCTTTCCGTTAACGAAGCATCATTAACAGGGGAAGCTATGCCCGTTGAAAAGAAAGAAACCGAACTGCCTGAAAAAACTCCCCTTGCAGAACGCACAAATATGTTGCATAAGGGAACCTATGTCACCAACGGAAATGCAAAAGCATTGGTAACAGCAACGGGTATGCAAACCGAACTTGGTAAAATTGCACACCTTGTTCAATCGGCAAAACAATCAGCTACACCGCTTGAAAAGAAACTACAAGTATTTAGCCGCAAACTAATCTACATCACAATCATATTGGTTGTCTTAATTTTTGTTGTCGGCCTTCTCACACATGGCGATTACGTAGAAATGCTTGAAACCGCTATTGCCCTTGCAGTAGCCGCTATTCCTGAAGGACTGCCAATTGTAGCAACATTGGCATTGGCACAGGGAATGATGAAAATGGCGAAGCACAAAATAATAGTAAAAAAGCTGGCTGCCGTTGAAACTTTAGGTGGAACAACGATTATCTGTACCGATAAAACAGGAACGCTTACTCAAAACAAAATTGAAGTAAGCGAAGTCATCCCGGTAGATATTGCTTCAGAGAAAAACAAAGAACTACTTACCCGTATCGGGATGCTTTGTAATACAGCATCTGTTGAAATCAACAATAACGGCGTTAATGAGATTGGTGACCCTCTGGAAACGGGACTGCTGAAATATGCTTACAAGCAAGGTGTATTAAAGGAGCAGGTAGAAAAAATCTTTCCGAAAATCAATGAAGTTCCATTTTCGTCAGAAACAAAAATGATGGCAACGTTGCATAAAAACGGTAACGGATTTACCGTGTTTGCCAAAGGTGCAGCAGAGGAACTTCTCAACCAATGCACTTTCATTGTTAACGGCTACGATAAAAGTCAGCTAACTGAACAGCTAAAGGATGAGTGGAAACAGAAGTCTGAAAAACTTGCCGCATCGGGTTTAAGAATAATTGCAGGGGCATATAAAGAAACCACTAACGAAAACACACCATTACTGGAAGATTTGATATTTGCAGGACTTTACTGCATGATAGACCCGCCAGCAGAAGATGTTTATCAGGCTATTCAGGAAGCTAAGGATGCAGGTATCAGAGTAGTAATGATTACGGGTGACCATCCCGCTACTGCAAATTGTATCGCCAATCAACTTCACATTTCTTCCGAAAATGAGCCGATAAGCGGGAAAGATATGCAACCTTATGAGCATCTAACAGAAATAGACAAGCAAAAATGGCTGCAAACATCGGTATTTGCACGGGTTACACCTGCTCAAAAACTGGATTTAGTAACGGTGTTGCAGGAGCAGGGCAACATTGTAGGCATGACGGGAGATGGCGTAAATGATGCCCCTGCATTAAAAAAAGCAGACATCGGGATTGCTATGGGGCAAAGGGGAACCCAGGTGGCACAGGAAGTTTCCGATATGGTGCTGAAAGACGATGCCTTTTCATCCATCGTTCATGCCATCAAACAGGGGAGAATAATCTTCAGCAATATTCAAAAATTTGTCATTTATCTGCTTTCCTGCAACATGAGCGAATTGTTTGTTGTGTCCCTCGCAGCATTATCCAATCTCCACTTCCAACTTTTGCCCCTGCAAATTTTATTTATCAACCTGGTTACGGATGTATTGCCCGCACTTGCATTGGGCGTAAGCGAAGGCAATCCTTTTGTAATGAAACACAGGCCACGAAATCCTTCCGAGCCGCTCTTGAAAACAAAACAATGGTATGCCGTATGGGTATATGCAGCCGTTATTTCGGTTTGCACATTGGGTGCGGTGTTTGTAAGCCACTATTTCATACATGCCGGCACACAGTTTGACCCAAAGCTGTGCAACAACATTCTGTTTTTCACGCTCATATTCTGCCAGTTATTTCATGTGTTCAATATGGCTTCCGCCAAAGTATCATTTTTTAAATCAGAAGTTTTCAGGAACAGATATGTATGGTATGCTTTGCTGTCTTGTACGCTTATCATACTTGCTTTATTTTTTGCAACACCTGTCAAAGAAGCGTTGAACATTCAACCGCTTAATACAGAAGATTGGGTCGTAGTTTTTGTTTCAGCTACTTGCTCATTGCTGGTAATCCAACTATTAAAACGCTTAAAAATAATCCGTGATGAAGATTAGCTCAAACCATGTAAATATTACCAAAGCATCCGGTCATAAGGTTCCTTTCAACAAGGGAAAATTAAAGCAATCCCTTTTGCATTCGGGTGCAAATTCCGAACTGGCGGATGAAATTGTTTCGGAAGTAATGGAAATGTTGGTAGAAGGAATGTCCACCCGAAAAATTTACAAAACAGCATTTCGCTTATTGAGAAATACTTCCAGGCCACTGGCGGCAAGATATAATCTAAAAAGGGCGATTATGGAATTTGGGCCGTCCGGCTTTCCGTTTGAACAGTTTGTGGGAGAGCTTTTAAACCAAAAGGGATACAGAACACAAGTCGGGGTAATCGTTAAGGGACATTGTGTAAATCATGAAGTGGATGTGATTGCCGAAAAAGACAACCACCATTTTATGATTGAATGTAAATTCCACAATAGGCAGGGATATATATGTGATGTCAAAATTCCACTTTATATACAGTCAAGATTTTTGGATGTAGAAACTTCATGGAAACAGATTGACGGTCACTCCGAAAAATTTCATCAGGGTTGGGTGGTAACTAACACCCGTTTTTCCGAAGATGCCGTTCAATACGGCAGGTGCATGAACATGAATTTAGTGGGATGGGATTACCCGAAAAACAACGGATTGAAAGATTGGATTGACGGTTCGGGTTTGCATCCCGTAACCTGTTTAACCACACTTACCCAAAAAGAAAAACAAGAATTGCTGGATAACAAAATAGTGCTGTGTAAAACCCTGCATCACAATTATTCTTTGCTTCAAAGCATTGGGGTAAAACCACCACGGCTGCAAAAAGTGATGGATGAATGTGCTGCATTGTGTAAAACATTTTCAGAAAAACCTATTTACAAAAAAATTATTAAAGATGAACAATGATAAAATTAAAATTCAATTCTTAGGCGCAGCAGGTACGGTTACAGGCTCCAAATTTCTCGTTACCGCTTTCGGTAAAAAAATACTGATTGATTGCGGTTTGTTTCAGGGTTTAAAAGAATTACGGCAACTGAATTGGCAACCATTGGCTGTTTCGGCAAAGACTATTGATATAGTTTTACTGACGCACGCCCACTTAGACCATACAGGCTACCTTCCCTTATTAGTGAAGCATGGTTTCAAGGGAACAATCAACGGCACTTCCCCAACTTTACAAATTGCTGAAATAATTTTAAAGGACAGCGCAAAAATTCAGGAGGAAGATGCCATAAGAGCGAACAAATTTCACTACTCAAAACACAAACCCGCTTTGCCGCTTTACGGCTTACCGGAAGTAGAAAATACTTTACCGCTTTTTCAACAACAACCGCTCAATGAATGGATAGGCATTAACGAGCATATCCGATACCGTTTCCGATACAACGGTCACATTATTGGAGCTACGTTTATTGAATTGCAAATTGGCGATAAAACAATAGTCTTTTCGGGAGATATTGGCAGAGAAATAGACCCGCTGTTATATCCCCCTGAAAAACCGGAGAAAGCGGATGTTTTATTTATTGAGGCAACCTATGGCAATCGTCTTCACCCTGCCGAACCTGCCATCAACAGTTTGGAACAACTCATTAATCGTTGCGCAGCAAGAAACGGTACTATTATCATACCGAGTTTTTCGGTGGAGCGGACGCAATTGCTCATGTATCTTTTCTGGCAGTTGAAAAAGACCAGGAAAATACCCGGCATCCCTATTTATATGGATAGTCCTATGGGAAGAAATGTGTTAGAAGTATTTCACCATAATACTGAATGGCATAAACTCTCCCCCGATGAATGTTTTGAAATGTGCAATACTATCAAGAGGATTAAAGGTGTCGATGAAACTTACGCACTTGCAGAGGATAACAATCCTAAAATAATTATAGCCGGAAGCGGAATGGCGGCTGGTGGCAGAGTGCTTACTTATTTTGAAAAATACTTAGGTGATAAAAATGCGACTATCCTGTGGGTAGGTTTTCAAGCGGAAGGAACAAGGGGAAGAGCATTGCTGGATGGAGCGACAGAAATCAAAATGAGAGGTAGATTTTATCCTGTCAAAGCACATATTGAAAATATAGAAGGCTTGTCTGGTCATGCAGACCAGAATGGATTGGTTGACTGGATGAATAAATTAACATCCATGCCCGAAAAAATATTCATCGTCCACAGCGAGGAAGAAGGAGCAAAAGGATTGCAGGAAAAAATAAGAGAAACCTTTGGGTGGATTGCTCATATTCCTCAATTGAACGAAACCATACAAATCTAAACGGTTGAAATTATGCATAATCATAAAACACTGAAGATAAAAAATCTTGGTATAGACACCTACAGAGAAAACATCATCTATATGCGTTCGGACTGCGATGTATGTCTTTCGGAAGGATTTACTGCCCTAACACGGGTAGTAGTGCATTTTGACAATGAAAGTATCATTGCTACACTTAACGTTGTTTACAACGAACTGTTGAAACATGGTGAAGCCGGGCTTTCAATAATGGCTGCACAAAGATTAGGCGTAAGTGATGGGGATGCAATTATTGTATCTCACTTGCAACCTATTGCATCCATTGGATTGATAAGGTCAAAAATGTATGGCAACGAATTAAAAGAGACTGAACTGAACCAAATTATTTATGATATTTCAACAGGACAATATTCCAATATAGAACTCGCAGCATTTATTACTGCTACGTCTGGCAATCATCTTTCCATAAATGAAATAAAAGGTCTTACCAGAGCAATGGTTCGTTCCGGTAAAAATTTAGAATGGGATAATCAATCCATTTTTGATAAGCATTGTATTGGCGGTTTGCCGGGTAATCGGACAACTCCTATTGTAATAAGCATTGTGGCAGCAGCAGGTTTGACTATCCCTAAAACTTCTTCCCGTGCCATTACATCCCCAGCAGGAACGGCAGATACAATGGAAGTGATGACCAACGTAGAACTTACAATGGAACAAATGAAAGAAGTAGTAAGCAGGGAAAACGGATGTTTGGTTTGGGGCGGTTCAGTTAGTCTAAGCCCAGCTGACGATGTCCTTATTTCTGTTGAAAAAGCACTGGATATTGACAGCGAAGGACAGATGATTGCTTCGGTTCTTTCAAAGAAAAAAGCCGCAGGTGCAACGCATGTGGTTATTGACATTCCTGTGGGTTCAACAGCAAAAGTCCGAACAAAAGAGAACGCAAATAAATTAATATCACATTTTGAAGAGGTGGCTGATGCCGTTGGCCTTCAAATAAAATGCCTGGTTACTGATGGTTCACAACCAGTTGGCAGGGGAATTGGCCCTGCATTAGAGGCAATGGATGTGTTAAGCGTTCTGCGGAATGAAAACAATGCACCCGAAGATTTAAAACAAAGAGCTTTACTACTTGCAGGTGAGTTATTAGAATTTTCCGAAAATGTTGAAAAAGGTAAAGGCATAAGCAAAGCAATAAAAATACTGGAAGGAGGCAGCGCCTATACAAAATTTATTTCCATTTGTGAAGCACAAGGGCGTTTTACCGAGCCTGAATTTGCTGCATTCAGTCTGGATATTTTAGCAGAACAAAGCGGGATTATCAATGAAATTGATTGCAGAAAATTAGCAAAAGTGGCTAAACTGTCTGGTGCTCCAAAATCACCCAAAGCAGGTGTTTTGCTTCACTCACATTTAGGTAAGCAAGTTATTAATGGAGATGTTTTGTTCACCATTTATGCAGAAGCACAAGGAGAGTTAAACTATGCCTTGGGTTATTACAAAATTCAAAACAACATAATACGAATTAAATGAAAGAACACGAAACAATACTATTTGCATTGCCGGGGAATGAACCCACGGTTGACACGATAGCAAAGCGATATAATGTCAGTAAAGGCGAAGCCACTATTCGCAATTTCCCGGATGGAGAAACGTATATCCGTATTCATTCAGATGTGAAAGGAAAAAAGGTTGTCATGGTTTGTTCTTTAGACCGCCCTGATACAAAGCTCTTGCCCTTATACTTTCTATCCAAAACTGCTATGGAACTTGGGGCTAAATGCACTTGTCTTATTGCTCCCTATCTGGCATATATGCGACAGGATAAGCAATTTCATTCAGGAGAGGGAATTACTTCAAAATACTTTGCATCGTTCATTTCAAACTTTGCAGAAACTATTACCACCGTTGACCCGCACTTGCACAGGTATAATACTTTGTCCGAAATATATTCGGTTCCTGCGACTGTGGTTCAGGCAGCAAATCATATATCAGAATGGATAAAGAACAATATTCAAAATCCGGTACTGATTGGCCCTGACAGTGAAAGTGAGCAATGGGTTTCCGAGGTAGCCAATAACGCACATGCCCCTTTTATCATATTAGAAAAAGTTAGGCATGGTGACAGAAACGTAAAAGTTTCAATTCCTCAAATAGACCGATATAAAAATCATAAACCTGTTTTGGTGGATGATATTATTTCCACTGCCCGAACTATGATTGAAACGGTTGGTCATCTTAAAAATGCAGGAATGAACCCACCTATTTGCATAGGTATTCATGCTGTATTTGCAGGCAACGCCTATCAGGATTTATTAAATGCCGGGGCTGAAATGGTAGTTACAACGAACACCATTTCACATGAGAGTAATGGAATTGATATAAGTGGATTATTCAAATCAGTGTTCAATGAAGAAAAGTGAAATTTTTCTAATTAAAATTAGGTAAATGAAAAAATCAATAACCATTATGTTCCTGATGTGTCTGCATACGATACATTCACAGGCACAGGATACCTCTTACGTTTCACTGGAAAAACTGTTGCAGCAGGTGGAAACTAATTACCCGTCCATTATTCGGTATCAATACAGCATTCAGTCTATTCAGGCAAAAGCAGACGGTGCAAAAGCATGGATGCCGCCCACTTTTTCAACAGGCATCATGCGTTTTCCTTACGACTTTTCCATGCTCAAAGAAAAAAACGACCCCATGAACCAGGCGGGTATTGCTTTTTCCGTAGAACAGATGATACCCAATCCAAGCAAACTGAACGCCAAGAAAAGTTACATTAGTTCACTGGCTGAAATCGAAAAATCGAAAAGCGAATGGACAAAAAACGAGTTGAGGCGTGAAGCGAAAATTCTGTATTATAACCGTTATGTAGCGGAGAAGAAACAACGCATTCTAAAAGAAAGTGAAGAAATACTTCAATTGCTCATCACGACATCCGAAGAAAAATTCACCAATAACCAGTCACAACTGCAAACTATTTACAAAGCAAAAGCCCGTTTAGCCGAATTAAAAAATATGCTGGTAATGCTTAACAGCGTGATTGCCGAAAACAATATCGGATTAAACACGCTGATGGTGCGTGATGCAAACACGTCATTTCAGATTGATACACTCATTACGCCAAGCAACTACCTATTCAGCATTGCAGATACTGTAAGCATTTCTAACCGTAGTGATATTACGGCGCTTGACAAATACATTCAATCCATGAAGTTGGAGCAAAAAGTAATGAGAACAAGCGCAAGACCTGACTTTGGTATCCGTGCCGAACATGCCCAAATGTTTGGTATGCCAAGCCAATGGTCAGTTATGGGAATGGTAACAATTCCCATTGTTCCCTGGTCGTCTAAAATGTATTCCTCTGAAGTAAAGTCAATCGGTTTTCAAATTCAGTCTATGGAACGGGAAAAGGAAACAATGCAACTCATGGCTTCAAAAATGTTAGCCGAAAAAACTGCGATGCTTAATTACGAAAACGAACAATATCAGAGCTACACAAAAAATATTGTTCCCGCCTATGAGAACAACCTGCAAGCCAACCTGCTTGCCTACAAGCAAAACACAGGCGATTTTTTTGTGCTGCTGGATGCCTGGGAAATGTTGCTGATGAAAAAAATGGAAGCGTATGACAAACTGTTCAATATTTTAAAATTGGAAGCCGAATATGAATACGAAAGAGAAATTAAATAGCATCTGCATTATGGTGTGTTTGCTTTTGGTAGCTGCGTTATCATCCTGCAAAAATGAACAAGGTGAACAAGGGCATGAAAATCATGAGAAGGTTGAGGGCGAGTACATCTGCCCTATGGGTTGCGAAGGTGATAAAACCTATCCGCACCCCGGCGATTGTCCTGTATGTAATATGAAATTGCAGTTGGTGGAAAAAGAATTGGAGCAGGCAGTTTCACCAAACAAACTGGTCTTGTCAAATCAGGCAACCTTTAGACTGCAATCAGGCAACAGTGGAAAAACCGAGAAAGCGCAAGGCTTTATTACCCTCGCTCAAAACAGAAATCAATCCGTTGCAGCCCGTTTCGGAGGAAGGATTGAGAAGCTATACGTTAAATTCAGCAACCAATACGTAAAGCAAGGCGATAAAATCATGGACATATACAGCCCCGGCTTACGCACCTTTCAGGAAGAACATCTTTTTCTTTTCAAATCAGGTGCAGATAATTATTTAATAGAAAAGTCGAGAGAAAAGCTACGTCTGCTCGGTATTACCGAAAATCAGATTGCACAGTTGGAAAAAAAGGGAGCAGTTGCCCTAACAGTTTCTGTTTTCAGTCCTTCAAACGGATATGTTTTTTTCAATGCTTTAACATCGCAGCAAAACACTACTGCAAAAAGCACATCGGCAATGAACGACATGGGTACGCAGCAGAATGCCATCAATACAAGCTCTTATGCTGTTTCCGCTTCGCAAATTCGTGAAGGTACATATGTAAACGAAGCACAAACCCTTTTCAATATAAATGATTTACAGGAAGTTTGGGTATTGGTTTCAGTTCCCAACCGAAACGTAAGTCAAATTCACGAAAACCAATCTGCACAAATAGTTTCTGAAAGCGACCCTTCAAAACTTCTCAACGGAAAAGTTGCTTTGATTGAAAAGACATTTGAAGAAACTGACCAGCGTTTTGCAAGAGTTAGGATTGTGTTGCCCAATCCCAATAATTCGCTGAAAATAAATTCGCTTGTTACCGCAGGCTTTGCTTTGAGCGGTAATGAAAATTTACAGGTTCCATCAACGGCAGTTTACACTACGGGATTGAATGCTTACGTATGGGTCAAAACAGATACTACCCGCAATGGAGCGGGAGTTTTTCAGGTGCGGAAAGTAATTGCTGGAGCAAGCAACAACGGAATGACAATCATTAAAAGCGGTCTTTCACCTACTGAAGAAATTGCAAAACAAGCGGGTTTGATGACTGACAGTGAAACTTTTTTAAATGCAAATTGACATGAAGCAGTTTATTATCTCAACTATATTGCTTTCAATACTCATTCTTACGGGTTGTAAGAACGGGCAAGAAAGCCATCAGGAAACATCCGGCAGTTATTATACTTGCCCCATGCACCCAAGTGTAGCAAGCGAAACACCTGGTTCTTGTCCCGTTTGTAATATGTCTTTAATCAAAGTAGAGAAGAAAGAAACCGACCATGCAGGAATGCAAGGCAACATTATCACCATTGACAAGCATAAGCAGGCATTGGCAGGTATTGAAACAGATACCGTCAGAAAAAGAAACATTTTATCATCTTCCGTTATTTTAGGAACAGTTGCCATTAATGAAGAACAGGTAAAGACCATTAGCAGCCGTGCAAAAGGAAGGATTGACGAACTGTTTGTAAGAAACACAGGTGTATATCTTCAAAAAGGAAGACCCCTTTACAGTATTTACAGTGAACAACTGCAAACAGATGAAAAGGAATATCTGTCCGTGCTGGAAAAAGCAAAAACAACAATCCCTATATCTAAGCTGACAAGCGATTTATTAAGTGCTGGAAAAAACAAATTGACATTGTGGGGTTTAACCGAAAGGCAAATTTCCGAACTGGAAACATCGGGCAAAACAAATTCCCTCATTACATTTTATTCGCCCGAAGCGGGATATGTAAGCGAAGTAAACATCAACGAGGGCATGTATGTGGCAGAAGGCAGCCCACTTGTAAAAATCACCTCGCTCAATGAGGTTTGGGTCGAAGCGCAATTGTATCCCAATGAAATTTCAGGACTTGAAGAAATCAAGACCTTTCAGGTGTTTGCCGACAGTAATCCCGGAGAAGTTTACAAAGGTACGTTGGTTTACTCCAACCCGGTAATAGAAGAAGGCAAAAGAATTTACCTGCTTAAAATCAGGGTAAACAATTCAGCCGGTAAACTTATACCCGGCACATTGGTTTCGGTCGTTCCCGAAAAATCGTTTACCAATGTGCTGGCAGTTCCTAAATCGGCAGTACTGCTGGAAAAGATGAAAACCGTTTGGGTATTGGCCCATGATAACACATTTGAGCAACGCATGGTAGAAACAGGTGTGCAAAACAAGCAGTGGATTGAAATTACATCAGGATTAAAACCAGGTGACATCGTTGTTACCGAAGGTGCATATTTAATCAGCAGTGAGTTTATACTTAAAAGCGGAGCAGGACAAAGACATGACCATTAAATCTGATAGGCAGTTGGACGCTGCTCCAATGTAATTAAAGTCCCGCCATGAGTGTAAGCATCATAGTAGTAGCGATTAACACAAATATTTTCTAATATCTAAAAATGAGTAAAAATGAAAAACAGAGCAACTTTGGTGGCAATAGCTACTACCATTTCCTTAACCGTTCTATCTTCTTGTAGTAAAGATGATATGGGCGATATGCCAATGGGTAAAAACATTGATTATCCGGCAGCTTACGTAGTCAATGGCGAAAGCGCAACCGTTTCTGTCATAAAACTAAGTGACAATACCGTGAGTGAAACCTTTGACATCATGAACTCCGGCGGCAACATGGTCATGTGGCCGCATCACATTTACAGCCATCAAAACCATTTAGCTATCGGCGTACCTGGAATGGATTTGAGCGCAGGCCATTCCGGTGGCATGGCAGGCATGAAAGGGCGTATCCTGATAATGGATGCCGTAAAAGGAACCGTCTTAAAAGACATTGAAACTCCGGCAATGAACCACAATGCCGTTTATTCGCCTGATGGCACAGAAATATGGACCACACAAATGGCAATGGATGGAAAAGTTTTGGTTTACGATGCTAATACTTATGCGGTCAAAAATACGATTGCGGTAGGCGAAGACCCCGCAGAAGTAACCTTTAGCATGGATGGCACAAAAGCCTATGTGTGCAATGGTGGCAGTGGTACGGTTTCAATCATCAATCCATCGTCAAAAAGTGTGGTGGCAACCCTGACCGTGGGTGACGACCCTGTAGGAGCTTGGCCTGCCGCTAACGGCAAAATGTATGTGGATAATGAGGCTTCACAGACCATTTCGGTTATTGATGTAGCTACCAATGCCGTAATAGAAACCATTAGCTTAGGCTTTATGCCTGGGTATGCAGCCCACAATGCTTCAAAAAATGAACTGTGGGTTACCGACCCCATGAACGGAAAGGTTCATTACTGGAGTTGGGACAATGGCATGAGTATGTGGATGCTTGCTGGTGTCCTTGATGCTGGTACAGGAGCGCACGCCATTGTATTTACACAGGATGGCAATACCGCTTACGTTACCAATCAGGAAAGCAACACGGTTTCTGTAGTCAATGTATCATCCCATACCGTAACAAAGACCCTGAACGTAGGCAAAAAGCCTAACGGCATTCTTATAAAAATGTAATAAAAGAGCGGTATGGATGTATCATCTGTACCGCTTAATAAAACTGTTATCGGTTGTCCGTAAGGAATTTTACAACGGCAACTACCACAAAAGCACTTGTTTAATTTAAAATAATAATAAAATGAAAAATGTAAGATTATCAATCATGGCTGTTATCATGGCATTTATAACAGTATCATGCAATCAGGCATCCAACAAAAACGAGCAATCTTCAAACGATACTACTGTTGTATCACAAGAACATCCAGCTTCCCACTCCAAAAAGAATGATACGGTAGCTGTGCCCGCCGTTAGCGAAACACCGAACGGTCAGGATGCAGCAAAAGAAGAAGCAAAAAACTTTTCTATTGCACCCATAGTTACCGATTATCTATCATTAAAGAACGCCCTTGTTTCGGACGATGACAAAGCTGCCGCCAGTGCAGGGAAAAAGCTGTTAGCTACCCTGAATAAAGTGGACATGAAAACCATTCCTGCCGATAAGCACAAAAAGTACATGGACATAGCGGATGATGCAAAAGAACACGCAGAGCATATCGGCGAAAATGTTGGCAACATCCATCACCAGCGGGAACATTTGGCCTCGCTTGGCGAAGATTTGAAAGACCTGATTGATTTGTTCGGTACATCGCAAACATTGTATCAAGACCATTGCCCAATGTTCAATGACGGTAAGGGTGCTGTTTGGTTCAGTGCAAACAAGGAAATCAAAAACCCCTACTACGGCGCTGAAATGCTGACCTGCGGTAAGGTGGAAAAAACAATTAACGGCAAATAAATTCAGGCTATGCAAAACAGTCACAAAGCGGGTCATGCCTCGGAGCATGGCACGCACAATTCAGAACATGCTTCGGGCATGTATAAACGCTTTGCGGTTATGGCTGTCGCCATGTTCACAGCGATGTATTTTATCATGTATGCCATGATTGACGGGTGGCAGAACCTAATACCCAATGTCAACAACCTGTACATGACCCTGCTGATGACCTCGGCAATGTTGCTTATCGAATTAGTGATAATGAAAATGATGTACGCCAACAGGAAGATGAATTGGGTGATAGCCATAATCTCGGTCGCCGTTGGCATCTTTTCATGGTTTGGTATCAGGGAACAAATCAATGTCGGGGACAAGCAGTTTGCAAAGGGTATGATACCCCATCACGCAGCAGCCATATTGATGTCCAAAAAGGCACATTTGACCGACCCCGAACTGATAGAGCTGCAAAAAAACATACTTGAAACCCAGGCGGAAGAAATTGAACTGATGAAGCGCAAGCTCAAAGAGTTTGAAAACAATAAATAGGAGAAGTAATAATATTAAAAATAATATCGACATGAGTAAAATAATAATCGGCTTTATCTCCCTGTTGACCCTGCTACTCACTGCTTGCGGGCAAGCAAGGTCAAATAAGGATGAGGCGGCAGAGCATCATTCCCAGGCAACTCCGGAAAGCCATAAGCAGAGTACCCAAATAGGCGAATTGGTTCCATCGGATGAAGTCTGCATGGTGAATGATGCCTACATGGGCAAAAAGCAGTTTGACGTAAAATTTGACGGTAAAACCTACTACGGATGCTGCGAAATGTGCAAGGAGCGTATTCCAAAAGATGCCGACGTTCGGGTGGCATTAGACCCCTATTCCCATAAGCAGGTAGACAAGGCTCTTGCGGTGATTGCCGTTACGGGAAAAAACGGTGAAGTATCCTACTTTGAAAGCAAGGAGAACTATGCTAATTATTTAAAGAAGCAGTAGTCACATTTTAAATGAAGCTACAATGTTATGTCCTTAAAAAAGAAAATCATATTGGGGTTGGCTGTTATCTTAATCGGCATACAGTTTTTTCAGCCGTTACGGAACCTGTCGGATGAAATGCCAGCCACCCATATCGAAAGGGTGTACCCTGTACCCCAAAATGTAAAGGCTATCCTTGTCCAGTCCTGTTACGACTGCCATAGTAACAACACCAGTTATCCATGGTATAGCCGTATCCAGCCCGGAGCATGGTACATGGCAGAGCATATCAAAAAGGGCAAAGAGGAACTCAACTTTAGCGAGTTTGGCGAATATTCTGCCCGCAGGCAACGAAATAAGTTCAGGGCTATGGCGGGGCAGGTCAAGGACGAGGAAATGCCTTTGTCGTCATACACACTCATTCATCGCAATGCGGTATTATCACAGGAGGATAAGCAGGTTTTGATGGAGTGGTTTAGTATGATGGAAGACGGCATCAAATAAATTTTTCAACTAATGAACAGATATAAGAAAATACCCATAAGAATACTGCAAACAGTGCTGATACTGCTTTGCACACAAACGCTGTTTGCACAAAAAGTAGTGCGTTACGAGCTGTATGTAAAAGATACGCTTGTCAACTATGCAGGTAAGCAAAAAAGGGCGATTGCCGTAAACGGGCAAATCCCGATGCCCGCCCTTACATTTACCGAGGGCGACACCGCCGAGATTGTAGTACACAATCAATTGAAAGAAAGTACATCACTGCACTGGCACGGCGTGTTCCTGCCCAATAAAGAAGACGGCGTACCCCATCTTACGCAACAGCCCATTAAGCCCGGCACTACCTATACCTACCGTTTCCCTATTATCCAACACGGTACGCACTGGTATCACTCCCATTCGGGTTTGCAGGAGCAGATAGGCATGTACGGTAATTTTGTAATGAAGAAACGGGAGGATGACAAAACCTTTAGAAAAGGCATTGACGATTTGCCGACCGTACCCATTATTCTAAGCGAATGGACAAATTACAACCCCGACAACATCAACCGGATGCTGCACAACGCCAACGATTGGGCTGCTATCAAAAAGAAGGCAACGCAATCATACATTGAAGCCATTAAAGAGGGAAAATTAGGCGTAAAAGTAACCAATGAGTGGAAGCGGATGCTGGCAATGGATGTGAGCGATGTGTATTATGATAAAATCCTTATCAATGGCAGCAACTCGCCCGAACTGAAAACAGTGGACGGCAAGACCTTAAAGGCTGGGGATAAAGTACGGCTTCGCATATCCAACGGCGGTGCATCTTCCTATTTCTGGCTTCGCTATGCCGGAGGTAAGATTACCGTGGTCGCCAGCGATGGCAACGATGTGGAGCCTGTAGAAGTGGACAGGTTAATCATTGCCGTATCCGAAACCTATGATGTGGTCGTTACCATCCCCGAAGATGGCTTGGCGTATGAGTTTTTGGCGACCACCGAGGACAGGACACAATCGGCAAGCTACTTTATAGGTAATGGTGTCAAACAGCTTATTTCTCCGCTTCCACGATTGAAGTATTTCGAGGGGATGAAGATGATGAACGACATGATGAAGATGAACGGCGATTTGGACGATATGGGCATGAACATGAGCCTCAACCAAATGGATATGAACGTGGTCATGTACCCCGAAATTACGGGAGAAGCGGGAAAGAAAGCCGACCACAGCAAGCATGAGGGTATGAATATGGATAACGACCCCAACCGTTACAATGCAAATGCTTTGGGAGATATTGTTACCTTAAACTATGCCATGCTTAAATCTCCCTACAATACAACACTTCCCAAAGATGCGCCTGTAAAGGAACTGAAGTTTACTCTTACCGGGAATATGAACCGCTACGTTTGGAGCATGGACAACAGGGTACTTTCTGAAACGGATAAAATACCCGTTAAGAAAGGCGAAGTACTGCGCATCACCATTTATAACAACTCCATGATGCGCCACCCTATGCACCTGCACGGATTTGATTTCCGAGTACTGAACGGTAAAGGTGAAAATGCGCCTATGAAAAATATCATTGACATCATGCCGATGGAAACGGACACCATCGAGTTTGCCGCCAATGAAGAGGGTGATTGGTTCTTTCACTGCCACATCCTGTACCACATGATGTCGGGGATGAACAGGGTGTTTGCCGTAGGCGATTACCAAAACCCGTACCTGCCTGATAAAGAGAAAGCCTATAAAGCATTGCAACGGGAAAGCAACATGCCCCATTTCATGGCACAGAATGACTTTGCCACCAATGGAAATGACGGAGAGGCGATGCTTCAGAACACAAGATGGTCATTAGGTACAGAATGGCGTTTAGGGTACAATGATATGCACGGCTACGAAGTAGAAACCCATTTGGGGAGATTTATAGGGAAAATGCAATGGTTCATGCCGTTTATTGGTTTTGATTGGCGTTACCGTAAAATGGGAATAGACGAACACGAAACAAACTTATTCGGACAAAAGAATGAAAAGGATACCCGCCGGGCTGTGAGCTTAGGTTTCGTCTACACCTTGCCTATGCTCGTTAATTTTCAGGCAGAGGTATATCACGACGGCATTGTACGATTGTCATTGATGCGTGAGGATATTCCTATCTCAAAAAGGTTGAGAGGTGGCTTTATGGTCAATACAGATTTTGAGTATATGGCAGAACTTAGGTATATCGTCAACAAAAATTTTGGCATCCGTACCCACTATGATAGTGATATGGGGCTTGGTGTAGGGCTTGCATTGACTTACTAAAGTTGCAATAAGCACCAATTGTTGTAAACCGCAAACCGTTAAAAATTTCGGCAAAAAATAGGTGGTAGTGATGCAGGGTTAGTTCGTTAATAATTGACCTGCATCATGCTACAACCCATTAAATTATGCAGCAAAATATAAGTATCTCCATCACCACCACGATAGGAGGGTGAAATTAGCTTTTCTATATTAACGAACAATGTGTATATCAAAATAAGCGAATGAATAAATTCTATAATGAAACGCTACATAAACTGGAAACATCAATCAATGAACTGGAGATTGAAAGCGATTGCTCTATACAACGCATAGAAGCTGCTATACAGCTAATTCTCGAATGTCTTTCAGAAGTTAGGGATTATGTTATAAAGAGAGGATTTAAAAATGTAGAAGAAGAAATTTATTTTTTCAAGTATCAGAAACCTGTTATTGTTTCAAAACTCATCTACTATAACGCCATCTATAAAATCGAAACGAGAAGACCCTATGGAGCCAAGCGCATCAGGAAATATTTTACCAAAGAACTGAAAAAGCTAAAGAGGTTCTTTGATAGTAACATTGATTTTTACAAGTATTACCGCAGCAATAATTCTTTCGTTGACGAGAAATTTTTTGTGCGAGGGAAACACGATATACGGTTATGGTTGGACACTTTTTATTTTGAAGCAGACCACCGCTTTTCTACTTCGCACGACTATAAGGTAGCCAAGATAATTGCCAATGACCTGATACAAGTTTATTTGGAAGACAGGCTCAATAACATCAATGTGAAAAGGGGTTCGGACAATTCATTGAAATGGACGGCAAGTAAAACGGCACTGACGGAACTCATATATGCACTGTACTCCCACGGTGTATTTAACAATGGGAATACAGACATAAAATTGATAGCTAAAACTTTTGAAGAAGCCTTTAATATTGAGTTAGGCGATTTTTACCACACGTTTATGGAACTGAAAGCCCGTAAGATAAACCGAACCAAATTCCTTGACAGCCTGTGTGAAGCCCTAATAAAAAAAATGGACGAAAAGGACGAAAAGTAACGACTATTATAATACGCCACGAGGTGAATGAACGCCTTTTGTCCGTATAATGCTTTCCTGCACCTTTGGGGCTTCATTCTGCTTTTCTGCCTGCTCCGAAGCATCTTGTTTGGTTTCCGGCGTAATAGATAGCTGTATCTTTCTTTCTACGGCAGCCAGTTCCGTTTTAAGCTCACTCAATCGACTTTCCTTAGCCCAAGTACCGTTAACCACTTCCTGAAGTATCGGCAGGTCTTTTTGTATTTCAGCGATTTTCTCCTGCTCCTGCTTCACAAAGCCCGGCAGTTTTTCCAAAGCCCTTAAAAAATTCATTGCGGCGGTTTCGGGGTCTTTTGCCATCAGACCGTTATTGTAGGTGTACTTGATATTGCCCTCGCCAGTTATAAAAAATCTATTGACCCTTTCGAGTGTTGAATTATCCTTTGGAAGTTCTGTTTTAACCAATAATTGAAACCCGTAGAGGTTGCCTATTTCACGATAGTCGCCTGCCGTGCGGGCTTTGTTCGCAATCTCGTTCAGTTTTGCGCCTATTTGTTTCGGATTTGCATTGGGCGGCAAGCCATCTAACAGCACAGGGTTTTCGATTGTACCGTCCGAACGCTTTTGCAGGCGTTGCTGTAAGTTTTCCCAGTCGGTACTCATCCGGCTCAAACGGGATTGAGTGCTTTGCAACATTTCCATATAATCCTGTACCTTAAATTTGGCACTGGATTTAGAGCGGTTGAACGCCAGCTTTTCGCTTTCCAGTCCGGCAATCTGTTTTTCCAGTTTGGCTTTATCCAACAGGTCTGTATTTCCTGACAGGATTGCTACATATTCCGAAAAGTTCATTCCCGATTTTTCGTCCATACTTCCCTCGTCAATCGTTCTTTTGGTCAGGTTGTTATTCTTTAACTGGTCGATGAAAAGCTGCTTATTATACAGCAGGTTGAATTTGTAACTGTCCAACGATTTTTCAACTGCATAGATAATCACAGCAACTTTATTATCGGCAAAGAATTTGGCAATCTCATTGCCTTTTCTGATTGCCCGCCCGTCCCTTTGGGCAAGGTCAGACGGTCGCCACGGTGTATCTAAATGATGAACGGCAACAGCTCTTTTCTGTGCGTTTACGCCAGTTCCGAGCATACTTGTAGAACCGAACAGTACACGGATTTTGCCCTCGTTCATTCCGTTGATAAGTTCCTTACGTTGCTTATCATTTTTCGCTTCCTGAATAAACCTTACTTCGTGCGCAGGTATGCCGTGGTCCTCCACGAGTTTGCGTTTTATTTCGGAGTACACGTTCCATTCGCCGGGCTTGTAGGTTCCCAAATCGGAGAAAACGAACTGCGTTCCTTTCTGTGCGTTGAACTGGTTGTAATACTTGGCGATATTTACCGCACAATGCGAAGCCTTGTTGTCGGGATGGTCGTCGTATATACCACTTACCATACGCATATCGAGCGACATCTTACGGGCATAGTCCGTCGCAATGAGCATCTTTGCTTTTTCTTCCCTTTGCGATAATGGTTCTCTACCGAGCAAAGTAGCATCGCCCGTTTTGGCAAACTGCATCAGGCTTTGGATAAAGGCTTCTTGGTCGGGCGTTGGCGGTATGTTGTACAATACCTCGTTCTTAGTGGGGCGGTCAATACCAATATCCTTAGCCGTTCTGTAATCCGTGATTTCAGAATAGAACTGTGCCAGTTCCGGCACTTTGATAAAGTAGCGGAAACGCTCTTTTGCTACAATATTGTTAGCTACCGAAAATTCATAATCGGTCGTTTTCCGTGCATAGATAGCTGCCCACGCATCAAAGGAATGAATACCCTGTTTTTCCAATGCACGGGGGCGCAGGTATTTAAACAGCAGGTACAATTCCGTTAATGAATTGCTGATGGTTGTACCCGAAAGAAAGGTTGCACCCATATCCGCATTGGTACGCTCCTGAATGGTGCGGATTGCAAACAGCAGGTTCAGTGCCTTTTGGCTGCCGTCCACGTTCCCCAGTCCGGCAACCCGTGTATGACGGGTGTTGAACATCAGGTTTTTGAACTGGTGGCTTTCGTCCACAAACAAATGGTCTATGCCCATCATCTTAAAGTCCACAATATCATCCTTACGGTTTTCAATATCGTGTTGCAGCGTTTTCAGCTTTACTTCAAGATTTTCTTTCCGCTTGATTACCCCGGCGAGCATTCCCCTTGTCACTTCCTTGCCCTGCGATTTCAGGGCATCGAGATTGCGCTCTACGCTGTCCAGTTCTATTTCGAGGATTTCCTTTTGTATTTCGGGCGATTGCGGTATCATTCCGAACTGGTCGTGCGTAAGTATCACGCAATCCCAATCATTATTTTTAATATTCCCGAAAATCCGCAGGCGTTTTTTCGGCGTAAAATCATCAATACCCGGATAAAGGATTTTGGCGTGTGGATAGGCTTTACGGTAGTCTTCGGCAATGGCAGGTATATTTGCTTTCAGCCCGATAATCATCGGCTTATGGGCTAATCCCAAACGCTTCATTTCCTGCGCTGCGGTACACATTATCAGCGTTTTTCCTGCGCCTACTTCGTGGTCGCAGATAGCACCGTTGTTCAGCTTTATCATCCAAACGGTGTCCTTTTGACTTGAATACAGGTCTTCAATGCCTGCTCCCTTGCGGTCTAATCCCGGAAATTCCTGATGGCTTCCGTCATAGTTTGGGCGAACGAAACAATTAAAGGTATCGTTGTACTGGTCGGTCAGCCTGTTTTTAAACTCATCGTTCTGTGCGTGTAGCCAGTCGGTAAAGGCGGTACGGATTTCGTCAATCTTGGTGTTCGCCATTTGTATGGCTTCCATATCCCGTACTTTAACCTCTTGGTCGCCAACCATTACTTTTTTGGTAATATCAGGCGTGGTATTGACAAGGGCGTGTTTAAGCAGGGCAATACCGTCAAACGTGCGGCTTTCCGCTTTGACCGCATATTTTTCCCAAATGTGCATATTGCCCTGATGACACTTTACGGAAAAGTCGTCGGAGCTTTCGGAGTAATGAACCAGTACATCCGCATCGAACAAATGCGAAGCGAAACGGGCATAAATTCCGGTAGGTATCCACCGTTCGCCGAGGTTAAAATCCAGTTCCTCAAATTCGATACGTTTTGGTCGGGCTTCCTCTAAAGCGGTAAGGCTTTCTTTGGCTTCGGTATCATCGGGATAGTTTTCGAGATAGGCTCTTACTTCATCTGCTTTCTCCACCACGTTGCCTGCAATCCAACGTTCGGCTATTTCATATTCCTGTTGTAGCGGATTGTAGAACAACCGCCCGTGCAGGGCTTCTTTCAGGGTATCGGCAGGCAGGCTGCTGATTTCGGACATAAAGTCCAAATCCACATTTCCGTATTTGTTCAGGGAGGCAGCTAAAGCCTCTTCGGGATTGTCGGTTGCTAACGTGGTAGTAGAGAAACTGACCGGACGGCTGAATATATCCGCTTTGTGAATTACGCCGCCAATGATACGCTCCAGATAGGGAATTTCTTTACCTGCGCTGTCCGTCTTTATTAGTTTGGCATTTTCGGCAGCATTGAGATTACCGTATTTTTTGACAAAGCCATCGTACAGGAGGTTCAGCGTTTCCCGTTCTTCCTTGTGTTCGGTCTGCTTTTCCGCTTCTTTTTCGTACAGGTTGATATAACTGTCCCTTACGGCAATATAGGCTTCGGCTCTTGCTTTCTGCGAGGTCGGCAATTGCAATGGATGAAAGATTGCTTTTTTGTCGTCCTTTTCTACTTCTTGCAGATAACCTACCCAACCGTTATCCACCACAAGGCAATCGTTACGGTGGAATGATTGCAGTTCGCCACTATACGGAGCAGGTTCAGGAATAGCATTAATATTGATAGCGGTAATGGCTGTCTTATCAGACTGGCCATTACCGTTTATTTGTGAAAACAGGTCGCCGATAGCTTCCTGTTTTTTGCCGTTAACCTGGTTGGTTCCGTTAATAGCACCATTGGATTTTAGCGGTATATAGGGCTGCTGCCTTGCACTGCTGAACAGGTCGGGCTGACGACCTATTGTACCTCTTCTTTTTTTAGTGCTTTGCCTTTTGGTTTGGGTAGTTCTTTTAGGCGGAGCAAGTACCATTACATGTTCGCCCGCACTTTCAAACAGGTCAAAAATGCTTAGTTGCTTTAATTCCTGCGGGCTTTCCTGACGGACTACCGGAGTGGGTACAGCTTGCGGTTTTTGCTGAACGATTACAGGGTCAATGACCGGAGGTGTAACCTTTGGCTCAATCGGAATTTGTATAACAGGCTCTTCGTTCCGTTCGCCTCTATATAAATTCAAATTCAGGTGCTTTCCAAAATCTTCCGAAAGCATTTGCTTCAAATCTTTGGCAATCCCCTCAACGCCGTCTTTATGCGTATAAATTAAAGCGGGTTGCCCGTATGGGTCGGTATCTAATTTTTGGTCGGTATGGATAATTCTTGCACTATCCTGAAAGAGTGCATTGCCCGGTGTATTGTATTCGGTTGGCTTACTTTGACAAAACAGCTCTTCCCTGTCGGTCAGATTTTGTTTTGCCAATTTTTTTTGCAGGATAATCAGGTCGCTGCCTACTTCCGTACCTGCATAGTCGGTAAACAGGTTGTTGGGTAGTCTTACAACCGAAACCAAATTATTATCCTGCATTAACGCCCTGCGTATGGGTTCGTTCTTAGGGCTGTTCAGAATACCCTGTGAAGTAATGTAAACCAACAAACCGCCCTCACGGAGCATATCAGCACCTTTCAGAAAGAAGTAATTGTGTATGCTTCGGGCAGCCTGTACTTTGGCATCGTCCCTGCTTCGGGAAAAGGACAAATCAAATACGGAAGTATCGCCGAACGGGATGTTACTGGCGATTACATCATAGCTGTTTTGTTCCCTTTCGGGGATTTCCTCAAAACCGTTTATACGGATATTACTTTCGGGGTAAAGCTGCTTTAAAATCTTGCCTGTAAGCAAGTCCTTTTCATAAGCGGTAACACTGGCTTTCTGATTTTCCGAAAAGGATTGGATGAATGAACCGATACCTGCGGAGGGTTCGAGGAATTTATCAATGTGCAGACCATTATCCCGCAAGGCAGATGAAATGGCATCTATAACCTTTGGCGGGGTATAAAAAGCCGTCAGCACGGAACTTTTCATACTGTCCACATACCTGCGGTATTGCTTATCGTCTTGGGAATTGTCTTTGAGGAGTTGGTGGAGTTCCTGCGTGAGTGGAAAAAGGTCGTGTTCTGTTTTTCTCCAATGATTGATGTCTATTTCGTTTTCTACGGCGTTCAGAACGAACTTAAGACCGCCAAATCCGCGGTATCGCATCATTAGCAGTCTTTCTCCTACGGTGGCTTGCCGTTTCTCCTTTTCCAGTTTAAAAACAATTCGCAGGGCATCAATATTCTGTTGGAGATGGAACCGCTTACTGAAGCCCATTTTCCTCAATCCATATTGAGATGGTTCCGGTCAGTTCGGTATAGAGTAAATCAAACTCATTTCCGTTGGCGAAATCATCAGTTAATTCATATCCTGCGAAAACAGGCTCACAAACGGGAAACATTTTAAGGGCGAACGGTCGCAGTTCCTCGTCTGCCATTATGGTATCAAATTCATTGCATACCACTTTGAAAACCGTGTCGAACTTGGAGAAGTGCAAGCCCTCAAAAAGTATGTAGTTGGCTATTTCGTCGCATTGCTCAACGGCGTTTCCCGAACGGAAAGCACCCTCATAAGCATTGGCAGCCCACGAAGACCGTTGGTCAATAAATTTTTGGTCGTGTGCCTTTTCGGGAAAGCTGCTGTTTAATAATTCTTGCAGTCGTAATCTGAAATACGACAGGTCTTTTTGCTGTACATCCATACTTATTTTGATTAGAATTTTACTTAAATCCTAAAATTATAAGCAGGAGCAAATGCCTTTGATAATGTTGCAGCGTTTGGCTTTGAAAGGCAGGATTTGGCGATTTACAATAGAAAATTGAACTGATTATTTATACAGAATTGGTGCTTGGCTATATGTTTTTTCACAAACTACTTTTGTGGTTTAAATATTTATCGTAATATTGCAATATATTATTACAAATAAGATGGGCGTAACAAAAACAGAAATATTTACAGAACAGCAAAACAGCTTGGCAACCACTTTAAAGGCACTGGCTCATCCTGCCCGTATAGCTATCCTGCAATACATCATCAAGCAGAATGCTTGCATTTGTAATGACTTAGTGGAAGAATTAGGATTGGCGCAGGCTACGATTTCACAACATTTAAAAGAGCTTAAAAACATTGGTATCATCAAAGGCAATATAGAAGGGACAAGTGTGTGCTACTGTATTGATGAAAATGTTTGGCAGCAGATTAAAAAGGAACTCAATGCTTTCTTTATAGATAATGTAGAGGTTGATAAATGCTGTTAAGCATTTTTTTTAAGCACATTAATCGCAATAAAGCAATATAACAATTAAATAAAAAAATAATGAAACTATCAAACATCAAAGAAATCTTACCAGCATTGGATAATGTTGAATTTCAATTAGAGAACGGAACATTTGTACCCGAACACTTTCACGTTACCGAGATAGGTGTTATTACAAAACACTTCATTGATTGTGGCGGAACAATTAGAAACGAAAAAGTTGTCAATTTCCAATTATGGAATGCCAACGATTTTGAACACCGATTAAAGCCAACAAAGCTATTAAACATCATTAAGCTATCCGAAGAAAAGTTGGGTATTGAAGATGCCGAAATAGAAGTAGAATACCAAAGCGAAACGGTTGGTAAATACGATTTGAATTTTAACGGAAATCATTTTATACTGAAGAATAAACAAACCGCCTGTTTAGCTCAAGATGCTTGCGGTATTCCTGCCGAAAAACAGAAAGTAAAATTATCAGACCTGAATAATGCTTGCTGTACACCTAATTCGGGATGTTGCTAAAATTAATGAAACATTAAAAATATAATTCTTAAAATCAATAAAAATGAAAATTGCATTATTCAGCGACATTCACGCCAATCTACCTGCATTAGAAGCATTCTTTGATGATGTAGAAAAAAGAAATCCCGATAGTATTTATTGCTTAGGCGATTTGGTCGGTTATAATATTTGGGCAAATGAAGTAGTGAACGAAATCCGTAAACGCAAAATACCAACCATTGCAGGGAATTATGATTTTGGTATTGGACGTATGAGCAACGATTGCGGATGTGCGTATAAAACTGAACCCGAAAAAGACAACGGCAGTATATCTATTTCTTTTACCAACTCTATTATGAAAGATGAAGAAAGAGCCTATTTGCGTACACTTCCGGCACATATCAAAGTAGAATTTCAGTTGAACGAGGATAAGCTCAATTTGCTATTGGTACACGGTAGCCCAAGAAAAATAAACGAATACTTATTTGAGGACAGGGAAGAAAAAAGTATGCTTAGAATTATGGAACAGGCGGACGCAGACATTATGTGTTTCGGACATACACACAAGCCATACCACCGCATTTTAAATTCGGGCATTGACGGACAAGACCATTTCAGACACGCCATCAATATAGGTTCGGTAGGAAAGCCGAAAGACAGCGATGTAAGAGGCGGTTATGTAATGCTTACTATCAATGAGCAAAGTTCTGTATTGGACAAAGACAGTATCAGTGTGGAATTTATACGATTTGATTATGATATTGAAAGAGCCGCAAAAGCAGTAGAGGAAAGCATTTTACCAAACGAATACGCAGAGAATTTAAGGAGAGGTTACTAATCAAAGAATTTATAAAGATGGAATTTCCAACCGATAGAAAGTATTCAAAAGAACATACGTGGATAAGCGTACAGGACAACACAGGTACAATAGGCATTACCGAATTTGCACAAAGCGAATTAGGCGAAATCGTATATGCAGATTTACCCAATGTTGGATATAGTTTTCGGCAGGACGAAGTATTCGGCTCTGTTGAAGCGGTTAAAACGGTCAGTGATTTATTTATGCCTGTATCGGGTAAAATCGTTGAAACGAACGAACTGCTATTGAAAGTGCCCACACTCATAAATGACAATCCTTATAAAGACGGTTGGCTTATTAAAATAGAAATACAGGACATCGCAGAATTAGAAAACCTGCTTACCTCAAATCAATATAAAGAACTCACAAATTAACCACGCAATGCAATCAAAACTAAAATTCCTTGACCGTTACCTAACCTTATGGATATTCCTTGCAATGGCATTAGGCATAGGATTGGGATATTTTTTTCCGGATATATCAAAAATTACAAATGCTCTATCCGTAGGCACTACAAATGTTCCGTTGGCAATAGGTTTAATATTGATGATGTACCCACCATTGGCAAAGGTTGATTATTCATTATTACCTATGGCATTTAAGGACAAAAAAGTAATCGGTATATCCTTATTGCTGAACTGGGTTATCGGCACAGTACTGATGTTCGGTTTAGCAGTTTTGTTTTTACGGAACGAACCCGATTATATGACAGGCTTGATATTGATAGGTTTGGCAAGATGTATCGCAATGGTAATCGTATGGAGCGATTTAGCTAAAGCAAACAGAGAATACACAGCTATGTTAGTTGCATTAAACAGCATCTTTCAGATAATTTCTTATAGCTTCTTAGTTTGGTTATTCATTAATGTATTACCAAGCAAATTAGGAGTAGCCAATTTCAATGTAAGCGTATCAATGAAAGACGTAACCGAAAGCGTATTAATATACTTAGGCATTCCTTTCTTAGCAGGTTTTATAAGCCGTTACGCATTGGTAAAGTCAAAAGGAATAGAATGGTATAACAGGAAATTTGTACCTCGAATATCGCCCATTACATTATATGCTTTACTGTTTACAATCGTATTAATGTTCAGTCTGAAAGGCGATAAAATATTAGAACTGCCAATGGATGTAGTAAAAGTAGCCATACCGTTAATCATCTATTTTGTACTAATGTTTTTTGTCAGCTTCTTTATCAATAAATCTTTAAACGTTCCTTACGACAAAAACGCATCCATCGCATTTACAGCCACAGGAAACAATTTTGAATTGGCAATAGCCGTAGCAATAGCGGTTTTCGGTATTCATTCTCCACAGGCATTTGTGGGCGTTATTGGACCTTTGGTAGAAGTTCCTGTGTTGATATTATTAGTTAGGGCAAGTTTATGGTTAAAGAAGAAATATTACAGTTAGATATAAGTAATAGAAGTTATGAAACGGCAATAGGATTTCAACCGATGTGTTAAAAAATACAGGGTTCAATAATTAAAAACAAGCGTACAAAATGATACAACTACTTAAAACCATTCCCGCATTTCCTGTACGGAAAATTGATAAGGCAGTTGAGTTTTATAAAGCTCGATTTGGTTTTGAATGCAGACATCAGGAAGAAACTTTTGCAATATTAGTTAGGAGTGGTATTGAGCTGCATTTGTGGGCTTCCTGTAATTATAGTTGGAAATGGAAAAGTGTTTTTTTATTTCTAAAACCGATTAGTAGCGGAGCAGAAAGTTTTTTGGCAGGTACACACAGTTGCAGGATTGAAGTAAAAGGCATTGACGAACTGTATAAAGAACTAAAAGAAAAGGAAGTATTACACAATGAAAAAACCGAAATAGAAACCACTTACTACGACACAAGAGAATTTGCAACTTTGGACTTATACGGAAATTTACTAACCTTTTACGAAAATATACAGTAGGAACAAACAGTTCAACCAAGCCGGTTTTAACTTTTTGTATTTTAGCAATTGCTTAAATAAGCAAATTAACTATATTTGCAACATGGATAGTACTTCTTGTATAAGACAACAGGCGGACATTAAACAAATCAATCGCTGTAAAGAACGAGTTTCAGAACTTCACGGTTCGTTTGACTATTTGTCGAATGGACTTGAATTGGCGGGAAACAATGTAAGACTGAAAATCCTGTTTCTGATTTATGAAGAAAAACGACTATGTGTTTGTGATTTAAGCGATATTCTCGGTATGACAATTTCTGCAATTTCTCAACATTTACGAAAGCTCAAAGACCGTAGACTAATTGAAACGGAAAGAAAAGCACAAACTATTTTTTATTCATTGACAAAAGAGTATGAAAAAATGTTGACCCCATTTTTTGAAATACTTGATGATAATAAAATTTTATAAACTATATGAAAACGGACAACAAACTAATCGGCACTGGACTTTTTACAGCAATTGCTGCGTCATTATGTTGCATTACGCCTGTTTTAGCTCTAATAGCAGGGACAAGCGGGATTGCTTCAACCTTTTCTTGGCTCGAACCTTTCCGACCATATTTTATTGGCTTGACAATTTTAGTGCTTGGTTTTGCTTGGTTTCAAAAGTTGAAACCCAAAAAGCAAATTGACTGTGAATGTGAAATAAATGAAAAACCGAATTTTATGCAAACAAAATCATTTTTAGGAATTATTACTGTTATGGCGGCTTTACTTTTGTCATTTCCCCTTTATGCCCACATCTTTTTTCCAAAGACCGAAAGTAAAGCAATTATTACCCAAACTTCCAAAATCCAGAAAGTTGAGTTTACAATCAAAGGGATGACTTGTTCAGGTTGTGAACATCATATTAAAACAGAGATTAGCAAACTAAAAGGAATTATCGAAGTTGTCGTTTCCTATGAGAAAGGCAACGCTATTGTTAAGTTTGACAACAAGCAAACAAGTATTGCCGAAATCGAAAAAGCTATCAATTCGACAGGTTATAAATCACTAAAAAGTAAAGTTATATCATAATGGAAATTAAATTAAAATCAATAATAACTTGCCCAAACTGTGGACACAAAAAAGAGGAAACAATGCCAACAGATGCTTGCCAGTATTTTTATGAATGTGAAAATTGCAAAACAAGATTAAAACCATTACAGGGGGATTGTTGTGTGTATTGCAGTTATGGTACTGTAAAATGCCCGCCAATACAAGCAGGAAATAGCTGTTGTAAATAAGAGAAGCTTAATAATTTACTTTAGAAAGCTACTTGTCTAAATTTGTGAGTATAACCTATTTAGCGAAAAACCTCCGAATTATCAGAGGTTTTTTATTCATTATTTAAGATTTGGAGCATCCTGCCGACTTCAATATCCATTCTTGAAAACGCAAACCATTTTTTGCCCAGGTCTTTGAGTGATGCTCCTATATGGTAGAGTTCTGCATTATCAATAATCAAAAATCGGTCGTGGGCATCGGAGAAAACCTCAATAGTTACTGGAGGATATTGGCTATTGTAGCGTTGTAAGTCTAACCGTAACTGATTGCTGATGCTTTTGGTAAGGATTGTAGCGGTTACATTGTTTTTACGCTTACCCAGTAAAATAAGCACCGTATCATCCACGTAATTATCAAGCAGGATAATTGAGCTTACGGCACTTCGGATAATATCGGAAACAAAGGTGTAGGCATCAAATACCTGCCCGTTGTAGAAAATGCCTTTTTCGCTGTGCAGCTTGTCGCTTTCCAAAGCCTTAAAAATCTCTTCAAATTTTTGGTCGGCTTCCAGTTGCTTTAATTCGATATTATCCAAACGATGAAACAAAGAAGCGTTGCTAATGAGCATACGCCGCATTTCTACAAAGGCTTCCATTATTTCCACACTCATTTTAACGGCTATATCTGAACGGAGTATGGCAGATGCCATTGCAACGCCTTGTTCGGTAAAAACATAGGGCAAATAACGTCTGCCGCCGTAATTTAAACTTGAGGTTCCAATTTGGAACCTCAAGTTTTCAACTTCCTCTTCGGTCAGTTGAAAGCAGAATGATACAGGAAAACGCTCAATATTTCTTTTTACGGCTTTGTTCAGGTTCTTTGTTTCCACCTGATATAAGGCGGCGAGGTCGCTATCCAACATTACCTGTTTGCCCCGAATGGTATAAATCAGGTTCCTGATTTTTTTGGGTACGATTGACGGTTTATTTTCCATTGCGTTTACTGCTTTTGTTTTTCTCAAACTCAAAGGAACTTTCAGCGTTTTCTTTCAGAATGATGTAAGCATCGAATTTCTTTCCGGCTTTGCTTGTCATCCCTTTGATTAAGGAAGTTTTGCCTTTATTGACAAGGCTTGTTATGTTTTCGATACTGATTCGCACACCGCAGACGGTGCGGAACTGTACCCAGTTACAAGCCTCATCAGGGCATTTCACAATTTTATCACGAATGACGAGTTGCTGACTTTTACATTTCGGGCAGGTCAGTTTCGGCTGATTGGTACTTGCAATAGAAGTTTGCAACAATTCATCGGTAATGGATTTGGCATAGGTTTCCATTTCCTTTTGGAACGTTCCGGCATCTGCTTCGTTATTCTCGATTTTCTGCAATGCCAATTCCCATTCGGCGGTCATTGCCACATCCGCAATCTTGCGTTCTTTGACCAACTCATAAACCTGCAATCCTTTTTCGGTAGGGATTAAAGAGCGTTTATCCCGTAGGATATAATTACGGGTAAGCAGGGTTTCAATAATGGCGGCTCTTGTTGCAGGAGTACCAATACCGATATTTTTGAGGGCTTTGCGCTCTTCTTCGTTCTCAATTTCTTTCCCTGCGGTTTCCATAGCCGACAAAAGCCCGGCTTCGGTGTAAAGCACTGGCGGTTTGATCTGCTTTTCCAAAACGGCAGCTTCCTTTATGGCAAGTTCGTCGCCTTTATGCAATTCAGGTAATTCCTGCTCTGGCTCTTCGCCATCGTCTGTAAAACTTCCTTTGATGGAACGCCAACCCGCTTCCTGAATTTTACAGCCTTTTGCCGTAAAGTCGTAATGCAATACCTGTAACGATACATCGGTTATTTCTTTGACACAGGCTTGCGATATGGCTTCGAGCAACCGAAGCGCAATCATATTGTATATCTTGTTTTCGTCTGCGTTTAGTACCGACGGCACTTTATCTGTAATCAACAAACCGTGATGGTCCGTTACACGGAGGTCATTTACGATACGTTTGTTGAACCTTCCCCATTTAATTTTGGTAAGTGCTTGCTTGCAATCCTCACGGTTCTGCAATGCCCGCACAAGGTTTGGAATTTCTGCCCACATATCTTCAGGAATGTATTTGCTTCCGGTACGTGGGTACGTAATAAACTTCTTTTCGTACAGGCTTTGTGCGATATTAAGCGTTGCTTCAGCAGATAATTTCAGCCTTTTATTGGCTTCCTTTTGCAAGCCAGTCAGGTCGAAAAGCAAGGGCGGTTGTTCCGTAACTCTTTTGGTTTCTACCGAAGTAACGGTTGCCATTGCGCCACGCTGAATAGCTTTAAGGGTATCATCGGCAAGCTGCTTTTCGTCCCATTTGATTGCGGAAATACTTTTGAAATCAACCTGTGCTTTGTTGTGCGATAATTGTATCTGCCAGTATTTCTTTACCGTGAAATTCTTATTATCGAGGTAGCGTTTACATATCAAAGCCAGTGTGGGCGTTTGCACTCTTCCGAGCGAATAGATACCGTTGCCTGCGGCAATGCTCAATGCCTGTGTAGCATTGATGCCTACAAGCCAGTCGGCACGGCTTCTGCCTTGCGCTGCCTGATACAGTCCGTCAAATGCTGCCCCGTCTTTTAGGTTGTTGAAGCCTTGCTTTATTGCCTTTTCGGTAAGCGAACTTATCCAAAGGCGTTCAAAAGGTTTGTTGCATTTCAGGTATTCATAAATGTACCTGAAAATGAGTTCGCCCTCACGACCTGCATCGGTAGCAACGATGATGCTGTTGCTTTGCTTAAAAAGCTGCTCAATGACTTTCAGTTGCTTTAATGCGCCAGTATCGGCGGTGTACCCTTTGTCTTTTTTGACCTTGCGGACGGTCAATAAAAACGGGTTGGGCAATATCGGCAGGGATGCTTTATCAAATCCCGAAATGCCGTAATCTTCGGGCATTCCCAGTCCTATTAAATGACCGAATGCCCACGTAACAAAATAGCCGTTACCTGTCAGGTAGCCATCCTTTTTATCGGATGCTCCCACAAGTCCGGCTATTTCCCTTGCTACGCTTGGTTTTTCTGCAATGATTGTTTTCATACTGTATTACATTTTTCTGCCTTTGGATTTTGCAGGCTTGTTATCCTGTTGCTCCTGCTGCTTCTCGTTTTTCGGTCTTTGCTGCCCGGACTTCAAAGGCTCTTGGACGTTCTTGGTCGCTTCGTTGGTTTTACCCTCCGAATTGACGGCAGTTTGTGTTTTATGATTTTCTGCAGGTTCTACCCGTGCTTTGTACTGACCGGGAAACTCAAAATTGGTCTTTCCGGTATCTTTGTCGAACGTGATATAACCCTTATACGGTTGGTCTTTTTTGTCTTTCAGTTCAACGTATATGGTTTGTCCGGCTTTGAACTTGTTGTACTGCTCATCATCCAGTTCTTTGCCCCTGAAAGTTCTTGGAACTTCCTGCGGTTGGCTTTGCTGATTGCTTTGTTTGTTATTCTGTTGGTCCGTTTGCGCTTGCTGATTGGTGTTGCTTCTGTCAAACAGGAATTCAACGTATCGTTTGTCCGCATTGAATTGTACCGTTGCCGAAAACTCTGTTCCCTTAGTGGAAATCATACCCTCTAAATAGAGTGGTTTGCCCTCCATCAGCGTTTGCTTTTGTTCGTCATTCAGCTTTACGCCCTTAATTTCATCGGGAATTTTGATAAACTCCGTGCGCAGTGCAATCACATCATTGGTCAGCCTGTCAATGCTGATAATGGACGGCATCAGTTCGCCTGTTTTAGAATTTACCAAATTGACGACACGCCCCATATTACCCGTTTCGAGCAGGTTTTTCTTGTCTTCGTCCGTAAACTTGTGACCGAAAAACTCAAAGTGGAGGTTAGGTTCTCTTTTGATACCGTGTATTGCCACGATAACATTGCCGTCTTCCGCTTGCTGTAAAGACAGGCGGGCATCCGTGCGGAGGATAGAACCACCGAGGTTAATACCTATCGGTAAAAGCTCATTGGTTTTATAACCTCGTAACAAAGGGTCGAGCAGGTTTCTTTTTTCAAGATATTCCTTGCTTAATCCGAGGTTTTTCATTGTGTCCCAATCAATCTGCTCCGGTTTGTAGCGGTATTCGCTTGTTTCCGTTGTTGTTTGTGCTGTTGCCATATTATTTTGATTTTCTTGTTTTTTATCCGGTTGGGGTTCTGCTTTCACTTCGTGTTCTTTCAGCACTTTTTCGCCCTGTGGAGTGGGCTTATCTACATGCTTTTGTAGTTCCTCCGCTTTTTCAGCAGCAACCGGGGTAGGCACTTTGAAGAAAGTAAAGTTTGTGGGGTTCTTTAACTGGCTGAAAAAATTGGAAAAGAAGTTGGAAAAGAAATCGCCGCTTTTATCCACACGCATAAACTGGTTTTGGTTTTTCTTGGTGGGTTCCACGGTTTCCATTTTCCCGTTTTCATCAATACTCTTTACCGCCTGGATTTTCATTTTCTCTTTATCCAGTACGAGTAATATGTCCGAAAGCTGTTCGGGCATTTCCTGCTTATTTGTTGTTTCTTCGCTCATAATCTGAAAATTTTAAAATTCACGGTCGAATGTAAAGGAAGCCTTCACTGATTTGCTTTATGTGGCACTCAAAGGCAGCATTTGTCACTTATTGGCATCCAGTTTGGGCAAAGGCGGGTTAAAACTTTCCCTGATGAACTGATGCACATCGGACAGTTTGTAGTACAGTTTCCCGCTAATGGTATAATAAGGGAGCTTGCCTATGGAGCGATACCGTTGCAGAGAACGATTACTGATTTTCAGCATTTGCAATAAATCCTGATTATCGAGTAATTCCTCACCGTCTATGCTGTTACGCTTCTTTTGTAAATCGTCTATGTGGTTGCCGAGAATGTCAAGCCTATCCATTATGCGTTCCATCCACGCCACAAATTCCATTTTGTCGATATTCATACGTGTACGCTTTTAATTATTACCTGATTTCAGCTTTCTGCCTTTCTCGATATAGCTTTTGCCTTTCGCCATAAGCTGCTCCACATATTCATCGGTCGTCTGCACAGCGTTAGCGTTGAGCATTTCCTTTATCGCACCAATCGTATAGTAATACTGCCCGTACATTTTTGAAAAAGCTATCTGCCCGTTGGTGCGCATACGCCACATTGTTTTTTCGCTGATGTGGAGATACTGGCAGACTTCGTGATTGTTGAGCCACAGACTATCGTAGCTTGTATCTTCCAGTTTGAGGATATATTCGCTAATGGCTTTCAACCGTTCATTAAGGTGCTTCCACACTTCTTCGTCAACTGTTATAATGTTCATTGCACTGTTGTTTAATATTCACAGGACAAAATTCAGAAGTGTGGCAGTGTTTGTCTGCCAATGCGTACCCATTGGTTTGGCACTTTTTTGAAATTTTTTGCAATGAGAAAAACCCTTGTTTATTAAGGGTTTTAGCGTGTTTCGGTTATTTTATAGTAGCCTTTTGCCAACATTTGCCAATTGGCATATATGGGCAAAGAAAAAGCAGTACATTTTGTGTACTGCTTTCAAACACCTGTGGCGATGTTGCTAAAGGTCTTTATCCATATACTCTTCGAGGGAAATTTTGAGTTGGTCTAAAAACACTGTCCGGGAACCTGCCCTTGTTTTCATTCGGTGGAAAGAATGATGTATATCGTTCAAAGGCGTTCGGAATAAGATTTGAAAAATCAATGCCAATTTTCTGATACCTATTTTACCGTATGCAATAGATTTGGAAGCATACAGGGCGTAAATCAATTCTATCAGTGCATTTTGCGAGTTAGTCCACGAAATGTCTTTGTTTCCATCCCCGTTTATTAAAATGGTGTCGGGATTTTTTTCAGGGTTTATTTTGGCAAGCAAGAAAGTATAAAGTAATTCATTGGCTATAATATGGGCAATTTTGTTATCGTAATAAGTAGAAAAGCTAAGGTCAATTTCAAATACATTACTTTTTAAACCATCGTGGTAATTGATTTTGCCGAGCCTGAAATAACTGGGGTCACGGTCAGTTCTGCCTGCACGATAGTACCTGTAAAAATCCTCATTGGATATGCTTTCCTTATATTCGGATTTGAGAATTTTTAGCTGGTTTTCAAAATAGCTTTGGTGTATCCTTCCGGTACTTACCGGGCAGGTAGTTTCAATGCGGAAAACCTTATTGTAGTAAATAAGTTTTCCTAAAATCTGCGGTTTGATTTTCTTGAAAAAATTGATTTCCTGCTGTTCGTCCTTAAATCCGGTCTGTAAGACTTTCATCTTTATAGTAAACAGCATTTCCTTTAAGAATAAGGTCATTTGGTAAGCCTCATCCGCAGTTTGCATCATTTGAGAAGATACCTTATCTTCCTGATGCTGAATTTCCGATAATATTTTGTTCAACACGATTTCCATAGCTTAGACATTTAGATATTGGGACCATTTGTTTCGGATTTATATCTTTGTTTATTTGTCAAAACTTGGAAATAATAGCGAAGCCAATATCACAGATTGCCCCCATATTGGGGAATATTTATTTTCAACTGCGGTTTTTTACGAATACTTCAAAACGGAAAAAGGGTTAAGTATGCTACGACTTAACCCTTTTTTTATTAAATTTGCAGTAATGATTTACAAGGTAGTCAGATGAAAGCGAGTGCAGTAAGCACCATTACTAAATCGTTACCGATAGCACTTTCGGTTCTTGTAAACTACTCTTTATTAGCCACTTTGGGCTATATTAATCTTTTTAAATAAAAAAATTGTGAAGTAATTAATTTCTCTTTATTTTTATTTCTTACAATCAATTGCCATGGCCACCACGATAACAGTACTTAGCTGGAATATTGAAAGTTTTGGCGCCGCAAAAGCCGCGCAACCAATCCCCCAAGGGCAGCCTGCAACACCATTGTCAAAATCGCAGATCATTGATTTTGTGGTTGCCGCGGGAAAGCAGTTAAACGTAGATGTGATAGGCATAATGGAGATAAAGTCGGGAATCGGCTCTTTAATACTCTCATGGTTGTTAAGTGGATTAAATAATAACGGTACAGCCGGTACTGTGTGGAAAGGACAGGTAAGCACAAGGCAGGATGGTGGCACGCAAGAAGAGTACATTTATCTCTGGAGGTCAACTGCTAATTTTGATCTGGATACTACTTTAATGCCCGGGCCAACATCATTGGTAAATGTAGTGGATACACAGGCTTTCAATAATTTTTTTACAACAGTAAATATTACTACTACGGCTCAACAAACGCAATTTTTCGAAGCGCTTGCAGCTAATTCATACATCGTAAAAGGAACATGGAAAGAAGGCAGAGGAGCAATGAAAACCACTAAAACCTACCGTGTTAACCCTGGAATGTGGAAGTTATTAAGTACCGGCGCTGCAGTAGCTTTTACAGACAAAACAAACCCACCACCCGTTAATTTTACCAATGCGCAATTGATACAAATAGGAACCATCCTCACACAGCTTGATGTGCTCCGCTTTATTACCTATGGAGACCGATCTCCTTATATTATTAATCTGACACTTGATGCTAAACCGCTTACGATAGCTGTTTATCACGCACCGGGGCCGCAAGATCCTACCCGCTTCGAAGCTATTAATATTATAGGAATGAGTCTGCCATTGGCACCTTCAAACCCGGACAAAAACATGCTGCTGATGGGCGACTTCAATATCGGTGAAACACAAACTTCAACCCAGGCAAGGGTGTATGCGCGCGCGTCTGTGACAGGCAATGCTAATGCCGTAGTTTTTCAGCCGGCAAAACCGGTGCAGCGGGCTGTGATATTTCATCCTATAGTGCTGGCTCCTTTAAGTACGTCCTTATCCCGTTTGTCAAAAACATATACCTCGCTTACTACCAGGTTTGTTACTAATACTGCACCAATTACAGACGCAAATGGTAACACTTATGATAATTTTTATTTTCATACAAGTGCTACCACCGCAAACCAAATAACCGCAACTTTTGGAGGAGCAAAAATCTCACTGCCGTTACAAACATTTATACCGGGACAGACAGGCTATGATGCCGGACTGGCAAAATCGGCATTGCTTTTTTTTAAAGCATTTCGCGGAACGGCTTTTCTTACAAAAGCAATTGCCGACGTCACCAAAAAACAAACTAAGAACGATGTAGCAGTGAAAAGAGCAACAAATGCATTTCAAACTGCGCAGCAAAACCTCAATAAGGCAAAAGCAAGTGGCGGACAACCAACAGCAACTTTACAGCAAAGATTCAATAAAACGCAAAAAGTCATGAACGCGGCAAATACAAAAAAAAACATCTTTGCCGACGAGCTAACCTCACTGAATGCAACATCGACACTTATAGGCAATCCAATTAATTCTGTTCCCGCCGGAGTTGGTGACGCACTGACCATTTACCGGTATGCCATCAGCGACCATCTTGCTATCGGTCTTCAATTGCAATCCTGACCATCAAAACCAGTAAAATGACACAGACAGATCTTCTTGCACTGCTGCAGCAAAACTATCCTGACGGGGCTGACTCTGGCACGATGGATGTTGCTGCTTTGCAGAATACATCATACACTGCGCTGTTCACACAGTTGGGTATATCATCAACGGCTATACCACTCAATAACAGCACGGGATTTACGACACAGGGTACAGGTATACTTTTCAAAGGCAGTGTCAATGGTACTTTTTTAGGTTTGACCAACCCTGCCGTTACCATACAGTTCACTCCCGATCTGGCCAACAGTGGGGCTTTTGTGATGCTTATCCATTTGAATCTGCCGGCGAACTGGACGTTTGGACAGTCTATCCCGTTTTTTACGGGAGGCATATATGATGCATTAGTGCTTGATATGAGTGTTGCACCGGCATTGATCCTTGCTTCAGGGCAGGCCACCGACCCGGTCAATAATGCGAATACCACAACACCGGACATCTATTTCTATGGCCTGATAAGCAATACACAGGGGCCCGTATCGTTCACGCTCGCTCTTGCTTTGCTGGATGCATTCACAGCGGAGACCACAGTATTTGGCCCGATAGGGCTTAATATGACCGTACCGGGGCAGGAAACGATCAATATGAACCTGGTAGTGGGTAACGGAACTATATCCAATCTTTTTGGCAGCGATTCTGTTTCGCTGTCATTGACCCTTTCGTTATTTGCAGGCCAACTACCGGGCATTACACAATACCAGAGTGGCGTGCAGTTTACAGCAACGACCACATTTGGCAGTGATAATATTACGCTGAGCGCTTTGCTAACGGGGCAGTCTGATGGTATCCTCAACCTGGAAATAACCGGCACTGCTCTTGCTATTGATGCAAACGCGATCAGTACTTATTTCGGCAGCAACAACGGTATACTTTCCAGTCTTCCGTCGCAGTTCCAGGGTAACGGCACGAGCCTTATAGCAATCTCTGCTATTAATTTTGGTATTGGGCTTACTTCAAAAACACTGGAGTATGCGATGATGACTATCACGGCTCTTGAGGGCCAGTTATGGAATGTATGGATGGATGGGAGCACGCCGGTGATATCTATCGGAAACCTTTCATTTACATTCAGCATTTTCCAGCCTTTCGGCACAACCCCGACTTACGAATTTAATTTCGCAGGCATATTTGAACTTGGTGGTGTAGTGCCTATCCTTATACAGGCACAATTGGGTAATGCCAGTGACCTCATATTGTCCGGTCAGTTGCTTGTGGGTGAGCAGCCGGGTGTGGCAGCTTTGGTTGCCGCGTTCTACCCCGGCCAGACGTCTATTCCTTCAGACCTGGTTTTTGAAGCGCTCAATTTTGAGGCCGATATTACGGCCGGGATGTATAGCGTTGGCATGACCATCGCTGGAGATTGGGAGTTCGAGTTTGGGGATAATGGAACGATCGCATTCGAGGAGCTTTCCTTGTCTTTTGAGTATGACTCAGCCAGCTCACCTGCAGTGCAGGCAGGTATACAAGGGAAGTTCAGCATTGATGAGACAAACCAGTTCGATATCTCTCTTGAGATCTCGGATACGAATTTTACATTTGACGGTACATGGGAGGATACCGGAAAGCCAATCACCTATATTGATATTGTAATGGCGCTGGGCATGTATGGGCTTCCTGCATTGCCGGATATTGACCTTGACCTTACAGGTGCAGAACTGACCTTCGATTCGCAAAACCTTATATTCTCTTTTGAACTAGATTCAAAATCTTTCGGTGATGCGATAATCGTTGCGGGGAAAAGTACCGCGGGTAGCTGGGGCTTTATCTTCGGGCTGGAAGGAGCGCCGAAAGGCCAGCCTATAAATATTGATCTTGGCAATATTCCTGTAGTAGGCAACCTTGTGCCCAGTGGCGATGATGTATTGTCTATCACTAATCTGCGCTTTGTGGGCGCCACAACCAATCTCCCTGCAATAACGCTGACAACGAGACAGCAGGCTATACTGGGAACACAAGTAAGCAGCGGCATAACGTTGTCCATCGACTTTTCTGTAGGCACGCTGGTACAGGAGAGTTTTACAGTCAGGTTCGCACTCAATGACGGGTCGGCATATGATACTCCGCCACCGCCTTCGCAGCAGCAATCCCAGTCTGCCATAGCGGCTGTGCCATCTGATAACCTGCCATCTACCGCGTCGGCAGGTTCGCTTGCTACCTGGGTGAATGTGCAGCGCACGTTTGGGCCGGTACAGATCAACCGTGTGGGTTTCCAGGTATCGGGCAGCAATGTCCTTGGGCTGCTGCTTGATGCAGGTGTGTCGCTTGGAGGGCTAAGTATAGGGCTTACCGCACTCGAAGTAACTATTCCGATATCGTCACCATATGTTCCCGGTTTCAGTCTTGGCGGCCTGGAGGTAGCATATACGGGCACTGATTTCACCATACAGGGAGGCTTGCTTGCAGTTCCGGGCCAGTCACCTGCTGAATATACAGGCAACCTTACGGTGCAGGCAGGCCCTTTCGGCGCTACAGCCTTCGGCATGTATACAACAGTAAGCGGCCAGCCTTCCCTATTCGCATATTTAGCGGTAACGGCCCCGTTGGGCGGCCCTCCATTCTTCTTTGTAACAGGGTTGGCAGGGGGCTTCGGCTATAACGCGCAAATCAACCTGCCTACTATTGATACGGTGAGCACTTACCCGCTAATACAGGCGGTAACACAAGTGCCGCCACAGTCGGCATCGCAGGTGCAGGCCGCATTGCAATCCCTGGTAAGTCCACAGGTGAATGAGAACTGGCTTGCCGCCGGTATCAAGTTCACTTCGTTTGAAATGCTCAACTCATTCGCATTGCTGACGGTAGCATTTGGGAATAGTTTTTCCGTAGCGCTGATGGGCGAATCAACGATAACAGTGCCATTGTCTGTACCGGGCGAAACGCAACAACCGGCTATAGCACAGGCGCAAATGACCATACTTATAGAATTTTTGCCCTCGCAGGGAGTATTCGCGGTCAATGCTCAACTGTCACCGGCGTCTTATGTGCTAAATCAGAATGCACATATCACGGGAGGTTTTGCGTTCTATCTATGGTTCGACCCGAGCCCATATGCGGGTGATTTTGTAGTGACTTTGGGTGGTTACAATCCATACTTTGTTCCGCAACCGTATTATCCGTCGGTACCAAGGCTGGGTATTTCCTGGCAGATATCAACGGACATGTCCATAACAGGCGGTGTTTATTTCGCCCTTACACCATCGGCTATCATGGCCGGTGGCAGCCTGAGCGCTGTGTACCATACCAATAGTCTCCGCGCATGGTTTAATGCCGAGGCTGATTTCCTGATGCGCTTTAAACCGTTTGCTTACGAGATAAGCATCAGCGTTACTGTTGGTGCTTCGGTGACACTTGACCTTCTTGTAACAACCAAAACCATTACCATTTCTGTAGGTGTTGGACTCCAGCTCTGGGGGCCGCCATTCGGCGGGTCGGCGCGCATAGACCTTTCTATTATTTCTTTTACCATTGATTTTGGTGCAGACCTCGACAAACCATCAGATCTGACATGGGATGTGTTCACTGCGAGTTTCCTGCCTCCGCCACAGTCTACACCTCCGGCAGGTGGTGGCACACAGCAATTACCCCGCAGCTTTGATGAAAGCGACGTCCCAACAACCACTACCGATAGTATCATATCACTAAGTGCTACTACCGGTCTGATACAAACTATAGATGCTAATACCTGGCAAGTAGATCCGGAAACTTTCGCATTGTTGGTAACCCTACAGATACCTACAACCACAGCAAGTGTGAATACTACCGATGAACACAATAATCCTGTAAATACACCGGTACCTGGCTCATGGAATACAAGTATTGGTGTAGGGCCTATGGGTATCGCTGTGGGCGACCTCACCGTAGTATTGACCATTGACATTGCTGCTCCGGGCGCCGGAGATGAAGATGTGTGGGTATCACAGGCTGTTACCGGCTCACTGCCCAAGGGCATGTGGGAAAATACTACCAACCAGATGAGCACTGATGGTACGATATCGGATGCTCTGGTAGGTGTTAGCCTTGTGCCTACTCCGCCGGCCCCGGCTACAACAGCCGCTATAGATCTCAACCTGTTGCTTTTTAATCCGGCAAATCCTGTAAGCTGGAATTGGTCCGATCCTACAATTGCCACAACAGACCAATATGGCTCAGACGACCCTATGACAACTCTTGAATCGTCGCTGGTTGACACTACGGTTGCCGCCACGCGTAGCGCATGGATAACCTCACTGAATGCACAGGGATTCAATCTTAATTCTAATATCAATGTATCGAATTTCGCTGCTAACGCAAATAATCTGCTGCTGAGCCCGCCTGCGCTGCGCCTTGCCGGGGAAGAAAAAGCAGAATCAGCTTAATCATTTTATTAACGTGAATACTATATAAAAATGAGCACCGACAGCACACTGACCTTTATACAAAACCAGCTACCACCGCTGGATAGTGGCGATTATGTAGTGAATGTTTCGCAGACCATCTCGCTCAAGGGAGTAGCTGTAGAAACATTCCAGACAAGCCCGCTTACCCTTTTTGTCAGCGGGAAGCGTTTTCAGCTCGACAGTTCTGATATACAGAGTGTGTTTCCCCCTGATAGCCAGCAAGGGTATTTTGGCAATGTATTTCCACATGTGGTATTCTCCACATCTACGCTACCCTGGCAGCGTGGAACGGGGGTGGCCGCAAGTACAGGCACTGATGATGTAGCATCGTGGCTGGGGCTCATGATATTTGGGGAGACAGACCCTGCACCTGCACCTCAAAGCCTTACGCTGCAAGACTTGCTAACGCCGCCATCGGGCATCTATTATCCACAGCTTACGCTTGAACCGGGGCAGCAGAGTACAGACCCTGTAACTGTTATAGATGTACCAACAGCATTATTTAACCAGATAGCTCCAAGCGTAAATGATCTTGCATGGCTTGCGCACACACGTGAAGTAGATGTAAGCGCTAAGGCTACAAGCGGTGATGATCCGGCGCCGGGCATAATGAGCGTGGTAATTGGTAACCGCCTGCCACCTGTGGGCATGCATACCAATGTTTTCCTGGTATCATTTGAGAATTACGGTACAATGCTTCCGGGAGACGATGGCACACCATCATCATTGTCATCTTCTTACCAGTATATGCGTATGGTGGTGCTCGATACATGGTCATTTATGGCTACAAGCGAGCCGGTCACTTTCGCACAGTACCTGGAGGCGGTAAATGTTAACCCTGCCGGACTGCAACAATTTTATAATACAGCGATCTCGTCGGGAAATGCTGATTCGGATGCTGCTGTAGAGAACATAATAAATATGGGGTATACCGGCTTCGAACACCAGTTGCGCGACGGCAGCAATACCATTTCGTGGTACAGGGGGCCGATGCTGCCTTATGGCACATCTTTGTTCATGCAGGTACCATTTGGTGATGCGGATCAACTATTGCGCTACGATCCCGGATCAGGAATGTTTGACACTTCCTATTCCGCTGCATGGCAACTGGGACGGCTGCTGGCATTGAATGACAGGAGTTTCGCACTGGCAATGTTTCGTTGGAAAGCAGGGCATACAGCCGCAGCAGCCCTGGCCCTCGAACAGCAAATGCTCAACGAGCAACTGGATATGGATGTTGATGACCAGCAACTGGCTGTACAACAAAATATAGAGCGGATAAAAGCCGGATTGCTACAGGTGGTGAAACCTATTACTGAAAATTTCCCTACTCAAAATAACGCTTAAATACGAGGATATGGCTTTCATTAAACGACCAACACACGAACAACTGAAGCAACAGCTGAAGCAGGGAAGTGCACAACAGGCTGTCGGGGCAAAAGCACCGTATGTAGAGCAGGATGATACGCAAACCATCGAGACGTGGTTCACAAGGTTGCATCTATTTTATGGGATACCTTTTAATTATGTGGTGCCTGATGCGCGCATGTTGCCCATAGAATCGCTACGTTTTTTCCAGGTAGATAATAACTGGATGGAAGTGTTGATAGACGGCGCATTCAGCATTGGCGCCAGCAAGGCGCCGGATAAGGACTCGCTCATGCAGTCGAATATTATGGCTGTACGTCATAGCGCGAAACAAAAGCGTGGCAGTGTGCGTCAGCTCATTCTCAGGAAGGCAAAAGGCCCGGCAGCCGAAAAGGCAAAGCAACAGCTTGTTGCTGGTGCTGCCGATGCCCCGGGCCCGGTAAGCGGTTTCTTCCTCCGGTCAATGGTAGTGACAGGATGGCCCGGAATGCAGGTCTATGGGTTTTCGGACAGCGCAGGACAGAATCCCATCCAGATATTGCGCATGGAATTGCTTTCTCCTTCTTTGCTGTTTGTTTTGTTTGACGGGATGGTAGCGTCAGTTATCTTGCAGGAGCCGTCTGAAGGAGTACATTTTGGCGTAACTCCTGATACAACACCACCTACCACAGAGCTGCGATATGCAGCTACAGGAGGAGATGTGACGAGCGGGCAAATTATTCCGTCGCAGGAGACATATCCGGTACCCATGCGTACCACAAGTACATTTAACGTGCTACGTGCAAACACATTCGCACAACAACTGATCAATCAACCTACGGTTTGGCCTCCGGGAACCAATCCTCCTTATCCCGCATTTACAGCGGCACAGTTTGCGCTTGAAATGGTACAAGGCGTACAGGAAGTCAGCTTTAACATTAGTAATAGTTAATAACATACCTGGTCATGAATCTGAATACTCCAACACTCATTGTTCCCATAGATGTGCAAGCGCTGTGTGTGGGAAACCCTGATGTATCAAACAATGCTACAGTGCTTTCACCAGAGGCTGATTTCAGCGAATTGCCCTGGAGTAATAGCGGTGTGTTTGTGAATGAATCATCGTACACCAGTACGAAGGTAATGATAGGTTCATCACCGTTTAACGGGCAGGTGCCTGCCCAATTCGGCATTCACCTGCACTGGGCGTTGCCCGATGGGCTTACCCAGGCTATTAGCGCAAAAGGCCAGCAGGATGCTACTCCCATGTTCCCTTCAGTACCCAATCGTTGGTTGTTGTCACGCATCATTCTCGACCTGACAGATCCTGCGACACCTGTTACCACCGTACAAAGCTGGGTGATAGAAAGCGACCGCCTTATGGCCACACAGGACCCAAGCCTTCCACCTGTCTTTCCGCAACCCAGCGTACCAGTCAATCCTACCCTGGGTGGGCAAACTTATAATTTCGTAGGCCAGGCTTTTGATCTCGATGGCTGGTCTGAGACTACCGCATCACGCCTTACGCCGCTTACCGCCACCGGTTATGGCAATACCGCGTTTGCCGCTTACTACCCTAATTCCAGTACGGTATTTGGCTTCTTGGATACGCTGGATGGAGCAAATTATAACGCAGCTACATGCACGGTGCATTACCAGGTGGCAGGATGGTACAGCGACCCTACAAGCGACCCTATGAACGGGGAAACTTACGATGAAAAAGACAACCCATTTCACTGGAAGTATACTAAGGGAAGTCAACCTCAAAGCACTATATGCAACGGCATCATTACCAATATAACCTGGAACCCTGCCACACAATACCTGAATACCAACACCAATCCGCTGAGTGTGGCTATGGGTAATAATGCCCCGGAAGCATTTGCAGCGTTGCTTGCCAATATCAACAATAATAAAACGACATACCCCAATGCTGAACTGCTGCTAGACCTGCTGCAATTCAATTATCTTTCAAAGTCAGGGCAAATACCTGATGCATTGCAGAAGTTTGAAGAAACACTTCATAAAGCATCATTCGCGCCTTTCAGGTCCGGCTCACGCTGGAAAATACTCAGCAATGATCCGAAGAAAAAACATCATAAAGAAATAAAGTCCTTCAAAACCAAGTTGGAAGCGCTCAATGCATTGCAGGCAGCGGCAGACTCGGAGCTTGTTTCACTGAATACACAAAGCCAGCAGCTTTTTGCCGATTGGGTCAAATACCTTGTACTGAGCTATGATAATCCAACCGGCATTCCTGCAGGGCTTGATGCCAATAATGCCCAGACATTTGTTACCGCGGAAACTACGCCACTGGCTGCAGCGGTTGCCGCATACCAAGCCGATTACATTACACCGCTCCAGCAGGCGCAAACAACACTGGCGGGTGAATTGCCAAAGCACCTTAGGCTGGTTCAAAGTGAGCCTGCCGATAATTACTGGCAGGCGCAAAACCCGGTGCTTATCATGTCCGGGCAGGATATTGTTCCTACCGTACGTTATGGACAAGATGGAGCCGGCTCAGATGATAACAAACTTAAATGCCGGCTTGATAGTGAACTATTGACCGGGCTCGCACTCGACGCGGGATTCGTAACCGGTAGCAGCGCTACAACATTAAACATGAGCATGCTGCCTTCATTGAGCTCACAACCTGCCGATGCGCCCGCAACCCTGGCCAACACGCTGCTGCAGGAAACATTTCTGCTGTCCAACCTGTTGCAAAATACCGTAGCGCAGGCTCTTGTGGTACAGGGCGGAAGCGGCAACCCTGCAACAATTGACTTTACAGGAACGGTAACCGGCCTGCAAACGAATTTAGCCGCTTTCCTTGGCGGAACGCCGCCCACAAATGCAACATATACAGGCGACGCGCCTGCATCGATCATGATATTTACTTACGCGGGTACGCCCTGGCTGCCTATAGAGATGCAATACTCCATATTTTACCAGCCTGTGCAGGCAGTGGATACGGCAAGCGGCGCACCGGTTCCGTACCAACCCGATTTTATCAATTCACAATTCAGTTGGAATACTGATTCCATTGAGCTGCAATACCAGAACGCTACACTACAGGCCGGGGCAACTTATACCGGCACTGTAACGCTTACGCCTAATGCACGGTATGATCTTGCTTTCAGCATTAAGCACTATCTCGACAATGCGCCATCTAATAACGATACCGCGGAATTACAGGCTTTGTTGAAACAGGTAAAAGCATTACCCCAACTGGCGCAGGGGCTCAGTGGTTTTATGGATTCGCTATTGATGACACAACAAACATTGCAGATGCCTGTTTGGGACCCGCTTGCCAATCCCCTGGTACAATCTCATGTCGTTGAACCCGTGGCACAGGCTGTCAATAGCCAGAATTTTGTGACACAGCAACCGGATTACCAGTTCAACCCTATACGCGCTGGCGGGCTGGAGGTAACACAAATACGCATCATTGATGTGTTTGGCCAATATAAAGATTATTTCAACCCTTCTGTATTTGTGGCGCAAACACTGGTGCCGCCTTCATCGCTGACTGCTTCCGGAGTACAGGCCTTTCTGCCACCACGTATTAGCCAGCCGGCAAAACTTGATCTTTCATGGATGCCTGCCACAGGAGGTGATGGCAAGTCTCCGATCATTGGTTGGGTGTTACCCAACAGGATAGACAATAGCATATTCATCTATGACTCAACCGGTAATACAATAGGCGAGTTGCTGCAGCCGCCAGGCACAAGCGAAGTGATATTTATGGCCGCCGCAGGCAGCAATAACCCACCCGGAACGACACTTACCCAGGCGCTGCAGGGGGGCGGTAATGCACAGCTTGTTAGCTTTATTACGGCGCTATACAATAATGGGGATTCCAGTTACCTGGCACCCTTTATTGCTGCTGTGAATGAGGCGCTTACTACTATAGAACCGCCGGTAACATCTGACGACCAGGCCAGCGCATTGCTCATAGGTCAGCCGCTTGTTCTTGCCAACGTTTCGATGCAACTGGACCTGTTGGGCCAACCTGCTCTAGATCAGTCATGGTATGGATTTGCAGCGGCAGTGGAGAATGGTACTCCCCGTAGTGATGGCGGATTATCACAGGTGCAATTCCCTGTGCAGCTGGGTGACCTCTTACAGCTCAATGATGGTCTTGTAGGTTTCTGGCCGGGAAGTGGGGAAGTGTCTGACTTTACTACATTCTACAGCCTTGGCGCCAGCGGCACTACAGGCCCGGTTGTGCTGCCGGAGCAGGATACCATCACGCTTACGGCCCTTCCATCTGCAAACCCGCTCAACTTCCTGCTCCTGCTCGATCCGCGCGCGCATGTACATGCTACCACGGGTATATTGCCCGTAAAATCCATCCACCTTAAAGCCGATGAGTATAATGCGGCCTTGCAAAAATTGCAGGTCACATTCCTCACAGCCCCGGTACTCTCGGGCGCTAATGATGGTTCAATAGTATTACCGATCCCCGATGAAACACAGGGTACATGGACATGGGTCTCAGTTAATGCAGGCGCATGGAGCCCTGTGCCGCTGACAACTAACTCAACAGCACAGGCTACGCTGAATTATACACCCCAGCAACTGGTGGATGGATGGCTGCGGCTTACCGGGTTTGAAGAGGAAGAATCATGAACTAATACGATTTTAAACATACACCTTAACTAATAAAACAATATTATGTCTGTAAGAATTAACAGGGCCTTTACGCTCAATATATCAGGACAAAGCACACTAAGCTTTGCATGGTCAAACTATGATGGTACCCAAACCATTTATATCTCGAACAAGGATACACAACCGCCTAATGACATCACTATTACGATGACCAACAACACGGAAGGCACCGTAGGATTTCCGGGCGGAGCTGCATTCTCTATAACTGGCTCCGGCAATGCAGGTGTACTTTATCTTCAATTTGAGGGACAATATATTCCCGCTGATGATGTGAAGGTCATGTCATTAAACTCGGCCACCGGGGAACAGGTGACATGGCAGGGCGCCACTTTCTCTGACGACGGGCAATACCTCGCCATAGCCCCTGAGAGCGATGTGTTTATTGACCAGGGGGCATCAATAGTGTTTACATTGACCAATGTAATGACGCCGGATGTAAGCGAACCGGTGACGGGTGGTACAGTCGATTTTAGCTATGTTAATGTTACCGGTATATCAGGTGGTTTTGGTTCTGTTACATTACAGGTGCCATTACTGAACCCACCGGTTGCCCAAAATCAAAACCTTGACCCGCTTGTTGGTTTTGCAGAGACCGACCTTGTGTTCATTGGTTCTGAACCTAATGCGCTGAATTTATACATTACCAATTCACAGTCCACAGCTATCACACTGGCAAGCGTACCTGCCAGCCCACTGTTTTCTATTAGTTTTGTTTTTGGCGATGGCACAGGTGCGCTGACTACTATAGACAACAGCGACTTTACAGTAAACATGGCGGGTGGAAACCTGAACAACTGGAAAGTAGTACCAAATTCGCTTGGGAATAATCCCTTCTGGCAGTTCCAGCCGCTGACGACAACAGTGCTCGGTACAGGCGCCAATTCAACTGTGGAAATAAGTGTCAGCGGGATCATCACCCAACTGGCGCCCGGCGTCACCTCGGTAATCGTAGCATGGACCGGCCTTACAGGCTACAACGATGGAGAACTGGCGGTAGATATAGTAAAAGTGCAACCCATAAATATTGTATCGTTCACCGCAAACCCTGCCGGTATCAATAACCCTACCGGACCTACAACGGTAACACTGAACTTTGAAGTGCAGAATGCAACATACGTAACTGTGACAAATACTATGTATGCGCAGCAGACAAATACTTCTGACCTCGTAGACAGTACTACAGCAGCTATAACCGTCACTACTATTTTTACGCTGATAGCCACCAATATCTTTACCGGGCAGCAGGTATCGCAGTCCGTAGCAGTAGCGGTCGCTCCTGATTTCTACACATTGCTGCCATTGGGTACAGTAGTAATGTGGGCAGGTGGTATCGGTAATATTCCCGCGGGCTGGGCGCTGTGCGAGGGACAAACAGTTACTACTCCTGCTCCTGCAGGTTGGGCAGCGGGTCCCGGTGTGCAGCCTCCGCCACAAGGTAGCTGGATTTTGCCCGACCTCAGGGACAGGTTTGTGATTGGAGCAGGAGGATCTGTGGCGCCTGCTACAGATAGCATGGGTGGCCCTGACCAGCATACACACAGTATTACTATCGGCTCGCAATCGTTTCAGACTTCAAGCGATGGAGGCCACACGCACTCTATGACATTCAATACCACAGGTTGCATGAGTTCGGGCAGCACATCACATTACACATTGTATTATGGCATGGATAATGGCAGCGACCTCGGGTGTAATAACAGCACCAACAGCCAGAACACTAGCTCTGACGGTACCCACCACCACACAATATCTGTAGGGTTCAGTAATGAGGTCACCGCAACGCAAACCGGCGGTATCAACCCTCCCTGGTATTCCCTTGCTTTCATTATTAAGATTTTCTAATGGCCGAAGTAAAATATTCCCACGAAACAACTCCGATATCTGAAATGCTTCGCAACGATGCCTCATCGCTCGTTGCGGGGTATTTCGGACATGAGTGGTCGGTTTGTGATTGGGTAAAGCTGAACCATAAACTCGAAACACAGGTTGCACGACTCACATTGGAAGATGGTAATGGCAACCGCAAAACCGCAATTCTCAAATACATTGATAGCCGTTTCTATGCTGACCCTGCAACCTGGAAATACCTTCCTGAATTCTTTGAGGAAAAGATCAATTACCGTTACCTCAATATAATCCGTGAGCGTTTCTCACGTTTTCCTGAATATTATGCTGAGCTTCCCGGCATGTTCCTGATTGAGGATCTCGGCCCTGATGTATTTGTATTCAATGGCGTTGATACCATAATTACCGCGCTTGCTGAAACTTTTGTAATGCTGCATGAATCGGCAAGAGGAACTGAACAACTTTACCTCCAGGCCCGCGAAATGTCGGATGCAGGCAAGGATATACGTAAATATAGCGCGCAGGGCTGTGGTGAAGTTTTCGACCAGGGCTGTAAAGATATCACTGACTTTTTTTCAATTTTGAACATCCCAAAACGGGAACGCCTGGAATATTTCCTGCAGCAGGCACGTTCGCTTGTAATGACAGAAAGTATTTTTTGGTCATTCGTTCATGACGACCTTGCTGACAGGCGACAATCGGTAGTACTGGAAGGAAAAGTAATATTGCTCGATTTTGAGCATGGTAAGTTCTTTCACCGTCTTATTGACCTGAGCAAATTGTTAATGGGAAAAGTGGAACGTGATTATGAAAAGAAGGCCATGATCTATCATCACCCGCATATACCTACTTCATTGGGAGACAAATACCTGTCCATATGGCAGCAATATAGCCCGGATGCACCTTCACGTGATGTATGGGAAATGCATTTCGCAGCCGCAAATATTTTCCAGACCATGATGATCATAGGACGGATGAACGAATTTCATGGAACGGAAGTACTATACTCACTTGCCGGAAACCTGCGTATGATACTGCCGCGTCTTGCTCACCACCTGGAAAATAATAAGGCATTCGGGGAATTCGGAGAGATCTTAATTACGTTTACCGACCGCATCATGATATGATGACTGGATGAAGTAATAGATAAAAAAAAGGAGATCGCATACAAAAAAAGTTATTCTTGTAAGTCGCTCTTTTTTCTGTCATCAATATTTCGGGTACCAAAAGGTTTTTTGAGGCGCTCTGAATACCAGTACCTGAAAGCAAGGTGTAAATTTGCATACATTTATCGTTTAGATGTCGATTATTAATGCTAAGGAAACTTAAAGAAAAAGTAAGAGTTCTTAAAAGTGAGCTTTCTATATTGGCTGTGGCTTACAATGACAAAAGGACACCCGTCTTAGCTAAATTGTTATTAGGACTCACAATAGGTTATATGCTTAGTCCTATTGACCTGATTCCTGATTTTATACCTATCCTTGGATTACTAGATGATTTAATTATTGTCCCGTTACTTATAAAGCTATCTATTAGCCTTATTCCCAAAGAGGTAATAGTAGACGCAAAGAAGCAAATATTAGCAACCACTCCCCAAAGAAAGAAATCAAATTGGATTGGTGCTGTTATCATCATCGCTATATGGATAGTAGCATTGTATCAAATATCTAAATGGATTAAACTGATATAATCTTCAAATTTGTTAGTAATCGGTTCAGGAAAAGTCCAAAGAGATTCATTTGAAATCCCTTACAGTAGTGGCTTTTACATTTGTTTCCCATAACTTGTATCTTCCGATGATATCGCTTGAAAAGTTTGACAAAACCATTATGAACAATTTATTTCCTGGATAGTGAAGGAACGCTAATTGCAATTTGTAGGGCCTGGGTTTACTTTTCCATTGACAAATGAACAACTAGATAAATCTTTAGCCGATCCAAACAGATATTCTTTTAAAAGTTATAGATGGTATTTCAAGGAATATGATAGGTCGCGAAACGGCATCATATTAAATTGGCACGAAAATGCGTTCAGTATAACGAATGGCAAAGAAACTATTACTAATAATAGTACTGTCACACTGGTTTAGCAGTTATGGCCAATCGCCTACGAAAGAATTATGTACGAAAGTTCTAAACCTGATAGGCGCAGACACCACTAATCCATGGATGGACTCGTGGGATCATCATAAAGCTTTTCATTTATGTAGAACGGTTGAGGGCCTGTTTATTCCTTATTACATGGAGTCAACAGTACGTGAAATGCACTACGACCTGGACAGTCTTAATCACGGAGATTGCAAATGCACGACATTACCTCCACTGAAACATCCATTGTTAAAAAGCGAGGCAGACTTTATCATTTCCTTTTCTTGTATTAAAAACGGCCTAATGGTTGTTACTATTAGAATGAAAGAACCTTCTTTACCATCCAGATCAGGTAAAAGCTGTTATTCATGCCAGATAATGCATGGGCGTATAGAACGTGGCACTGATATAATAATGCTTGTAAAAGGTAATGATATTATAAAGTATAAATTAATACCCTATATTAAAAACGATTAAGAGGTTTCTAATCTATATTAAACTTTTGGAAACATTTTGCTCATATAAGTTTGGAGCATTTAAATTGTAATGGCCTTTGGACAGTTTATTCTATCCTGTTGGGCGTTTATGCGATAAGCACTACAATTAGTCTTAAATCTTCCCAAAAAATAGTTCGATATTTGTCCCACAGGAATCACTATATAAGGATTACACCAGAGTAATCCTTATATGTTTTTACACGCACTTACAATAAGTCCTTTATTTTAGATTTATAAGAAAAGAACCCGAACCTGTACCTTCCTATCTTCAAATACACCCGCTTCTTATTTCGGGACGACCCAATAAATATATTTTTAACAATATTCCCGATAGTAAATATTCTGTTTTACATTTTTAATACATAGGTAATGTTATTAATTATTGTTAAATTTATACCCAACTAATTGTAAAATGGTCATTGTCATTTATACCACAAATCATGTTGACAATGATCAGACAACTGCTTGCTGCCGCTTCCCTGGTTTTAATTACCACACATTTACAGGCCCAACCTTGCAATCTTAACTTCCAGGCTATTGCCGATGACCCCGCTTGTTCGGGCAGGGATATCCAGCTCAGCGCAACTGCTATACCCGGTGCTGTCTATACATGGTCTACAGCGGTAGTACCTCCGCCCACATGGTCGCCGTCCACAAATGTGCGTGATCCCAAACTCCTGAACATATCCCTTGCCCAATCGGGAACATATAACGTGACCGCGACGGTTGGTCCCTGTGTCTACCAGGCATCGGTCGATATTTTTGTAAATATCACTCCGGAAATAGGCAAGGTAGTACAGGCTGGCCCGGTTTGTCCTGGCGAAGATGATACAATATCGCTGCCTAATATCAATGCACCAACAGGCGCTACAGCTCATATCATCGGCGCCATGGGCAATGATGTATTCGACGGAAATTTTCAATACAAAATATCCAATGTACAAAAGTCGCACGAAGGCATTTACATTATTTACGCCGAGACGCCCGCTGGGTGCAGGTCCGACGATGTTGTATTTGAGTTCAAAGTGAAACCCGATGTGAAAGCAGACTTTTCATTTGAAATTAAAGAAGGCTGCGAAGAAGATGAAGTGATATTCACTAACCTCTCGCTCAGCGACAGTAACCTGGCTTATAAATCTAACTGGGATTTTGGCGACGGAACAGTGGTGCCGAACAATAATGATGGCATCTATACTCATTTTTACCAGGTGCCTAAACCCGATTATAGCGATCGGACCTATGATGTCGTGCTTATTGTTGACAATGGCAGATGCAAGGATACAATTGAAAAAGACGTTTATATCAATCATCCTGTTAAGGCTAAGTTCGTGGCTGACGATGACAGCATATGCCAGGGCGAGACAATCAATTTCAAGGCATCAGATAGCTCGTATGTAAAACCCAATACGATACCCAAAATGTTGTGGATATTTGGCGATGGCGCTACGGATATCGTTATTGACACTAAACATACTTATGAACGCTCAGGTAAATATGATGCTACTTTTATTGTTACTGATTTCCTGGGCTGTTCAGATTCATTTAAGCTACCCGTAATTGTCGATTCGGTAGGGCATGTGATGGTGAAAGCGGATAAAAAGGAAATCTGTGTAGGGGAGGAGATTATTTTTGACGTGGATTACCTGGAAGAGGCTTTTATTTCAGCAGAATGGAGTTTCGGCGACGGAGTGAGAATACCCAATGAGAACAGGGTTTACCATTCGTATCATGAGCCGGGCACTTACAATGTTTCCTTCGATGTGGACTACCGTATCTGCCCCGACGTGAACTATAATGGTGTCTATACCGTGAAGCCAATACCGAAGGTATACCTTGGCAATGATACCTCCATATGCCCCAACGGTGAGCCGGTTTACCTGGCCGACCTGTTCCACCAGGGCAATAATCCTGACATCAGGTATACCTGGAATACGCCCGACCGCAGTAGTTCGCCGGGCATTATTGTACGCCACCCCGGGGTATATGCAGTCAAGGCCGACCTGGATGGTTGTACCGCCAGCGATACTATAGAAGTCAGAAAAGATTGCTATATCAATATACCGAATGTATTTACGCCTAACGGCGATGGCAGCAGCGATTATTTCCTGCCACGCCAGTTGTTATCGCGCAGTATTGCGCAGTTCAGCATGGATATATACAACCGCTGGGGCGAAAATATATTTGCGACTAAAGCTGCAAACGGCCGTGGATGGGACGGTAGGTACAAAGAAGTAGAACAGCCGACAGGGGTCTATGTATATTCAATACAGGTAACGTTTGCTAATGGCATAACAGAACGCTATACAGGTAATGTGACCCTATTACGATAAAAATACTCTGGACACCCTGACAAACGGGAAGCAGCCGGGCGACAGCACGGCTGCTTTTTTAGTAATATAAATCCTTTTCAAGGTAATTCGAAACATAGTCGCTTACACCGTCTTCAAGAGACGTGATGGTCTTGTCGTAGCCGGCTGCCAGCAGTTTGCTCATATCCGCTTCGGTAAAGTATTGGTATTTATCACGGATGTCGGCAGGAGTGTCGATGTATTCTATTTGTACAGGCTTATTCAGTGTACGAAATATAGCAGCCACCAGGTCGTTGAATGTACGGGCCTGCCCCGTCCCAACATTATACAGGCCGTTTGCAGGTTGATGCACCATCAGCCAATAGCAAATTTCACAAACGTCCTTTACATATATAAAGTCACGTATCTGCTCCCCGTCTTTGTAATCGGGATTGTGAGAACGGAATAATTTTACAGAACCTTTCTCCTTTATCTGTCGGTACGCATGAAACACCACTGAGGCCATGCGGCCTTTATGATATTCATTAGGCCCGTAAACATTAAAGAATTTTACACCGGCCCAGAACGGTGGAGATACGGGCTGTCCCAGCGCCCATATGTCAAATTCATTTTTTGACCTCCCGTAGGGGTTCAGCGGTTGCAGTTGTGTAACAATATCGTGGCGGTCTGTATATCCTTGCTCCCCATTGCCATAGGTAGCTGCCGATGAAGCATACACGAGCGGTATCCGCTGCCGGGCGCATATCTCCCACACCTGTTTTGAATAGTCGAGATTGAGGGCTTTGTGAATGGCATAATCCATCTCGGTAGTATCGGTGCGCGCCCCGAGGTGAAACATGGATTTTATTGTACCGGGATGTGCATCAGCCCATGACACGAATTCGTCCCTGTGTATTAGCTGCAGGTACTTTTTGCCCTCCAGGTTTTTCTGCTTATCCGGCGGGGAGAAATCGTCAACAAGTATCAATTGCTCATAACCCGCTGTATTGAGCAGGCCTGCCAGGTAACTGCCGATAAAACCAGCCGCTCCTGTAATTGCAATTACATCGGTGGTTTGCATATGCCGTATTTCAGGTTTAATGGCCGTGTCCGTCGTTACTACCGGGTGCAGCATGTTCTGTATCATGGCCAGCGTTGCCATGTCCGCCATCATCGTGGCTCATCACCTTTACGAAGTTAGTAGCGGCTATAAAGAGGAAGGCCATAAGGATAGTAAACCAAATGGCGGAAGTAAATGAACTGCCCGGCCTGCCGTCGTCAGTATGATGTGTCGCGTGGGTATCGTGTGACATTCTTTTCTGTGTTTTACTGTGTGCAAATCTAATGGTTTAGGGCGATTTATCTATGCCCGCCAACCATATTAATTACTATTTTTTGGGTGTGGGAGGTTCCATTACGTGGCCGCAATTTTTACAGGTACGCTTGTCTGCATCCGAATAAAACCTCTCCATAACCGGGGGCAACTGCGTCACAATATCTGTCAGCTCAAAGTATTCTTCATATAATTTTTCGCCGCAATGCTCGCAAAACCATAGAAAACCATCTATCTCGCCGCCCTCGCGCACCTTTTCTATCACCAGGCCCACAGAGCCCGCAGTCCGCTGGGGAGAGTGCGGCACTTTTGCCGGCAACAGGAACATATCTCCGGCTTTTATGGGTATATCTACCGGTTTGCCATCCTCCACTATGCGCACCACTATATCTCCTTCCAACTGGTAAAATAGCTCCTCGCTTTCGTTATAGTGAAAGTCCTTCCGGCTGTTGGGGCCGCCCACTACCATTACAATAAAATCCCCTGTATTTTTATATACGGTCTGGTTGCCTACAGGCGGCTTCAGCAGGTGCCTGTTTTCTTCTATCCATTTATTTAAGTTGAAGGGACGTTGAATGGCCATAACAATGTGTTTTTAGAGCGTAAAATAAGCTATTTAAGTATTTTCATTTTTACAGTTTCTATTCTCGTGTCCGATACCAGCAGGATGTCGAACTCGAAATCCTCGATAACGATGCGTTCTTTCAGCTTTGGTATCGTTTCGTGGTTGGCAATAATGTATCCCGATAATGTTTCCGACTCATCGGTAGGAAAGCCAAAATCATATTTCTCGTTCAGGTAGTCCAGTTCCAGCCTCCCGGAAAAGATGAATTCATTCTCCGATATCTGTTTCTCCACATGGTCGGGTGTATCAAATTCATCATTAATATCTCCGAATATCTCTTCAAGCACGTCTTCCATGGTCACTATGCCTGCCGTACCGCCAAATTCGTCTATCACCCAGGCGATGCTCTTCCTCTCTTTGGTAAAACGGTTCATCAGGTCAACTGCACTCATGGTTTCGGGCACCGCGGTAATTGTGTGTAATATCTCTTCAATCTTCTGCGGGCGTCGGTTCAGGTCCAGGTGATGAATATAACCGGTTATATTATCGATGCTGTCATCATAAACAATTATTTTGGACAGCTTGGTGTCAATGAATTTTTTTCTCACCTCCGGTATTGGTGTATTTACATCCAGCGCTTCTACCTCATTGCGGGGCACCATGCACTTTCTTATTTTCACGTTTACCAGGTATAGGGCATTTTCAAACAATTCCGTATTCAGTTCGTTGCTGTCGCTCTCGTGGCCGTGCATGGTCTGTTTTACAAAATGTTCCAGGTCCACGCGGTTGAAGACCTGTTTGTTTTCCTTCATCCGGACATTAAACAGGTATTTCAATATGAATTCGGATATTGCAACAAAGATTTTAGCAATGGGGTAGAGCAGGAAGTACAGCAGTTGCAGCGGTATGGCAAAAAATGACAGCAACTGTTCTGCCTTGCTCCGGAATATGGCCTTTGGTATAAATTCTGCCAGGAACAGGATAACAATGGTGGCTATGAATGTATCAAGTACCAGTTGTACGTATTCAGAATTTAACGGCGGCGGCAGTCTTTCCAGGTAATTGTCCATCAGGTCGGTCATCAGCAGGCCGTAGAACACCAGCATGACATTTACCCCTACCAGGCTGGTACCTATGAACTCGGAGGGCTTCTCCATAAAGCGGGACAATATCCTGCCCGGCAGGGAGCCCTGCTTTTTCCTGAGTTCAATATTCAGTTTATTCACGGAAATGAATGCGATCTCCGTACCTGCAAAAAAACCTATCAGCAGGATACAACCCAATATGTAAAGAATAAGATTAGGATCCTCCATAATTCAATTTAAAGATACGTAATCGGGCAATAATATTATGCCGGCTCTTCAGAGAGGAAATCTTCTATCGTATTAATAAGTTCCTCTGTGGCCTTATCCAGGTCGTCATTGATGATAATAGTGTCAAACTGGGGGGCGTATGCCAGTTCTATCTCCGCCTTTGCAATACGTTCTTCCAGGCTTTCCGGGGTCTCGGTACCCCGGTTCTCCAGCCTTTTGCGCAGCTCCTGCATCGACGGGGCCTGTATAAAGAGACTGAGCGAATTTTCGGGGTACTTTGTCTGTAGCGTTATGGCTCCATGCACATCAATGTCTACCAGCGGTGCCTGGCCGTTAGCCCATATCCTTTCCATTTCCGACTTCAGCGTACCATAATATTTGCCCGTGTACACCATTTCCCACTCTACAAAGGCGTCCTCTTCTATCAGTTTTTTAAACTCTTCTTCAGTGTAGAAATAGTAATCTTTCCCGTGCTGCTCGTTGGGACGCGGCTTTCGCGTGCATGCCGATATAGAAAAAGCCAGCCTGGGATAAGCAGCCAGCATGCGTTTCACCAACGTGGTTTTTCCCGAACCGGATGGCGCTGTAACTATAATGATCTTTCCTGCCTTCAAAATAATACGCGAATGGAAGCACGAAAAAACAAAATAATCAGTGGATTGCGAATTTTAAGACATAAAAAAGAGGCTGTCTTTTTGAAAAACAGCCTCTTCCTAATCAAATTTTAAACTTATCAGCAGTATGTTTCAAATGCTTGCATCAGGTTGGCGGCTATCATCTGCGCCGGGCGACCTTCTATGTTATGACGTTCTATCATGTGCACTACCTGGCCATCTTTCAGCAATGCTATGCAGGGAGAAGACGGGGGATAAGGCATCAGGTAAGTACGCGCCTGCTGTACAGCCGCCGTATCATAACCTGCGAAGCTGGTCAATACCTGGTCAGGTCTTTTTGTAGCGTTCTTCACGGCCATTATCACGCCGGGGCGTGCTGTGCCGGCTGAGCAGCCGCATACCGAGTTGATAAATAACAACGATGTGCCTGGCTTTTGCAGGGCGTTATCTACTTCTTCGGGGGTCAATAGTTCTTTAAAACCATTTTCTGTCACTTCGGCCTTCATAGGGGCCACTATTTCTGTAGGATACATATTCTTTATTTGAGCTGCAAAGTTACAAAATAGCAACCTGTAGCCCAACATGAGACCATAATTATTACTGATTTGTATATAAAAAAGCCGCGGTACAAAACCGCGGCTTTTCGCAATCCATTCCCTATATACCTATTGTTTCACCAGTTTCAACGATACCTGGCCTGTTTCGTTTCTTATCTGTATAGAATATATTCCTGTATTCACGTTGTTTAACGGTATGGTAATGCGGCTGTTGCCATATGCCAGCTTCCTTTCAGTGGTCCACACCATACGGCCCATAACGTCGTACATGGCAATTGTCGCCTGCGTCTGGGCTGATGAACTGATGTCCAGCGTAGCAGTGGTAAAAGCCGGGTTGGGGTAGAGGTTGGTTATTATGCTGATATTGCCTAAGCTGTTCACGCTTTGTGGTATATCCACGCATAGTTTCCTGCTAACGTTCCCCCTTATCTCGCCATTTGCGTTGGCTGTGGTATGAAAGTTAACATAAACGCTGTCTTTGCGAAATTTGTTGGACATAGCCGCACTGAACGGCGTTGTTGGCTCGTTGTCCAGCCAGTAGCCGGATATACCGCCATTGCTGTATTTACTGCTCAGGTCATATAGCACGCCGCCGTTTTGTCCGGCTACATTGTTGTGGAAGTGTGCTGCAGAATAGCCTGTTAATCCATCCACTACCATCATATAGTGTGCATTGGTCTGTCCTCGGTCGATAGACACCATACCGGTGCCGGATGCAGATGAATTTGTCTGTGGTACTTCCTGTGCGCCATTGATATGATACACATAGCCCTCGCGCAAGGTACGGTACACCTGTCCGCGCACTTCACCATTGGCATTGGCAGTAGTATGCACATTCAGGTAAATATTACCTTCCAGCAGGTGGCGCAGGAAACTGTCTGTAATTGAAGCGCCCGTAAGCATGCCCGATATTACATTCCCGTTGATATCTGGCGATGGTATGCCCTGTACCACACCACCACCTACATTTACGCCGCCCAGGTGAAAGTGTGCGGCATTTATCGCACCGGTAAGTCCGTTGAACTGTGCATCGTACCAGAGTGTATCGAAAGTATAATTCAGGCGCAGGACAGCATTACCTATTTCCATGCCGGTGCCTGTAACGGGTGTTGTTTCCTGGGCGGTATCCAGCCCGGCGTCGAAATGCAGGTAGGGTTGCATCATCAACTGGCCGCGTATCTCCCCGTTAGGATTGGCTGAAGTATGCAGGTTGACATACAGGCTGTCTCCCAGCAATGCCCCCAGGTATGCTGTAGGATCCACACTGCCGGTAATCCTGTTGCCGGAGATAAATGGCGTAAGGTCCTGCACTACGCCGCCGCTCTGCCCTGCAACAGCCTTATGGAGGTGCGCCCCGGTTATGGCGCCGCTAAGCCCGTCTGCAACGATGGTGAAACTAAGCCTCCCTTTGTGTTGATGCAGCATAAAAAAGCCGAGTCCCGTGGCGCTGGTCATAACAGCCGGCACCTCATTTGCGCCGTTCAACATTACTGCCATACCCTTGTCTTCCTCGGGTAATATTTGTCCCCTTATCTCCCCATTGGCGTTGGCAGCAGTGTGCACGTTCAGGTAGAAGTTTCCTGCAAATAACGTGGACAAAAATGCCGGGCTAAGCGATGCCCCTGTCACCGTTCCTTTTATACGGTTGCCCGACAGGTAAGTGGCTAAATTCAGCACAACCGGGCCGCTTACACCCATTGCACCCTGGTGAATGTGAATGCCCGTAATTGAGCCGGACAAGCCGGTAGCGGTCATTTCAAAGCAGAGTGTGTCCCTTGTAGCATTTAGTTGAAGATAAGCCAGGCCTAATGCATTGGTGGTGACCGACGGAACTTCCTGCGCTCCGTCCAGCCGCGCTGCAAACAGGAATTTCCCGGTAAGATGGTCAGCGTATGCTCCCCCGGAACATAATATCGCAATTAAAGCAATTACAATTGATTTGGTACAATTTTTCATAACATCTGAACATTTTGGTTCAGATGTATATACGTTCGGATTTCTTGTTTGGTTTTAACAGACCGGAAAAAATACCGGTTACTTAATTTTTCCCTGCACAATTGTCCATATTTCCTGCTCCATCCGGTCGGCAGCTTCATTCATCAGCCTGGCATTTTCCACTATTTCCTTTATCTCTGCGTTGTCTTTAAGGCTTTGCGCATTAATGATCACATTAAGGAAAGCGCCTTTTACAGCCGCCCTGGCACACAATGCGCCCACGCCCGCATCGCTCACGCTATTGGGGTTACCAATTTCCGCCATGGCCTTCGCCAGGTCGAAAGACTGGTAGGCCAACTGCATAGTGCGGTAAGGAACTTTGATTGCGTTTATTGTCGCCGCACCTACCGCAGCCTTGCGTATGGCTTTTTCTTCATCGCTGCCTTTGGGCAAGCCAAATGCGGTCATTATCTGGTTGAAGGCATTGGTATCTTCATCTACCAGGTGCAGCATCTCTTTTACTATTTCCTGCCCCTGCTCGGCGTAGTTGCTGAATTCTTCCCAGCGCTCGTCCCAGCCTTTTTTATGAGACGACAGGTTAGCCACCATAGTGCCCAGCGCAGCGCCTAAGGCCCCGCAATAAGCGGCTATAGAACCACCGCCCGGCGCGGGGCTTTCGCTGGCTGTTTCTAATGCAAACTTATCCAGCGTCATGCCAACAAGTTTTTTAGCGTTGGCGTTCTGCATGGCGTATTCTATTATTTTTTTCTGTGGGTCGAAGGGTGCCAGTTCATCCAGCCCCATCGACTTGATCGCTATTCTCACCAATTCTGCATCACCCACACCCACGCTGCGCTGCTGTTTACGCAGGAAATATTTACCTGCCTCTAACATGGCTTGCAGCGGTACCAATCCCACCAGTTCGCTGCCGGTTACACGCAGGCCGCGTGCGGTGGCACGCTCGCATACGGTATTAAATGCCACATGCAATGGTGTTATATTCATATTGGTCAGGTTCATAGATATCTGGGCTATGCCATATTCCTCTATATACCAGCCAATACCTTTTACATTTTTCAGCAGGCCAGGTTCCCATACCAGCTCGCCGTTGCTGTCTTTCATAGGTTTGCCTTTCGTGTCTTTTTTCGTCCGGCCTTTTTCACGCACGTCAAACGCCACCGAATTGGCACGGCGGGTAGATGTGGTGTTCAGGTTCACGTTATAGGCTATCAGGAACTCCCTCGCACCGATGGCGGTATTACCACTTTTTGCGTTGAATTGTGCCGGGCCATAATCCGGCTTCCAGTCGGCCTTGGTTATCTTATCGGCTATGCCTTCATATTCACCGCTGCGTATATCGGCCAGGTTGCGGCGATAATCTGCTCCTGCAGCGTGCTCGTACAGGTACACGGGTATGCCCAGTTCGTCACCTACGCGCTTACCAAGTTTTTTTGCAAAGGCTGCGGTTTCTTCCATAGTGATGCCCGATATAGGTATCAATGGACAAACATCGGTTGCACCCATGCGGGGATGTTCTCCTTTGTGGTTGCGCATATCTATCAGCTCCCCCGCCTTTTTTATAGCTTGAAAAGCAGCTTCTATCACTGCTTCGGGATTGCCCACAAATGTCACTACAGTGCGGTTGGTTGCCTTGCCGGGGTCTACATCCAGCAGGGTAGCGCCCTCCACTTTTTCTACCTCGTCAGTTATCTGTTTGATGATATCCATATTGCGCCCTTCGCTGAAGTTGGGCACACATTCTATAATAGCGTTGCTGAGATCTTTCATGTCCGTGTTTTGTATTACGGGTGCAAAGGTAATAAGTAAGTAATAAGAAGCGCCGCGGAAGCGGTAAGTCTTATATATTTGCATTTCCGCCTTATTGCTATATTTATAAGCAATTACCTGAATGCCTGCTATTAAATGATACGATACTCATTTATTATCCTGCTGACATTTTTTCATTTTACCCTGTGCGCACAGCCACAACAGGATAGTACTTACATCAAGCCTGGCCGCCTGGCTTTTGTTGCCGGCACACAAGCGCTCACCACGGGTTTTATGCTTTACGGGCTGAATGATGCCTGGTACAAAGGTTATGAACGTTCGCCCCTTCATACCAAAGATGATATGGGCGAATGGTGCCAGATGGATAAACTGGGACACTTCTATACTGCCTACACGTTTGCCGGCCCTCTATCGGGCATGTACACATGGGCCGGGCTCGGCAGGAAGAAAAGCGTTCTTTATGGCAGCGCTGCAAGTGTCACCTTTCTTACCGTAATTGAAATATTAGATGGTATGTCCGCAGAGTGGGGGTTTAGCTGGGGAGATATGGGTGGCAATATTCTGGGCGGCGCCCTGTATGCCACGCAGGAACTGGCCTGGCAGGAACAGAGGATACAATTGAAATTCAGTGCGCATATACGCAAATACAGCCCTGCAGAACTGGCCAACCGTGCCGACCAGGTATATGGCACAGGTGCCGCTGAGCGCATACTCAAGGACTATAACGCGCAAACTTATTGGTTGTCCGTTAGTGTACACGACTTTTATAAGCGCTGGCCCAAATGGCTGAATATAGCAGTAGGGTATGGGGCAGAAGATATGTACGGCGCCTACTACAATACATGGAAAGATGTAAACGGTAAATACCACGACCGTGCCGATATACACCGGTACAGGCAGTGCTACATCTCTCCCGACATCAACCTGTCTGCCATCAAAACCCGCAGCAAAACCATCAACGCCATACTGGAATACCTCACCATCAAAATTCCCGCACCCGCGCTCGAGTACAATACCAGGGGAAAGTTCATATTCCGGCCATTGTATTTTTAATTTATGGTCGCCTGCCCCGCCAATGCGGGGTCATTTCGAATGAGCGTAGCGAAAGAGAAATCCCCTGAGGTTTAGCAATGTGGCAACATCTCTGAGCCCCATCACTGGTCTGAGTATCCCGCTCAGACCCAAGATAAAGCGAGTGCCGCTCACTTTGCGGATTATAACCTCAAGCATTATCTTTATTACATGAAACTCCCATTACTCATAACAGCATTACTGGCATCAACATTCCTTGCATCTGCACAAAACGAACCCAAACCATTGGTCATAGAGGGCTATGCCGAAGTCTATTATGGCTACGATTTTAATACACCGGCAGGCAACGAACGTCCGGGGTTCGTGGTATCGCACAACAGGCACAACGAGGTGAATATCAACCTGGCTATGCTGCGCGTCATTTATGACAAGGACCGTGTGCGTGGCAATATCGGGATCATGGCAGGCACTTATGCCAATGCTAATATGAAAGCTGAGCCGGGTGTGCTGAAGAATATCTACGAAGCCAACGCCGGTTTCCGCCTGCACAAGCGCCACGAGTTGTGGGTGGATGCGGGTATATTCCCCTCGCACATCGGGCAGGAAACTGTTATAGGTATAGACAATGCCACGCTAACCCGCAGCATGATAGCCGACGGTTCCCCTTACTACGAGGCCGGTGTGCGGCTGAGTTATACCACGCTGAACGAAAAGTTTTACATCGCATTGATGCATATGAACGGATGGCAGCGTATTCAGCGGCCTGCGGGCAATGCTACACCGGCCGGTGGTATGCAGGTAACGCACAAGCCGAACAAAAATATTTTATTCAACCTGAGCACCTTTGTAGGCAACGACTATCCCGATACCATGAAGCGAATGAGGTATTTTATCGACCTGTACACAACGCTGAAATTTTTAAAGAAATTCGAGTTCACCGCTTCTTTAGACCTGGGCATGCAGGAGACCGTTTTCAGCAGTTCGCCCTATAAGTACGACCAGTGGACGGGCTACGCCCTGATGCTGCGCTACAAGCCCTCTGACCGCGCCGCCTGGGTATTGCGCGAAGAACGTTTTTACGACCCCTATAGCGTGATACTCAGGCCCGATGCCGGGAGCCCGGGCCCTGGTTTCAGCGCATGGGCAGCCAGCCTCGGCCACGACCGCTGGTTGATGTCCAACCTGCTCTGGCGCATAGAAGGTAAGCTATACATAGCCGAAGACCCTGTATTCCAAAGAGGCAATGCCTTGTTCAACGATAATTATATAGTGACCACAGCCCTGGCCCTGAGGTTTGATAACCGGAAGAATCATTAAGTCTAACAGATATTGAACATAAATTGTCACTCGTTCCGTCTCCCCGGCATTTATCCCGCCAACGGCGGGAGGGGGATAGGGGGAAATCTCGCCTTGTTCAACGATAATTATTTAGTGACCACAGCCCTGGCTCTGAGGTTTGATAACCGGAAAATCATTAATTCCGCGCACCGCGTCACAACATTGTACCTGCTGCTATGAGGTTAAATTAAGAGATAATATGGTAAGTGCAGCAATCAAAAATATTCCCATTATTACGGGTATCAGGAATTCCTGATCAGGAACTGTTGCAAACATAAAACATCTAAAACCGCAACGCAAGCCCCGCGCCGCTACCGGTAAAACCAAGACGAAGCTGCGGATGTACGTTTGATGTCCGTCCTTGTAATTCATTATTATATATCCTGGCAGCCCTCCTGGTATTGTTTGATGCGGATATACTGGTAGCAATTCCCAACCCCGCCAAGGCGCCACCGGCGTACACAAACACCAGGTTGATCGGGCTGCCGGTAAGGTGATTTCCTAATTGATAGCCTAATAAAGCACCTCCTGCACAACCCGATAGTGCAGAAACTAAACGGTAGCCCTTCGCTACGTCCATATAATTCTTTGCATCGGCACTTGCACGCACTATGTCGGCGAGCTGGTTATTATTCAACGGGCGACCATTAATCGAGTAATGCGTTCCCCAAAAATTGTTTCTGATACTAATCGTATCCTCTGAATTCTCCCCGGTATTTGGAAAGTGTACATCTTGCGCAAATGAATCGATGAAAGAGAGGGTAATCAACAGGATAGCCAAAAGGGTTCTCATAAAGGTTATTTTATCTGAGGCAAAAATTATTGTTCAATGCTCAAAATAAAACAGTCCGCATCAAATTACACATAAGTAAATGCTATTGGCACGAGATTTGTATTAAAATCATCTAAATCCATCTGATGAAACACGCTGTACTTTATCTTATCTTACTGACTATTACTGCAATTTCATTTACAGCCTGTCGGCAGCATGAGGACTGCCCCGCATTTGATGAAACTTTATTTAATGATTGGTTCCCGTACGAAACAGGGGTTGACTATAGCTTTGTTAGCAGCGATGGCATACGAGAGGTACTAGTGATAGACGAAAAAGATTTCACGAAAGCATATTCCATTGATCATGGCACCAAACCTACATATACGGCTAAGTGCGACGTCCATGGAGAGATGAGGGCGCTGACAGACAAGGATAAACCTAACAAAATTGGGATGAGATTGCAGCAATCGCAAGTATTTGCAGGCATTAAATCTGATTACGTGGTGCTTGAATTTCGGGGTTCAAAACAAATCTTGCTGAACGCAACAGAAAACACATTGGGGGGCAGGCATGAACGCGGCAGCACGCAATTCAGTACACAGGAACATCACTCATTGGACGTTAACGGGATGACGTATAATACTGTAATACAAATAACTATAACTGACGAATCTGAGGCTGCCAGGTGTGGCTTAAAAGACATATACATCGCCAAAGGGCAGGGTATATTAGGCTACCGTTCCTTTCCCGGACAAAGGGAATACTGGAAAGAGCAGTAAACACGAAAAATAGTATCCTATGAAATATACAGGGGCAATACTCACATTGATGATAACGATGGCTATTAGCGCGTGCGACAGAACAAGGACTTGTCCCGCTTTTGACGATAGCACACTCAACACCTGGTTTCCATACGAAACAGGCGTCACCTACAAGTTCATTAGCAGCGATGGCAGGCAGGAAATGTTGACCATAGAGCAGGAAAACTACTCGCAGGAGCATGAAATAGAAAAAAAACGTTTGGGAGGTAAAGAACACTGGTGCGAAATAAATGGAGAAAGAAAAACCTTAATAGACTCTGTTGTGCAGGAACAGATACCCTTAAAGTTATTTCACGTGGTGGAGCAGGACCTTAATAATAGTTACTCTATGGCTGGCATAAACATGACTTTCAGGACAATGGTTAAGCCGGTAATCTTAGGCGACGGTGGTGATAAACTGACTTTAGCCTATAGCTACAACAATGGCTACAGTATTGAGAACTTTGATGTATGGAATGTAAACAACAGAAATTACAGAAACATCGCTGATATCACAATAAGGGATGAAGAAGCGAATAAAATCGGAATGGATAAAATATATATAGCTAAGGGTGCAGGCATCATAGGCTACCGCACTTATCCTGAGGGAAGAGAGTATTGGCAGGAATAGGAATATCTTAAACATACTCTCACCGCTGTTCAGGCCATCCCGCTCAGATCCAGGATAAAACGAGCGCCTGCTCCCGACTGGCCTGTCACCTTTTCCGAATTTCATTCCTGCGCATTTTTTACTCGCCCTGTCTCCCTTCAGGAGGATAGGGGGAAACCTCGTTCCCGAATTTATTGCTAATCATTCCCGGGCGTGTCTCCCGCATAGGGATTCGCCCGCTCGCACGGACACAATTACAGTTGCGCATTTTTTTACTTGTCCTGTCTCCCCTTCAGGGGCATAGGGGGAAATCTCGCCTTGTTCAGCGACAATTATCTGGTGACTACAGCCCTGGCTCTGGTTTGATAACTGGAAGAATCGTTGAAACCGATCTTGCACGGCATTGCGAACGGGTAGAGGTGAATACCGATATACATGAAGCATTTCTCCGTAAGCAGCATAAGTTTGATAAATCACTAAAAAGATAATAATGTGTCTGTCATCAATTTTGTTGAATGTTAAAAAGGTAGATTGTCATATTTTACATTAAGATTTATACCTTTTTTTTCCATCGTTTCTAGTAAGTACTTAGTTTTAATAGGATTATTATCATCAATTGTAAACTCTGAAAAAGCACCAGTACGATAAAAATGATCTGCATTTTTAAAGTTTAAATCAGACAATATCGACCTGACCTTTTCTTCTTGATCTATTGGTATAGAAATATGGACATATTCTACCGAAGTCGGATCAATAGTTTTGACTGAGTTAAAGTGAATAGTAGCAAGTCTGTTTTGTATTTCATTCAGCTGTTCAAAAATAAATTTATTTGGATCACCTGGTTGTACATTTTGTCTAATGATACTTTCTTCTACCACACTATATATTGGATTATCGGGCTCATTATCTTTTAATGCCTCCTTGATAATTCGCTCCAATGTGGGCTTAATTTCTTCAACTCCTTTCATGTCATTGGAATAAAATAGCGTTCTCTCGCTGACAATATCAAATGGTAAATTAGTGCCTCTTTCCGCCAATATAACAACGGGTAGGCGTTTGGCGTGTCTTACAGCTAATTCATACATAACGTTCGGATTTAAATCTGTTAGATTAGCAATGACCAAATCATCTTCTAATAGTCGTTTAATGACTTGTTTAGTAATTGAGCCCGGAGCAGATATGTGATGTGCTGCATCTCCAGTGATTTCTAATTTTGCTAATACTGGTTTTATAACTGCTTCGATTAATCCATCTGCATTTCTTCTTGTTTCAGTATTGTCGCCACCTATTGGTGTAATAATAAAACACCTTTTTTGAGCTTCTTTAATTTTTTCTTCAGCCTGCTTAGTCGACATTATAGTGTTAAATTGAACCTACAATATACATACAATTTATTATAAGGCTCTTTGCAATTATGAGCGTATTGTGGATTTAATTAAACAATTGTGCAATTTTTTTATTGTAGAATAGCTTGTAGAAATACAGCATTGGCATGTATTAACTACTTTTTTTATTGCACATATCCAAAAAATGTTTTCACGAACTGTGTATAACTATTTTATATGTTAGATTATAATAGGTCATAATTTTATATAAATAAATTGCTAACGGCGAAACTGCCATGCATTAAAAAATAATTATGAAAATTAGTAACACAATTCTGGAGCGAGTCAAAGAAAACCCGCTAAGTCATGCAAGGATAATCGCAGGCGATGAAGGTAAAAACGGTGGAGGAACATATGGCATTTTTGCCTGTTGGCAAGGTGCGGTAAAAGATGTTCATCGAAGTAAGAAATCTATTAAAGATGCGATGAATGATTTAGCAAAAGAATATACTGCTAGGTTTGAGGCAACCCAAAAAAATCTTGAGAAAGAAGAAAAACTTATGAAGGTTTTTAATTCTTATTGCAAGCAATATGATAAACTTGGAGTTGAATTTTTATATAGCAAAAAACTTGTCAACTGGCAATTGCATGATAATGTAACCCTAACAGGGAATACGCCATGGATAACAAAGCGCGGAGACGAATATGTAATTATTCAGGTATTGGAGGGCGCAGCAGGTAATTGGAAGAATGAATTGCGTTACCCATTGATTCAAAAATACCTTGCTTCGTATTGCTTGAGCTGTGATATGTCAAACATAACTATGACTGTTTTTTCTGTAAAAGACAATGTTTTTGAGTTCAAAAATTTCGCTAAGAACGAGATTGAAGCTGCAATCACAGAAACAAAATACTTATTCACTATTGTTTACAATGAGTATCTAAGGGTAAAAATATAACCTATAGAAACTTGTTATGTGTGCTTTTTGAATTGTTTAGTTGCACTAAAAGAGCAGCATTTTAGGTGCAGATTTGAAATTTTTCACATATCCACATTGTTTATCGGCGGGAGGAGGATATGGGGGATACCTCGCATAAATACATTTGTTATTCTAAAATAATAATTGTAAATTTGTTGTAGTAAATTTGAATAAATTTACGAAAACCCCGTTTGTACGGGGCTATTATAGTCCCACCTATGCAGGGCTGTAGTAAACATCGGGTTATCTACTTATCCCGTTAATCCAAAAATCCTGCCAATCCTGATTCAGACAATCCTAAATCAAAATCACAAATCTTAAATCACCAATCATAAATCAAAAAAATCATGAAAGAGAACCACAAGACCTTCATCATCGAGATGATCAAACACGGCGACAAGACAAGGGCTTATCAGAAAGCCTATCCCAATTGTACCGACGAACACAGCGCCCGCAAGTCGGCGGAGCGGCTTTTGCGGCACCACCCCGAAATAGCGGCGGAAATAGAAGAAGCCGCGGCATATATTCAGCAACGTTCTTATGCCGAAGCTTACCGGCTGCATACCGAACAGCAGAAGGTAAAACTGCTCAGCATGATGGACCGGCGGGAGATACTGGCCCGCATAGCCAAGTGCGAGATAAAAGTTTGCCGCTATGTAAAAGACGGCAACGGTTATCGCATGTTGTTTGAAGACCCTCACCCTCGCGAGATCATCAGGGCGGTGGAAGCAGACACCAGGATAGAAGATATGTGCAACCGCGCCCGCAACCTTGCCGACCCCAAATTATCGCAATTCAACATCTACATCGACGGTCGTCCCTGCGACGACCCCACAGCCCCCATCAACCACGAACTGCCCCCCGGCATCTACATGCTCCCCCGCTCCCGGAAAAAATTACTCCCGGAACAAGGCATCAAACCGGAACATTCAGACGGGGAGCAAACCTACCGGACAGGTACCCAAAATGAACTGTCCCCCGCTGGCAGGGGTGGCGAGGTACGAGCCGGGGGTGGAACACTCGCGCAGGAAAAAACTCCCACCGCAGAACAAGGCATCAAACCGGAACACTTGTCCCGCCAAGGTGGTGAAAACACACTGTCCCCCGCTGGCGGGGGTGGCGAGGTACGAGCCGGGGGTGGAACACTCGCGCTGGAAAAAACTCCCACCACAGAACAAGGCATCAAACCGGAACACTTGTCCCGCCAAGGTGGTGAAAACACACTGTCCCCCACTGGCGGGGGTGGCGAGGTACGAGCCAGGGGTGGAATACTCGCGCAGGAAAAAACACCCGCAGAACAAGGCATCAAACCGGAACACTTGTCCCGCCAAGGCGGCGAAAATACACTGTCCCCCGCTGGCGGGGGTGGCGAGGTACGAGCCGGGGGTGGAACACTCGCGCTGGAAAAAATTCCCACTACAGAACAAGGCATCAAAACGGAACACTTGTCCCGCCAAGGCGGTGAAAACACACAACACAGTGCTCTCCTTGGGGGAGACAGAGGGGCTTTCATCCCGGAAAACTCCCCCCTGTATCCCCAATACCTCGCCCTGTACCAAAAACGCAAACTACAGGCCGAAGACCTCCTCTCTGCCAGCTTCTATGCCCAAGAGCAGCGCTCCATCGCATCCGCACCGCCACCCAGGATATTGACACCCGAAGAAGTACGCCAACTGCACGAAGAAGCCGACAGGAAAAGGGAAGAGAAAAAGAAGCAGAAACAGAATCAGCCTCAACAGCCGCAATACAATACATTTGGAAAAATGTATTTCCCGCCTGAAGGCAGGTAGCCCCTTATATGAGCAATCCTCAATGGGAAACACTAAATTTGTTGCCGGATGAACCACTTAGGGCAGATCATATTTACCAGTGTAGCACAGGCCCTGCACGAGCTGCGCGCCAACAAGCTGCGCACCTTCCTCTCTTTGCTGGGTGTCACCATCGGCATCTTCTGTATCATCGCGGTATTTACCGTGCTCGACAGCATGAAGAATAATATCCGTACAGAAATATCCAGCCTGGGCAGCGATGTGCTGTACATAGGCCGCTGGCCCTGGATGGACGAAGGCGGGGAATATAAATGGTGGGAGTTTCTGCGCAGGCCCAGTATGGGGCCCAAAGAACTAAAGGCCGTACAGCGCGATGTGAAAAGTATAGAGTATGCAGCACTGTCCTATCGCGATGGCAACCTCACCATCAAACAGGGCGACCAGGAGGTAGAAGGCATTACCGGCTTTGCCGTCACCAACGACTTTGATAAGATACAGGGAGTGGAGATAGAAAATGGCCGATACCTAAGCCTGTCTGAGCTGGATGGTGGCAATCACGCTGTGGTGCTGGGCAAAGAGGTGGCCGACGCATTGTTTCCCGGCGGTGTCGACCCGGTGGGTAAAAAGATCACCTTTCATGGTCGCGGCTTCAACGTGGTTGGTGTCCTGCGCAAATCGGGCCAGAGCATATCCGGCTTCAATTTCGACAACGGCCTTATTTATCCCTATTATGCCGCAGCCGGCATGGTAGATGTTACTTCTATAAATAACGACCCCACGTTGGTTATCAAAACGGGTTCTGAAGTGAATGTGCAGGATGCCCGCCTGGAGGTGGAAGGCGCCCTGCGCAGGATAAGAAGGGTAGCGCCCGGCGAAAAGAATAACTTTGCGGTGAACCAGCTCAGCCAGATAACAGAACGGCTGAACGTTATGTTTACCTCCATCAATATGATAGGCGGTGTAATAGGCGCCTTCTCATTGGTAGTTGGGGCATTCGGTATTGCCAACATCATGTTTGTAACGGTGAAGGAACGCACCAAAATGATTGGGCTAAAAAAAGCGGTCGGTGCCCGTTCGCGCAGCATCTTGCTTGAGTTCCTGGTAGAGGCGGTAGCGCTCTGCATTACCGGTGGACTGATAGGTATTGTTCTGGTAATGCTGCTGGCAGTCATCCTTACCTATGCGGCTGACTTCCCTGTTACATTATCTTTAATAAACTTTTTCATAGGCATAGCAATATCGGCCACGGTAGGCGTACTGGCGGGTTTTATCCCTGCACGCTCCGCCTCCCGCCTCGACCCGGTGGCTGCTATGCGCTCGCATTAATGAACAACTGGTTATGGTAAAGGAACGCACTATAATTCTTGATAAGGAACGCATCAACTGGAAGATGCAGCGCATGGCCTACGAGATATGGGAAAACTTCAGCAACGAGAAGTCGGTAACGCTTATAGGCATAGAAAGCAGCGGGGCCATACTGGCGAAAAGCCTGGCAAAAAGGCTCAAAGAAATAAGTACGCTGAAAGTGGAACTTATCATTGTTAAAATGAATAAGCGCAAGCCCCTCTCTTCCGAAATAGTTATAGACGAAAACCTCTCCGGAAAAAGCCTGGTGCTGATAGACGATGTGGCCAATTCGGGCAAGACATTATTGTACGCCCTGGCGCCTATCCTGAAGTATGAACCCAAAAAAGTAATGATAGCCGTACTGGTCGACCGCAGGCATAAGTCATTTCCCATCACGCCGGATATTATTGGTCATAGTGTTTCTACCACGCTGCAGGAACATATTGAAGTGGAAACCGAAGGTGGATATATTACTGCGGCTTATTTGCAATAAACAAGAACTATATTTAAAACAAGAATACATAGATGCCCGTTACATTAGTGATACATGGTGGTGCAGGAAACGTAATTCCTGCTACGGTAAATGGTAAAGATGCAGAATATACCCAAAGCCTTAAAGCTGCGCTGGATGCAGGATACAAGGTATTGGACGGCGGCGGCGCTGCTATGGATGCGGTGGTGGCCGCGATAGTCGAACTGGAAAACAACCCTTTGTTCAATGCAGGCAGGGGAGCGGTGTTTACCAAAAAGGGGCTGAACGAAATGGATGCCGCGCTGATGAACGGTAAGACACTGGAGGCGGGAGCAATAGCCGGCGTGCGTAATATTAAAAACCCCATCATGCTGGCGCGCGAAGTGATGCTGCACTCCAACCACGTCTTCCTGAGCGGCAATGGCGCATCTGAATTTGCCTTGACCCGCGGTATAGAAATGGCGCCGGACGAATACTTTTTCAACAAAGAGCGCTACGAGCAATGGCTGGATATACGTGATAGCGACCATTATCAGCTGGACCATAAGGGAGACAACCTGAAAGGTGGCGATGCCAATCCGGACTATAAATTTGGCACGGTAGGCGCTGTAGCCTGCGATGCAGACGGCAACCTGGCAGCAGGTACATCTACCGGCGGCATGACCAACAAACGTTTTGGCCGAATAGGCGATAGCCCGGTGATAGGGGCCGGTACATATGCCAACAATGCAACCTGCGCCATCAGTTGCACCGGCCACGGCGAGCCCTTCCTGCGTGCCGTAGTGGCGCACGATGTAAGCTGCCTGATGGAATATAAAGGACTGTCCCTGCAAGAGGCATGTGATATTGTCATTAAAGACAAACTGGTGAAACTCGGCGGTGAGGGCGGACTGATAGCTGTGGATGGACAGGGCAATGGCCTGTTCTGTTTTAATTCTGCCGGTATGTTCCGCGCTATGCGTAGTAGCCAGGGCAAGGAAGAAGTGGCCTTTTATGGTGCTTAAATAAGTTGTATGAATAAGCTGATCATCACATTATGTATCATGCTGCTGGGTACTGTATCATTTGCCCAGCCCACGGAAGTGCAGGCGAAGAAATTGTCAGGCTACTTTTTCAGCGGAAGCGATGCCATGCTGAAAGATGGCCCCAACTGCTTTGTGATCACCAAACCGCAGGAGTTTGAAAAGTTCTTCGGAAAGGGCAGGGCCGATACGCCGCATTTCAGCAAAGAGTGGATGCTGGTACTTATTATGCCGGCCACCAAAAAAGATATACAACTCGAATTCAACCGCATATCTATGAAGGCGGGTACTTTCGTAGAAGTGTATTGCGACTTCAACAAGCTGCGTGGCAAAATGCTGACCTACGAAACCAACCCCATAGCTGTCTGTACCATTCCAAAATTTGAAAAAGTGAAGACCATCAATTTCTACGAAGAGCGGAAAAAAGGATTGGAATTGGTGACTTCGGTAGAAGTGAAACGTTAGTTCTTTATTTCAGTCAGCGCACCCTCGGGATAGCTGATGTCTTCCAGGTACAGGCCAAAGCCCGGCACGCTGAAATCGGCCAGTGTGCAATCTTTGGCATCTATGATATCTCTTAGCTGTGCTATGGACATCTTACTTCTTGCCACCTGCAACTGCGTACCCACAAGGCCGCGTACCATCCCCCGCAGGAAACGGTTGCCCCGCACTACGTAATGTAGCTCGTCCCGGTGCTCTTCCCAATGCGAGTCGGTCAGCCGGCAAATGAAAGTCCTGCTTTGGGTATTTCGCTTTGAAAAGGTCTCGAAATGCTCGTATGCAGGAAATATAGCTGCGGCCTCATGTAGTGCTGCTATATCTATCTTGTAGGGATAGTACAAAGCTCTTTGAAATCTGAATGGGTCTTTTTGCCAGTAGATGCGGTACCTGTATTGCCGGGCAGTGGCTGCAAAGCGGCAGTTCAGTTCCGGGTCATTGGCCAGGTACATTCTGCTTATGGCTATGGTTGGCGGCAGTATGGCATTCATCTTGTAAATGAACTTGCCGGTAAGTTCCTGCTCTGTATCGAAATGATAGAAGTTGCACAGGGCATGAACGCCCTCATCGGTCCGGCTGGCCCCGAAGGATGAGACTTCTGTCCTGAGCAGTGTAGACAATGCCTTATTGATGGCCAGTTGCACTGTAGGTGTCTCGCCCTGTATCTGCGAGCCATGAAAAGCCAGTCCGTCATATTTTACCGAGAGGAAATACCTTGCCATCTTTGTCAATCAGCCTGCAATAATAAGCAAATACTGTGGCATCATTGTTTCGCCCGCTTCATCCTCTTTTCCAGTTGCCAGCCGACGAGGGCAAAGGACGCAGCAAGTATCATGAAGAAGATGCCCTTGTTAGTAGTGTTCCAGAAGTATTCAAAGTACCGGCTGTACAAGTTGAGGAGGATAAAGATGATACCAAAGTCGCGGGTCACGTCGTCGTTGTACCTGATGCCCAATATGAGTGCGGCAATAGATACGATAGCAAGTACTATGGCGTAGCCTACTACCTGCACCTGGCGCACCTGCTCCCATTCTTCCCAGCGGCCGTAATTGCCGAATATTGACAGGCCCCAAAGCCCGGTGAAGAAGATGAGCAGGCCCATTACATAGGTCTGTCTTTGCGAGAAACGTAATGGCCGGATGATGTTTTGCAGGAAAGCCAGGCCGATGACCAATACGCCAAAAATCGTGAAACGCATAGGGTAGTTCATGCCCAGGAAGAGGTTACTTTCATTTTGGCGCCACTCGCTGTAAGAGCCATACAGGCCCATAACAGCCAGTATGCCTGCCAGCCACAGCGCCCTCGATTTAAAAAAAGCGCCTAAAGAAAGGACGATAATAGCTGTGGCCGCCAGCACGCCTGTATACTGCGGCCCAAAGCCGATGTCTTTGCAATAGTACACCAGTCCCGACACTACCACCAGGCCGCCGAGCACCATGTACACCTCATATACCAGCGAGTTGATCGACTTCCTCTTCCGGGAAAGATATACAAACCAGGCTATGGCTATCAACGTGCAGGCTATGGCTATGATTAGGTTGCCCACATCAAAATAGCGCCTTATCTTCTCCAGCAACTTATCGTCGATGAAGATAGCGCCAAAGGCCAATAGGGTACAAGCGATGGCAATAATAAAGAAGTACTGGGCCACCTGGCCATGCACCTTTTTCAGCGATATGGTCTTGCGTAGTTCATCGGCTTTCTCTGTCGTGAGCATTTCCTGGCTTTCCCATTCGCTGATGGCTGCTTCCAGTATTTCTTTTTCTTTTTTGTCCAGTTCCATATTCGCGGTGTGTTGCAGGATGAGGTTAAAGATTATACCATCAGGAGCAATTACAATGCCATAATCGTCTGTTATTGATCGTTCAATATCTTCAGTATGTTGTCCCTCGCGCCGTTGCGGTTGGTAAGGATGGCCAGTTCGAAACTGTTCATATTCATGGCTAGTTTATCAACATCCTGCATTTTCAGGTTATTGAAGAAATATGCCAGCTCAGTTGTTTCGCCGGTGGTTGTGGTGGCATATATCGCCTTGGTCAGCACCCAAAGGGTAGAGCCGCCTTTCATACCGGCATGTTTCAGCCATTGCTGGTTGGCAGGGTTGTCCATCAGGCGTTCCATAACGACTGCCAGGTGTTTCTGTGTTGCCTCGTCAAAAAACGTCCTGCTGTTTATTTTCTGCAGCAAGGACACATAGTCTTTCGGTGTGGCTGCAGGCAGGCGGTCGCTCCACACCTTTTGCGCTTCAAGGGAGAGCCCTTGTATTGCGTTTTTATAGCCGGGGTCGGTCTTTAGTTTATCATGTTCTTCATACGACCGGGCTATGTATTCTTCCATGGGCATATTTCCAATGTCCGCCGCTTCTTTGCCGCTGATGATGCCCAGGCTGCCAACCAGGTAATATAGCTTATCGTGGTTTTCCAGCCCCAACTGTAGGAGCCTTTTATTTACATTGTCCACACCCAGCAGGTCCAGCAGGTATTCGGTATTGGCATTGGAACTGAAATCTATCATTCCTTTGGCGACTTCCTCAAGTGCCACCTTTCCATTCTTGATCCGGGTACGTTTCTGCATGTATTCCAGCCATGTGGGGTGTGCGTCTCCATCGGTATTGGGTATGTAGTATTTATCCAGTTCGGCGGTATCTACCAGCGCGGAAGGGTTAATTTTGCCGCTTGCAGCCTGCGCTGCATATTCTATCGCAACTATGATCTTAGCGGTACTTGCCAGCGGTGATTTCCTGTCAGCATTGATATCGGCCAATACTTTGCCGTTCTGTACCAGGTAAATGGCGCCCTTGTCGGGATTGTTTTTGATGAATTCGGCAATAACATCGCTTCCTCCCTGCTGGGCGGATATTTTGCCTGCAAAGCCTTGCAGAATAGCGGTAACGGTGAGTATAATACGTATCAGTTTCATTGCTGAAAGATAAGAAATCGCAGGAATATGGTTATGTCTAAAGAAGCTATATCCGGAAACAGATTGCCTATTGGTCTCCCACCGGCACCTGTATTGTTACTACAGTCCCCTTGCCCGGGGCTGAGTCCCATTCTATCGTGCCTTTGAGGTAATGGATGCGGGTCTGCATATTTTTCAGGCCGATACCCTTGGTTTCGACTTTTGTATCGAACCCACGGCCATTGTCCTCTATGGTGACGCTGATACCCTCGTCATCCTTTATCAAAGTAATATCCAAAGTATTGGCCCCGGAGTGTTTGATAACGTTATTCACACATTCCTGTATGACGCGGTACAATACTGTTTCCACATTTGATGGTAACCGGTCGTTGATCCCATCAGTATAAAGCGAAACTTCCAATGCCCGCTCATCGATCTTTTGTATGAATTCCCGGATAGCGGAAACGAGCCCCGATTTTAACAGGGCATTGGGCATGATATTGTGGGACACCGTTCTCACTTCTTTACAGCTATCGTCCACCAACGATAGCGCTTTATCAAAAGCCAGCTTCCGGCGCTCATCGCCAAATTCTATTTCATTGGATATCAGCGAAAGGTTCATCCGTGCCGCACTCATCAGTTGACCCACTCCGTCATGCAGGTCGCTTGCTATCCGCTTACGTTCATTCTCTTCAGCTTCCAGCACAGCTTGTGTGGCCAGTTCCTGTTCGCGCATTATGGCCTTCTGCAGTTTAGCCTGCTGCGCCAGTCTATACCGGCGATAGTAAGAATAGCCGAGTAAACCCGCTAAAATAAGTACACCAGAGATACCGCCGATAATATAGTTTTTGCTCCTGAGCTCCGATTGCTGCAACGCGATTTGCTGTTCCTTCTTTTCGGTTTCGTATTTGGTTTGCAATTCAGATACCTGGTGGGATGTTTCTTCGCTAATAAGCGTGTCCTTCAAAGCGGCCGATGCCCTTATTGAAAGTATCGCACCGCTGTAATCTCCTGATTTTTCCTGGATAGAGGATTTTATCTTCATTACTTCAATACGCTCGCGCAACAGGTTTTCCTGTTTAGTTATCATGTCGGCCGTATCTATATGTGCAAGGGCCATTTGCAGTTTGCCTAACTCTGAATAAACCCTGGCTAATTGCATATGGGACAAGCTCATACCATATTTGTCATCATTAGCTTTGTCGTAAGACAAACACCGCATAAAGTTATGCAGGGCAGAGTCATATCGTTTATGCGTAAGATGGATGTCACCCAGGTTAGTCAGGGCGGTGGCCAGAGCTCCTGGATTATTTATCTTTTCCGCGTAGAGCAGAGCATTCCGATAACTCATCAGTGCAGAGTCGTAGTTTCCGGTTTCATTATAGACCGTACCCATGTTATTGTACGTGAAGGAAATAGCATCATCTCTACCTGCTTTGTGTGCAAACTGATTAGCTTTTCGGTAATAGGTTAGCGCTTCTTCCCACCGCTGCATTTGTTTATATACAAGACCAATGTCGTTGTAGGTTACAGCCAGGCCGCTGTAGTTGTTACTTTTCTCTTTGATATTTAATGCCTGCAGGTGGTATTTTAGTGCTGTTTCGAAGTTTCCCTCATGTTTTTCCCTGGCGCCAAGTACTGAATATGACTCAGCCAACACCTCGTCGTTCCTATACTTTTTAGCCAACTTTATTGCTTCGAGTGTATAAAGTCTGCTGCTGTCCCCGGATATGCGCAGGTATTTTTTCCCGATGAAATAGTTGATGTAAGCCCTATCTGTGTCGTGGGCCGATGACAATGCTTTTACCAGGCTATCAATGCCGGCACGTTGCGCACTCACATGTTGTGGCAGTAGTAAAACAACAACAACTATTGCAATCAGAATTTTTCGCATGGGTATAATTGCATCGACAAGATAAAGCTTCGTTGGTACTATTTTATCAGTGCCAGTGGGTATAATGCTATTTCATTACTCCCAGGTGTGTATGCTTAAACCCGGTAAACTGCTTTAGCCCGAACCCGAATATCCTGTCGAAACTGGCATGCCCGAATAGAATAAGCCCAACAAGCAATATATAGTCGTTTTGCAGACCAAGTCCTGTAATAATAACCACAATCGCAATTCCCTTGTGGTGGAAAAGATTATATGTAATTGCGCCTGGTTTGTTACCGGCCAGGTAGCCGGCTATGCCTATGTCGGGTGCGAAAAATAATAACAGGTACACCCACCAACTCAATGACAGGTCAAGCAGACTGATAATGTAAATTGCTCCTGCCGTCATTGCCAGTTCTTCCAGTTGAATTAGTCGTTTCATTCTTCCTTGCATTTGTTGAACCAAAGGTCGGTTGGAAACAGAGGCGCCCACTTGATATAGGTCAAGAAATCAGCCCAATTGCTTTTTGCGCAGGCGGCTAAGGGTCTCGGGCGTCATGCCGAGCATCGATGCCAGGTATTGGAGGGGTACCTGGTTAAATAGATCGGGTTGTAGTTCAAACAGTTTGTTATAACGCTCCTCTGCGGTCATGAACAGGTGGCTATTCACCCGCTCCTCCAGAATGATGAAGCATTTGGCAATAAACAGCTTTTCTAAACGGTGCCATTCAGGTATGGTATTCCCCAGGGCATCGTAATCCCTTTTTTCAATCGTGTATAGCTCGCAGTCTGTAAGCGCCTGCAGGTTCCAGCGGGCAGGGGTGTTAAAGATGAAGGAGGCGAGGTCTGTAACAAAATAGCCTTTAGTGGATATCCACTGGGTTACTTCCTTTTCTTCTACCGTAGCATATATACGCACCAGCCCCGACTGTATAAACGCGAGTTGGTTGCATTGCCGCCCCTGTTTCAGCAGGTAGTCGCCTTTGTTTACCTGCTTGAAGTGAAACTTTGACGCTATCGCTGAAAGGTCTTCGCTTTTTACATCGAAATAGGTTTGTATATATTGTTGCAGGTCTGTCATTTCTTCGTTAGCCCTTCAACATATTTAGTGTAGCTTTCTATCGGAACAGAAGCAGTGGTTTTATCCAGGAAAATGGTAGCGTCGAATGCCTCTTTTAGTTTCAGCGTAAAATAGAATTCTTCTTCCTTACCGGGCCAGTACGCGGCCCCTATCAACTTAGTTTTGGTAGGGCCGGATAGAAAACCATTTACTTCCGGGCTGATAGAGGCTGTGGTATAATCTATAAATAATATGGGCATCCCGGCCTGTGCAAATATATAGTTACTGGTATGCTTTCTTGTTTTTGTAATAGAAAACTCCTTCATCCTGTAACTCATCTTGGTATTTTCAGAAATGAACCAGGCTTCTTTTGACCTGAAGTTACCTGTGTTGAAATCAAAGCTTATTGCATAATATTTATTGCCGTAAATATTATGCAGAAAATATCCCATCATGTTATAGGACATCTGTTCACTCATCTTGCTTTTAGAGATGTGGGCGTTATGCGCCCATAATACTATTTTGTCCGTATTTTCAAACCCGGTTATCCAGTTTATATTAGCTGCCATGCAACTGTCGCGATACCCATCCGGTGAGAGCTGGTTAGCAATAGCCTGGACCAATATACTAATGAGTTGTTCGTGTTGCAGGTATTCTTTCATGGACGTATTCCGGACATATTCATCTTTATAAGTTGACGCGTAGTCGTATAGTTTTTGCACCTGGACTAAAAACGAATATTGACGTGCAGAATCCGCAAGCGATATATATCCTTTGTTGGCTGCCAGAGAGTCCAACAGTACTTTGAATTCACTGTAATCTATAGCCAGTTTTTCCAGGCTTTCTTTCACTGCTTTCGCGGCTCCCATGGCATATTGCATATCAAATCCAGTGAACTTTATTTTTTCATCCTCAGGGCGGTTGATATTATAACTACGCATCCATCGTATCATATCCAGCACCTCCACCGTGTTCCATGTCCAGAAGTAGATACCTCTTAATGATGTTTCAGGATCTCCTTTACCATGCATCACGTAGTCGTTTATTGCTATGCATTCCGGTAAATTTGCTTCGATAGCAAATATTTTGTAGTTCATTTCTTCCACCAGGTATTTTACTATCCGGTGTTTCATTGTGAACATTTCTTTAGTACCATGTGTAGCTTCGCCCAGGCCGATAACGGTTTTGTCTTTCAATACATCTTTCAGGAAAGCGAGATCGGAATTGTCAGATAGCGGTGTAGCGGTGGCTATAGGATGTGCATGCTGTTTTATTGCTTTTATGAGTTCTTTATTCTGTGCTCTTGATTGTATAGTCAGGAACATGGTTATAACCGCAAGTATAACAAGACGTAGCATACATTAAAAATAAGAAAAGCCTCGCGTTATACACGAGGCTTTTACAAATTATTCATTATTAAGCATTCGCATGTTGTTCTGCTGCCGCATGTTCCATTGCGCCCAGGTAACGTTCGGTATCCAGTGCAGCCATACAACCGCTACCGGCGGCAGTTACAGCCTGGCGGTATATCTTGTCCTGCACGTCGCCGCAGGCAAATACGCCTTCGATATTGGTTTTGGACGTACCGGGTATGGTTTTGATATAACCGGCTTCGTCCATGTCTATCACCCCTTTAAACAGGTCTGAATTAGGCTTGTGGCCTATTGCCACAAAGAACGCGCCCACCGGTATCGTCGTCTCTTCGTTGGTCTGATTGTTCACTATTGTTACGCCCGTTACTTTGTTGTCGCCCAGCACCTCTTTTGTTTCAGAATTCCAGTAAACCTTGATGTTCCGTGTATTCATCACCCTGTCCTGCATTATTTTGCTGGCGCGCATTTCTTCGCGGCGCACTATCATGTGCACTGTGCTGCAGAGTTTGGAAAGATATAGCGCTTCTTCGGCGGCAGTATCACCTGCACCAACTATAGCTACTTCCTGTCCTTTGAAGAAGAAGCCGTCGCACACGGCACAGGCGGATACGCCATGGCCGTTCAGGCGCTGTTCTGATTCGATATTCAGCCATTTGGCCGATGCACCGGTGGCTATTATTAACGCATCCGTTTCTATCCATTTTTCTTCGTCTATCTCTATGCGGAAGGGGCGTTTGGAAAGGTCGGCTTTGGTAGCATATCCCCAGCGGATGTCGGCCCCCATACGGGCTGCCTGCTTTTCAAAATCCACCATCATCTGGGGGCCCATAATGCCCTCGGGGTACCCGGGATAGTTTTCCACGTCGGTAGTGATGGTAAGCTGGCCACCGGGTTGCAGGCCCTGGTACAACACGGGATTCAGTCCTGCACGGGCGGCATAGATAGCAGCCGTGTATCCTGCGGGTCCTGAGCCAATTATCAAACAATGTACTTTTTCTGTTTCAGCCATATAATTATTTCGTTACTGTACAAAAATGCGAAAAAAATCGCAGGGTTGCCTTATAGTAATATAGATAAAAACCTATTCTGCTACGATGGTATAATACAGCGCCCCGTAACCCGCCCAAACGCCGAGGGCGCCGTTGCTGATATTGGACTTTACCTGTATGGGTGTGGCAAAGGGGCTTCCCAGCGTACCTAGAGAAAATTCGTAAGTACTCCAGAAATCATATACCCTTTTTTCTATAGCGGTCCATTTAAGTGTTACTGTATCACCGGGATAACATACCCCCAGCGAGTCGAAAGATCTTGTCGTTGACCTGGGCTCGGCTAATGGAAATTCGGAATTGAACGCCGTACCGTTTATTATTTCGTCGGTGAATACAGAGTTGAGCGCCGGGTACATAGGGCCGTTATTCAGTGATGTGTAGTACCTGAGATAATTGCCTGCCGTATCGGGGTCTCTGAAAAAAACGCGCAGTATCCTGGCGTTCGGATCGGCGTCGGGCCGGGCAGGTACGGTTGTCTGAATTGAGTCAACGGGCGTGGGTGTAGGTATTTTGGTTGTAGACTCATATACTTTACCATCAACAATAACGGTAAGTGTATAGTATTTTTCTAATTCGCCGAGTATCACAGAGTCCACCGGCGGAAACACAGGGTTGGAGAAGTCAATAATACTATAGTAATAAAATTTGTTCCCGTTGACGCCGGTGTCCAGCGAATATTCCTTAAGCCTTATGCGCTTAGTGCCATCACTCACATATACCTCAGCCCCGTGCACAGAGGTATTCTGCAAGGTTTCGAGGTCTATTTTTTCGAAGTATCCTATAGAGCGGGTAAGCAATACAACCGGGGGAAGGTCATTTTCTATCCCTCCCTCAATTACGAGTGTAGGTTCGCCCGTGTCCAGCTTTATGTTTACTTCTTTCTCGCAGGAAACGAAAGCGATGATGACAGATAACAAAACAGCAACACCCGTCCATCTGAAAGTGTTGCTGTTGAAATATGGTCGCGGCATGTCCTGTATTCTTAAATTATAGCTAAGGGCTGCAATTTAAGGTAAAAAACAAAGTCAGCCATTAATTGCCATATACATATTCTCCTTCGGGAGTATATAATACGGGCAGTACTTTGTGGTTGCGTTCGAAATAATCGTATTGGTACTTCAGGTTTACCCAGAATTTCTGTTTTTCATCTTCCATGCCATATTCGCGGCCCAGGAAGTTGAGACCGTTGCGGGTGAACCTTGTAGGGAAAATATGCACCGGGATATTGGCCTGGCCGTTCAGTTTGGCATTCAGGCAGGCCACATACAGTTCTTCTATTACATTGTTCGTCATAGGCAGGCAACCTACGGTAGAACAGCCACCGTGGATGTAGATATCGCCACCGGGTTTTTGCTTGTTGCTATGCAGCAGGTCTGAATAGTTTGGGTAGTTGATAAGCATAGATAAGTAAAAGTCGCTGCGGGGGTTGAAGTCTTCAATGAAGTAGAATCCTTCAGGTACCTGGCGATCGCCTTCCCAACGCTTGGGGCCCAGTATTCCCGACAATGCGCAGATGCGGTAACTCTTTACCAGTTTATATTCATCATTGGCATTATCACGGGCCCAGAGCTCCAGTTCGTTCTGTGCTTTGAAAGAGCGGATATAAATATCTTTTGGCGGATAATTCAGGCCTTTTGACTTGAACATACGCTGTATGCTGTCATTGAATTTTGCATAAGCGCCTGAAACCCTGTTGAAGGAAAACTGGAAGTTCCTGAACGTTTTTATATCGTCCTGTGCAAACGATGGTATAGCTGCAACGAACAATAGGGGTAGTAAAGCCTTAAAGAATTTTTGCACCATGTCTCTTTCTTTCTGATGTATTTTATAAAAATAGTTAAATACAAAGATAAATTCAATATCGGAGGATGTAAGCCAATAAACACATAAAAAAGGGGTCTTAACGACCCCTTAACAAAACTTTAGAGATTGCCCCGCTTGGCCTGTTCCCGTTCTATGGACTCGAACAAAGCTTTGAAGTTGCCCGCGCCGAAACTCTGCGCTCCCTTCCTCTGTATTATCTCAAAGAAAAGAGTGGGGCGGTCTTGCTGCGGCTTGGTGAATATCTGCAGCAGGTAGCCTTCTTCGTCCCGGTCTACAAGTATCTTCAGTTCCTGCAGTTGCCTTACTTCTTCATCAATGGTGCCTACACGGTCCAGCAATGTTTCGTAGTATGTATCAGGTGTGTCGAGGAACTCTATGCCTCTTGACCGTAATTCTTTAACTGTCTTCAATATATCATTGGTAGCCACCGCGATATGTTGCACACCCTCTCCTTCAAAGAAATCCAGGTATTCTTCTATCTGCGATTTTTTCTTGCCCTCGGCAGGCTCGTTGATAGGGAATTTCACATAGCCGTTGCCATTGCTCATCACTTTACTCATCAGGGCCGAGTATTCGGTAGTTATCTGTTTGTCGTCGAAAGTGAGGATGTTGGCAAAGCCCATCACGTCCTCATACCATTTTACGGTCGCGTTCATACGGCCCCAGCCTACATTACCTACACAGTGGTCGACGTACAGCAAACCTACATCTGTGGGGTTATATTCGCTGGTCATGGGTTTAAAACCGGGCATAAATGCACCATTGTAGTTCTTACGTTCTACAAACATGTGTACTGTCTCGCCGTAGGTGTATATGCCCGACATGCGCACTTCGCCGTGCTCGTCGGTAAGCGTCATTGGCTCGGTATGCGGTTTGGCGCCACGTTTGGTGGTCTCTTCAAAAGATTTGTATGCATCATCTACCCAAAGGGCCAGCACCTTTACACCGTCGCCATGCTTCCTCACGTGTTCCGAAACAGGGTGGTCAGACTTAAGCGCCGTTGTGAGCACCAGGCGTATCTTTCCCTGCTGCAAAACATAAGAAGCCCTGTCGCGCACTCCGGTTTCGGGGCCTGAATAGGCAACTGTGTGGAAACCGAAGGCTGTTTTGTAGTAATGCGCAGCCTGTTTGGCGTTACCTACATACAACTCAATATAGTCAGTTCCGTTAATAGGAAGAAAATCTTTGGCCAGTGCCATCTTCTGACTTGCTGTTTGTGTATCCATTTCTTTTATTTTATTCTGATGTGTTATTGTTATTCTGCCCAGCTCATGATATAATTATCATCTTCTATATCCTGCGCTTCTTTTGTCATTTTCAGCGGGTGGAATGTATCCACCATCACGGCCAGTTCGCCAGTCTCCTTAGCGCCGATGCTTTTTTCCACCGCTCCCGGATGAGGGCCGTGAGGTATGCCGGCAGGATGTAAAGTGATCATACCGCGCGTAACGTGCTTGCGGCTCATGAAATCGCCGTCTACATAATATAACACCTCGTCGCTATCAATGTTGCTGTGGTTGTATGGGGCGGGTATAGCTTGCGGGTGATAGTCGTACAGCCTGGGCACGAACGAGCAAATTACGAAGTTGTGTGCGTCAAAGGTTTGGTGCACGGGGGGCGGCTGGTGTACGCGTCCTGTTATCGGTTCGAAATCGTGTATACTGATGGCATAAGGGTATTCGCAACCGTCCCAGCCCACTACATCAAACGGATGATTGGCATACCATATAGGGTAGAGCAGTCCGCGTTTTTTGGTCTGTATCAGGAATTCACCTTTCTCGTTGAACGTTTGCAGGTCCTGCGGCTTGCGGATATCGCGCTCGCAGAATGGGGCGTGTTCCAGCAACTGGCCATACCTGCTCAGGTAGCGCTTGGGGAAGGCGACCGGGCTGAACGATTCTACTATAAACAACCGGTTGTTCTCATCCTCGAATTCGATTTGGTAAATGCAACCCCTGGGAATCACCAGGTAGTCGCCGTAACCAAATGGTATTTGCCCGTACTGGGTTTTTAAAACGCCCTTGCCCTCGTGTACGAATATTACTTCATCGGCATCCGCATTCTTATAAAAGCTGTTTGTAAAGCTCTTTTGCGGGGCGGCCAGCGTAATCTGCACATCGCTGTTAAACAATACTATTTTACGGCTTGCCAAGTAATCCGCTTCGGGCTTTACACTGAATCCCTGGTAGCTGCGGTGTTTCAGGATATTATCTGTGGCAGCCTTAGGCGAAACATCAACCGGCTCTTCAGTCTTAATAATCTGCGTAGGCGGGTGCACATGATAAAGCAAAGAGTAATTGGACGAAAAGCCCTCTGTGCTGAACAATTGCTCCGAATATAACTTACCCGTCTCGTCCCTGAACTGTACGTGCCTCTTATGTGGAATTTTGCCTAAGCTATAATAATGCGCCATTGCTCTGTTTTTGAGCTACAAATTTAAGACATTGGCCGGCGAATGCAATATGATAATACTGATAATGATATAAATCAATGTTTTTCATGTGTATGTGTGTATTTGAAGGGGTTACTCAAATAGTATCTTTCCCTGCCAGGCCTGTCGAGTTGTATTGTCGAGTACGCGGTAATAGTACAGTCCGGGTGTAGTGGGGGCGTTTACCTGTACTTGTGCTTTGTTTCGTATGGCTTCGGTATGTAGTGTTTGGCCTACCTGGTTGTACAGGTGTAGCGTCCCCGATTTAATTGTTTGCGGTAGTTGGATATTGGCGTAAGTGGTGGCAGGTTGGGGGTAAACAACAAGCATGTTTTGCCCGGGTACCGATACTTCCACATCCAGTAATACCTTTATTAAACTGTCTGAACAACCTGAATAACTTGGAATCGGATATATCCCCTGGTTTTTAAAACAAGTTACATACCTCGATATTTCATTATGCACCGCTATATCCCTGTCGCCGGACAATAGGTCAAGAGGGCCTGTGGTACAGCCAACACCTTCGATTATTGTTGCGTAGGTGCCAAATAAGTCAACGATAGAACTGTCAGTCACCTGTAGCGAAAACTTTTTATGATACACGTTATTGAGGAGTATAGGGTCTATACTTATTACTGTATAATTCATATTGGCGTAGGTGGAACTCCATGGGCAAAAAACAGTGTCGCCTACTGACAAATTAAAATTGTACAACAAAATGTCAGTGGGTTGGGCAGCCAGGTACATGCTGTTAGCAGCGCTGTCGTATCTTACATATGCCTCGTGACGGTCTGTTTTCCAGTCGCCGTTATAACTGCGCAATTCGTAATAGGTGTTGCTATTGATATTAGTGTCGCCATTAATATAGAAGCGATGATAATGAACCCCATACCGCTGCGGAGAGCCGGGTGTAACTGTCTCAGTTCGTACAAGCCATTCGTTTGTCGGGTCGGTAAAATTGATCTTCTGAGCACCAACCCGTGCCGATACCAGCACCAGGATAAAGAAGAGGATGTTTTTCATAAGGCATGGTGTTTATTGATATAAAGCTACAGAATAATGTGTAACACTGCCATTTCCCATGTCATATTATTGTAACAAGCTAATGGCCACCTGCAGCAACCCGATAATGAAGCCAAGCACTCCGCCCAATACCTCTACAAAGCGGAATTCCTTCTTCATGATAGCGTTGAGTATTTCTTCCAGTTTGTCGGACGAGAAGGCGGCTACCTTTTCAGTCACCATTTGTTCTATATCTATCTTTTCGCTGAGGCCCTGTGTATAACGGTCTATAACGTCCGGCAGCAGGACGCTTATCTCTTCCATCATACCATCCTTCAGTTTATTGATGGTATTATCTCCTATGAACATGGCCACCACGGGAATTTTCTCTTTAAGCCTGATGCGCAGAAAGGTATCGATATGGGCCTCGATTGTCGGATTGAGCGCTTGCAGTTGCTCGGGGTCCTTGAGCTTTGCAGCTATCTCGTCAAAGTGAATAAGCTCGGTAGCTACCAGTGTCCCCAGCTTTTGGGCAAACTGGGCCTGCCTTTTTGGGAAAATACCCTGCACTTTCAATCCCAGTATATTCACCGGCTTTTTGGGATGGAACAGCATTTTTATGGCTACCCAGTTGGTGAACCACCCTATGAATGCGGAAATTACCGGTATCAGAAATAAGACAATCATTACGTGTTATAAAGTAGCTGAAAATTTTTCATCAGCTATCATTTTCAAATAAGCGCCGTAGCCGCTCTTCATAAATTTATCTGCAAGTACCAGTAGTTGTTCTTTGTTGATATACCCCTTGCGATAGGCTATTTCTTCTATACAGCCTACTTTCAGTCCCTGGCGTTTTTCTATCACTTCTATAAACTGGCCCGCTTGCTGCAGCGATTCAAATGTGCCTGTATCCAGCCATGCGGTCCCCCGGTCCAATACACCTACTTCCAGTTTGCCTTTGTCCAGGTATATCTTATTCACGTCTGTTATTTCCAGTTCGCCACGAGGGGATGGTTTCATGGCCTTGGCTATCGATACTACCTCGTTATCATAAAAATATAACCCCGGTACTGCATAGTTCGACTTTGGTTGCCTGGGTTTTTCTTCGATACTTTTTACCCTGAAATCGTTGTCAAACTCAACCACACCATAACGTTCGGGGTCGCTTACCGGGTAAGCGAATACTACGGCGCCGTCGGGGTTGGCTTTGTTTTGCAGCAGATTGCCCATACCCGAGCCGTAAAAGATATTGTCGCCCAATATCAACGCCACAGAGTCCTTGCCCACAAAATCCTCTCCCAGGATGAATGCCTGCGCCAAACCCTCGGGCCGGGGCTGGACGACATACTCAAATTTGCAACCTATTTGAGAACCGTCTCCAAGTAACTTCTTAAAGCCGGCCTGGTCTTCAGGCGTAGTAATGATGAGTATTTCGTTGATACCCGCCAATAACAGTGTTGACAACGGATAATATATCATCGGCTTATCATACACCGGCATGAGTTGCTTGCTGACAGCGATGGTTAATGGGTATAACCGGGTGCCGGAGCCGCCGGCGAGTATAATACCTTTCATTGAAATAAATTTAGTCGTAAGTCGTAAGTCATAAGGCGTAAGAGTTTTTATGGATTTAAGGATTTTATAAGTCCACGAATTATTCTTGATACTTCGTTAATGTTATTTAATAAATTTTCTTTTTTGCTGTTGCCGATATAACCTAACCGTGCTGCAAGATATATCATAGACTTTGTTTCACTTGCAGAACTGATTGATATATATAGAAAACGCGTAAAGTCGGCATCTGAACTCCTATCAAAACCTTCGGCGATATTATTTGAAATTGACGTAACAGCATTATATATCTGGTATTTGAATCCCTTATTGCTGACTTTATCAAATTCAGTTATTACCTCAACAGCCAAATCTTGCGCCTTTTGCCATGCGATAATGTCTTCAAACTTTTGAATTGCCATAGTAAGCTTTTTTATTCACTTATGCCTTATGACTTACGACTATTGAGCATATTGCTTTTCGTAATATTTTTGATATTCTCCCGATGTTACATGATTGAGCCATTCCTCGTTGTCGAGGTACCAATCTATCGTGATGCTCAGGCCCTCCTCGAATGTTACTGATGGTTCCCAGCCCAGTTCGTTCTTAATCTTCGTGGCATCTATAGCGTAGCGGCGGTCATGGCCGGGGCGGTCTTTTACGTATGTTATAAGTTTTGCCGATTCGCCAGTCTTACGGCCCAGTTTTGTGTCCATCTGTTCGCAAAGCAGTTTTATCAATTCGATGTTCTGCCACTCGTTGAAGCCGCCGATATTGTATGTTTCGCCCTGTTTGCCGGTATGATATACTGTGTCTATCGCACGGGCATGATCTACTACGTACAGCCAGTCGCGGGTATATTTGCCATCGCCGTATACCGGGAGTGGTTTGTTGTTGCGGATATTGTTGATGAACAGGGGTATTAGTTTTTCGGGAAACTGGTTTTGCCCGTAATTGTTGGAGCAGTTGGTAATGACGAACGGCAGGCCATAGGTATTACCGTATGCACGCACAAAATGGTCGGAAGCGGCTTTTGAGGCGGAGTAGGGTGATTGCGGGTCGTAAGGAGTAGTCTCCAGGAAGAAACCGGTATCGCCCAACGAGCCGTACACTTCGTCTGTAGATACGTGGTAGAACAGTTTGCCTTCGTAATTCTCTTTCCAAAGTTCGCGGGCGGCGTTCAGCAGGTTGGCCGTACCCATCACATTGGTACGGATAAAAGCGTTGGGGTCGGTAATGGAGCGGTCTACATGGCTTTCTGCCGCCAGGTGTATCACGCCATCGAATTTATACTGCCCGAAAAGGTCATACATAGCCCCTGCATCGGTAATATCAGCTTTAACAAATATATAATTAGGGGCGTCTTCAATATCCTTCAGGTTCTCAAGATTGCCGGCATAAGTGAGGGCGTCAAGGTTCACTATTTTGTAGCCCGGATACTTATTGATAAACAACCTTACCACATGAGACCCGATGAAGCCCGCGCCACCGGTAATGAGCAATGTTTTATTCATGGTGCGAAAATAGTGTAATTAGTCGTAAGTCATAAGCTGCGGGGAATGAGCTGAAGTTACAGCTTTGTTATTATGCAGCAGTGTAACAGGCCCAATCAGCCGTAAACGGATAACACGTTTCTTGTCACCTTCACTGCCAACAGGAACAAGAAGACGCCTGTTTTCCATATAGCCCGGACAATGAACTTAATCAACGAATACATCCACCGCATCCCAGTCTATTATTTCTTCTTTTATTTCTTTTTTTGGTGTGCGCTGCGCTTTAGGACCCAGGTGGTCTTCTTCCAGCAGGTAGTGGTTGAAATGCTTGCCCTCGTAGAGGTCTTTTACCGAGCCGAAGCCGATGGCATCGCGCATCACATCGTGCTGCAGGGTTTCGGCGGCGCGGCGTACGCTGTTTTTACCATAGTCGTCTTTGATACCGTACATGGCTTTGCGCAGTTGGTCTTTCCGTATGCGGTTGTCAAACAGGCTGTATTGCATTAGTTGGTTGGTTACAAAATTGGATATTGACACCACCATATGTTGCGTTTTGTTGTTGAACAGGCCCGGTTGATTCTGTCTTTTGCTTTCAAAGTCTTCTATGCGCTGCAGTATGTACCTGCGCATCTCCATAGCGTCCTGCGTAGGATTGACCATTTTTATTTTTGTGTCCCAGCGGGTACCGTCCAGGTATTTGATGCTGAAGTCCACCTCGCGGCAAAATACCTCCTGCTTCACCATGCGCTGCTCCAGCCGGGTGCACAGGGATATAAGCATACTCTCGAGAGATTGCCTGTTTTCGCGCTGCTGGCGGCTGAGGGTACGGCCCGCGCTCATGCCCCGGTAGTTATTCTTATACATGTCCACCTCCATAAAATGCAGGCGCTTGTACCAGTAATTGCCCACTATGCCGCCAAAGGCTTTGCGTAGCAATGGTTCTGATGCATGCCGCATCTCCAGCGGGGTGCGTATGCCGATGGTGATGAGGCGGCGCTCGTTGGCGCGGGCTATGCCGGGTAGGTCGGTCAGTTTGAGCTTAGACAAATGTCCATCAATGTTTTCGGGTGTTATTTCTATCAGTCCATCGGGTTTTTGCAATTCGGTGGCCAGCTTGGCCAGGAAGGCGTTGGGGGCCATGCCTATGCTGCATTTTACATATTCACCGCAGTCGCGCTTTATATCCGCCTTTATTTGCCTGGCCAATTCTATGAAATCATCGTACACCAGCCTGTAAGAAGAAAAGTTCATTACTGCCTCGTCAATGCTTTTGGGCAGTACGTCGTCGCAATAGCTGTTCAATATCTTGATGATACGCACATGAAAATCGCGGTAGCGGTGCGGACGGCAGAGCACAGGCACTATTTGCGGGCAAAGTTCGCGGCATTCGCCCAGGCGCATACCGGTTTTTACGCCAAACTTTTTAGCCTCTACCGACGGGGCAATGACACAGGCGTTCGCGCTGGGATGGGTGATAACCCCTATGGGACGGTTGCGCAGTTCGGGATTGTCCTGCTGCTCGCAACTGGCGAAGAAGCTGTTCATATCTATATACATCATTACCGCACCGGGGCGTACGGTCAATGAGTTTTGAGAGAATCGTTCTTTGGCTTTGAGTTCCTGTTCCAATTTTGCGGGGTTTGGTTGTACCTGCAAGGTAAAAAATAATTTGTACAAATGTTTAATTATGTGCAAATTTTTATTGTACATTTGAATAAAAAGAGAGGAAGCTATGATCAACCAGAAAGCCAACCATGTATTTGAAAAAGGCAGGGGAGCGCAGTACAACCCCAAAAACAAATTTTTGGTGAACGAGAATGTACAGGAGCACACCGAAGCCATAGACGACTGGGAAACCGAAAAGCGCGAGACTGAATATATATACGACGACAGCCGTACGCTGGTAAACAAAGTAACCAGCCCCGATGTAGGAATGATGTTTTCGGCCAATCCGTACCAGGGCTGTGAGCACGGTTGCATCTATTGTTATGCCCGCAACTCGCACGAGTACTGGGGCTACAGCGCGGGAGTGGATTTTGAAAGCCGGATAGTGGTAAAAAAGAACGCACCGGCATTACTAAAGAAGTTTTTCGAGAATAAGAACTGGGTGCCGGCTCCGATATCGCTGTCGGGCAATACAGATTGCTACCAGCCCATAGAGCGTAAGATGCGTATCACCCGCAAGCTGCTGGAGATATGCCTGGAATACCGCAACCCGGTAGGCGTACTGACCAAAAACGCCCTGGTGCTGCGCGACCTGGATATATTGCAGGAACTGAACAAATACAACCTTGTAAGCGTGTTCACTTCCATCACATCGCTGGACGAAGATCTACGCAGGGTACTGGAGCCGCGGACAGCATCATATAAGTCGAGGTTGAAAGTAGTGGAAACCCTGTCGAAGGCCGGCATACCTACTGGCATTATGAACGCGCCGCTGATACCGGGGTTGAACGATATACATATGCACGATGTGTTAAAAGCTGCATCGGAGGCAGGGGCAAAAAGGGCGGGGTACACGGTGGTGAGACTGAATGGCGCTATTGGTGGAATATTTCACGACTGGCTGCATAAAGCCTTCCCCGACAGGGCGGAAAAAGTATGGAACCTGATACGCAGTTGCCACGAAGGGAATGTAAACGATAGCAGGTGGGGCAACCGTATAGTAGGTGATGGCAAATTCGCCGAGCTGATAAAAACACAGTTTACATTGTATTGCAAGAAATTTGGCCTGAACAAAGAACATTGGGTACCTAATACGAACGACTTCAGGCGTATCAGGAACGGGCAATTGCCCTTATTTTAAAACAAGACCTCCTTTTCTGCATTTTGATACCGGGGGGTATTTTTCAACTATTATCCCCTGTTTCGTCCACTACGGCCGTTGTGGCTTCTTATGAGGTCTTTCCCTCACAAAAGCAGGTAAAATCAGCTTCAAATATCCTGGACGGGGCTATTTTTATTAAATATAAGATACTGTTAAGATGAACAGTTGTTAATAACCATTAACGCATGCTGCCTGTTTTAAAAACGTAAGTTATTGAAAAGGGAGGCGTTATGGAAAAGCAAATTGTTCAATATAGGGTGGAGTATTTTGAGATAGGTAATGGCCGTCATCCTAATACAGTAGTAACAATAGAAACGGCACGGGCAGACACAACGGGACAGATAGCTGATGTGCTGGACCAATTGAAACGGATATTGCGAAAAGAGAATTTAAAACTAGACGATATCATCGTATATAAATTAACACGTAATACTCCCTGATTTTGTTAAGACTGGTAATGGGTCTCGTATGCCGGTTTGTGTTGAGAGATATAAGTACTTAGACCTTGTTGCCATGCTGCCAGTATTTTCATTTTTTCTACATGACCGGGACCGCAGGATAAATATGAGTACTTATATGTTTCGCCATTTTGAAAACGAACGATTATATAGTCGCTCCCGGGATAAAAGCTTTTGACCCCTGATTGTTTCCCGCTCGCACTTTTGTAAGGCAGTAAACGCATAATAGTATAACAAAGCATTGCCCCGGCAGTTAAAAAAAACGCCGGCGATAATATCCGGCGTTTCTAAAATAGATATCAGTACAACTACTCCAATGTGAAGCCTTCGATGAATTTCGTATTGAAGTCGCCACTACGGAAGCGCTCATCCCTCATAAGCTGCATATGGAAGGGAATGGTGGTTTTTACCCCTTCTATCACATATTCGCTAAGCGCGCGTTCCATAGTATCAATTGCTTCTTCGCGCGTCTGCGCTACAGCTATCAGTTTGCCTATCATTGAATCGTAATACGGCGGAATAGTATAACCGGCATAGATATGGGAGTCCACCCTTACACCGTGGCCACCGGGTGTGTGCAATACTGTTATCTTACCGGGGCTGGGGCGAAAATCGTTGTACGGGTCTTCTGCGTTGATGCGACACTCGATAGCGTGCATGGTAGGCTCGTAGTTTTTTCCGCTTATTTTTATACCCGCTGCTATTTTTATCTGTTCTTTTATCAGGTCGTAGTTGATCACCTCTTCCGTTACGCAGTGCTCTACCTGGATACGGGTGTTCATTTCCATAAAGTAGAAGTTACGGTGCTTATCTACCAGGAACTCAATGGTGCCGACACTCTCATAGTTAATAGCACTTGCCGCCTTGATAGCCGCCTCGCCCATAGCGGCACGGAGCTCCGGTGTCATGAAGGGAGATGGAGATTCTTCCACCAGCTTCTGATGACGGCGCTGAATAGAGCAATCACGCTCGCTGAGGTGACAAACATTGCCATACTGGTCGCCTGCCACTTGTATCTCTATATGGCGCGGTTCTTCCACAAACTTCTCCATGTAAATACCATCGTTGCCAAAAGCTGCGCCGGCCTCCGTTTTGGCGCTTTCGAAGGCTTTTTCCATTTCGTCTGCCTTCCATACCAGGCGCATGCCCTTGCCACCGCCACCGGCGGTAGCTTTCAGTAAAACGGGGTAACCCATTTCTGCAGCCAGCAATTTAGCTTCATCCACATTGTCAAGCAAACCTTCAGAACCGGGGATTACCGGTACGCCGGCTTTTATCATTGTGTCCTTAGCTGTAATTTTATCGCCCATCAGGCGCATCATTTCAGACGTAGGGCCAATGAATTTGATGTTGTAACGGGCGCAGATATCCGCGAATTCCGCATTTTCGGCCAGGAATCCATATCCTGGGTGGATGGCATCGGCATTGGTAATTTCAGCCGCAGCCATGATGCGGGGTATGTTCAGGTAAGAATCGGAACTTTGGGGTTTGCCTATGCATACCGCTTCGTCTGCAAAACGAACGTGCAGGCTATCCGCATCGGCGGTAGAGTATACCGCAACGGTCTGGATGCCCATTTCGCGACATGTACGTATGACACGCAGGGCAATTTCGCCACGGTTTGCAATCAGTATTTTTTTAAACACTTTTAAAAATTTAAAAGTAAAAAATCAAAAGTCAAAACTGTTCAATGTAATGTCAATGACTTGCCTGCAACATGGAGCATTCAGCCATTGAGCAATTATTACGCTATTTCAACAAGGAACAGCGGCTGGTCGTATTCAACAGGTGAGGCATCATCGGCCAGCACTTTTACTATTTTGCCTGATACTTCTGATTCGATTTCATTAAAGAGCTTCATCGCCTCGATGATGCATATGTGCTCCCCGGCTGAGATACTGTCGCCTACATTCACAAAAGGCGGTTCTCCCGGCTTGGGACTACGGTAAAATGTGCCTATCATCGGCGATTTTATTGTAACGAGGTTTTCTGAAGAAGTTTGTGCCGGAGCAGCAACTTCAGCGGCAGCGGGGGCAGCCGCAACCGGCGCCGGATGGGCTTGCGGGATATGGACAATTGGCTGCGGCGCACTATATGTCGCCACCTGGCCTTCTATATGTGGGTTTTGTTTTATCGTGATTTCAAAATCACCATCCTTTATGCTGAGCTCGCTGAGTTCAGACTTATTAACGGCCTTTATCAGCTCCTGGATTTGTTTCAGATCCATAATACTTTTATTTTTTTGATGGGTAATTTTACTGATTGATTATTATTTCACACGCTCAATGTAAGCGCCGGTTTTGCTGTCTATCTTTATCTTTTCGCCTGCATCTACAAACAGGGGAACGTTGACAGTCGCGCCGGTCTCCACCGTTGCCGGCTTCAGGGTACGGGTGGCGGTGTCGCCTTTCAGGCCTGGTTCAGTATATGTTACTTCCAGCACGACGCTGGCAGGGAGCTCAACGCTCATAGGCTGCTCAGTTTCGGTGTTGATAGCTATAGAAACTTCCTGGCCGTCTTTGTACAACGATGGGTTGTCGATAGCCGATTCGGGCATGGTTATCTGCTCGAAAGTCTCGTTGTCCATAAAATTAAAACCCATATCGTCCTTGTACAGGAACTGGAATGTGCGCCTTTCAATACGGACCGGGTGAATGGTGTCACCGGAGTTCCAGGTATGTTCTATGGACCTGTTATTGTCCACGCCTTTTAGTTTCGCCCATACCTTGGCTGCCGCCCGGGCTGTCTTATTTTGTCCAAATTCTACTACTGAATACAGGCTGCCATCCAATTTGATGATCATGCCATTGCGAATATCTGCTGTTGATGCCATAAATTAATTTTACGCGGGAGGCAAAAGTAACCTGAAAATGCCAAAAACTACACAATATGACCGTCTAAAATCATTTTTTCGACCGGATTATTGCCAAAATCGTATGGAATGTAGGAAAATGAAGGCATTTCTCTTGTTATGATCAGATTGGCCTTTTTCCCTACCGCAATCGTCCCTAACTCATCTGACATTTCCAATGCGGCCGCCCCGTTTGTGGTTACAGCCTGGATAGCCTCTTCCGGGGTCATTTTCATCTGTGTGCAGGCCAGCGTGAGCAGGAAAGGCACATTGCCCGATGGGCAGGAGCCGGGGTTGTAGTCGGTAGCCAGGCAAACAGGCAGACCGGCATCTATCAGTTTGCGGGCAGGCTGGTATTGCATACCCAAAAAGAAAGCAGCACCCGGCAAAAGGGTGGGGATGGTATTACCGCGCTGTAAGGCTTCAATTTCTTCTTCGCCCATAGCCTCCAGGTGGTCAACGCTCACAGCATTGTGTTTAACCCCCACCTGCACGCCTCCTGAACGGTGTAACTGGTTGGCATGTATTTTCGGTTTAAGGCCGTATTTCCATCCCGCTTCCAACAGTCGGTCTGTTTCCTCCACGCTAAAGAAACCCTGTTCGCAAAAAACATCTATGTAGTCCGCCAACCCTTCACCAGCTATCACTGGTAACATTTCATTGATGATTAACTTTAAGTAACCTTCATGATTTTCTTTATATTCAACAGGATATGCATGTGCAGCCAGGAATGATGTCTTTATGGGTATCGGCCCTTCTTCCTTCAACCTCCTGATAGCCCGGAGCATTTTCAGTTCCACTTCCAGGCTTAAACCGTATCCGCTTTTTATCTCAATAGCGCCTGTTCCCTGTGCGATTACTCTATGCAGGCGCTGCAGGCTTTCTTCGTACAGTTGCTCTTCCTCTATCTCCGCCATTTTGCGGGCAGAGTTAAGGATACCACCGCCACGACGGGCTATTTCTTCGTAGGTCAAACCGTTTATCCGGTCTACAAATTCTCCCTCGCGCGAAGATGCGAAGACCAGGTGGGTATGCGAATCAACCCATGCAGGCAAGACCAGTTTCCCGCTCACATCCAGTATGTCGTTGGCGGCTACGGCATGGGCATGCTCCATATCGCCAAAGTCTTTTATCAGTCCATCTTCAATCAGCAGCCATGCGTTTTCAATACAGTGCATCGTTTTCATGTCTGCGCCTTTTACCAGGCTTTTTCGCTTGTCGCCACGTTCTACGTTACACAGTTGCCTTATATTGGTAAGCAATAAATGCATACAAGATGTTTTTTGGAAATCAAATGTAGTGCGAAAGGATGAGTTCAGGAAACGAACGGAAACGCCACGCATATAGCGCTTGTGGTGGTGCTATTCTTTCAGTTTATCTGCAAATACTTTTTTAAACTTGTCCAGTTTGGGTTTCACTACAAATACGCAGTAAGGTTGTGAACCATTCTGGTTGTAGTAATCCTGGTGGTAATCTTCTGCCTTATAAAACTTAATGTAAGGCGATATTTCCGTAACGACAGGGTTATCATATGCCTTCTCTTCGTTCAGTTTTCGCTTATAATCCTCTGCTTTTTGCCGTTGTTCCTCGTTGTGATAAAAAACAGCTGAACGGTATTGTGTGCCTACGTCGTTGCCCTGGCGGTTAAGCTGTGTGGGGTCGTGCGCTACCCAAAATGCCGCCAGCAATTCATCGTAAGTAATTTTAGTCGGGTCGTAGTAAATATTACAAGCCTCGGCGTGCCCCGTGGTGCCTGTACACACTTCTTTATAACTGGGATTTTCCACATGCCCGCCTATATAACCTGATTCCACTTTTTCCACACCATCCAATTGCTGGTACTGGGCTTCCACACACCAAAAACACCCGGCAGCGAAGGTGGCTACCTCGAGGTTTTTATTGTTTTCGTTCGTTGTCATTTGTTTTTTAGATTTTTCCCGGGATTTCGGCTGTGCGGAACCGCATGCGGTAGCCAACATCATAACAGGCAGCATCCATAATAGTTTGTAGCTCATTTTTGCGAATTTACGTTATGTACGAATACCGGGGCTTATTGGTTCATCGTTTTGACTTATAACAGGTTGTATTTAACATTGCTTTATAATAAATATAATGCCTGCGTGAAATTCTTTTTTGAAAATCCATGTGCTTATCTAATTTTGCGCCCGGAGAGATGGCAGAGCGGTCGAATGCGGCGGTCTTGAAAACCGTTGACTGTCAAAGGTCCGGGGGTTCGAATCCCTCTCTCTCCGCTGAGAGGGATAATCGTATGATTATCCCTTTTTTTTTCGTAGATGAGAAAGCCTCTTTCCTTCATCAGCAAGGAGTTGTGGGCAAATAACTCCATCATGGTAGGTGTTCGATAAATGCCTTCCTGGTAGTATAAATTGTTGTCGAACACCAGGTTGATGAACTCCCGCTTCTGCAAGGTATTTGCTTTCGTATAAACATATTTCATGTCTGTTGTCAAATCCAGGTGTTTGTTCAGAACATGAAATTTATGACTGTGGTCATCACTGAGCCGTTCAATTGCCCCCTGGAGGTTTAATATCGCATGATTATAGTTCGCATACCATCTGTCATAGGTATCCTTGTTGATCTCATTTCTTATCCATTTTTCTTCTACGGCAAATAATTTTTCCTGCACATCCTCCAATTCCTGCTTTTTTGTTTTCAACCTCTTGCCCCGGTCATCCATTTCAATCTCCAAAGCGGCTTCGCAATCATTTCTCAATTGTTTCACTTTAGCTTCCGGCAGGCTCATTAGTTCGCAGGCGCCCAAAAATTGATCATGTGCCTTAACGGCGCTGATGTTATTGTGTTTTGAGAAACGGCATTTATAATAATAAAAGTATTTCCCGGATTTCCCCCTGGATGCAGCGCCGGACAATGAATTACCACAGTGACATTTCAAGATACCTCTTAAGGGTATTTCATTATCTATTACAGTTCTTGTTTTTTCCGGCTTTTTCATTTTGCTCTGCACCATTTGCCAGGTAAGCATGTCAATGATCGGCTCGTGTATGGCAGGAAAATATCCCCCGGGATAATTTTTGTAAGGTTCGACGTATAGAAGCCCAGCATAAACAGGATTTGACAATACTCTTTCTATAGCCATGTTACCCTTTCTGTCAAAACCTAACCTGTATGCGTCTTCTTTTATTTTATATAAAGGAACATTACGCAGATAAGCATCAAATATGAACCGGACTATTTTCGCTTCACTTTCTTCAACAACCAGGCTGCGTTCTTTGCGTTCACCTACTTTTTTGTAGCCAAAAGGGGCGATCTTGAAAATAAATCTACCCTCCTTAGCCTTTGCAGTGTAGATACCTCCTTTAACTTTTATGCTTCGGTTTATGTTGTCTTCTTCTGCTAACAGTAACTGCAACCCGGCCCTGAAAAAACTTCCCGGCGTTTCATAATCGAAGGTTATACCTTCTGTGACACTTACAATTTGTATGTTGTACTTTTTCTGGAGCTTTTTTACCATGCTTATAGCCTCACCGGCATCCCGGCTAAACCGGTCAAGTTGATCGACCAGCAAGTAATCTACAGACTTGTGGTGACGCAGTATAAACTCATGTAATTTTTTGAAATCGGGACGGTCAAAAGTCCTTGCACTGTGGCCGCGGTCAATGAACGTATCAACAAGCTGTACATTATTGAATTTAATCCATTGGTCCGTGTAAAGCTCTTGTCTTTCAATTGAGCCGTTACTCTGCCCAAGCTGGCTAAATCTCAGGTATCTTATTGCTCTTTTCATCACATTCTTTTAAAGTTGCCTGCACAATAATTTCTACTAATAAATTTAGTAACTTTTTTTCTTTTTCCTTCTCAATTTCCTCAAAAGTTTTTGACAATTTATCGTCAATTTGGTCTTTATCCGCACATATCTTTTTCATCACACTTTCCATTTTACATCCCCTATAAAAAAGGCGAAACTCAGTTCGCCTTGTACTTTATGTTTTCATTTTTTAAAAGTCACATACACTTATGAGGTGGACTTTACTGGCTGCATTTTTTTTACGGGATGGTTCATATCGTATATATCCATATTCACTCAAGTCAGCCATATATTTCAGGTAAGTACCCCGGTTCATCAGTTTTGCTATTTTCATGATGTCTGTGCTGAATACGCGGATGGGAACAGCATACTGATGCTGCGACCAGTAATGAAGCAGTGCAGCATACACACAGATGTGCATGGGAGCGATTCTTCCGTCGCCCTCAATCGCTTTAAAGAAAGCTGATAACTGCTGCACTTGCTCCATCATTTATTCTTCCTTGTTACGTTTACCATCTTATGTAGAACGGCAACAAGTCATTCCACATAGTCTGACTGCAGGCGGCTGCCATGTATGGGCTTCCCAGGAATATCCCTGAAATATCCGCCGATACCGTCATAACCCACCATATAAATCTTCCTGCTTGAATGACCGGTACTTTCTCCACTTCCATCCAGTAGTACGCCGAATACCTGGCAACAGAACAGGCTTCCAGTATTATTTTTTTCTCCTCTGGTGAAAAACTATTGTCCTCAATGATGCGGACTTCAAACTGCATGACCCCCGCTTTGATACCACTGAAATCCACATCCGGGTTAGCATATAGTTCTTTTACCAGTTGGAGCAGTTCAGTCAGCCTGGCTTTTGCATTTTCAGAGTAGGGAATACTATTGATGACATTTGCATAGTCATTGCCTGCATCGTTTATTACCCACCTCACCTGTTCAAAGGATGAAGGATCTAACTGAACGCCCGATTTAACCGCCGCATATTCAATAACACAATCCCTGGTAAATTGCAGGCCCGTGTCAGCCGGGCTTTGGACTTCGCTTCTTATATAAGCGAGTATATCATTATGCCTCCACCCTGCAGAGTCATACCGGTTCAATATGTTTTCAGGGGATGGTTTGGAGCCTGACCGTTCAACTATGGCGGCCTGATTAAGCGCCTTATACTGTAATTCATCATTGTTGCCGCTTTTGTTACAAGCCATAAAAAGTGTCACTGCTATCATTATGATAATATTCGTTTTCATGTTTCTAAAGTTTAAAAGGTGATCAATATTTGCTAAACCGGTCTTACCGGTATAAGAACTTTACCGGGTAGGTTTGCACCTCCCGGTTGTTGTCTGTCTCTTCAGGAAATTCCCTGCTTTGCTTTACGTGACCGTTTGGCGGCTTTGCCAGGTCCGCTGTCTTCATCAGGCGACTGTTCCTGTTTTTGCTTTTTGGATTTTTCCTGTGTTTGCCGGCTGGTATCTTCATCCTGCTTTTGCGTTTTACGAACGCGTTTGTTATTACTGTCGTAGATATTGATGGACTTATACTGCGGGCTGGCTTCAATGAATTGCTTTTGTTCCTTACCATCCCGGATAAACGTAACGGATTGCCGGTTCCCTTTTTCAAGGGATTGCAGCAGGTTTTTACGCTCTTCCTCATTGTTCAGCTCTTTAATGGGATACTCTGCCAGCTTGGCCTTCAGGTCAAACCCATAGTTGTCATGGAAATACTTCATCTTGAAGTTGCCGTTGTCTTCTGTGTTTTTGAAGTCCAGTTGTACCCAGGCTTTGTATTTTTCATCCGTGGGCTGGTAATATGCCGTATTACCCTCTCCGATTTTTTCCAGTTTATTGAGTTCTTTATAAACCGCACGGCCGGCGAGCATATTGTAGGCTTCTTTTAAGGTGAAGTTGTTTTCCCTCCCGATAAAGAAAGTCTGGTTTACCGCTGCTTCATTGTTCGGCTGGTTTACCGACAGGTCATAGCGGTTAAAGAAATATACCTCGCTGTTTTCAGGTTTTTTGAAATGCAGCGTTGCCGTGATATTGTCCTTGCCAAATTCGCGTTGGTGCTGCAATGTAAATTCCGGCAACTGCTGTTTTATTTTTTCCATCAATTCGTTTTCGAGGCTGTCGCCAAATCCTGTGAACTTTACCTGGTCTTTCAGGTAGTCATAATTTTTCTGATTCATATCTGTATTGTTTAATGATGTATTAAGATGGTTTGATTTTAAGCGATTGTATGCTTCACCTGCGTGGACTCCAGGTGCAAATGACAGTACCGGATATAGCCCAAATTTCTCTTCTGCGGTATGAATAAAATCAGACTTATTTACCGAATACAACGGAACATGATTGTTCCACAGTTGTACAGCTATATGTGCTCCCTTTTCGTCGGCGGTTAATTGCTTCAGGGTTGACCTTATGTTCTCCATCTCCGCAGCTCCCTTTTCCCAGACCTGGTAATCGTCTGTATACTCATAATACCAGTCCGCACTTTTCATCCTGGTATCAAGGGCGCCTGTGTCTGTTCCATTGATAGAACTGTGTTCTATCTCAACCTGGGGGAACAATTGCGCATCATAACCGGAAAAACTGTAACCGTTTTCTCCATTCTTTTCAAACCGGAGTTGATATAATATCTTATCAAGGTCAAATTCCTTAAATAAGGTTATCTCAAAATACCCGTAACCCTGTTGTATATTTTGTTCCAGGATTTCGGAGAGATTTTCCTCAAACCCGGCGCCCCTTAATTTATTCAGTATTTCTTCCGTCCGATTATCCATAACTGCGATCTTTTATTGATTTGAGAGCAGTCTGCCGGACTTTACAAGTCTTCGGTTCGCAATTTTCAGGTTAAGATGACGCCCGCCGTTTTGTTCCATCAATTGCACAACCAGGTATTTTTTGTCGGGAATGGTAAATTTTGGAAGCGAGATGGTTACATTTTGTTCGGCATTCGCAGAAATTCTCTTTGCAGGCCCGGCTATGTAAAAAGGTTGCATTTCCAGTTCCTGCGAAGCAGTTCGTTTAGATTTTTTCCTGTCCCGGATAAAAATGCGCAGTTGCTGAACATCGTAGCTGATGGCTGTGTTATTTTTCAGCTTCAACTGGAAGTACAGCATATCTTCATGCAGGTATATACCCTGAACCGCCATACTGATCCCATATTCCCTTTCCCTTGGTCCCTTTATTACGGCCTGTTTTACATTAATAGCTTCAGCCGTCCCCCCTGTTATATTATTCGTGCCGCCTTCGCTAAATACTGCAAGTGGCCGGTATGACAGTCCAGGCTCAATGCTGATGGTAAGCGAAGCAGGGTTGTCGGAATAGTTGACCACGTAAGCATACAGGTTGCCATCTGCCGTTATCACCGTAAGGTTGGTTTCTGCAAAACCTTCCTGCGCCGCTTTTAGTTGTAATATGTTTTCAGCCCCGGTAGCCTTTTGCGCCAGTATGTCCCTGCTGCCCCTGTCCACACTTTTAATGGCATAAGGAAATACCAGGCTGGTAGTTTTGCTGTAAGTAATAAATATCCTGTCAGGTACGATAATATTCATCTTCGGCCCCTGGGCTGTGATAATCCCGGGAAAGCTTGCCAGGATAACAAACGCTATAAACCCTATCCATGCTGCATTTCTTCTTTTCATAATCGTAGTTTTGATCTTGTTACTTGATTAATTATTCTTTTGTTTTTCGTCGTATAACAGCACCCTGTAACCGGCTTTAAGTGTCACCTTAATTAATTTCACTTTTTTGCTGAAGAGTGTGCGGGCAGCTTCTATACCGGCGCCTGCCGCTTGTGCCTGCCAGGTAGGATTAACCGATGTAATACCGATTCCCTGTAAGGAACGGTCTGCCGACTGTTTGGCCACATCGCGTGTAATTGCCCCGGGCACATAGATGCCTGCGAGCCCGTCCATATCATAAACACTGAGTGATACAGGGAACAGGCTTTTTTTATATCGCATGGATTTTACCTGTATGCGTAGCCTTTCACCATCGAGGGACGCGGTTCCATAGATAAATTCATTGCAGGGGATCTGTACGCCATTTATCATTATATCATTGAGCAGCCGCAGTTTTACTGTTGAACCATTGACGATTGTTTGCGTTTCATGCACGACCGCTTCAATGGCATTTTGCTGATCAGGATTTTCAACATCACTTAGCAGTGAGTAAAATCCGTTTGTTCTTCCATGGTTGCCCTTAATATTGAAATTGTTTGCAAGGATACCGACAGGATCAGGATCGCCTATAGGTGTTACGGCCAGCACGCGGCCTTTTTGCGCTTCGGAAGCCTGCCTCAGTTTTTCTTTTACCCTTTCCGGGTGCTGTATATCCAGTATCCGCTCCAGCATGGCATCCAGTTGCTGCAACTCAGGGTCCGTTTCATTGTTTGCGCTCATGGCTTGCATCATCCGCTCCAGCCTGTCCATGTCTGCTGAATTAGCAGCAGCAGCATCCATGGCAGTTCCTGTTTCCGCTTTTTCTTCTTCCGCTTTATCAAAAGAGTTTTCCTTCAGGGCAGCATCCAGTTGCTGCAGTTTATCATATACCTTTTCTTCGTTAGGGTCCCGGTAAAAAGTTGTACCCGATAGCGTATTACCGCCGGAAGCATATTCTTCTTCCGGGTTTTCTTCTTCATATATTTCCGCTCCGCTGAAGCTCATATCACTCTTGTAATACGGGTCCTTTTTGATCAGTTCGGTCAGCTTCGCCGAATCTGAAGCGGCATGGTCGTAATAGCCCATTTTGTCCTGCGGCTTTTCTTTCCCGAAATTTGCGCCGGGCAGTGAAGTATTGATACCATCTGTTTTTGCAGACTGTGCCTTTGCCCCATTCCCGCTACCGCCGCCCAATGCCCAGAACATGAGTGTCAGGAAGGGAACCACCAGCAAGGGCAGCACCACTAAAAATTTCCGCTGCCTTTCTTCTTTTTGTGTCAGTTGTTGTTTCATCATTGTTTACTATTTAGATTGTGAACGATATATTTTTTCTACGTAATACAGGCTGTCTATCAGCCCGGGCCTTGCTTTCATGAGGCTGTCCGCTGTTTTCCTGCCTGCGGCCGTAGTTGCAAGGCTATCCAGGTATGTTCTCAGCAGCCGTATCCTTTCCATGACCTGCGTATCCTGGCCGTGCGCCTGCATGTCTTTTATTTCCGGCGGGATCCGTATGGGGGTAATGCCTATATCAACTGGTTTTCCCCTTGAAATGCCTTTAATGATCACAGTTGCGCTGTATCCTGCTGTGAGCAGGCAGCATAACACCAGCACTGTTTTTTTACCGCGGCTGGTTAACCGTTCGGATTGCCGTTGCATCCATGCCGCCCATCTTGATTGTACACGCACAATACACCGGGCGAATACGGCAGCCAGTTTGTCCCTGCCCAGCGCTTCGGTTTCTTTTTTCTTCGTTTTTTTCCTTCTGAATAAAAACATATTACCTGTTTGTGATTTTGATGTCCCTGTTTTCTATAGTTGCCCAGCGTTCGATCAGGAAGCCATGGGGATTGTTGTCGGACCGGCTGACATTGCGCAGCGTACCTTCGGTGATCAGTATCCTGGATACGGTGCTGGTGGCGCGTATGATGTTTTGGGTGGCATAACAGCGGAAGCGGTAAGGATATTCGTTGATGTCAACGGATACGCTGTCCACAATCACCTGCTGGCTGATATTGCCCGCGATGATGTTGGTATAGTACCCTTTCTCTTTCAGGTCATCGTAGGCCCGTTTCGCAGAACCATCGGCGAGGTACAGGGCTTTGGTGATATTGGTATGTATTACCTTATCATCCGGGTCCAGGGTAAAAAAAAGCTGGTGAAATGTCTTTACGTGATCCCGGGCTTCTACCGGAATATTATCCCTGCGGTCGCTGGAAAAAACTTCCAGCGCCTTGCCGTTGGCCAGGATGTATATCCGTTGCTGCGTGGCTGTGACCATGCTGAAACTTTTGTAGATGCAGTAACAGCATAAGAGTATGCAGCTGGTTATCAGCAGCAGGCTGAAGCTGCGGATATGCCGGAATGCGTCGTTGATGCTTTTAGTTTTTCTGAACATAAAAAGATTGGTTTGATGTGTTAGCTTTTACCTGATAGCTTGTCTGCCATATACCCCCCGCTGCCGCTGCTGCCAGCATTGTCTTTGCTGTGGTATCCTTCACTGATGTACCCGGGTGTTTTGGCAATATTTTTCACTCCTTCCACGGCGCGTCCACCCACCGCCATGCCCGCAGCCATACCGGCGGATGCCACCCTGCCGCCGCCTACTGCTGTCATGTTGGTGATCTTTTGAACGAATGCCCCGGCACTGCCGGCGTTTACGATATAATTGGCGACAGACGGAACTGTGAAGTAGCCTACAATACCGATGATAAGGAATACGAGATAGGCTGCGTCGGTAGAACTGAAGACGGTATCGCCTGCCTGCTGTATTTGTTCAATATCCAGCTCTATCATTTTCTGCTGCACGTTACCGATGATAAAGCCGAATATGTTGGCGACAGGCAACCATAAAAAGATGTTGATGTAACGGGCCATCCATGAGGTAAGGCTATGCTGGAAGCCGTCGAATACGGCTATGCCGAATACCAGCGGGCCCAGGATAGCCAGCACCACCAGTTGAAAAGTGCGGAGCGTATTGATACAAAGCGCCGCCGCTTCATACAGTACCCGCAACACTTCACTCATCCATTCCTTTATGGAATTGCGGAAGTTGTAACGGGCTTTGTCCAATGCGAACCTGATGTCGTTGCCGATGCTCTCGAAAAAACCTTCATCTGAAGGGTCGGCATCGTCATGGGTATATTTGTACCACCTGTCCCTGTCGCCGCTGCCGGATTCGCCGACGTAGATTTGCCATGGCACCGAGTCCTTGATCGCCTCTTCTTTGCGTTTCAGGAGTTCGGCAATCGCTTTGTCGGAACCCTTCACCATGTCGGAGGTGGCTGTAACAGTCGGTTTCAGGATTCCATTCATAAGTGCAATCACTGAGGGAAAGATGATAATACAGAAGCCGATCACGAAGGGCCTGAACAAGGGGTAGAAGTCTATCGGTTCGGCATTGGCGATATGCCGCCATACACGGGACGCTATGTACCAGGTAGCCGCAAAACCCGCAATTCCCTGGCCCACGCTTATCAGTTGGCTGCATAAGGGCAGCATATCTTCATAGAGTTGTTCCAGCACACCCTGCATACCGTTCATTTTATCCGCCAGGTCCTGCGCCCGGCTTATAAAGGGCAATACCATCCCCGCAACCGCCATGCAGGCAGTTCTCATCCACTTTGCCATATTTCGTTTTGTTTAGTCTTTTATACCATAGATACCACGCATCGTTTTCACATCATTGAGTTCTTTGGCCCGCTGAAGTCCCAGCAGGCTGGTGTTATTGTTGAAGCTTCGCAAGAAGTCGAGTTTGTCGCGCATGTCCAGGTGAATGCGGTCAATGGCGCTGAGGCGTTCGTCATCGCTCATGCGTAGCTGGCCGGCTGTTACCACCATCGTGAGCTCATCCAGGTTGCGCAGGCTGCGCCGGAAGAGGTTGTCGTACACCCTTCCCAGGTAAGCGATCTCATCATCGCTGAAATAGCCGCTTTGTTTGAAACGGCTCCAGGCATTTTTGTATTCACGTACCAGCAGCAACTGGTAGTTGATGATGTCTGCCACTTTTTTGTATTTTTTTACTGCCGGGCTTACTTCCATCAACCCGTCGAGAAAAGTTTTGTGCAGGCTGAAATTTCCCTGCGACAGGTCTTTGACGGCATTGTAGCCTTTGCTGACAATCTCATAACCTTTTTCCATGTCGCTGAGTATCTGTTTCAGCTGCGCCAGCTTCTCCACGTTCAGCAGCAGTTGCGCTATTTCCTGGCTTTGCCCGTACAGGAAAGGGTTTATACCAATGATCATGAACAGCAACAGTAGTTTCTTTCTCATACACGTTTCATTTGATGCCGTATAACAAACGGCTGTGTTCAATATCCTTTTGTTCTTTTTTTCTCGCAACGGCCAGCAGGGCTACGCTGTTGGTGAAATTTTTTGCAAATGACCATTGTGAATGGGTACCGGCCAGAAGTTTGTCTAAACGGCGCGTACGTTCATCGTCTTTTAGCTCCAGCTCATTATCGGTCAGTATGGTTTCCAGTTCATCTATCGTCGCCTGGCAGTCATCCAGCAGGCGGTCATAAACCCTGTAGATATATTGCCTTTCCGCTCCGGTGACATAAGTTTCTGACGCCACTTGTTTGCGCGATGTCTTGATCAACTTGTCAATCTGCAACTGCATATCCACAATCGCCCTTGCGGACGGATGTTTTTTTATGTTCGGGTTTACAGTTTTCAGAGAAAGGAAGAAACCGGCGTGCAGGTTCAATTCACCGTCTTTGAACTGTCCGATGCTGTGCAGCCCGTCCTTTACGATGGCGTACCCTTTTTGCAGGTAGCTGTTATACATTTTCAGAGCAGCGATCTGTTCCAGCAGGTATTTACGCTGCGTTTTTTTCTGCCTGAACCATTCATCCCAGGTCTGCGCTTCAGCCGTTGAAAACATGGCTATACATAACAGGATTGTAATTATTTTTTTCATCGTTTTTTATTTCAGTCCGTACAATTTTTTCACTACCTCCACGTCTTTTTGCGTTCTGGCCCTTTGCAGGCTCAGCATCATATTCTGACGGTTGAACCGGTCCAGGTCGTGGTAGTTGGTTTCCATACCTTCGGCCGCGGCATGGACAAGCTCCAGTCTTTTTGCGTCGCTCATCTGCAGTTGAAATGAGTTGATGACCAGCAGCAGCCTGTCGAGGTTGTTAATGCTTTCTGCCAGTATGCCGCTATATACTTTCTGCATATAGGCAAGTTCATCTGCTGTAAAATGTTTGTCCTGTTGCAACAGGCCCCATGCTCTTTTATAGTTTTCCACGATACGCACCTGCATTTGTGTTATTTCCTTGATGCGGTGGTAGTAACTGATGATGGTTTTTACCTTGTGCAGTTCGTCAAAATATCCCTGGTATAGTTCCTTTTGTTTTTCAGTCCAGTCGGAAATTTCCTGCAGCTTCAGTTTGGACATAGTGTTTTCCAGGTTTTTTTGCGCATTCTGCAGCCAGATAACCTTGTTTTGTTGCCGTTGTATTTGAAGGTCTATAGCTTTGATCACTTTTGCGACACCCTTTTTGATGATGTCCACAATGGGGATTTGCGCCCTGGTTTGGACAGGAGCTATGGCCAACATAACCATTGTTGCCGTTAACACTAATATCTTCTTCATTTCTTTTGTCTTTTAAACAGTCATGCTTCATTCATATCCCGCACCAGCGCCGCAATGCCTTTTTCCATGCTGCCATAACGGGCGGCATATTCTGTCACTTTCACTTTTTCTTTTTCCTCCGTTGTATAAACAAAGTATTCTTCGGGCGACACTTCCGTTCTGTACACTTTAGACATCATCCCGCCCAGTGATATGAACACCTCCTTATACTTTCGGGCAGGATCATTGGCCTTGTTGACCGATAGTATCAATGCTTTTTCCTTTTCGGTCAGCCCAAGCAGTTCCTGCACCTGGTCGAATTTGTTCTGGTACTTGGATTGGTCTAAGAGTATCTTGCAGTCGCTGTTATTGATGATAGCTTGTTTTACAACAGGAGATGAAATAATATCTTCCACCTCCTGGGTAACAACAATCGCTTCCCCAAAAAATTTCCGTACTGTTTTGAACAGGTATTTGATATACTCCGCCATGCCTTCCTTTGCAATCGCCTTCCATGCTTCTTCAATCAGTATCATTTTACGGATGCCTTTTAGCTTGCGCATTTTGGAGATGAATACCTCCATGATAATAATGGTAACAACGGGGAATAATATCGGGTGGTCTTTGATATTATCCAGTTCAAAAACGATAAACCGCTCTTTCAGTAACTCAAGGTTTTCGGTGGCATTCAGCAGGTAATCAAATTCACCGCCTTTGTAATAAGGGCGCAATACATAGAGAAAGTTATTTACATCAAAGTCCTTTTCCTTAACCCTGTCCTGTTCCAGCTTTTTGATAAACTCGTGCTGCAAAAACTCGTAAAAGCTGTTGAAGCAGGGAAAGATACTGTTGTCCTTTGCCAGCTTTTCATAATACAATTGAAGTGCATTGGAAAGTGCTACGTATTCGCTGCGGTTGAAGGTCTCGTTGTCTTTTTTCCAAAGCGCCAGCAATAAAGTTTTAATGCTCTCTTTTTTCTCCGTGTCCAGGCTGTCGCCTTCGCCGATATAAAAGGGGTTAAATTTTATAGGGTTCTTTTCGTCATAAGTGAAATAGTATCCTTTCACCATATCGCAAAGCCCTTTATAGCTATGTCCTACATCCACCAGTACGATATGGGTACCCTGTTCATAGTAACTGCGCACCATATGGTTGGTGAAGAAAGATTTGCCGCTGCCGCTGGGGCCCAGTATGAATTTGTTCCGGTTGGTGCAGATGCCTTTTTTCATCGGCTCATCGCTGATGTCCACATGCACCGGCCTGCCCGTCAGCCGGTCCCCCAAACGAAGCCCCACGGGCGATAAAGAAGAGCGGTAATTGGTTTCAAGGTTGAAGAAACAACAGGCTTGTTCTGCAAAGGTGTCGAAGCTGTCGTTCATAGGAAAATCAGGTTCATTACCGGGGATGCCCGCCCAATATATCTGCGGGGCGCCTGCCGTTTCTATCCTGGCCACCGCATCCATTTGCGCAAGTCCTGATGAAACCAGGTTTTTTATATCCTTCAGTTCATCTTTATCATTGGTCCATACCAGCACATTAAAATGGGCTTTCACAGGCAAGCGTTGCTGACTAATGGCTTCATTTAAAAAATCATTGGTGGCATCCCGGCTTATTGCGTTCTCCCTGGAATATGCCGATAAGCTTTGCAACCGGAGCCTTTTGCTTTCCAGCCGCTTGATCGTAGCCTGCGCATCTTCGATAAATACAAATTGATTGTATATATGATTGCAGGGAAGCAACTGTCCCAGCGTGGATGCAAAACCGACGGAGAATTTTGTTTTATCGGTAGAATACTTATCATAGTTGATACGCGAGCCGCAAAGCGCCGGCAGATCTTCTGCATTGGATAAAGTAAATAACTGCACCTGTTTATCACCCACCCGGATACCATCTTTAAATTCAATATCGCAGAGCAGATTGGATTCGGATAACCGGAGGTATTTTTCAATGATTCCTGATTTCTGTGCATTACTCAGTAGTTCTTCGTTCCTCAATCTTCTGAGCTTTACAAACCCGCTGTCTTCCAGTATCCGTTTGAACTGCCCGGCGCTGTCAATGAAATCCTGCACCAATTGCGGCTTCAGTGTTTGTTCAGGTACGATCGCTGTCCTGAGCAGGTTGGAAAAAAGAGAGCTGGACAGCTTTCTGCCTGCCGGTTTTTTGGCCAGGAAAATATAACAGCAATGGTCCAGGTATGGCCGTTCATTAAAGAACCGTTCGCTGCTGCGCGATAAAAAACTGTAATCTCCCTCCAGGAAATCAGCCTTATGGCTGCTATCTATGAACCAGTCCTGCTTGTGGAACACGGAATGCCTGGGGAGTATTTTAATGGCTTTGATCCATGCCTGGTGAAAGGCTTCGTATTCCTGGTCGCTAAGGGTAAAAATTTCCGGTAGCTCCGCCTTGAAGGCGATAGTAATATCTCCCTGTTTGCTCAGTATGCAATCCTGCTCCACGGCCATTACCGGTAATATGTCTTCCATCCGCTTTTCCATCTTCACTGTTTTGCCTTCACTTAAGTATTTTCCTGTTTAGAGTCGTTTCCCTTTTCGTTTACCACTGCGGAGTTTTTGCTGCTTGTTTTTTTGCTGTATTTTTTGGGACTGTCGAATGCGATTGTCTATAGGTTCCAGCCTGGCATTTAGAACCTCCTGCATAGGAAATTTTTCCAGCAACTCTGTTTCTTTTAAGCCGTATTGCCTGGCCACGGCGACAGGGTCCAGTTTGAGTTCATAGGGTATGCGGAGTATGGCGACATGGTCATCCGCCTGGTAAGCTCCGGCATTATAAATGACCTCTTTGCTTTTCGTATGGTACAGGCAAACATATTCCGTACCTTCTTCGTTCATGTCCAGTCGCGAAAGGTCAATTTTCCTGCTTACATCATTTGCATCCCTTAATTCTTTAAGTCTCCAGTCAACGATAAACCGGCTGCCATCAATATTTATACCCGGAAGTTCGCCTGCAAGTCTCCTCGCCAATTGCCCATTTACAGCGTATATGCCCCAGTTCCTTTCACTGCTCAGTTGATTGATACTGCGGGCAAGCTCATCACTGATAGCCTGGTTCTTTGACAGTATAAGCGCCGGCAGAATAATTTTCCTTAGATGATCGTTCTTTTCATCAGCTGCGACCAGGTTTGTCCATATATTTTTACTGTTGACATCATACAACATGGTAAAATAGCCACCTTCATCTTTAAGCTTGTCAAACCGAATACGGTTGCCTGTGTCCGCAGCATCCCTTAATTCCTCCTTAGCCGCATCTATAAGGAATGCGGTTCCGGCTATGATCACCTGTGGTAGTATTTTTTGCATAAAATATATTATTAATGCTTTATGAATATCTTCCTGCTATGGCATGTTACCCTTTGTGGTATGCTGCGCCTGGCTATAGCTTTCATCATGCCATGCTCGCCGTATTTGTTACTCAGGCTGTATATTTTTATCACCAGCGCCATGCCGGCAAGCGCAACTACCGCTATGCAGACCAAAGAAGGGATGCCGCTTATGTACATGGCTGCAAAAACGATGAGCAGGAAGATGACGCCCCCGCCCAGGTACCATATATATTGCGCCTTCAGCCCGCGGAACTCGATACTTTTATTAATGCCCTTGTTGATATGGTATACACTGTTTGCCATTTGTATTACTTTTACATTCTCAATCCTCTCGATTTCCTTGTCCGCACTACGCCCTGGGTTGTGCCGTGGTTTTGTTTCACGGTGTCCACGGAAGGCTTTTGTTCCATTTTTATTACGGGTACGGTTTCCAGGTCATTATCCGTTTCTATTATTTCAGCTGCATATTGCTCCTTTTCCTTCATCTGCTTTTCCTGTATTTTCAGGGCTATTTCCCTTTCCAGTTTCGAGAGCCTGTTTTTCATTTCCGCCAGTTCCTGCTCTTTGGCAAAAGGTTTGGCAGCTATTTCCTGTACTACCGGGATTTCCTTTCCCAAGTCTGCTACCGTTTTTTCATATTTTTCTTTCAGGCTGCCGACCCGGTCAATGGCGTTCAGAAAATGGCGGGCGGCCAGTTTAGGATTGTCAATGTTGGGATGCCCCTGGTTATAGGTGTATTTGATTCCTGTTCCCTCACGCTCCGCATAAAAAGTGTTGTAAATATGCTCATAACTTCTGCCTTCCTCGAACAGCATTTCACGATGGCGGCGTATATACAGGTCAAAACCATAAAGGCTGCCGATCCTGGCTTCACTGTCTGTAAGGTTGCTTTTATACAGATGAATGATCTGCCTGCCAATGGCTTCAGCTTCGGCCGTGGACAGTCCATTTAATTGTACAGGATTGGCTTTGCTGCCGTCTTTTTCATATTGCAGCCGCTCTTTATAAAAACTTTCATCGGCAGTTAGCTTTGAAAGGGTTGTTACCGCATGTTCTTTTTCGGTGATCATGTTTTCCAGCCGGAATTTAGCATGTGCCGCTTCGCGGAAATGGGCTTTTTTCAATCCTTCCACCACGGCGATTTTCTTTTCCAGCTTTGATTTTTCGAGCAGCGAAGTATCGCCGGACAAAATGGCGATGTATTCCGAAAAGTTCATGCCGCTCTTTTCATCTATAGCCCCTTCGTCAATGGTGCGTACATTGAGCTCACAGTTTTTCATCTGGCTGATAAAGGTTTGCTTGTTTTTCAGCAGGTTGAACTTATAATTGTCCAGCGATTGCTCTACCGCATAGATATAGTTGTGCACTTTGTTGTCATAATCTTTTTTGGCAACCAGGTTGCCCTGCCTGGCGCCACGGCCGTTGCGCTGTTCCAGTTCGGCGGGTTTCCAGGGTATGTCGAGGTGGTGCATGGCGATGACCCGCCGTTGTACGTTCAGCCCCGTGCCGGCTTTTTCGGTGCTGCCTACCAGTATGCGGATGTCGCCGTTGTTCATTTTACGGAACAGCTCCGGTTTCTTTTTATCCGTCCAGTCATGTATAAAGCTGACCTCATGCGCCGGTATGTTAAAGTCCCTGACCAGTTTTTCTTTTAATGCGTCATATATATTGAACTCACCGGGTTTGGGTGTGCCTATATCACAAAAAACGATCTGTGTTCCTTTATGCTCTGCGGTCAGGGTATGCAGTTCGGCCAATTTACGGGCGCATACATTCACTTTGTTATCGGGATGGTCTTCATAGCGTTCACTGATCAGCCGCATGTCGGCTGACATTTTTTTGGCATAGTTGGTAGCCAGCAGCATACGCCCCTTGTCTTCGGAATCGGTTAAAGGCGCCCTGCCGATGAGAGTGGCGTCACCTGTTTTGGCAAAAGCCATCAGCTTTTTGATGAAGTCCTGCTGGTCGGGTGTGGGTTTGATATTGACCAACACTTCTTTCAGCGCCGGTTTATCGAGGCTGATATGTTGTGCGGTTTTATAATCTGTGATCTCGTTATAGAACAAAGCCAGCTCCGGCACTTTGATGAAGTGGCGGAAACGCTCTTTGGCTATGATCTCGTTGGTAACGGAGAATTCAAAATCCGTTGTTTTGCGTGCGAAGACCGCCGCCCAGGCGTCGAAATTCTCAATACGCTGCCTTTCCATTTCTTTCGGGCGCAGGTATTTGAACAACAGGTACATTTCGGTCAGGCTGTTGGAAATGGGTGTGCCGGACAAAAAGGTAACGCAGAGGTCGGCATCGAATTTCTGCTGCAGGGTCCTTACGGCAAATAGCATGTTCAGCGCCTTCTGGCTGCCTTCCATGTTCCCCAGGCCGGCCACCCTGTTGTGACGGGTGGTGAAAGTGAGGTTCTTGAACTTGTGCGATTCATCCACGAACAGATGGTCAACACCCAGTTCTTTAAAGCTGATACCTGCATCCTTTTTTTCTTCGATAGCCGCCAGTACCGATTTCAGCTTGCCCTCCAGGTTGTTCTTGCGTATCTCCAGCCCTTTGAGCATCCGGCGGGATATGTCGCCTCCCAGGTCACGGATAGTTTCCAGGTCGCGTTCCACGTTGTCCAGTTCAGCCTGGAATATGTCGCGCTGCACTTCGGGAGACTGCGGTATTTTACTGAACTGGTCGTGGGTAAGGATGATGCAGTCCCAATTATTGTTTTTGATCTCATGAAAGAGGCGCAGCCTTTTTTCAGGGGTAAAATCGTTTTCGCCGGGGGCCAGTATCTTAGCTTTAGGGTAGGCTTTACGGTAAGTATCCCTTACCTGGTTCACATTGGCCTTCAGCGCCAGTATCATCGGTTTGTGAATGATGCCCAGCCGTTTCATCTCCTGCGCCGACACGATCATGGTAAGGGTTTTCCCTAATCCCACTTCATGGTCCACCAGGGCGCCCCTGTTCTGTACGATGCGCCAGGCTGCGTTTTTCTGTGAGCTGTACAGGTCTTCGATGCCCAGCGCTTTTTTGTCCAGGCCGGGAAATGTAAGATGGCTGCCGTAATATTCCCGTAGCACATAGCAATTGAAGGTATCGTTATAGAGCTGCTCCAGTTCTTTTTTATCCTGCTGCGGCAGTTGTTGCAGCCACTCGAGAAAACGGTTGCGGATGTTTTCTATCTTCTGGTGGGCAAGCTGTATCGCTTCGTTATCAGGCACCCTAATGGTTTTGTCCCCGGCCTCTATTTCGTAGGTGAAAAAAGGGGTAGTATTTTCCAGCGCATTTTCCAGCAGTGACTCGCCGTACATGGTACGGCCGTTTTTAGGAGTGACTGCATATTCCTGCGAGAGTTTTACATTCCAGCCTTTGGCTTCCACTTTAAAAGTGTCCAGCGATGAAAAGTATCTGACTTCCGTATCTGTTTCAAAAATCTCGCTGGCGAAGCGGTCATAATAGCTGCCGGGTAGCCAGCGTTCGCCCAGGTTAAAGTCCAATAGTTCAAACGGGATGCGTTCAGGCTGCACTTTTTGGATGGCTTCGAGGCTTTGGCGGATATAAGGGTTCTCCGGTTCGGCCTCCGCTATCTTTTGCACGGCGCTGAATTTTTCCACCACCTTGCCGGAGAGGTACTGGTCTGCTGTTTCCCACTGCCTGGTAACGGGGTTCAGGTAGATATGATGCTCCAGGCCCTGTATCACTTCGGTATCGGAAAGCCCTGTTGCCGATTCAATAAACCCTATGTCCACATTGCCTTTATCGTTCAGGCTGCGTGCCAGCGCTTCTATGGGATCATCAGTATGGAAATCTGTTTCCTTAGGCTGTAAGGATTCAGATAATATATCCGAGCGGAGAAAATTGTCGCCATCCCGTCGTTCCAGTGATGATAATATAGTAAAGGCAAATGCTTCGTCTTCCTGTATCAATTTTTTGTTCACCGGGTGATTGAGCATCCCATGCCTTCCTGTAAATTCCTCATAACTTTGTCTCAAAGCTGAACGCAGGCTTTCGTTTTCCGGGTCAGCTGCTAATTGCAGGTAGTTGTCGCGCAAATGAATATACTGCTTCAGAAAACCGGTGCGGTTTTCGGACAGGGACAGTGATTGCAGTTCTGCCTGGCCGGAAGAAATATCTATATGCTGTATCCTGTTAATAGCATCACCATGAACCAGCAGCATACCCTCTTTGTAATGAGGTTTGGCGTCTGTAATCAGACGTGATCCGTCCCGCTGCAATTTGAAAAATGCTTCCAGCGTCTGGTCGCCCTTGTATATGTATTGGTAGTTGTAATGACGTAATTCTTCTGACAGTTGCTGCAGGGCTGACTGCAATGATACACCGCTCATCCAGTTGGCTGATGGCTTTAGTTCAGCAGTATTGGAACAGAGTTTATATACATATCGGTTGCCGCTGTTGGTTTGTGCGGCCAGCAGCACGATGGTTTCATGGGTGGGCTGGCTGGTCGTGCTGATGGTGCTCACCACTCTTGCCGAATGCCTGCTTACCATGGCCAGGTCTTCTTCGCCGAGGTAGGCCAATGCACGGTTGGCGTTATCAGCGGGGGCAGTGTCGAACAGGCCCAGTTGTACCTGGCTGTTATCGTTTTTGTTTTCCGGTACCGGTAAAAAACTCAATTGTTTTTTTGTGCCGGCATTGGTGATGCCTACCGATAGCTGCGTGTTTTGAAAAGCCTGGGGGCTGAAACGTTTGCCAAAACCTTCCGACAGCAAAGCGGCAATTATTTTTCCCGTGTTTTCCAGCTCGCCCTGCTGCCATATTTCCGTATGCGCCTGCCCGTATTGGTTTTTACCGGGCCTGACGGTATCGGCTGCTATGACCTCCGGGTGCAGTTCTATATATTGGTTCAGTGAAAAAACACCGAACTCATTTTCTTTCTGAACAGTGGCGACCAGCTCATGTTCTGTTTCGCTAAGCCCTTGCTTGAATTCATTTTTCTGCACCACCAGCAGGTGGCTGGGGGCTTCGGTATTGCCGGTGTCTTTCATCAGGTTATCCGGCAACACAGCCAGGCTGACAAAATCGGCCCTTGCAAACATCCATTCCCTTGCCTGCCGGTTGGAAGGGTTGTTCAGGAATGCGTCGGTGGTGATATAAGCAAGTATCCCGCCATCGGCTATTTTGTCCAGCCCCTTTGCGAAGAAATAGTTATGTATTTTACCTGAAATGGCTTTGTCTGGATAAGCGGGGTCGTAAACGGAAAAATTGCCGAAGGGGATATTGCTCACAATAAGATCATATTTCCCGTTGTCGCTGACAGGCGTTTGTTCAAAGCCTTTGGTATGCACCAGGGCGGGCACGGGCAGTGTGCTGCTGATGGCCTGCAATACCTTCGCGGTGAGGATGTCTTTTTCAACCGCGGTAACGGATTGCAGCCCCGGAAATGCTTTAACCGATTCAGTGATAAATATGCCGGCACCGCTGCTGGGTTCGTACAGGTGTTGCGGCTCTACACCTTTTTCCTGCAAAACACGGTATAATGTCCCCGGAACAAAAGCAGGCGTATAAAATGCCGTCAGAACACTGTTCTTTATGGATTGAACAACTTCTTTATAGTCCGTTTCGGCTAACTGCGTTTTCAGCAGTTGGTGCAGGTCCTGTATATCTTCATGCAAGCGCAGGTCGGTTTCGGAAGCGCCCAGCTTCATCCATTCCTCTTTTGGCGCATCGGGAAAGAGTACAGCTTTGATACCGCCAAAACCGCAATAACGCTGCAATGCAGTTATATCCGCCTCGCTGAGGGTTTTACCCTGTTCCCATTCCAGGGCGATGCGGATGGCAGCGATATTGTCCCTTAATTTTTGATGGATATTAAAAGCCATACTTCACTTGATTCCTTCACACACATTATCCAATAGCTTTCTTATTTCTTTTCCAGGTACTCCTGTATCGTTCCCGTCACCGCATAACGCAGCTTCCTGTCTTCGGCCCTGTCTTCGCTGAAGCCCATTTCTTCAAATACCGGGTTGCAGGCGGTGATCATATTGACGATTTCATAGGTCAATACACCACTGTCGCGAAGCTTATTAAAAACTTCTTCAAATTCCGCTTCCAGTATTTCTTTGATGTAATTGAACTTTGATGGCCGCAGATCTTTGGTCAGCTCGTTCATGCACAGTTCTTCGATGATATAAGATGGTTTACTTGCCGCTTCAAGACTGTCCAGCATCGGCTGGATCGCCGATACCTTTTCTTCAAGGTATTTTGTCACCGATAAACTACCCTGCAGGTTTAGCACCAGTTCAGGATTGTTCTCAACAATGTAGCTGTGCAGTTTTTCTTTCAATTCAGTTTTCATCATCTCCGTTTTTGATCAGCTGTAAAGTTAGCTATACACCAAAGAATGATTTGATAACGGTGGCTACGATTACCAGGAATACGCAACTGCCAAACCAGGCCGCCGCCACTTTCCCGGTATCGGGATCGCCTGCGTTCCATTTCTGGTAGACCTTTACGGCGCCTATCAGTCCCAGCAATGCGCCTACGGCGTACATCAGGTTAGTGCCGCTGTCAAAATAGCTGCGCACTTTCTGGTTCGCCTCCTGGATGCCCGCGTTGCCATCCTGCGCCAATACTGTAGTGCAAAACATTAATATGCTACACAGGCATATAGAAAGCGTAAGCCATACAAATCGTCCTTGTTTTCCTTTTCTCCCGGTATCTAGTACCTGTTTCTTTTGTTTCATTACTCACAGTTTAAATTGGTTCTTTTTTAAAAACCTTCCGTTTACCTCCCCCGTCCCGGTTATTACCGGGAGGGGGAGGGCGGAAGGCGCCCTAGTGCTGCCAACCTAACCACACTTGTTTTATTACCACTCACCTGGCAGCATGAGCTGTCGCCGTACCACTTCACCTTCACTTACAACACCTCGCCGGTACGGCCTACCTGCGGGATAACCGTTCCCATGTTTCATTCAATTCCTCTTCACTGAATTCAATCCCGCAGTTTTCTTTGGCATATCGTATGACCGCATTATTGATTGCGACCCTATAGGCGGGCTTCCGTAACCCGGTATAGTTTGCCAGCCGTTCAGATAATTGCCGGAGCAATTCCTGCCTGCTGGTGTTTTTGCCTGCCTTTTCCAGGATCGCATATCTCAGGTCAAATACAACTGCTTCCAGTTCTTCTAAGGATACTTCTTCTGATGATTGCTCAGAATGGATATTAAAAACGGGCCTTGCTCTTTTACCCCGCAACAGGTTTTTAATTTCTTTCCGGTAATATTTTATACCTATGAGCAGGTAATATAACAGCAGCAATACACCCAAAGCCACCAGGTACTCTTTCCATGTTACATTGCTAAGCATATAGTTGGTTTTGTTTTAAGTTATCCGGGATCTGTTCCCGTTTGTTTACAATGCAAATATGGATTGTGTCGAAAGGGCTTTTTCACAATTTGTACCGTATTCGGTAAAATTTATTTTGAAGTATTTTTTGGATGGAATTATGAGAAGATCCAGGGCTGGGACACGGAAAGGCATTGTTACTGATGAGGAATACGCAATTCCTGTGAATATTATTCACAATCTATACCGTACTCTGAAAAATAAGTTTTTCGGGCTCAGAAAGAAGTAATCCGGCAGGGAGGGTCAGCCGGTTATAAATGCAGGCTCCATTATGGCCTGCTCCTGCTTTGAAATTCCGATATCCTGTGCAATCTTCCGCCAATTGCTCACAGCGGATTTTATTTGTTCAACAATAGCTGTCGCTTCTTTTTCTTTTAACCTGAAATACCCGGCTACAGATAACGCCAGGCCGGGATCAAGCGCATTATCATCCTCGGAAATGTTGAGCGTTAACCCCGTTCCATCCGGGAAAGGATTAACATCGTATATAGGAGACAAAACCCATCCGGAATCGGTGAGCAGGAAACCATGATTGCGCAAATGGTCGTCCGTATTTTTAATACAGATATTTAAGACAATCCGTTTCCAGAGTTCTTTTAATTCTTCATCTACATGGCTCCCGTTTTGCATAATGAATTCGGCAAGTTCCAGGTAGCTCACGCCGGCGTGATGGTCCGCTCCGTCGTTATACCCTAACAGGGTCATGGCAGATGCAAAATGTATCCGTTCACCTTTTTCATTCCGGTCAAACCGTTTGTTTAGGAAAGTATGATGCTTGCCGGAAAATTGTTTTGCCATAACGGATGAAACACGGATGCCGGCATCGGAAGCAATTGTGAAAGCAACCATTTCCCATGCGCCGATATTCCATTCATCGTTGCCGCTCGGGAACTTGGCAATCCATAAATTTCCTTTCGGATCCTGGATACTTGCTTTTGGCCTTGCGCCGCCGAGCGAAGAACCGGGGGCGATCAGCATATTCAACCACTTTAATGCTTCGTCGTCTTCTTTATCTTCATCTTTTTCCAATTCCAGGCTGGCATGTTCCAGCTCTCTCAGGGATGCCCAGGGCGGGGTGGCTAAAGTTTTTTCCGTACTAAGGAATGGACCTTCAGGGTCAGTTTTGAACCGTAAACCGCCCATGCGGTGCTCATCGTATACGCCCAACAGAAAATCAGACTCAAAAAGTGTATGGGGTTTTCTGCCTTCCTTCCTGGCTATAATGGCTTCCCTTCTTTTCATCAGCACTCTTCCCCATCTGTCGGGTGAGGAATCGAGGAATAAACCAAAATTCGGTTTGTCTTCACTGTTATATTGTGGCCCACCGTACAGTTGCAGGTTAGGATCAAGGTTAAGGGAATTGCCGGATTTCAGCCAGTCGTTATCGTATTCAAAGGAAAAAATCTCTTTCCCCCTGACGAAGCTGGCAGATAATACACCCATCAGAGTTGAACCTTCCAACCCGACCCAGTCCGCATACACATATATGGTTCTATTGTTTGCCATCCTTTTTTATTTTTCTTTTTGGCGCTCTTTCTTTTGTGATCAGGCCGGCATCCTGGAGTTTACGGCCTAATTCATCGTCGGCGGCAATCTTCAAAAAATCCTTTTCCAGTCCCAAAACAAACAATACAAGGAAATAAGCCCCCATAGCTACGGAAGGCGTTCCTTTTTCTATTTGCCAGAGTGTGGCCCGGCTTATGTTCGCACGTTCCGCTACCTGTTCAGTGCTTAATTTTCTCCTGAGCCTTGCTAACTTTATATTTTCACCCATGGTGGCCAACACTTTGGCGCCCTTAGGGGTTATGACAAGTTTTTCCTTCATAATGTTTTATATGATAAACAAAGGTAGGAAAATTGTTTATTTTATTAAACATTATTTAATTTCTTAAAAATACTCATCCGCCTCATCCATTCTTTTGATCAGCATTTCCTTCATCCGGTCAAGGAACTGGGCACGCCCCTTTTTGCGCAGGCGTATTTCCTGGAAGGCGCGGGAGTAGTTGCCCAGGTCAATATGGAAAGCAACTTCAAACAGCCTTGCGATCTGCCTCAGTTCAGCTTTGGAATTATTGAGCGAACCCATGCTTTGGAGGGCATACAGGATTTCGATAAGGCCGGTTTTTTTATCGGTCCAGGGAAGGGATACCTGCGCCAGCTCCGAAGCTCCTGTTTGGGATGAGCCGTTTACTTGTTGATGAATCGCATGGCGGATATAGGCATTCAGCTTTTCGTAGGCCAGTATTTTGGCCAGCTTAAAACTATAGAGCGTTGAAAATTCCGGGTCAATATCCAGGATGTATTCCGGCAACAGAGTGCCATGGTTGGCGCCACGGGTAAAGAATACTTCATCCTGGTCCGTTTTGCCCGTTCTGTGGTAAATGTAGAACCGGTGATTCCGTTCAAAGAAACCATTAATGCGTTCTGTAAACTGTTTATAATATTGTTGCACTAAATGCTCATCTGCCAAAGGCAAACCCGCTTCGAGGTGAAAGACTTCTTTGAAATAAATAAGCTGTTTCAGGTACAAAGGCTTCAGGTACTTGAAAAAATGAATTTCTTCTGCCTTGTCCTTAAAGCCGCGGGACAGGATAAATTCCTTCAGCTTTTGCAGGTACCGTTGTACAACCTGGTAGGACCGCTCAGCAGCCTGAAGGTTGTTTTCGCTGGTATCAGCAATCTCCTGCAATACTGTCTGCATCTCGGCCAGTTCGCCGTTAGTAAACGTTTTCATCTTCCCTCCTTTGTTATATTCTGTTAGGGCAAAAGGTGACGCTAAACTATACAGCGAAGTGTGTCAAAGACAAATTTTCAAGGCCGGGATATGGCCAGTGACTCATATCCGAAGGTGAAATATGGGTTTGTGTGTATGAGGTATTTCATTCAGACAAATTTACCATGCACCGATACGCCTGCCTACGGGGAAAAAACCGGAAGAAAAATATGCCATGTTTTATGAAGTGAAAATAAATGGATTGTTATCTGAACCTGCTGGAAAATAGGTTTAAACTTTTCAATTTTTTTTGAAAATAATGCCCGTCACAGACAGATGTAAAGCAAAATTGAATATGAGCCACAACATATTACAAATTCTCACTACGGGGTTTTCCCCGTAGGAAATGACAATTACAGCTTCTACTTTAGCCCCATCACAACCGGATGAAACAGTAGAATAGTAGTATGACCCAACCGATAATCAATATTGCATTCGTTGATGATCACGAATCGGTAAGAACAGGAATAGCGACATTCATTTGCCGTACCGGCAGGATAAACGTACAAATAGAGGCAAAGAATGGAAAGGATTTTTTGCAGAAGCTCAGCAAAGCGGATACAATACCGGATATATGCCTGCTGGATATTAACATGCCGGTCATGAATGGATATGAAACACAGATGGAGCTTACAAAAAACTGGCCCCAGGTAAAAACACTGGTGCTGACATCGCACGATGCAGAACTGGCCATTTGCAGGATGATCGGCTATGGAGCCAAAGGCTTCCTGGTGAAAAGCTGTAACGCATCGGAGATTGAAAAGGCTATCATATCCATCTATAACAAGGGCATTTATCATTCTGAACTGGCACGCAGTTCGTTATTCAATGCTATTCTGCACAAGCAGATCAAATTGCCAAATTTCACAGAACAGGAGATGGATGTATTGAGGCTTTGCAGCACACAGCTTACTTATGCGGAAATAGCGAAAAAGCTGGATGTTTCAGAGAAAAGTGTGGAGGGGACAAGGAACAGCCTGTTCAGAAAAATGAATGTAACCACCAGGACAGCCCTTGTATTATATGCCGTAGAACTGGGATTAATTCCTCATCATGCACCTGCTAATTCTGAGCTTTAAAATGTTTTTAAATTCCAATTATATGAATAGATTAAAATTACTGGCCGTTTCCTGTATCTTTTTTGCAGCTTGTACTTCCGGCCAAACGTCGAAAGAAAGGACAATGACATCATCAAGCGCTGCAGGCAGCGGGTTTATTTCCAATGATTCTGCAAATAAGATGATCTCCAGTTATCTGAACAGCATCAGCGGGAGCAATGACACCAACCTTCATGCTATCATTTTCGATGCAGATTCCCTTCGCCTCATGCTGAATAATGATACGCAAGGCAGGATTACAAGCCTGAAAATAATGCTGGCCCATACCCTCCCTTATATCAACAGCGGTGGCCAGGGTCAAAACTGTGGTTATAAAAGCGGGCAGCTTACACTCATCATCGCAGGTTATGGCAGCAATGCGGATTATATTTTTTACCCTGCTACGCAGGTTTTAAATAATGGTATGCCATGTCCAACCTCTTGTCCTACTTCAGGTACCGCTTCAAATGACCTGCTGCCCAATTAAGCCATTAAAATGAACCAGCTATATTATTTTTATCTTTCGTTATTGCTCAGCGTAGCGCTTATGGGATGGTACCGGTACCGTTTGCTCGATAGGGCATCAAGAGTGATTTGCCTGTTGATAACCGCCACTTTTATTGCGGAAAGCATTGCCTTTTACACAGGCATGGTTTACCGGAACAATATGCCGGTGTATTCCATCTTCAATATCCTGCAGTTGATGCTGATCTGCCTGTATTTTAATTATTCCATAGATATGTTCTTTAAAAGACATGTTGGCGTCTGGCTCGCCATTCTTGTGCTGGTGTTGGGTATTTGCAATATCTGCTTCCTGCAGCCACTGGATCAGTTTAATTCCTATTTTCTCATTTTTGAAAGCGTATTGGTGATCTTCCTTTGCATTTTTGCATATACCAGGCTGCTGTTTACGGTGGAAGACCTGCGGCTGAGGGCCTATCCGCATTTTTGGTTCCTGTCAATAGGGTTCGCATTCTGGTCTTTCACACTGGTCAATTGGGCTATGTATGATTATTTTATTGAGCAGTCCCAGGGCGATACACATTTTGTGAACCTGTTTATTGTTTTTGTCAATCTACTAACCTATTCGGGTACCGGCATTGTCTTTTACTTATATCCTTACATGATAAAAAAGCAATAATGGCTGATAAATATGTAATCCAGGTACTCGTAGCCGGCACCGCTCTTGCAGGCCTGTTTGCCTTTGCCCTGATTAGCTTTATCTGGGTGCAAAAGCGTAAACAAAATGCGCATTATGCAGAAAGGGACAGGTTGCAAAGAGCACTTATTGAAGAACGGGAGCGGACAATGAACGAAATATCGTCAGAAATACACGATCATATTTCCCAAATCGTAAGCTTTGCCCAAATGAATCTTAAAGTGGCTTTGGATACTGAAAACAAGAGTGAGGTGGAAGCCATCATTCACAGGGTGAATAAAATGCTGGCAGGGATCGGCGACGACCTCCAGAATATGGGGCATTTCCTGAGCAGTGATTATATAATGAAACACGGACTGCTCAAGGTGCTTGACCATGAACTTGACTACCTCAATTCACATAAGTTAGCCTGCCATTTTGAAATCGAGGGGGACAGAGGTAAGCTGGGAAATGAAAAAGAGTTGGTGGTATATCGCATTGCGCAGGAAGCTATTCATAACGTGATCAAGCACGCCCAGGCTACCGAGCTGGATGTAAAGTTGAGATTTGAAGGTGAAACGCTCACTATGATCATAACTGATAACGGTATCGGGTTCATTGAGGAGGATACCCATGAGAAAAATGGCATTGGCATTATCAATATGAAACAGCGGGCAAAACTGTTGAATGCTGAATTGAGCATCAATTCCTCCCCGTCTGGCGGATCAACTATTACATTGCACTGCCCTAAAATCTGACTACGAAATGCTGTTTCCCAATTTTTTTCGGTGAAACGTGATTTTTTTTCGACTGCAATTCTATCGTATTCCCGTGTTTATATATTAAACTTTTCCGCTACGGGGTTTTCCCCGTAGGAAATGACAATTGCATGAAACTACCTTTGAAACAGGAAACAGGCACCTAAAGAAAGGACAAAATTTCTGACTAATTCTTTTCCATCAGCAAGGCAATAGCTCCTCCGAAGAATCTTAGTGATATCCTGTTTATCGCATCTCCTCCTATCAGTTTGCTTTCATTAGCTAAAATCCATACTTATGAAAAAGACACTTATTGTGAATGTTATCGCCTCTTTATTAATACTATTATTTGTCTATACAGGCACAAGCAAGCTGTTGGGGTTTGAGAAGTTCAGGATAGAACTAAGCAAATCGCCCTTGTTGACATCTTTCGCAGGGTGGGTTGCATGGATAATTCCCGTGGTCGAAATAGTAGTTGCAATTATGCTGGCTATGCCTCGGTTTCGTCTTATTGCCTTATATGGTTCTTTTAGCTTAATGGTAATGTTCACGGCTTATTTAATAGCGATCCTCCAATTTAGTTTTTATATACCATGCACCTGCGGAGGTGTAATTCAAAGTATGAGTTGGAGTGCCCATATTGTATTTAATTGCTTTTTCATCTTCCTATCCCTATCTGCCATTTTAATGTATCCCAGAAAGACAAATACTGACGTTGATACGCAAATACACTTAAATAAAAAACTAAACTATTTATCGCGATAAATCAGGGGTAGCTGAAAACCTGCGACAGAGTAAGCGACATTAATTTATTTTAAATTCAATTGTATGAAAAAATCAAGAATGCTATTCGCTTTTGCATTTGTCATTGCAATAGGAAGTGCGGTGGCACCCAAAGCAGCAACAATCGTGTCAAACAGTTCGGACGTAACTGCTTTAGATTTGTCAACCTGCGAGGAAATAACCTGCCCCAATTCAGGCACGATACATTGCGGGTATGCAATTAATAAATGCAACGAAGACGTATTTGTTAACAGGCCTACAAATTGATTCCTGGGTTTTGAGGAGAATTAATGGCTGCCGCTGTTAATTCTCCTCTTTTAACTTTATTTATGAAGTCAAATAAAAATGGTTTTACATTTTCGAGATCAAAATTGATCACGCTTGGATGCTGTACTTTATTAAGCATTACTTCTATTGTAGCACTGTATGAACTTTCAGATGTCCCTAATAAAAAAAAGAATGGGTTCAGAAGGGAATATAGAAATAATCCTTTTTTATCTCCTATGTATTCAAAGGCTCTCAATCTCGGAGGATATTATATTTCGGGATTGTCGAACAGTTATATCTATCTGAGCAATTACAGTGACCCTTTGATACTAATGCGATATGATTATGAATTGAATTTTATATCATCGCATAACATCGGAAAATCAGATTCAGCCAGACAGGAAGCAGTGACAGTAAAAGTTGACAGCCCTTACATCTATGTTATAAATAGGGAAACTTCTGAAATACATCTTTATAGTCTATTTGGAAAAAGTCACCCCAAACTCGGTTTTCATAATTCCCTTCATCCCAAATTCACTGCAGCCAGCCCTCTTTCGCCGACAACGTTTATAGTCAGAGCAATTGACACTCAACTTAATCAGTATGTATTGGCCAAAATTGCAACTGGGAATCAGGAAGTGAAATTTTCCTATGATGCACTTCAAAAGCAAATTGACGGATTCCTGGATATTGATGGACAATTACTTTACGAGGCCGATTCAAACTGCGTGATTTATGTTTATTATTACCGGAACCAGTTCATTTGTTTAGATAGTAACCTGAATGTAGTATATAAAGCTAATTCGATTGACACCAATAGGTTTTCAAAGCTGGGCGTTAAAAAAATTAACTCCAGCAAATTCACTGCAATATCTTCCCCTCAGATTTTCATAAATGCCGCAAGTTATATTGCTAATGGGAAATTGTTTATAAAATCTGATATGATGGCAGACAACGAGGATAGAAGATTGTTTGGAAAAGGTTTCGTTATTGATGAGTACGATTTAAAAGATGGCCGTTATATACATAGCTTCTACTTATCGCGAATGGGAAAAAGAAAATTTGATGACTTTCAAATTTTGGGAAACAGGCTGATTGCCATACAAGAGGATTATCTTGTTGAGTACGACCTGACATTTTGAACTAATTTATTCAATTGGAATTTGTTTTTCGCTTAATATCAGGATTTCCACTTCCCTTTCCCTAAGACTCAAATCCATTCCGTATTTCTCAAGTGCCTGAGAGAGAACTTTCCAATCATACATATCCGCATCTATTTTCATGTCAATATTTCCGGTTATGCCGGTTTCATCCAAAAAAGGATAAGGTAAATCTTTAAGATATTCGTGTTTCAATTTGATTAGTAGATTCTTAAAAGGAACGTTTACCATGTCAACTCCAAGCGCATTAATATAGTTTGTTTCCGTGTTTTTTCCCCCTTTTGAACTGACAACAGACAAGTCCTCACAACGCAATACCAAACATTTCATTTTTTTCTTTTTAATGGTCACATCAAGATTGAAGTATCTTTTCAAATCTTCCTGCATTATTCTTTTCATTTCACCTTTTGAATGGCGGGGAACAATAAGCTCATAACAATACGTTCTCGATCCATGCCAAACACCTTCTAAGGTCGATACAATGTCAGACGTGTCTTTCACTTGCAGCATTGTCCTGTTTGATGGAATTCCAAACATTCCACTTCCTTCGCTGTTTACGTCATTGTAGGCAATCTGGTACAAGTGCCGTATATCTGCATTGAAGACCTTTATGGTGAAATATGATTTGGCGGTATCTGCAAGTATTCCAACTATTGAAGGAAGCCCTTCAATATAGCCCGAAAGTACTGAATGGTACATTAACTGATCAGCATTACCCCCATTGCCATAAACAAACAGAGGCCGATAAAAAGTGTATGGCAAGCCTTCATCGGTTTTATGTTTTAAGCTTAGATTTTTCCCTTCGAAGAATGCCGCTATATTGCTTTCACTAATTTCTTCTACTCCTGTAATGAATCTAACTACATTCTGTTTGTCAACCCAGACGTAGTGGGGTTCAAAAGTATGTTTGAACAAGTGTTTTAGGGTAGTATCTCCTGTAACCACCGGAAGAGTGGTTACAATATGTTTGGCTTTTTGCCTTTTTGCAAAAAAGCGTTGTATTATCGTATCACTTTCATAAGTTACCAATAGTATTTTCAACTTCCCGGCAAATTTCTCCTGCAATTTTTCCAGTTTTGGAAATGAGCTAATACATACCCCACAGCGTGTATTCCAGAAATCAATCAGCAAAAGTTCGCCAGAAAAATCATGCAATGATGCAACGCCATCAGGACTATAATTTAATATATTATTGAGCTTCACATTTGGACAGGTACTCCCAATCTTTAAAGGCAAGCTCTCAGGTTGCTGCCCGTGGGCTGAAGCTATAAACTGTATGTAAACAAGTAACAAACAGGGATACAAACGTGGATTCATTTCTGTGATTATTTTTTTAGTAACGGCTATCGGTTCATCCAATAGCTGTATACTATTAAGTCACCAAAAAATGAAGTTACCGTTAGAATGAACGAGTTTTTTTTTAAAAAAAAGAAACAGCTTTATGTTTGTTTCTAAAGCTGTTTCTTTCCAGTTTGATACAAATTAGTTTATTAATAGCCGGGATTCTGAGATATGTTTGGATTGTTTAAAATGTCATATTCTGGTATAGGGTATAATACATCTGCAGATTGCCATCCTGTTTTTATAGCAGACAATATTGCATCCGCTCGTTCTGTACGTTTTAAATCCAGCCATCGATGTCCCCATTCAGCAAATAACTCAATTCTTCTTTCCTGTTCTACATGGTAACGGCATTCATTTAAAGACAACGTATTAACTAGCGCTGGTAGGCCAGCCCTTGTTCGTATAATATTCAGATCCGATATAGCACCTGTTATATTATTTTGGTGCATACGTGCTTCCGCTCTTATTAAGTATTGTTCAGCGAGTCGAAATACTACATAATATTCATTAAGTGCCATACCCGATTTGATCTTATACTTGAACGGGTAATAATAGCTTTGACTTGCTGTCGAAAAACTATCTATCCATTTTGTTCTTCGGAGATCACCAGGCTCAAAACCACTTTGTAATTGATTACTTAAGGAAAGGGCAAATATACCCGAAGGTGGCGCTGTAAGTATAAAACTATTACCTTCCCAGGTATTCATGTCAGTTCTGACAGGTAAAAGTTGCCATATAGATTCTTTACTGTTTTTCAGGAACACATTGTTGAGGTCCGGTTCGAGGCTAAATTGAGCGGTGTTGTTGATGATTAGCGTTGCCAGAGTTTCTGCATCAGACCAGTTTTGTAAGTATAAATAGACCCTGGCTAATAGGGCTATTGCACTCCATTTATTAGGCCTTGTCCTTTCTGTTGATACCGAATTATCACTCTTAACATAGAAATCCGGAAGTAAATCCTGTGCTTCTATCAGATCAGCGGTAATCTGCTGATATACCTGCGTTTTAGGTGTTCTGCCCGCCACGGAACTTACATGATAATTCGTCAAAGTGATCAAAGGAATGTCACCAAATAAATTTACCAAATAGAAATGGCAAAAGGCCCGGATGAATTTTGCTTCACCAATCAGCTGTCTTTTTACGGATTCACTTACGCCATTTGAATGAGATAATCCTTCGATCAAAGAGTTGGCGGCATAGATGTATTTATATGCGTCAGCCCAATAATTCTTAATATTCGTGTTTACCGCTGACAGGGAATTTTCATAGATTTCATTTTGTGCCGGATCAACTGAATAATTTGTCAGTTCATCCGAAGATAGCCCAGTATAACGGGTTGTACTGATACTTGCAAAAGATTGGTCTTGCATCATTGTACTGTAAATGCCCAGTAATGCAGAAGTTGCAGTTGCATTTGTATTAAAGACGGTTTGACTTATTAATACTGTTTTAGGTGGTTCTACCGCTACAAATTTTTTGCAAGAGACTACGAAAAATACGATAGTAGAGATGCCGGCCAATTGAATGACCTGGCAAACTTTGCAGGATTTTTTCCTGTCAAGATTTTTGAAGCCAATTATATAATGAGGATTCATGGTATTTTTTTTAGAAGGTTAGTAGAAAACCGGCGGTCAAAACCTTTAGTGGTGGAATGTAACCAAAATGTCCGCTCTCAGGATCCATTCCCTTGTACCTGGTTAAAGTCAACAAGTTTTGCCCCTGTATATATACTTTTCCGCCTTTTAAATGATTTTTCATCATCCACAGGAAGGGCAAGTTATAGGAAAGGGACAGATTTTTTAACCTGATAAATGACGCATCACTGATGGAATTATCACCATTAGACTGGCTATTGACATAAGCTCTATTAGCTTCAGAAGTAGTATTCTGAGTGAATTTTTGTATTGAGGTAATATCTCCAGGGTCCTGCCATCTGTCAAGCACAAAAATGGGTTGGTTGTTCATTCTGCCAGGAGCCGGGAAATATGCAGAAACATAATTATAATTCGTTTGTTTTGCAAATTGAACGAAAATATCCAGTGACCAATTTTGATATTGGAAGGAATTAGAAATTCCCCCATGAAAAATCTGACCAACTTTCTTTATGCCTTGTAAATCTGCCGGAGACGAGATGCTTCCGTTGCCATCCACGTCCTCAAACTGATAAATTCCTGTTTGGGGATCAACTCCCACATAATGAAACTTCTTTCTCGTGAATAGTGATCGACCTATAATATAACTGTTGGTATATGTAGATGCTGAAAAATTTGGATAAGCAACCAGTTTATTCTTAGGGATACTCAGATTGAAGGCAGAGTTCCACACAAAAGCTCCAGTTTTAATAATTACTGAACTTAATTCAAATTCCCATCCGCTATTTTGAATCGTTGCAGGCAGATTGAATTGAATGGACTCTCCTCCCGTGATAAGGGGCAGAGAATATCCAACTAACTGATTTGATGACCGATTATGATAATAACTGGTAGTGAAGAAAATGCGGTCCCTTAAAAAGCCTAATTCCATAGCCGACTCTATCTTTTTGTTGACTTCCCATGCGAAATCAGGATTAAACAGCCTTGTGGGAAATAAACCACCTGCGCCCATATAAGGATAAGCAGTAGGCGAATAAGTATCCAAGTATTGGTAATCCGTCAACTGGTCATTTCCAGTGATGCCATAACTACCTCTTATTTTGCCAAAGCTTAAAAATGGAAACTTCTTTTGAAAAAAAACCTCCTCTGAGAATATCCAGCCAGCCCCAATTGCGCCAAAGTTTGCAAATTGTTTTCCTGGGCCAAAACGGCTTGAACCATCACGGCGGGCAGTAAGATTGAGTAAATATTTCGATTGTAGCCGGTAATTAATTCTTCCGAAGACGGCATTGTAACGATACTTAGTAAAATGGGCATTTAATGTGGATATAGCTGCGGATGCGGCTATATTTTCTACCAATGCATCATTAATGAACCCTGTTGCACGTAAGGTCTGGCCTTGTCTTACTTCCTCATTAAACGTAATACCCATTAAAATATTCAATTCGCTTCCTCCGACTTTTTTCTGATAATTTAATTGCGGCTCAATAATCCATGTCTTAAAGCTATTATCAGCAAAAGAAGCACTTCCCGTTTTAGTAGAAGATGAAGGGTTAAGAGAGGCAATAGGGTTGGTAGATATCTCATTCATCTGCATTTGGGTATATCCCATACTGGTTTTAAGTTGTAAGCCAGTGAGAATTTCGTAACTAATGACTGCATTGCTGACAAGATTGGAAGAATTAATAGTAAAATGTTTCCGAAGGTCGGCGTATGGATTAAAAAAAACTCCTGTATGCCAAATTAAATTTCCGGTAGAATCGTAGAAACTGGGAATATTAGGGGGTAACGTTATTGCTCTTAATGTCGGATCTAAGCTCAACAATTTATTCTTGTCTGACACAAAGCTGGCTAAAAAGGAAAGTTGAAATTTCTTGTTCAGGGATGCATGTGTCAAATTTAAATGAGCAGTAATTTTTTTGTCAGAATAATCGCCTGGGAAAACCGTGCTTTCACGATGATAGCCGCCTCCAAGTAAAAACTGGGTATTCTGATTACCACCCGAAACTGATGTCTGAACATCCATCGTGTGAGCAGTTCCGCCTATCAATTCCTTTTGCATATCTATATATCTGGTTGTATCCCATTCCAGTAAGTCTCTGGCGTTGCTAATTGTTGGAGTAACCCCATCATTCATGAAAGCTTCCCGACGCATAATCAGATATTGAGAAGTATTGAGGAGATTCATCATCCGGGTAACTTTGCCTACACCCGAATAAAAATTTAGGTCCATCTTTGTTGTTCCTATTTTACCTTTTTTAGTGGTGACCAATACTACACCATTTGCACCTCGGGAACCATAAATGGCAGTAGCATCAGCATCTCTCAATACTTCTATGCTTTCAATATCGGCAGGGTTGATATTGCTGAGGGGATTTCCGCCAGCAATAATACCGGAGTTTATCATGCTTGACCCAATAGGTGTCGAAGTGAAAGGGACCCCATCTATAATGTACAGAGGGTCGTTGCCATTAGCTATGCTGTTTTGACCACGTAAACGAACTGTCAATCCTCCTCCTGGTGTACCTGTCAGTTGTGTAATATATAATCCAGGTATTCTCCCCTGTAATGCTTGCAACGGGTTAGAAACAGGTTGCATTGAAATTTCTTTGCTGGTAACTTTTGACACAGAGCTTGTATTAAAGCGTTGCGTTGTTGTTCCATAACCAATAATTTTCACCTCGTCAAGTTTACTGATACTTTGCTTTAACTGTATCAGCAGCTCAAGGCTCACATATATTCTAACTTCCTGTGATTCATACCCCACACTGGAAACCACAATCACAGCATTTTCATTCAGGCCGGATAAAATAAATTCACCATTGCCATTTGATGCAGTTGCTATTTTAGTTCCCTTAACCGCAATGGTTGCCCCTGCGATGGGTTCCCCGTTTTCATTTACAACCCGTCCCTTAACATCCACGGGTGGCAAGGCTGACTTTTCCTTAACCTCTTCAGGAACGATCGGCCTTACTACTATGGTTTTGTTTACAATAGTATAGGTCAAAGACTGTCCTTCAAAACATGCCTGAAGCGCCTGCTCCAACGTTGCGTTCTTTAACTGGATGTTGATCTTCTTTGTGTTTTGCACCACTGCACTGTTATACCAGAACAGGTAACCTGTTTGCTTTTCAATAGCCTTAAAAACCTTTTCCAGGGAAGCATTTTTTTCTTGCAGTGTGATACCTTGTGCAGTTCCACTGGCGCTAACATGGAGGAAGGTCCCGAGTAATAGTATCGCGGTTAATTTCATCGCTAACGCTATTGTTTTCTTTTTGGTGCGATGGGATCTCCTTTCAGTCGATCTCATAACACGCAGGGTTTTTGTCAACTCCCCGGCAGGCGGGGAATAAGCAGTTAAATCCATAACTTTGGATGTTTGGGTTAATGAATGATAGCAGTCTCAACGCTGTTTATAATTGGGTTAACCCAAGCTTATTACCGCTTCGCATGGACCGCGAGGCGGTTTTTCTTGCCGTTAACCTTTAATCCCTTTTAGAAAACCGCTGCCGCGCCTCCTGTACACTTGTTCCGATACGGTAAGGAGGCAACGGTGCAGGGTTTAACATGAGAAAAGCCTTAACCTGTTATAATGATCTTTCTCCCTTCTATTTTGAAATGAATACCACTCAGTTCTAATATTTTCAACATCTCCGATAAAGTGGAGTTGCGAAACGCCTTACCTGTTATCCGTTTTTCAGCAATTTGTTTTTTATATATTATTTCCACATCGTACCAGCGTGCCACCTGCCGCATAATCGTTTCTATACCTGCATTGTCAAACTGGAACAAGCCATTCTTCCAGGCGGTAACACTTCCTGTATCCGCATCATCCACTTTTGTATCAGCGCCTTTTACCCTGGCAGCTTTACCAGGCTGAAGATTTACGATTTCACTACCGTTCCTGACGTTGGCCAGCCCTGATACCAATGTTGTTTGTATGACAGGTTCATCATCGTAAGCATTGATATTAAATTCAGTGCCGAGATCATGCACTTCAATATTTTTTACCGATACCATAAAAGGTTGCGCATCATTATGCACTATTTCAAAATAACCTTCGCCCGTCAGGGTCACTTTTCGTTCGCCTCCGATGAATTGTGCAGGGTAGTGAAGTGAAGAGGCCGCATTCAGCGTTACCTTACTCCCGTCCGGAAGTATTACTTTGAATTGCCCGCCAACGGGTGTTGTTATAGTATTGTAATGCAATGCCCCGCTTTGTTCTGTTCCTATGTTGTAAGCAATTTGCCCGTTATCAAGTTTTAAAATGGTGGCGTTGCCTTGTATAGCCAGCATTCCATTTTTAGAATTGTCCAGTTGTACGGTTGTGCCATCTGCCAGGGTCAGAACCGCTTTATCTCCACCAGGCTGTATATCCTGCTGTTGAATGGGCTGCCGAACGGCCATATCGGGTTGAGTTGAACGGTTCATCCAATAAAGTGTCCCTGCGGTAATAAAGACCAGGATGCTGGCGGCTACTGCAATCCGGGCGTATAACTTTCTTTTGATGCCCTTTGAAACTGGAATGACCGTAGCAGCGGTATTCGTTTGGGTTTGAATATTGTTCCATAATCGTCTGCGTAGTTCACCCCGTTCATTTTCAGTCAGTAATGCGGTAAGCCCTTCCTGTTTTTCAGCCACTTGGTCCCAGGCATCCAGCTTTTGTCGCTCTTCACCGGTAATCGTGCCTGCCTGCAATTTTTCCAGTAAAATCCGTAGTTCATCGCTGTTCATAACCGGATGGTTTATGGTTGTATCTATAGTGTAGTCACAAAAAAATAATGATGCCGTAATCCGGCAGCTAATTTTTTTTACAGGCGGAAAAATTTGCCATGCAGCAAAAACAGGTATAAATTGTTCTTAATTTAATAAAAAGATAACCTAAAACCCATACGCTATCGCTATCGAAAACATACAGGATGACAGTGTGCTGTTACAGCGTATGCAGCAGGGCGACCAGCAGGCTTTTGCCGCCATTTTTGAACGGTACTGGCAGCTACTGGTTGATTTTGCTTTTCGCAGATTGCAGATGCAGCAGGATGCGGAAGAGATTGTACAGGATGTGTTCATTAAATTATATGAGCGCAGGCACGAACTGGATATTCATACTTCGCTGAATGCTTACCTGTATACCGCTGTGCGTTACCGGGTCTATAATAAATACCGCGACTGGCTGAAACAAAGAAAGTCATTTTTAATTCCCAACCTCGATGATGTAGATTATTCACTGCCTGCTGTTGACATGGCTGCCTACAAGGACATGGAAACAAGCATCCGTAATGCTGTACTGAAATTGCCGGAAAAATGCAGGGAAGTTTTTTTGTTAAGCCGGGAACAGCAACTATCCAATAAAGAGGTGGCAGAAAAAATGGGTATTTCAGTAAATACTGTAGAGAAACATATCGGAAAGGCGCTCAGGATACTGAGGATTGAACTCGATAAATATAATCAAATCGCTATCCTGTTAATCACCATGCTCAATTCCTATCAATAGTCAGATGGCGGTGGTTGTACTATTTCGTGACTAATCTAAATGGCGAAACTGATTCCTTATAATTTTTTCGCCATGCTTCTTCAACCCTATTTCTTTGTACGCTGCAACGGCAGATACGAAAAGGTGAGATTTTCCGAATTGATATTGGTAAAAGCCATGCGTGGGTATATGCGTGTGGTAACGGAACAAAAGACTTTTCTCGTATTGAACCGGATGGAGACTGTACAGCAGTATTTACCTAAAGAACTGTTCTGCCGCATCCACCGTTCCTATATTGTATCATTGGAGCGGGTAAGGGCTTTTGATAATTTCAAAGTATGGCTGTATCCCCCGCCTGATGGAAAAACCTACCGCTCCGGTCTTGCAAGGTTGCAGGAACTGCCACTCGGCAAACATTTCAGGAAAACCGTCAGGGACAGTGTAGCCATCATGCCTAACCGTGCAGGTGTTTTCAAAAGCGTCCTGGACGAAGCGGCATTTGTTCTGGAGGGTGAAGAAATGGAAGAGTAACGTCGGGTAGAGTGGGTCAGGATGCCTTTTGCTGATTCTTGTACATTTCAATCACTTCATCCTTTTCTTTAAGTAGTCTTTCATATAATTCAACAATTCTCTCAACCGGGTTCAGATATTGTTCAACATAATTGAATACCGTTGCATGATCATACACGTTATTGTTGAAAATAGCCTCTTCCCTAAAATTCTTTATTTCATCAACAGTAACTTCCAATGCTTCAGCAATTTTTTCCATTTTCTCATCTTCGATTTGGGCGCTCTGTTCCATGCTGGAAACGGCCTGTTGGGTAACGCCCAATATAGAAGCAAGTGTTTCCTGCTTCATTCCCTTTAGCTCACGTATCCGTTGCACTTTTCTACCAACATGATTGGCTTTTATATTCGGAACACTCATTTGTAAAATGTTATATGTTGCTTGTAAAATACAAACAATTACTTGTAAAATACAACCAAGGAAAACTTGCACTTTACATACCACCATTATTAATTTTGTTTTCAGGTATTGTTTTAAAAGATTTAAAAATATAGTTTTACTTTCTCTATAACACTATTGGTCAGGCTATACAATCTCCTTCCTTATCAGATTTACTCAAATCTTTTTAGCCTGGTGTAAATAAACAAAACAAACAAACAACTGCTGGTTCTTCCAGGAGGGATAACCGAGAGAATAATTCTTGCTTCATGCGGTTTCGCTAGAGGTCAATAAAAAAAGGAATAGAAGAGCAGGTTTTGGAATTCGTGAAACATGGGTTCAGTAAACATCCTGTTGAGCGAAAAGAAGAAATCAAATTCGGATTTATATAATAAATCTGAATCATGTTTTAGGTTAATACAGCATACCTGTTTTTTAAATGAAAAAGTCAATCCTAAAAAATGAGGGTGCGGCGTATTAAAAACTATGGGTGCAAACAATTAACTGAAAATATATTTTTATGCTTGACTCAATGAAAACGGCATTTAGCAGAATGGAAAGTGGTTTGGTTGATTGCATATAACTATACAAGACAAAGATCAATTTAGTTTAACCGATATTAAAAACTTTTGAAGCCCCTCTATTTATATATCATTCTTCTATACACGGTAAATACTGCAATGGCCCAGGGAAAAGATGGGCAGGCGCTTTCACGCGGTATACTGAAACGCAATACTCCCGCAAGAATGCATTCAAAAGGTGATACCCTGAATTCATTAATCTGCTATCCGGGACTGCCATATGCACATCACAAAAAAATATACCAGGACCTGTTCATCAAAAACGGGGGTAATAAAATCAAGACGGTAACGATAGCATGTTTTGATGTCACCGGGCAAGATACTATACAAGTATCCTCGGTCAGCATAAAGGGACGGAAGTTAAGACGAAAGAAATCCTATATTAATATTAACATGGACAGTGGTGGAGACAGCGTCACCGTTCACTCGTTGTACAAAAAGATCATCTCAGGCAACAAGGGCCTCCCGGCAGGTGAATACCGCATACACCTTACTGTGCAATATAGAGACAGCGTCGCCCGGAAAGAATATGGTCGCACCGTTGACAGCATGCTCAGCGCCGGTTCCGGGGCGCACCAGTTGTTTGACAGGACTTTTAGTGCGCATGGGAACAAGTCATTTTTAGGTTTCTCGTCCCCCCGTAAGCAATCCCCTTCGCGGAACAACACCCCGCTGGTACTGAAAAAATCCTCCCGGAAGATAGAAACCGCATTGAGGGCAAAAGGCTTCGATGTCTCCTATCGCGACCTGGAAGGCAAAAAGCTGGCGGACGTGTATTGCCGGGAGCGTTATATCGGCTATTACGAGATTGACCTGGCCGAGCCCATTGCCGATAAAATAAACGAACGAAAGGCCCGGCTCAACCATAACCTCACAGCAGGGGTCAACACCGGCCTGGGCAATAACAAACCGGTCTTCTCGCAACTGAAGGAACTCAATCGCGAGAAAAATGACAGGGAAGTCACCGGCAATATCTCCCTGACGGGCAATATGGCCAGCGGGCAGGAGGAATACTCCCAGCAGGAGAACAATTTTTACGAGGTCACCGGGCAGATGGAAATCTCCATTTTGAACGTCCCGGTCCTTTTCGAAGGTTATTATACATCGCAGGATAAAAGCCGTATTGCCAAGGCAAGCTACTTCAGGCTGCACTATGATTCGGAACAGGCCAAATCGCAACTGATGAGCCTGGTATCGGGCTATAAGAATAAATACAACAGGGCCTCATCAGCCGGAAAGTCCTACCAGAATATCTATGGCACCTACATGGGCAGGGCAAGCGGGGAAAAGGACAAGCTCTGGGGCGAACTGGCGATGGAAACCGGCCTCGCTGATCCTGGAAAATTCAAGGCCGACACATCCGGTTTATATGAAGCGATCCTTTCGGCCGGTGAAAAGAAAATGAGCACACTGCCCGGCAACCCGGCTGACAGCATCGGGGCGGCTGAAAAGGCGCTGGAAGCACGCCAGGCCGCCACGGAGCGGTACCGGAAGGCGGCGGAAAAATACCGGCGTATCCGGGAACTAGAAGAAAAAGTGCAGCACTATAAAAACCTGCTGGCACAATACCGCGAGAACAATTACTACGATTCGCTGATGGCTTATGAAAGCCTCAAAGACCTGGACTACGGCTCTATGGACGATAAGAGCTATAGGCAGTTGTCGAAAGCTGCCGGCAGCCTGCTTCCTCCCGGTGACAACAAAAAATTCATTTCCGGGCTAAAAAGCCTGGATGCGGGTATTTTCTCCAAACAGGTTTCCGCTTATACCATTAATGGGCAAACCATCAAGGGCGTGGACGTAGCCTACGACCTGGGTGTAATCGAGACCGGCTTCACCTACGGCAGGATTGAATACGTAAGCAGGGACGGATTTTTGGATAAATACAGTGGTTATTCAGGGCGGGTGAGCTTCAAACCCGCCCGGGGGCACAGGACGGGCATTATCTACTATGGTTATACGCCGGGCAGGCGGATGCTGAATGAGGATGCTTTTTTTAAGGATGTGGACGTCTATATGCCCTCCTTCAAAAACAATCCCGTACACATTCTGTCTCTAACACACCAGGGCGAGATCAACCGGAATATCAAACTGGCGGCGGAGGCAGCTACCTCCTACAGGAACTTCGATGAGTTCAGCAAGGGAGACATGAACACAGCGGAAAAGATGTCCTGGCGGATGGATGTAGAGGGCAGCGTCCCGCAGACTGCCATAGACCTAAAGGGCGGTTATGAACACGTAGGTAAACAGTTTGAGAACAACACCTTACCCCTGAACCTGAGCGGTACGGACCGGTATAGCGCCGGGGCGACGGGACGGTTTTTAAAGAACTTCCTGACCCTGGGCATACAATACAATTACCTGGTGCAGCAAAACTTCTCCAGCAGGAGCGCCCACTCCAAATGGGGTTTTGAGATCAAGACCAGTTCCAAAAGGTACCCGTCGGCAAGCCTGTCCTATAAGCCATTCACGACCTTCCGTTCCTTCGCCGATACGCTCAACCTGCCGCAGCGCCCCATACTGGGTGAGGTATGGCTGGGCAAGCTAACCTACCAGCTTAAAAAGGAGGATTACGCACTACGCCTGACCGCTATCTACAATCGCAATACCGCGCTGGTAGATACGATGGAATCCAACAGCAACGTCGCCCAACTTAACGCTATCTATACAAGGGGAAAATTAAACCTACTGCTTGGCGCGGGACAAACGAGGGTGAATGCATCCAGCCTGTCGCCGGTACATGGCACCACCAACTTCGTAACGGTCGCTGCAAGCTATAATATCAATACACAATGGAACCTGAGCCTGGGTCAGGATGTGGGCACGCAGAAAAGCGGGCTGTCCCGGTACGGGGCAAACCTGGGCGTAGGTTACCGGTTTAAGAACGCCCCCTTGTCGGTACGGACAGGCTTCCGGTACAACAGCTACCGTGTGAGCGAAGTGCAGGCATGGAAAAATATATACGCCGGGCTGCTGGACATCAACTGGCAATTCCGCTTCAAAATGAACGAAAGGATATGAACGAATTTATAACAAAGGCAATTATGAACATACAGTTTCCAACCAACCGCCTTCTGCGACTGCTGACCATCGCCCTATTATCCGTTTGTCACAGCTCGGACGCACAGACCATCATCGTAAACACGGCGATGCTGGAAGGAATAGATATCACGCCGGATAATTACCTCGGCTTCCATGTACAGTCCATGGAAGCGGTGAATACCCGGTGCCGGATCGAAGGCAGCCTTGTTTTCAGGAACACGGGACATTCCATAAAGTATCGGTTTACGCATACCTTAACGCCCGGCCTGAACCAGTTTGACGTCGCTACGGTCCACCCCCAATGGGAATTTTCCTCCTCCGCCCTGCGCGAGCTTTTTATGGACCACAGGCTGCTGCCGCAAGGGACCTACCAATACTGCGTCAGCATTTTTCCGGACATGCCGGGAGGCGACCATGCCCCGGGCAGCAAAGCGGATGACTGCATTTACAAACAATCCGAAGACCTTTTTTCCATCACGCTGTTAGAGCCGGAAAACGATGCAAAGCTATACGAATACAATCCCATGCTCACCTGGGTGGCTACTTACCCCTTTGTCAACGAACTGACTTATAAGATCAGGGTCGCGGAAATCAAGGACGGGCAAAATACGGAGAATGCCATTTCCAGGAACAACCCTATCTACTCAGAAAACAACCTGGTGGCCACGAGCATGATATATCCGGTATATGCAAAGCCCTTGCAGGTATGGCAGCCCTATGCCTGGACCGTTGACGCCTATTACAAGGGCATTTTGCTGGGCGGCGCCCAGCCGTGGAAGTTTACCATCATCGAAGACAGCCTTTTCAAAAACCTGCCCCACGAAAGTTCCTACGTGGATGTCAACGCGGACGAAGGAAAGAATACCTACTATGCCGTTGGGCAGGCGAAACTACGGTATACCGAAAACGACTATTTGCAGAATGAGCTGAAGATAACCCTGGTGCGGAAAGGAAAAGAGCCATCCCAACCGGAGATCAACTGGAAGGTACAGCGCGGGACGAATTTTGAAACCGTCGACGTATCCACGTATAAGCTCAGGCACAACGAAACTTTTGATATTATCATCGAGCCAAAAAATTCACGCTCGGGCAACAACAAAAAAACAATCAAATACAGGTATGTCAACCCGGACTATGTTAAATAAGACACTGATAGCTGTGGCGCTCGTTTTGACCCTGGGCTCCTGCACCGGCAAGAAAACGGGGTTCGTGGACCTGTTCAAACTCGTGGAGGGGTTCGAATTGCAAAAGGAATACACCGGTGAGGCCCGGCGCGAAATGGAAAGGGAAAAATCCATGATCGACAGCATTATCTATACAGAAAAGCTGCGCAGCCCGGCGACCTATGAGACGGCGCAGCAGGATCTCTACAACGCCCTTTACCGCAAGACCGAAGAGCGGAACAAGGAAATAGAAAAGATGATCTGGAAAAGGCTGAACCCCTATATCGCCGAATACGGCAAGGAAAAAGGCTATGCCTATATCTACGGTGCGAACGGCACTGGCAATGTCCTGTACGCCGATGAAGGCGAAGATATCACAGAAGAACTCATTGAATATGTCAACAAACGCTACCATGATAAAAAATAAGGGCATTAGCGCCAAAGCGCTGATGTTGTTTACCTGGCTATGCCTGGCGGGATGCGACAAGCACACCGGTGGCAGGAAGGGTGAGTTCGACCAATTCACACGGGAGCTTACCGTGGACGACTGGCAACTCAAACTTAACGTGGAGAACCAGAACAGGCTAAAACGCGTGGATACCACCGCCCCAGACGGCCAATACCTGAAAGCCACCCTGTACCTGTCCAACGACAGGACCAAGAAGCCCCTGCTGTACAGTGTCTCCGCCGACGGGGAAGAATATGAAGCCAATTACAGGTTCCTGGCTTTTGATTGCAGGGACGATCTCTACATCAAATACAAAGATAAGTTCATATACCCCATAGGGTACGTGTTCGAGCCATCGAACGGCCTTGCGGGAAACGAAAGGCTGGTATATAAATTCCGGATAGAAGACGGGATGTACGGTGAAATGAAGCGGGACAACGGGGCCGTGGAATACTGGTACATCGAAAGGCTGGCCGGGTTGGGAAAAATATGTTTTACACACAATAATTAGTCACATGAAAGTGAACGCTGTAAAATTGACATTAAGGCATAGAAAAAAGATCTCCGCGTTATTGCTGACCGTGATGCTCAGCGAGCTGGTGCTGCCGCTGAAAGCGCTGGCGCTGACTTCGGGGCCTTCGCAACCGGAGTTCCAGGGCTTTACCCCTCTGGCCACTACCTCGCTGGTAGACCCTTTCAGCGGTGATTTCAGCTATAACATACCGTTGCTGGACATCGAAGGCTATCCATTGAACCTGGTGTACCGCGCTACCTCCAATATCGAAGAAGAGGGTTCCTGGGTGGGGTATGGCTGGAACCTGAACGTGGGTACACTCAACAGGATGGTACGGGGCCTGCCGGACGATATGAACGGTGAGGAGATCAAAAGTTTTCAGAACATCAGGGAGCGCCAGGTGCAGACCACCGGCGTCAGCTTTGAGCCCAATATCAGCTTCAACGTCGGCGTCAGCGAAGGCATCGGCCTGAGTGCAGGCGTACAATCCCACCTGGGCTTTACCAAGGATGAAGACAATTATACGGGAAGGGCCATTGGCGTATCCGTAGGCGGCGGGGTCTATGCCGGGGTCCAGGCCGGGCCTTTCAGCGCAGGGGCAAGCGCAGGCGTAACCCTGGCCGCAAATTCCGCGAGCGGGGGTTCGGTTACGCCCTATGCCGGTTTCAATGCTGGCCTGACCCTGAATGACTATTGCTCAATCGGGTTCGGCCGCTCGGTCAACCGCACCTTCAGTACCATCAGCGGTTGGGCGCAACCGAACATCGTAGGTACATTCAATATTTCCAATGTTACCCGGGAGATACAGAAAAACTTCATCAACAGCGTCAGCAATGAAATACCGCAGGTTACTATACCTTACTCATATACAAGCAACGGGACATCGTACCGTCTCGACCTGGGCGTGGAATTAGGCATCATTGAAAACCTGGGCCTGGATATGGGCATCGGGATCACAGCGACTTCAGCGACTTCGACAACGAAATATAACAATACCAATGTCCACAGGGGATATGGATACATGTATTACGAAAACGCTACCGGCGGTGACCTTCTTGACTTCACCCGTGACAAAGACGGCGGCATCAACAAATCCATGTCCTTTCTGCCGCCGGCCATGAAGACCTATGACGTGTTCAGCTCTACGGCACACGGCGCAGCCAGCACGTTCAGGGCCGACCGTAACGACTTCGGTACCGTGCGCGACCCCTGGGTTGAATTTAAGAACACAGACCTGGACAACAAAACCCATCAATTGACTGTGAAAGCTCATTTGGCGTTGACGTGCTGGCTGGGCATTTCCATCAAATACGATAATATCAAGACCTCCACCGAGGGCCATGTCTCCAGTGGCGGTGCTGCGGACGACGCCGTGTCCTACCGCTCAACAAGGGGAAAGGATCCTAACCTGTTCTTCAAGGTATGCGGCGCGCCTTCACCTGCGGACGAGGCATATATCGCCCAGGTGGGCAAATACGGGTTCTACCGCCAGGATAAATCCCATACCGTCAAAGGCATCAGCGATAAAAAGCGGCTGGCAATGGCCGAACCCATTTCGGTATTGACCAATAGGGATATAACCACCATGTTCCCCGGGGGAACGGTTATCCCCGACAGCCTGCCGAGTTATCAAAAAGGCACTCCTGTTTACAATGCTACGGTCAGCAAATACGGCCGGAAGGATTCCAGCAAGATCGGTGCGATACTGAACACCAACCAGAATGGTGAAACCTATGTATATGCCACCCCGGTCAACAACCATATCAAAAACGAAGTGGCTTTTCGTACCAACGGCTTTAATGGGCCTGCATTCAGTTACAATGAACGGGAAGGGTTAATGTCCACCGGGTCTGCAGAACCCCCTTTTGACGGTCAGAATGTGCAGCAGCGAGACTACCTGTATAAAAATACCCTCACGCCCGAATATGCCACTTCCTACCTCTTGAACGCAGTCTTGTCGCCTGACTACGTGGACGTAAACAATGATGGTATCACCGATGACGACATGGGCCGGTTCGTGAAATTCAACTATACCAAGACAGAAGACGATTACCGCTGGCGCGTACCTTATGCCGACCAGAACGATAACGTTGCCCTGCTCAACCAGGGTGTCAAGGTGACCAAATTCGATGATATGGGTTCCTATGTCATCGGATCCAAGGATTTGTGGTATGCGCATTCCATCGAATCAAAGAATCGTGTTGCTGAATTTTACCTGAGTGACCGTGCAGATGCCAGGGACAGCCGGAGCAATATCATGCGGAACGACCACCCGCATAAGATAGACGCGTATGACGATGACAAGGGTGCGTTCGGCAGGATGCAGCGCCTGGACTCCATTAAATACTACGACAAGCACGACCGCTATTTCAACAAAGGGAACGCGGTACCGCTGACCACCATCTATTTCGATTACGATTATAATATTTCATCTGGAGTGCCCAATTCCGACGGTGGCGGTAAGTTAAGGCTGACGAAAGTAAGGGTAAGGCATGGACATGAACCCATCGAGTTCGCAGAAACATACGATTTGGGTTATTCATCCTCCAATCCTGCCTATAGTATCGGCGCCAAGGACGGCTGGGGCAACTATTATCCCAATGGCCGGCCACACCCAATGTGCGAGTTTCCCTATATAGACCAGTTCGGCACTGCGGATAACGATGCAATAGCCAGCGCCTTCCACCTGACCTCTATCGGGTTGCCCTCCGGGGGGAAGATCAACATAGAGTATGAGGCCGATGACTATGCTTATGTCCAGGACAAACGCGCTATGGCGCTGACCCCGGTTGTTGGCGTCGGCATGACGCCCAACGTGCTGTTCACAGACGCCTTCGGTCTGTATGACGGGGGCAGGAACCCTTTCCTGTATGTCTATGTCAAAAAGCCGGGCAATCTGAGCGGCGACTACAAAAACTATTTGCTGAACGGGTCCGACCTGCTGTATTTCTCCTTCAACATCAATATTGCGGGTAATGCCTTTTCCACTTTCGACCAGGTAAAGGGCTACGCGCAGGTGGAGACGATCGGCGTCTGTCCTAACTCCGCAGGCCAGTACCTTTATATCAAAGTAAAACCTGTTAACCTGACGGGTACGAATGTCAAACCCAGCCCGATGGTCAATACGGCTATCAACATGGCAAGGGCTTACGCTTCCGACCAATTGTATTTCCAGGAGGCGGAAAGGCCAGACGGGCATAACCAGAACCATGCGGCCAGGCTGAAAAAGGCCGCCCACCAGGTAGCAGATGCAGTTTTCGGGAGGAACTCTATCGCTGAACTGATGAAGGACTACCAGGCCGCCAATAAGTACATAGCCTCCAAAAGTTACGTCAAGCTGGCTATGTCCAAACCTAAGATCGGGGGAGGTTCGCGTGTCTCTGAAATAACCTTCAGTGATGAATGGGGCCAGATGACGCCCGGGGAATCGCCCTGGTCCACGGGGTACAGGTATGCTTACGTAGACAATTCCGGCTCTTCATCGGGGGTTGCCTCCTATGAGCCTACATTGGGCGGGGAAGAGAACCCTTTGAGGACGGGCGCCTCTTACAAACTGAGCAGTAATACGTCGAAATACCCGCCTTATGACCCGGTGGAACTGCTGAAGGAAGACCCCGTAGGAGAATCATTTTTCCCGATGGGTTCAGTGGGTTACAGCCGCGTGGTGATTGAAAGTATCCACAAGGATTACGCAAGGTCGGCACGCTCGAAGGTGGTGCAGGAGTTCTACACGGCTAAGGATTTTCCATGGGTGGCTAAATTCGGCCCCAGGAAGGTCTCGATGTCCATTGACGCGGACTACCCGAACCCGGGACTAAGGGATATACTGCTGAGTTTCCTGGGCGTCTCCAACACTAGTTCTTCCTCAGCCAATAGCTTTTTCATCAAACAGGACTTTATCGTCGAGACCAATGATATGCATGGCAAGCAAAAGGCCAGTTACAAATACCGCCTGCTGCCTAGGGACAATAAGGAAGAACTTATTTCCTCGACCGAATATTTCTACCATGCCGATGGCAACGGGGGGTTAAGGAACGAAGTGGATGTTATCGAATACAAGGTGGTCGTGCCACATAAGGATTGCACCCCGGAACTCGTTGCCCAGTTCCCCCTGCGTAACCTCGTGGCCGGTAAACGAACCATTGGCGTAGACATAGATGTCTGCACAGACAGTAGGGAGGCGACATCCTCCGAGACGAGGCAGATGGCCAAAAAAGGCGGTGGCCTGAAGATCTGTATCCCGCCGTACATCACCCCGAAATTCAACTGGATAGAAGCAACGCATAAGCATACGGATTATTTCAGGGCTACGACTACTACCAAGATCATCAATAAATACGGCATCCTGAAAAGCGTCAGGAATTATGAAGAAGGGGCGGAAACCATCGTGGAGAACAAATACTACGATGCGGTGACCGGGGCACCCGTGGTGCAGGCGGTCAAGGATAAATACGGTGATGACGTGTACACCACCAATATCCCGGCCTACTGGACGAAAACGGACCTGGAGCCCACTTATTCCGGATATCCGCTTTACGCGACGGGGCAGGAAGTGACACCGCTGATCAATGGTACGCTGAATTTCAGCAGTGTTTCAGCGCCCCAGCTTGGCGGCAACAGTTTCCTGCAGGCTTCATTTACGACTGCCGAGGACCTCTTCCACACCGGCGACGAGCTTTTCGTCAGGGCGCAGCTGAATGGTGGCCCGACAGCGGCGTGGTACCGGTTATATGTAACGGATGTGCTGGTACACAAGGCAGATACCGGGGAGCCGGATCCCTTGTCGAGGCGGTACGGACAAGGCCTCACAACCGGGGTTAATTTTAAGGTCTATGTGGCGCCGCACAAAATAAGTGGTGGAACGATCCAAAGTGGCAGCAGCCTTTCAAACATCCAAACCGTTTTTAAATACCGCTCCGGCCGGAAAAACATGCTTGCGCTTTCCGCCGGTAACTTCCGCACCTACCGGAAGCCGTTTACCTTAACGGGGGATGATACTATCCGACTGGATATAGCGGAATGCGGCGTACCCGATTACCTGCGCCCTATGATAGACGCTACGGCAACCAGTTATGCCAGTATCCATAGCCTGGAGAACGGTTCTACGGGATATTCTACATTGAACCCCGTATCAACCGGGGTTATGAACCAGCCTTATGTCAGTGCCACCTACTCGCTCATCGGCGACAGGGTGGGCCTGACCGCCAGCGGCACCACGATAACGGAGCAGCGCCGCAACGGGTTGCTCAATAACTGGTATTACTGGCTTCCTGCACGCTATGACAGTACGGGCTCGTTCATCCCGCTCAAACCCATGCTGCATCACTGGGACGATTCCGCCTTCAGCGCGACTGTTAAAGCCAACGGCAATGCGATCTGGTCCCCCGCTTCGACGGTGACCCGCTCACTGCCTTCGCTCGGCCCGGTAGAGGAAAAAAACAACCTGGGTATCTATAATGCCATATTCGTTGAGCCGGTATCCAAAAAGGTCAAACACACGACCGCCAATGGCAGGTTCGGCCAGACCTGGGTAGAAAGCTTCGAGGACATGCGTCGGGTACGCAAATACAATGGCGAGACGGACCTTGTGTTCTCACCTTTCCAGCAAGATATGAGCACCACCTCCGGACTTGTTCCCGGTTACGAGGTCTTTGAAAGGATCCAGACGCCTAACGATACAAACGGAGTGAATGGTTCATTCACCCTGGACAGTACGGTATCGCACAGCGGCCTGTATTCCATGTACACCAACACCGGGGGGACCAGCGTTAAAATTACGCCGCAACTGCGCACCGGGGCCGGGTCTTATTCCAATATTTTTGACTTCAACCTGGATGCCGCAACCGACCAAAAGTTCACCTGTGAGGTCTGGGTAAAGCGGAGCAGCGGCGTCATCATCGCGCCCACAGTAAAGATTGGCGGCGGTTCGCCTACGTCAATGACGGCCGTATCCAATTCCATTGAGGGCTGGACACTGTACCGGTTGAATGTAAATGTGAGCGACAATGTCGCCGTTAAGTTCAATTTCCCCCACAGCCAGAATTATGACGACCTGCGGGTGTACCCGGCGGCTTCTAATGTAAAAGCATATGTATACCATCCTTTCAAAAGCTACCTGATGGCGGTACTGGATGAAAACAACTATGCGACATACTACGAATACAATACCCGCAACCAACTGGTCCGCCTGAAAAAGGAAACCGAGAAGGGTATCATTACGATGACAGAGAACATCAAAAATATTAAAGTGAACTAAGGAAGATATGTGTAGAAAATACCTTTGGCTGCTTTGTATCATAATGGTCCCACAGGGCGCACCGGCCCAGCAGGACGCAGCTGCGGCATACGATAAACTAACAGAACTGACCGCGCTCTTCCAAGGCAAGAAACCTTACTCCTGCCTGGCCATCGCGGAGGTGCGTTATCCCGGGAAAGCGGGAAAGGCGATCAGGGACACTTCCAGGCTGGTGTATAAGAACGGCGCGACCTGGTACCGTTCCAGGCTAGTGGAGCGACTGGAGGGCCCGGAAGGGGAGCTGATCATCAACCATGAACTAAAAACGGCCACTTTGCAAATCTCGGACAGCATCAAACTGGCGCTGCAAAAGGAGCTGGCAATCAAGCCCAACAAGGAATACGAGGCTTTGCTGGACGCCGGTTTTGCACAAAAGGACGAGCAGGCATTCAGGGATTATGTGACCGGTAAATGCAATGTCACCTGGAACCGGGACGGACAAGGTGGGGAAATCACGATTGTACCCAAACAGGAGGAAGGCTCCTTATTCCTGAACATCACGATCAGGTACGATAGCGATTCCAGGGTATCGTATTACCAATATGCCGTCCGGGACGCCTACAGCAGCGATTGGGAGGGTAAAAGGATATTCCGGAGGGTGACCACCATCTATGACAGTTTCAGCTATGATAACGTACCGGACATACCCGTCTCGCTGGGGGACTACCTGGACTGGGATGGCTGGTCCGTGCAATTAAAAAAGTTCACTAATTACAAATTTTCATTGCTATGAAAAAAATGCTCAGGGTAACAAGCGATTTTTTCAAACAGTTCAACCATAAATGCCTGGTGATAGGCACGCTCCTGTTGTTGCAGGCGCAGGCTTCCGGACAGACTTTTGAATTTCCGCACAGCGTATTTTCCGATACGTTATCTCTCAAGACTGTGCTGACCACCACGGCCTCATCCTGTGACACCTTCGACGTGAAACATGACGCTTTTGGCGCCATGACCGGGCCGAAGACAGGCCCGAACTTTATACTGAAAAGCGTGACGGCGCTGGTGAAGCTGGCTGTTGACGTACAGTCTATCCAGGTAGGGAAGTACGATTCATTCACCTATATGATCACCTACGAGCTTTGGGGCCAGACCGATTCCAATTCCGCACCCGTGCTGCTGACCCCAAATGGGGATGACACGCTGACCGTTTCTTACGATGGGGACTCCCTGCAACTAATCAACGACAGGTCCTTCCGGATAGCGGGCAGCTACAGCCGGTTGGAGATCATCGTATGTGATGTTTACAAAATCACCAATAACGCAGGCCAGTTAAGTTATGATACGATAGCAACGGGCCCCAATCCAAACGTCGCTGACTTTGTCTATGTAGTCGGTGAAGTGCATGTTCAGAAATTCACCTATCCCACTAGCCTGAGCGTGGGAAGCGTCGTAATGACCAATAACATTGGCAGTAACGGGACCGTGCTGCTGGACTGGGGAGCGGGCGTTGCGAATATCACACCTGCTGCTTACGAAGTGGAATGGACCTATGTGAACCCCTACGGGCCACAGGACTATGATTTCAGAAACAACGCTACCCGGATATTCACTAACAGTACCAGTTACAGCATACCCGTTGCCGAAAGAGAGGGCACGATGGTGTACCGCGTCCGTATGGTGCGCCCTTCGCTGGACGACCTGCTTGCACGCAATTACGGGGCCTGGACGGTAAGTTCCGATAAGGGGACGCTAAGTTCTGTTTCGGGCAGCAGTGCACAGATCCAGCGTTCACATCATGACAGCCTAAACTGGGATTTGAAAATGAGTTTCGTCGAGGACGGTAAATACAAACAGGTCATGACCTATTATGACGGTTTATTAAAACACCGCCAGGTTCAGACGAGGTTCAACAGCAAGCCAGACCAGACCATTATCGCCCAGAGCCTGTACGACCATGAAGGCCGGGCGGTGATCAACAGCCTGCCTATACCGGTGGACAGCGTTTACAAATTTTCCTATTTAAGTAATTTCCTGCACCCGGCGGGTTATACCGAATACAGTAAGTCCATGTACGATTTTATCCCTAACCCTGATACCTGCCCACCCAAGGAAACACCCGTTCCCCCGCTGGCGCCGGAAGCGACGGGTAACCAATATTTTTCCGCCAATAACCCGGACCAGACGGGGGTGAATGCGTTCATCCCCGATGCAGAGGGTTATCCCATGACACGGAAGATACTCGCTGCTGAAAACAGTGAAAAGGTATTGTTCGAAGGCCAGGCAGGCGCCGCATTGCAATTAGGAAACGACCGCCATATGGAATATGTTTACGGCTCCCCTCTGCAGGCGGAACTGAACCGCTATTTCGGGCAGGATATAGGCAAGTACAATTATTACCGGAAAACGGTTACCACGGACAATCACGGACAGGATATGTTCAGCATCACCGATGACGAAGGGCGGATCGTGGCCTCCGGGCTGATAGGCCAGCCAGATACGTCCACCTTTGCTTTGAGCATCCGTAAACAGGTGGATTCCAGCTATTTCAGGTCCAATTTACTGCCCGTGCCCAACGTGCGGATGGGCGACTACTGGAAAAACAACGGCTCTTATTTCGTCGAAGCGGAAATGAACTATAAGTTCAAATACCAGGTGGATTACCTACCCTTCAAGCCCTGCCCGCTGGATACCAATGTCGGGCTCAAGCCGAAGGTCTATTTTACCTACGAGGTGATGGATCCATGCGGGAAAACGGTCCTGCATAAACATGATACACTAGGCGAAACAGGCGTTACCACCGACGCCAGTTTAAGTTATCCCGATAGTTCGGGTGTTTACTTGTTCAAAGGCAATCATGTCTGGAACAAAGAGGCATACATCAAAATAGAGGACCTGCGGGCTTCGGTGGATTCGTTCCTGAATCTTAACCTGGACACCGCCTGCTTCCAGACTTTTGACTATTTCCTGAAACAGGAATTTATAGCGAGCGGAGGAGAATTTCCCTGCCCAGGCAATTACGACCCATGCGAAGCGTTGCGCCTGTCCATGATCAAGGAAATGTACCCCCGCGCCAAATATGGCCATTACCAGTACACCGATTCCATTACCAAGACTTTCGACAGTGCGGGCACCAACTCCATTTTTAGCGAGGGCGGGACAGCCGAACTCCTCTACCAGGATAATTGCGTGGCTGACGACACCATACATTGCGCGGACACTTCCTATTATATTAAGTTTATGCCGCCTCAAAAATTGATCGAGATATTCAATGATTCCATAGCAGCCGCATTGCTCCCCCTGCACCCCGATTACTGTAAATTGCTGCTTTGTCCCATACTCCGGAACCCTTACTGCAAGTTGCTGGGTTCCATAGAAAAGGCTTCGGAAGCGGCAGAAATCGACAGGTTTATCCTGGACAGTATCGCCGGCAACGACCCCCTGGTAGAAAATACTATCCTGACGGAGGATGAGCTTACCTATACCATGGTGGACAGCCTGCACATAGCTTCGGTGGCATTCATGAAAACGATATGCGGCAGCGAATCGGGCGTTATTGAATCGGTTTGCGCCAGCGTCAACGCAGGTAAAAATCCTGATAATATCACCGAATACCCGGACCATGTTCAGGATGAATACTACCACAACCTCATTGCGCTTTACACTGCCAACCGCCAGGACAGGATCGATAGGCACCTCGAAAACGTCGGCAGCTCCTGCGGTCCCTGTTCGGCGATCAGGCTGACCGATGACACTGAACCCCTGTTCGACCAGGAAAACGACACCACATTTTTGGTCAGCGGGATGGATTCGCTCAGCGATAACCTGGACCTGCCGGTAAACGGTTCCTTCGGCAGGTATTTCGATACAAGTTCGGATGTTAACGGTGACAGCCTGAAAGCCCTGAAAAACGGGGATAATTCAATATATTGCACCAGCTTAGTGGAACATATCGTGCAAACGCTTTCTGGCTGCGATGTTTCCGGCGCGGCGCTTGTTGCCCTGAAAGACACGTTGGAAAACAGGTTCTGTGTGAACAACAACAGCATTACTACGCTCACCTATGATAGCCTGGCCGCTATACTTACCGAAGTGGGCCTGTCCACCGATGACCTCTGTAACGCGGGGCTTGTGGACCTGAGGAAATTGACCAGGAGGTCGCATGATTATGTGCAACTGGGATTGTTGCAATACCCGACAGCGTATTATGAAGACCTCGAAGGCTTCCTGCAAACCAACGGCATACTGTCATTTTTCAGCGGGAATAATGATACCATGACCGTTACGCTGGAAAACTGTGGCGACTATCCTTTCCAGCAGCGGCTTTCGCATCAGTTGGGAATAGATACCAACGCCGGTGACTGCGACCATGAGGAGCAGGTACTGCTGGTCAGGTCGATCATCGATACGTCGAACAACGCGATACAACTGGCCTTTACAAGGAATAGTGACACCGTACATTATTACCTGTACCCGGCCGACAGGTCGGAGCGGAACGGGCTGAACGACACTTTCGGTGCGCCGCAGATCGCCAACCCCGGCAATTACCAGGTACGTTCATTGTTTAACCTGCATGGATTTGACAAAGTATCCCAATCATTTGCCAACCGCAACACAGCGATCCTGCATTTTAACGGTACGCAGGCACAACAATCCAAAGAGTTCACCTATTTCCTGAGCGCTTTTTCCCTGGAAGACTATAATATGATGGAAGCTGACGAGCCGGAATACCTGAACGGCGTCGGTTGCAGCGAGCTGATACCTATGGCCAGGGAAGCCATCACAATGGCGGAGGAATTGGGTATCAAGTACGGCCATCCCTATTTTGAAAAGTTCTTCACCAATGTGCTGAACTATAACAACAGTATCAACTTCGATTTCAACAATTACCACACCGCGCTGGTATCCTGCGGGGTTACCGACTCGGTGATCATACCCAAACACCTGGCCCATTTCAGGATAAAGTTCCCCTCGATGGCCGATACAGGCGATATCAGCGCCTATATTGATACGCTGAGGGCTTACGATACCACCGGCATAGCCATCTCTGATATGGCAGCCTACCACCTGGACGGCTATTACTACCTCTACCTGAATATCCACGAGGCCAACGACAGGACCATTGCCGAAGCCAAAGCCGTGGTGGAAGACAAGGCGCCCGGCGGCAGCGTAGTGGAATACCTGCCCTACCTGCATAAAGACACCGTGGCGCAGCTCATCGTGTATAACCAGGACGTTGTGGGGGGCATCTCACCGTTCAGGGATGCGCTGGGCTACGCCTTCCCGGGCGCGACGATCACCCCGGCCTTTATGGGCGCCCCGGAATCCATAGCCTACTATTTCATACCGGGCTACCGGAACCTGATGCTGGAGGGCTATTGCATCACGATGGTGAACAGCACGCTCGACAGCGCTTATGATTATAACCACTACCTGGATTCCATCTACAGTTTCCTGGCTATCCATGCGCCGATGACAACGGTGTTCGCCCATGCAGAACCCGGCGTCAGCGCACAATACCGCGATGCGCAGATGGAGTCATGGAGGGATTATATCAGGTCCTTACCGGGCGGAGACCACTACACGAACGTGAAGGAGTCTAAGGCCGGCCAGATAAAAGCAGGGGCCTCGGCGTTTTCCGGCTCTTCGTTATCTTATCAAAATGCGAAAAGCCCTTATTTCAGGAACAACCTCTATATTGACGATAACAGCTCGAATACTGTTTACAGCTATATAGCGGCGCTGTTGCAGCAACTTCAGACTACGAACGGGACGATATTCACCCCTTACGGCCACACGACGCCTTTGATGTGGAGTAACAGCTCCGGAAGCACCCAGACAAGGGCCTATGTCTGCGGCGACACCACGCAGTTCTGGATCAACCATTTTGATGGCAAACATAAGATGACCAATATCTTCATCGAACTGCCGGATTACCTGCCCATCCCCCGTCAACAATATGAGCTCCTGGGCGTTAGCAAGGGCGTGGAAAATGATTCAGTAACGTATATCAACCTGAAACTTGGCGGCGGATACAACGGCATCAACGATACCATATACTGCATCGCCCATACCAACCGTAACCTCGGCGAAGTATATATGATACCTTCGGCCTACTTAGTTTCGCACAGCAACATGGAATCCTATTCCGGCAAATTCAACAACTGCGAAATAGAAAGGCTGCGGGAGCTGTACCCTAATGCCCTGATCAAGTATAACCAGTACAGGCAGGAATTGCGCGACACCCTGGTTGTATATTTCCGCCAGCATGTGATCGACAACCTGGTGGAGCAGTTCTCTATCGAAGGCGCGGATATCAAGCACGGTATCACGCTGTACTATTATGACGTGGCCGGCAACCTGGTGATGACCGTGCCACCTGCGGGCGTGGACACCCTGGATGTCACCCATCCGAAAAACGATGACATCAACGCTGCCCGGACATATTTATATGGTGGCGGCGGGGGCACTACCACCGGGGGCGGACCTTTTAAGGTACCGGGCCATACCAAAACTACACGGACAACTTACAACGCGCAGAACAAACCAAGAACGATAAATACACCTGATGCAACTGGGCCAACTGAAATCTGCTACGACCTGGCCGGAAGGATAGTGATGACGCAGGACGCGAAACAGCGGGCGGCAGCCAGATGTACCTATTTCATTTACGACAATCTCTCCAGGGTGGTAGAAACCGGGGCGGTAAAATTTAATGGCTGGAAACAGGAGGACCTGGCTAACCCCGCTTACAACTTCAGTGCACAGGTAAGGGGACTTACTCGCTACGAAGTGACGGCAACTATGTACGACACCCCGTCTTACCAGGTAGCGGGGCCTTTCGCGACGCTGCCCGCCCAGGAAAACCTGAAGAACAGGATAGCCTGCGTTAAATATTACGAACTTATCAACCCCAATGCCAACGCAGTGGCCGATACCAATTATGTCAACGCGCTGCATTACAGCTACGATGTATCGGGAAATGTAAAAACATTAATACACGACCTGAGAAACGTTGCCGACAAGTTGCTTAGGTTTAAGCGGGTGGACTATGAGTATGACCTGTACAGCGGCAAGGTCATCATGCTGGCCTATAACAGGGGCTATGCTGACCAGTTTTACCAAAAGTATGAGTATGACAGCGACAACCGGATCGTGGAAGCCTATACCAGCAACAACGGCATCTTCTGGGACAGGGACGCGCATTATGATTATTACGACCACGGGCCGCTGGCCCGCATGGAGCTTGGCCAGCAAAGGGTGCAGGGCGTGGACTATGCCTACACCATCAATGGCTGGCTAAAGGCCATCAATGGCATACAGAATGATACGGCTAACGACATGGGCATGGATGGCAAGGGTGGCCTGGTAACGCCAAAAGATGTGTTCTCTCAGCGTATAGATTATTTTGCGGGGGATTATAAATCTATAGGCGACTCCGATTTTATCTGGCAGCTACCTGTCACGCAAAAAGCGCTGTATAATGGAAATATCGCCGCAACCGCGGTTGCACTGGCGCCGTTTGACAATATCTACAAGAAATACCATTACGACCCCTTGCAGCGGATAGACCATGCGGATTATGATGAATATACCATCAACAACGGCGGCAGCCCGACGTACACCAAAACATCGCTGCTGGCCTATGCTTCGGATTACACTTACGACCCTGACGGCAACCTGCTGAAACTGAAAAGGATGGGCGGCGATGTGCCCCCTACTATAACTACTGATCTAATGGATAGCCTTATCTATCAATATACCGATGGTACCAACAAGCTGAAAAACCTGGCCGACCTGGCCTCTAACAACCAGTATTTGATAGATATACAGGCTATACCGCTGGATACATCGTCGCGCTACTTATACGATGCCAACGGCAACCTGGTGAAAGATATCGTAAGCGGACTGGATGTGATAGACTGGAACCATGCGGGCAAAGTAAAGCATATCAAAAAGCAGGACGGCTCCAGGCTGTATTTCAGCTACGACCCCTTGGGCAACCGCCTGAACAAAGAAGAGGTTAAATACCCGGCGGCAGACTCGATGGTGAAATTTAAGACCACTTACATCAGGGATGCGGCAGGGAATATACTGGCCATATACGAGGATAAGAAAGAATATGAATTATCCGGACTGGACATGGACAAGATAAAGACAGACCGCTGGCTGGGCCATGGTGGCGGGCCTATAGACGCACCGTTGGGCAAGGCGATTGCCGACAGGCTGTATTTGGCCTATGTGACGGACTCCGGCGACAACCTGGCCAGGCGGAGCATGGCCATACCCGATATAAATGCATATGTAAACAACGGGGCCCTGCTGCAAAGTATGGTATCGACCATGGAACCGCTGCTGGCGCTGGATTTTGTAAAGTCCATACCGGAGATTACGGAGCATACGCTTATGCCGCCGGGCGAAACGCCTGTAGCACACGAAAAGCTGTCCGATTATTTACAACCTCTCCTGTTGAGCGGAGACCTGGAAAACTTGCAGACGGACTTGTTTGTAACGCTGAAAACGCACAACGAAACGCTGTATAACAGCACGGTCTCTACGGTGCCGGCGACATCGCAGGAGAAAATGGATTTCCCCGCTGACCCAGCCATGCTGCAGGCCTTCAGGGGTATGGAGCCGGGCGACAAGCTCAGCATTACAAACACGCTGGCGCAGGCGCTCACCACCACGCACATTACCACCCTGGAGCCGGTTGTGAACATACTGTCGTCATCTGTTTACAACAGCAGCAATTCTTATAGCAACTTTGTGCAGGAATTGTCTAATGGCGAAACCATACTTGACGGTATCCGGCAGGATGGCGCCAGTTACATAGCGTACCGTTACGCCCAGGCCGATATGGAGGAAGTGCCGCTGGAAACGGTAAAGGATGAGTTCAGGTACAACAGCGTATTGTCGGATATTATCACCCAGGAGTCGAACGAGCCGGAGCCGGAAGCCCTTGCGGTTATCTTAAACGACCATTTTGCCGATGTGGTGGACCTGGCGGATAACACCGGGCAGGGTGACCTGCTGGTAACTTCAATAAGGGATGCGCTAACGGTAAACGTTCCGCTCACCGATGCCGCCAAAACCAACGACTGGCTGAGGAACGGCGAAATACTGCAAAGCCAGCGGCAGCACCTGGCCGAGCACCATATATACGGCAGCAGCCGTCTTGGCATACAGAAGTACCTGCCCGACCAGGCCCAGTACCATTTCAAATCGCTGGGCGCGGGAGGCACTACCAATACACTGTCCACCACTCGGCCCTGGTACACGCTGTACGGCAACGACCTGTTCAAGCCCACGGTGTACAGCAATGACCTGGACACCCTGAATATGGGTACGCAGGGCATGGGCATCAACAGCCATTTGCTGGGTATGCGCCAGTACGAGCTGACCAACCACCTGGGCAACGTACAGGCCACGGTGCTGGACAGGGCCACGCCCATACTGAACAATGATACCCTTGTTACCGGTTATAAAGCGGACATCAGCCTGGCGCACGACTATTATCCTTATGGTATGCTGATGCCGGGGCGTTATGTGAGCGATACGGGGCAGAAATGCGTGACCATCAATACAACGGTGCTGGTGCCTGTAGTAGTGAAGGTGTACCTGGATGGAGTATTGGCGACCGGTTACAAGTATGGCGACCCTAATACTCCTGCTGTACACAACCTGCCCGTGGCGCTGCTTGCCGCCGATGAGCAACCCTACGTGTATCACTACAACGATGCATCAACGCACCCTAACGGTGAAGTGGTATCTGCCCAGTTGGTCGAAGGTCATTCTGAATTCGGAATCAGTCTCAGCGAAGAACCATCCGGCGGGGTGACGGCCTACTTTATGATACATGCCGATACCAACCAAACGGAGCAGGAAATAGGATTTGACCTGACCCTGCCTGACGACTGCTACATGCGTATGCGGGTAAGGCAATATGCAGGCACGGGAGAGGAATATGACGAGGCGGTATCGTGGACGAATGTGGACATGAGCGGGGCGCAGCAACTGATGGTGCCTATGGACAAAGCTGCGATAGCCGCAGGAGGCAAGACAATACTGGAACTGGAGTTCAACAGCGCCATGGGCGGCAACTTCCCGGCTAATCAAAACGAGCCTGACGTTTTTGCGAGGAACTTCTACTATAAAATAACCCATTACGAGCCGAAGACACGCATAGCGATTGTGTGTGATGAAAAAGACAATTATCGCTTCGGATTTTGGGCTGGAGAGAAGGATAATGAAATAAAAGGAATCGGAAATAGTGTTGATTTAGGGGAACGAATGATGGATACAAGGACAGGACGATTGGGAATGAGAGTTGATCCGTTAGCTAAACAATTTCCGTGGCAATCTCCCTATGTTGCTGCAGGAAATAACCCGATATGGAACGTAGATAAGAAAGGACTGAAGAAAGTTGTTTATACTACAATCCTGACTGATAAAGAGCCACCAAAAGTTGTGATAAGTGAACAATTAAACGAATGGATGGTGGTCAACAAATATGATGGCGCTATTACTGCTGCTGATTTCCATGTCAATCAAACTATTGACTTACGCTCGGGAACACCTGAAAACAAAAGGTTCAGCCAATCAGGCAAAATACCAGATAAAGATGTGAGCTTTAGGGAGATGTTTGTGGAAAATATGGAGTATGTTTTTGGTGACCTGAAACCGTTCAATGTAATGGTATTTGGCAGCGGAAAAGATTATCAGGATTGGCTAAAAAATCCAAGACCAAAGAAAGGTGTTCCGACATATATTATTGACTTTAAGGAAATGAATGAAATGTTCGGATTGATTCTGACAGGTATGATATCCGAGCCTGATTTTAACGCGCCCACCGGACCTGAAACTTTTGGGACAGCTGTGGAGAAAACAGTCGAGTTTATAAATGAAAAGGTTCAAGATGAAATGAATGCAAGTGGAGACGGAACGGGATATTGTAAAGATTGCGGGCGTACATTTAAAAATGGAACTCCTGTAGAAAAAGGAACTGAAGAGTTAAACAAAGATACAATCAGGGCGGGCCAACATAAACAATAGCGATGATAAAATTAATTTCTGTGATTGCGATAGCAATATTGTTCCTGTCCTGTAACTCTGTGAAAGACGGAAAGTATTGTGATCAAACCGATAATCGAATATTAACATGTGTAATGTACGAAAAAGGTGTTTTGCGAAAAGTATACACCTTGAATGCAAAAGATACGACGATTAGTCATGGTCCAATTTTAGAATTTTCGTCAACCGGGGATACGTTGGTTAAAGGGTACTACAAGAACAACGTATTGATAGGTAGTTACTACGAGTACTTTAGGGAAAATCACCCCAAAAAATATACCTGCTTTGACTCCTTTAATGAAGATACATTGTTTTATAGAGAGTATAGTATGGATGGAAAAATTTTAAGAGAAAAGGGGGAAGTGTTGTATGGTGAAGGATATACTGGATATAACACTGAAAAATTACAGGCTGATAGTACGTTAGAAATTCTGTCCGTTTTAATTACACCGCCAAAATCAACAACATTAGTCTATAGTTATTTAGTACGACCGGGAGGCTTAAACGCAGATACAATACATCCTGTAGATGGTTATTATGAACCAAATCAGAATAACCTAATCTATACAAATAAATTTAAAATCAGAAATGGAGGAGATTATAGGGTCATTACCATAACGGAATTTCATGATTCATCCATGGATAGAACTTTACGCAAAACTGAACACTATGATTTTTCATTTTGAAGATGAATTTCGTAAAAATACCAATTCAAATCTGGATGTTTCAGGAGATGAACAACAGTACTGCTAATGAGTTGGAAAGATATTAATAGGATTGACCGTGTACGTCAAAAGGACGTGATGTGCTTGCATGAGATAAATGTGTCCGAATTGTTCATTAAGAAAAAACGAAAAAATATTTTAAACAATAAAACATAAAATCTATGAAAAAACCGATTCTTGTAGTATTATTAGCATTTTTCACAGTATCACTTACTTCATGTTTGAAAGAATACGATTGCAAATGTCCTGCGGGCACTACCGCCAAAGTAAAAACGGTTAGTAAGTCAGAAGCGAAGGCAGAGTGCGAAGCGCAATCCGGTGGGGCTTGTACGCTTTAAACTTTTAGGTACCGAAGAGCTTTTATTATTAATTATTATAAAAACAAAATCTTATGAAAAAACCAATACTACTTACGTTTACAATGCTTGCATTAGGACAAATGGAGGCCAATGCCAAAACTATAACAGCTGGTGGTGGTCACACGTTATCCATTTGCAATGATAACACCGTAAAAGCCTGGGGCAGGAATCACGAAGGACAACTTGGTAACGGGGGCACTACCGCCAGTAATGTCCCGGTTTCGACGACGGGACTATCGGCTATCATTGCAGTTGATGCCGGGCATACTCATACGCTGGCTTTAAAAAATGATGGGACAATATGGTCGTGGGGAGATAATATCAGTGGACATTTGGGGGATGGTACGACAACCGATGCCAGTACTCCGGTACAGGTAAGCAGTATAACAAATGTGGTTGCCATTGGAGCCGGCAACAAACATTCCGTTGCATTGAAGAGTGACGGCACCGTGTGGGCATGGGGAAACAATGCGTTTGGGCAATTAGGCAATGGGTTAAGTGCAAGCAGCTATACTCCTACCCAGACAAGTGTAATTTCCGGCATTACTGCTATTGCAGTAGGAGCAGACCATACGCTTGCCCTTAAGAATGATGGGACGGTGTGGAGTTGGGGTTTCAATTCTTTCGGTCAACTGGGTCACGGACTGACCGCCAATGTTCCCGCGCAGGTCAGCGGACTGACAGGTATCATTGCGGTTGCGGCAGGAAAGAATCATTCCCTGGCGATAAAGAACGATGGAACGGTTTGGGCCTGGGGAGCCAATTCGGATGGGCAATTAGGGGATGGTACAACAACCGATGCCAGTGCTCCTGTACAGGTAAGTACGTTAACAGGGATCACGGCGGTTACCGGCGGATATAATCATTCGCTTGCTCTGAAAAGTGATGGAACGGTTTGGGCCTGGGGGGCAAATAGTTCCGGACAGTTAGGCGATGGTACATTTACTACCAGGACTACACCCGTCCAGGTAAGTGGACTATCAGGCGTTGCTGTAGTTGAAGCAGGAGAGGAATATTCCCTTGCATTAAAAAGCGCCGGAACCGTTTGGTCCTGGGGATTCAACAGTGCCGGACAATTAGGTAATGGAACAACAACTGATAGTGATGTTCCTGCTCAGACAACGGGTCTTTGCACGGTACTGGTATTGGATATTGATGAGCCCGAATCGTTATCTGCGATTAATGTTTATCCGAACCCGGCAAAGGATTATGTGATCTTTGAATATAGCGTACCTCGGAACAACAAAATGCTAAAATTATCCATTTCTAATATGGCAGGACAGGAAATCCATTCAATCTCGTTGAATGATAGCTACAAAGGACGTACCAGTTGGATAATAGGCGACAATCCACCGGGCGTATATCTTTATAAGATGTACAGTGGTAATACCGCTATTGATGTAGGCAGGACTGTAATTACAAAATAGACATTTTTATTGTTCTCACCCATGATAGCCCCGCCTCTTTAGGCGGGTCTTTTTTTACTTCCCATTAGTTTCATATTCTGAAACCGCCCTGATCAGGAAATCTTGTAGTTCAGGGCAAAGTTCACAGCTCTTATATTGCACTTCCCACGCCCCGAATGCTGTTGTAGCCATTTCAACAAGGATATCTTTATTGCATGATAACGAATGGAGCGATATATAATACCTGTTGCCTTTTTCTTCCCCGGTCATTCTGAAAAAATCACCGGTGTAAGATTCATTGGGGGTAGCTATTATTTTAAAAAATATAAAACAAGGCACAGTTTCTCCATCCTCCTGCATACCAATCTTTGCTACAAAATTAAACCCGGGAAACCCCCACTATGTCACTGCATTGTCAACAAGAGATTAGAGTATTTTAATATTCTGTGTGCCGGGTTATGAAGATCCCTCGTAATATGCTTCAAACGAAACCGAACCGCTTGCCACTGTACCATTAACAGGATCGTACACAACCACGAGTGAACTGTTTTTACGGATATACTTGCTTACGCCGGGGGGCGTGGTGGGCGGCTGGTAGGTTATGCCCAGCCTGTTTCTTGCCGCTATACTGGTATCGGAAGCAGCGGATGCTATAAACACATCGTCTAGGCCATCCAGGTAACTTTCCTGGTCCGTGTTTAGTATAAAATTGTCTTTTACCCACTGGCGGAAATTTGCCGCAATAAGGCCGGCTTCAGTATTCAATTGGGCATCATTGAGTGCATACAGGTCGTTGAATTTCTGCTGTACGCCTGTTGCGGTTAAGGGTTCTTTTGCCATTGAAAAATCGTTTTTTAGTGTACATAAGGTTTTGCTAAATTAGCGATAAAATCCAAGCGGCATTATCTGCCGGCGTATCCTTGAACATCCATTCATAATCATGTGCTTATGAAAAAGGGTACGTTACCTACGGTAAAGTATAAGGATTTTTACTTCAGGCTGATCGGCGCCTTGCTTACCGCACATTTTATAGTGGTATTCGGCATTGAGGAAAAATTCTCCGACCTCTTGCTTGACATAAATTATTACCGGTCGGTTGCCTATAGCTTTGTTATTGCTTTTATACTCATCAACCTGGTTTATTTCGCTACCGTCCGGCTTGACAAACAATTTGACTGGAAACGGGCCCCGCTGCAGCGGACCGCCATGCAATTGTTTTTTGCCCTGATAGCGCCCTGTGTTTTCGCTTACCTGCTGGCGTTCATCTATTTCAGGATACATGGCATGAACATTACAGAAACGCCTTACCTGCAATACGACTTCCCTGTGATCGTATTGATGCTGGTACTGCTCAATGCCTATTACGTAGCCTACTATTTCTACCTTCAGTGGCGTATGGCAGAAAAGACTGTTAACGGTCAAACAGAAACAAATTCTTTGGATAACGTTTCTGTAGAAGAAACAGCTAAAAAAGTTTTTATTGTTCAGAGAGGTGCAAAGAATATACCATTATCCGTTACAGACATTGCCTATTTCTATCGTGAAGGCGACTATAATTTCCTGAAGACTTTTGATGATGATAGTTTTCTCGTTTCCCAAACACTTGATGAGGTAGAAGCGCAATTGGATAGCCGTTTATTTTTCAGGGTAAACAGGCAGATGATAGTACAATACAAAGCCTGCACACATTTTACTCCCTTACAATTCGGCAAGCTGGAATTATTTGTGTCGCCGCCTGCCAAAGAATCTATCGTCGTCAGCCAGCGAAGGGCCAAAAGTTTTAAGGAGTGGATAGGGGAAAAGTAAGCCCTACTAACCGGATATTTATTCAATGATCGTTAAGAATAGAAGCCATTACAAGGTTAAGCATGTCGCTATCCTGTAGCAGGTTTTTCATGTCCCTCATCAAACGCCCTTCATTCCCGTCGCTAATATATCTGTAAATATTGAAGATATCCGGGCTGTTAATGAAGAACTGAGGATCGCCATAACCATACCGGTCATCTTTTGCTATATAGCCGTTCCTGCCCCGGAACATTCGTTTTTCCGTGTGATAGTCAAGCGCCGCAAGAATCTTTATCTGATGAAAAAGCCTATGTTCATTTTTTAGCGAATCAATCGTGGTAAGATTGCCGGATTTGAAATAATCATGTATTTTCCTCCTGATAATAGCGTCTAAATTCTCTGCGGGTTTCTGCAGGTCTTCAAGGAGTGACATCAGCGCATCGCTGTCTTTCATCCGAACGATCTCATACCAGTTCTGACAATTGTAATTTTCGTAATAATAAGGTGAATTTCTCACCCATGTGTATCCATAATACAGCAGCGCAATGGTTACCTGGCTGTGTTCATTTCTATTTATAACAAATAATTGTTCAAATACCTGCCAGGTCCTTTTAAAGGCAGCCAAGTCTAAATTTCCCGTGTCAGGATCACAATAAGAGTTCAAGAAAAACGAAATTTCTCCCTGGAATATTTCATGGTCTTCCGCTTTCCACAGAAGCTGTTCTATCTCCGTTCTTTCCTTTTCTGAACCGGCATTTTTATATATTTTGAGTTTTAGTATTTCTTCTGCATCTATCAATATGGTTCTTCCTTTCCCATAGTTGATCAGGTCGCAGACATCATATAATCCCGTTTTGCTTTTCCCGTATTCCAGCATCAGTTTAATCGCAGAAGGAAGCTGGTTGCTTATATCCTTTCCCACAGTCTGGCTTTTCCGGGCAATGTTATAAAAGAAACGTGCAAATCTTACGACCGTCTTATCCTCCCTGCACCCGGTTGCCGAAAGAAAAGTCAGAACGGGTAATATCCTGAGGAAATATGCCTGCCTTTTATCCAAAGGAGGGAATTTTGTAAGATAGTTTGCAGGTTCATTTTGTGATCTGTAAAACGTCGTTAACGCTTCAGAGCCAACCAGCCATTGGTATGCGATGTAAATTGAACCAAGTCCCTCAATCGTAGATGGCAGCTTGTCAAAAGATGGATCCTGGTCAACCTTTCCGCTCGCAAAGGCGCTAACCTGGTCATGTGAGTAATTTCTTTCGGACATACTGATGACCTGTGCCATCCTGAGGAAATCATTAAACCCTGCATCTGCATCGGGCCTGGTATCTTTATGCTTCCAAAAAAAGTCCTGCCAGGATTCCCATTTTGCCCCCCAATCGTCTTTATCGGCGGTGGTGGACAGGAACCGGGCTTTCAGCGTTTCATTAGGCTCAAGGCTTCTACCCCTTGAATTCATATATATGTACAGGTCCTCTCCCTGCCTGCTTTCCTCTATGTCAAAATATGACAGGCTAATATCATCCTCAACGTATTTGATAAACTTCTTTAAGTCTGTAATATGGAAATTCAGCCAGCTCTTAATAACCTCAAAGTTGGTTATTACGCTTTGTATTGTCCTGTCATTATCAAACTCCTCATGATACCAGATTTGTTCGCCAATAATAAAGTCATCGCCCGGATATTCATTACAGTGTTCCACGAAGCTGAGAAGAAAATCCTGCGTAGCTTGCCGCACTTTATATTCAATTTTCAGCCTCTGAGAACTATAAAGATATTCAGGTAAACCCTTCCCCAGTCTGTGATGGCAAGCAAGCAGCAGTAAAAAAATGGTGGTAATTCTTTGCTGTCCGTCAACCAGGACATATTTGTAAGGATGGTCCGCATGATTATACGCATAGATAAATCCCAGGTATGGTTTATCGGCCATTTCACCTGTATATCCTTCGTAGATGTAGTTTAATAAATCAAGGACATCTTTTTCTTTCCAGACATAGTCACGCTGGATTTCAGGGATAACAAATTGCTCCAGGTTACGATATTCAAGTATTTCAATTAAAGGGTAATTATCCGTTTTCATTGCAGATTCAAATAATTAATGATTGTAGTCATCTGAAGATGAATATAGTCCTCATGTTTCAAAATATCCTGTTTCGACCAGGCATGTAAACCCGTATCGGTTGAAAAAAGCAACTTGCTAAAAACATCGTACGTATGAAAAGGGACAAACTTACCTTCTCCTATTTTCCTGACAAGCCTCTTTCTTTTTTCATTAAAAAAATGATTGGATAGGCTGGAGTTGATATTTCCTTCCAATAACGCCAGGTTGCCGATTTTATGAAGATCGGGTGCATTATCACTAAGCAGTTTCCCCAGAAACCCGCGTTCTTCATTATCAATAACACATTCTTCGGTTGATTGCTGAATCTTGTCGTATAGGTTACGGATTCGCTGACCATCCGGTAATTGTTCTGATTTCAGGCTGCCATTGTCGCGCTTTATAAGCTCCCTAATAATTTTCAGATCATCTTTTGAAAGCCTTTCGACTTTTTTTAAATCCCTTGCATTTTGTGGAAAAATATGTTCCAGGGTCCAGTTCCCGGATGAGATTTTTTCAAAGTCATAATGAGTTGCTTCGTGACCGTTCAGGGGCAAAAATTTAGCTACATCAAGAATCAGAAAAACATTGAAGATTGGACCGCTGTGCTCTTCATAATTAAGGTCCCTCTTAAGTTCGCCACCATCGCTTAAAGGCAGCAGTTCCCGGACCCCATTTTTAAGGGAAATGATAGCGGCATTTTTTGTCTTGCACGCTTTTAGCTGCTGCAAAATTTTTTCTTTCTTCGGGGGGTTATCAGAGTGAAGAATATATCCCAATAGGTTGGCCGTTTCCGGCTCACTGTACCAATCGTTCAATATCATTTTTGTCTCACGAATATTGCGGAACATTTCTCCGGCTGGACCCCCATTCCGGGTATATACATCATCAAAATAACCAAACATCGGGTGATCGCTTTCGTCATCTCCGATATCCGGATAAGCAAGCCTGATTAGCCATTCCAGGCGGCTATCGCCTCCGCTGGCTTTGAAGAATGACAGGGTATCCGGCCGGGAAGCCCAATTGGAAATGTCGTCCCACTGCCTGCCCAGGTTGGTTCGCCATTCGTTGATTTCAATCTCCGTGGGCCGGTACTTTTTATTTTTATTCAAATGTTCCAGGGGCAGCCTGGTTATCAACAACCCCTTCACGAGATCCTCGTCATTCAGCCTGACTCCTTTGTTTACGTTTACAAAAATTCTCTCGCTGTCAAGATTTTCTTCGAGTAGGTTGACTATCAAATATACGCTATCGCTTATGTATCTGTAGAATGGAAGAATATCCGCTGAAACATTGATACTAATAAATTGATAAATGGCTTTTGCTGCATGATAGATAAAATAAACATCCTGGTTGTCATTCTCCGGGTCCATACCCCGGAACTCTTCCCATGTTTTTGTGCTCAATAACTGGTCAATATTATGATATATGTATTTCTCTATAAAATTCTGCCTCGTCTGGTATTTTAGTTTGTTTCGTACATAATTATCTAAATCGTCCGCCTTATGTACATATTCGATAACGGATAAAAGTATGGTCAAAGTAGTTAGTCGCTGCTGGCCGTCTATGACTTCCAACTCCTCGCTTTTGGATTTAAGTGTTAAAAACTGGAGATAATACCTGTTGCTGTCCGATGAATAGGCCTTGTGTAAGTCTTTCAGCAGTATATCAACTTGTCCTTTTCCATCAAGCGACGCCCATTTATATCCCCGTTGATAAGTGGGAATAAGAAATCCTGTTTTTTCGGCGTCTGTCAATAGGTTCAAAAAAATACCTCTTAAGGGGTAGATAGATTTTGGCTTTGCCATCAATTAAAGATTATAAAAAAAATCAAGAATCCGTGTTTGCACCGGGTCAATAAAGATAATATAACGGTTTGTAAAGGTCAATCCGGCCGTTTCCCTGCGGGCCGGGCTTTCCGTTTCAAGTCCTCACGCCTGTCGCTGCATTATCTGCTTCGTTCCGGGCTTTCCTCTTCAATCCCTAACGGGAATGTAATAACGTCCTGTAAGTAACTATTCAGCTTTTTACATAACGGCAGGAAATTATTTTTTCAATCGAATCGGGCAAAAAGGGCAGCGAAGTTGGTGTCCGTATTTTATCAACTATCATCAGGCTGCCAAAAGACTACGGCATAATGAATGCCACCTCCTGCGTCGCCGTCCTTCACCCTCCGGGACTTATTCCGTTTCCTTTTGGCCTTCCTGCGGCCACCCCTTCTGTGCTTTCTTTTTTCCCTTTTTCTTTTGAAAAACAGTTTTTGCGGAAAGGCGGATGAAAGAAAAAAAACAGATTGTTCACTTAAAAATTAAAGTTATGGAAATCACAGGCAGATTAACGGCGGACGCAACCGTCAGCACTACGAAGAAAGACAGGCAGGTTGTCAATTTCAGCATTGCCATTAACGACAGCTACAGGCAAAAAGACACGGGCGAGTTGAAAGAAATCACCACCTACATTGACTGCGCCTACTGGCTCAGTGCCAAAGTAACTTCATGGTTGCGCAAAGGTGCATTGGTGCAGTTATACGGGCGCATAGGGATGAACGTGTATAACGACATGGAAGGGAAAGCGGTGGGTTCCCTCAACTTCCATGTCAATGACATCAAACTGCTGGCGTTCCCGAAAAAAGGAAACAGCAATACCGAAGCGGTAACACCCGTAGCAGCGGGAGCAGCGCAGGGCAGCGGAGACGAAAAGGACAACCTGCCTTTCTAATCCCTTATTACAAATTCATTTTTTAACTCCAAAATTTTCTAAACAATGGCACATAACATTCATTTCAACGAACAGACAGGAAAAAACAGCTTTTTCAGCGTAAAGGAAAAGGCATGGCACGGATTAGGGCAAATCGTACAGGACTATCCCACCAGTGCCGAAGCCATACAATACGCAGGGCTGGATTACGATGTGGTAAAATCTCCCTTGTACACAAAGGCAGAGGGGTTCAGCATTGACCCAAACGGTATGGTGAACTCAGGGACATCCATTGATGTACCGCACTATTACGCCACCCTGCGCACCGACAATAACGCCGTATTAGGTGTGGTGGGCAGGGATTATGAAGTAGTACAGAACAGGGACGCATTTTCTTTTTTCGACAGCATTACGGGCAACGGTGACGGGATTATGTATGAAACGGCAGGCGCATTGGGAAAAGGTGAACGCATATTCATCACAGCCAAATTGCCCGGCTATATCCGTGTGGGCAATGACGATATGATAGAAAAATACTTGTTCCTTACTACTTCGCACGACGGCAGCGGCAGCATCACCGCAGCGTTTACGCCCATACGCATAGTATGCGCCAACACGCTTAATGCAGCCATGCACCACAAAAGCAATACCATCCGCATCCGCCATACCGCCAATGTGAAACAACGACTGGAAGAAGCCCACAGGGTTATGGGTATCGCCAATACAAGGGCTGTGCAACTGGAAGAGGTATTCAACCGCTGGGCTAAGGTGCGCATCACCGACAGCGAAGTAAAAAAGCTGATACAGGCTGCATTAGTTCCCAATAAGGAAGTATTGAAAAACCTTGCGGAAGGTAATGCAGATGAACTGTCCACCTGCTTTGTCAATATCTGCGACAACGCTTATGAATATGCCATGAGCAACCCCACGCAGTTGCAGGAAACCACAAAGGGCAGTTTGTTTGGTGCGTACAATGCCGTGACAGGGTATTTTCAGAATGTACGCAATTACAGGAACGATGAAGCCAAACTGAAATCCCTGTTATTGGGCGGTACGGCGCAACTGCGCACACAGGCAGCCTTCAACCTCTGTATGGATTTTGAGCAAAACGGCACAGACAACTTTTTCATGAACTAAAGGCAAGGACGGGCAGCGTCCCTGCCCGTCCTTGCAATCCTAAAAAAGAATTTGTATGAAACCACTGGCAGAATTAATCAATGTAGAAAAAGCAAGGCTGCTGCACCAGTTGTTCCCTGGTGAAATACCCGCCTTCCTGCAATACGTGCAGGGCGTAGGGGCATCGGTACTGGAGCATGAGACGGAACAAAGACAAACATGGGACAATGGGCTGTTCAGTTTCGACTTCTGGCTGTCGCTGATTCGTGAAGCCGACAGCAAAATAAAGCGGTACGGAAAGAGGCTGCATACAGGCAGCAAACTGTTTGCCGACCAGTTGTTCGACGGCTACCTGGCCTTTTATATGGTGCATTGCCTGATGCTTTATACGCAGACAAGGCAGCACCCCAACAGAAAATTTGCCATAGCCGTTGACTTATTGTTTAATCCTTAAACAGGTTATTTATGGTACAGCATTACGGATGGATACTATTGTTTACAGGCATTGTTATCCGTTATTTCATCGAAAGGCGCAGGTTCAACCGCAGGGGCTTAGGCGGCTTGCAGCACTTCAGGAATTTTGAAAGGGGTGTTATCATCACCTTTTTGGAATGGATGTTCAAATGGATAGCCAACGCCATGATACTGTTCGGGCTGTTCCTGATGCTGGCGGGTTAACAGGTTATCCCATGAGTGCAAACGATAACAGTATTAAATAATTCAATTGAAAAACGAAAAAACATATAGTTATGACGACAAATTTTTTTTCTGCCATAGAGCAATTAAAGGTGCAGGGAGGATGGAAAATCAGTATAACCAAGGAAAAGGAAGACAGGCTGATTGTTTCCGTGTTGTATTATGACGATACCATCGGCGATGATGCCAGCAAAATGCTGCCGCCTATGCTGCTGAAAGGTACGGCAGCGGAACTGGACGAAGGTTTTTTTACCGCCATTGCACAACCTGTACAGGAAACTGCCCGACTGTTCACCAACATGGAGCAGTACCTGAAAGAAAGGGAACAGGCTAAGCTGCAATCGCAGATGGAGAAGGACAAGGCTGCCAAAGAGGAAAAGCAGCAATCGGAAAAAGACAAAAAATATAAGGACGCAATGAAACAGGTGGACGAACTGGAAGCAAAGGGAAAATACCGTGACGCATGGATGAAAGTGCCCGATGCAGTCCAGTACCCCAAACATGCCGATGCCATCCGCGAACGGAAAACGGCACTGGCGAAGAAATTCGCACCCGATATGTTCGACCAGCCTGTCCCGCGGGCAGGCACAACAGCCAATGAAGAAACAATTATTGAAGAACCTTAAAACGAAGAACCATGTTAGCAGCGACACAATTAGAACGGGTATTTTGCTTTAAAGACAAAGAACAGGACATACGGCTGGCAGACCCTTCGCCCTCCTTCAGCCCTGAAGCCGTACTGAACTTCTATGCACAGACATACCCCGTACTCACAACGGCTAAAATTGAAGGTCCTGAAATAAAGGACGATGCCGTACAGTACAGGTTTGTTTCCACCATAGGCACTAAAGGATAGCAGATATGAAATCCACAGCTAAACAGGGTTGTATCACGCAACCCAAAACGAAAAAGCAATGCAGACTGTATCAAAATCTAAGCGCATACGCAGCAGCACTCGACAGGCTGCCCGAAGCGCAGGAAGTACAAAAGAACAAGGGAAAGAGCGCACCGTTGGATTTGCTGCCGATGGTTTTCTGAACCACTGTTTCCTGCCCCTGTACAGGGAAGCAACGCACCCGCCTGAAAAGACAAAGGTGGAGAAGGGATTTTTCAAGTCCCTTTCCACCCTTTCAGCGCTGTGCGGTTGTGAATTAATGGACACTCAAGATAAACCATATCCATACAATATCCTACTGGCGCATTGGGATGCGGCAAGGCAACTGAACAGGCAACCACAGGAAATATCCCTGCACATCGTGCAGGATGAAAACGGCAGGGTAACCCTCGCAACCAGGCAGGTTTATGAAACAGGCAATACGCTGTACTTTATACCTGTCATTCCTTTATACAGGCTGTTACAGGATAAGATACAAAAACAGGCGGGTGAATTGCTGCTGTCCGTCTGCGCCTACCTGTACCATATAGCTGGCATCCCTTATTACAGGGATTGTTACAGTGCAATGGAATATTATTACGACATGATGAAAGACTGGCTGCTGGATGATGCTGGCAGTTACGAGGCGGAAGACCTGAACAGGAATTTTTCTGAACTGTATGCCGCCGAATATTACGGTGACATCATCCATCGCAAAATCTTCAACCGTTACCACCTTGCACAGTTTCAGAGCAGGCTGCAAGGGTTTAAAGTTACAGACGGTTTGGGAAGGGCATGTTATCAGGCAGCAGCGGCAGCTTATGACCTGTACCGTCAATATCCTGAAAGGACAGTATTTGACAACATTACCCGGAATGAAGACAACGACGAGGAAACCATCAGGGCGGAACAATACATATCTTTTATAGCCGATAGTAGGGGCTGGCTGTATGAAAACATTGAGCAGATGCTCAACGCCGAATTTAACGAGTGCAGCCGCATGGAAGAACCGACCGTCGTGCAGGTATTTGACAGGAACGCAACCATGAAAAAAGACCTTTCTTTTGAACACCTCCTGTTTGAAATGATAAAAGATTTATGCGGCATTTTAAACGATTTACCATGACAGATATAACCAACAGCTTCGGAACTTTATACCATCCTGTAAAAGCCTTTGTGGTATATAGTACGCAGGGGCGGGATAAAGATATTTACGTGGAAGCATACGACATGGATGAAAGAGGCTATCCTATCAATGCCCACCCGCTGACAGTGCGGGAAAGCACGGCACTGGCAAAAACACTGGACAGCAGGGACGAAAGGAAGCGGGACTTTTTAAAGCCTGCTGGACTAATACCGCAGAAGGTATTATATACTGACACAAGCCCCAATGGTTTTGCCCTGTGGCATACCCCCGCCCAAAGAGTGAAGCTGCTTTTTACGGAAGGGCTGGACATACCCTGTGGTATGGCTGCCATCCCTTCGCTGGTATGGAAAGGCAGCAAAGAGAACCTGCACATATATGCTGTCAGGAACAATACAGGGCTGCATGAAGAAACGGCTTTGCACCATGCGCCTTTCTTTAACCTGCATGATGACGGCAGGGTATGTATGGGTACGGTGAACATAAATATCAGTGCCGACTGTTCATTAGAAAAATTTATGCAACTATGGGAAGATTATTTCTTCAACAGCTATTTCAGTCACCTGATACAAGGCCATTCCCCTGTAAAGACCAATATCGTGCAGCTTTGGCAAAGCCTTGTTAACACAAGAAGAAAATTCCCTGTAAAGCAGCTTGTCACAAATGGTTTAACGATAAAAGACTTAATAGCATGAACACGCTAACAGCCATACATTTTACGGATAATTACCTGATCAATCCCACCAATCCTGTCACTGTCACGCTTATCGGGGCAGGCGGAACAGGCAGCCAGCTATTAACGGCACTGGCAAGGATGAACCATGCGCTGGTGGCATTGGGACATGCAGGTTTGCATGTCAGCCTTTACGATGATGATGTGGTAACGGAAGCCAACCTCGGAAGGCAGCTTTTTGCGGATGCTGAACTGGGGCAATACAAGGCAGCGGCACTTATCAACCGCATTAACCGTTTCTTTGGCACTAACTGGAAAGCGGTAACAAAACGGTTTGCCAATGATATGCTGCACAGGTTACCCAATGCTGGTAAAGCCAATATCTACATCAGTTGCGTGGACACGGCAGCCACACGGTTTGATATTGCTGAAGCAATACAGGCGATAGATAGTAATACAAGCCGCTATGACCACAACAGGGCTTTTTACTGGATGGATTTTGGCAACAACCGTCACACGGGACAGGTGATACTGTCAACGGTGGGCGAAGTGAAGCAACCCGCCTCCAAGCGATACAGGACTGTATCCTTTCTGCCGATGGTCACGGAGGAATTTAAAGACCTGTTGCAGGGGGAAGCCGATAACAATGAACCAAGCTGTTCCCTTGCCGAAGCCCTGCAAAAGCAGGACCTGTTCATCAACTCCACGCTGGCAAGTATGGGAACATCCCTGTTATGGAACCTGTTCCGTGAAGGGATGACGGAGAACAGGGGATTTTTCCTGAACCTGAAAGACTTTCGGGCGCAGCCCTTAAAGGTTGCCTGATATAAACCACCGCCCTGGCGGGCGGTTCTTTTTTTGTCAGGCGCAACAAAAAAAGAACCAAAAAAAATGCTGTACTGTTGCAGGTTGTCATGAAGTATTCAGAGATATAGCATGATACATACACTACTGTTACAATAGTGCGGAATTTATTAATATTGCAGCCCAATGGATGACAGTTTTATTTTAACCGTTCCCTACAACGGCAAAAACTACGAACTCAATACAAAATTTATCAGGCTCGGGTTTATTTACCAGTTCCATATCGGCATTGAAGGCAGGACTTTCATATTTGAGCGGGATGAGGAACATGGCTACCGGGTAATAGATACCGCAGCAAATGGGAAAGAGATTGATAAAAGCCTCTTAAAAGCCATAGTGGATAAGCTGTCTTCTTTACAGGATTAATAAGCAGGACAGCCATAAAAAAACCGCCATCCTATACCCGTAAAAGATGGCGGTTGGAAATTGGAACAGCCACATGCGGAAAATGAACTTACTTTTTATATCCTGGTAAGGCATTTTCCGCAAGAGACTGTTTCTTTTTTTTGTTTGAATGTTTACGGCTATTTACGTCCCAAAGACTTCAGTTTGTCTTTAAGTTCTGTCAGCCCTGCCTTCTGTAAACAGTCTTCAGAGAATGTCCTGAGTTCCTGCAATGTCTCCTGCGGGATATTTTCCAGCAGGCCGGGAACGTCACCACCTTCTTTTACATCCATTCCCCTCTCAATAATACTGTGCAGGAGCAGTGCATTTTTTCTTGAAATCCTGAAATCCATCTTTACCGTTTCATTCATGCCGGGGATACTCATGATGGTGTCCATTACTTTGGCTACTTCACTTGTTGTCATCATACACTCGTTTTAGTTTTATCAAATCCAGGTTTCAAAAATAATGGATATGGCCATTGCCATCATGTTCAAAATTTATACATGATTGGTGATACAAATGCTGAGGTATAATTTCGTCGTTGTTTACAACTGAAAGATTGGAGGTGTGAAGTATGGAACGGAATGGAAACAGGCTGAAGGTTGCAGATGTGAAGGCGATGGATATGGTATCTTTTCTTTCATCTACAGGTATAGAGCCGGTAAAAATTAGAGGCAATGATTATTGGTATCTTTCTCCGCTAAGAACTGAACGAACAGCTTCTTTTAAAGTAAACCGCAAACTCAATCGCTGGTATGACCACGGTCTGGGAAAAGGCGGTAACCTGGTTGATTTTGGTGTGCTGTATTTCGGATGTACGGTCAGGGAGCTACTACTGAAAATAACCCCTGGTTTTTCTTTTCAACCGCACAGTTATCCTGATGACAACAGGAACATTCTTGACAACAGAATTACCGTCCTGAACAGCTTTTTCATTACATCATACGACCTGGTACAGTACCTTTCCGCACGAAAGATCCCGGAACATATTGCAGAGCGGTTTTGCAGCCAGGTACGCTTCAGGATAAACGATAAAGTATATTATGCCATCGGGTTTAAAAACGATTCCGGCGGCTATGAATTACGCAACGCTTTATTAAAACTGAGCAGCTCCCCTAAAGGCGTTACGACCATCAAAAATGGCTCGTATATTCTATGTGTTTTTGAAGGCTTCTTTGACTTTCTTACTTACGTCAGCCTGCATGAAAAATCCTTTCTTCAATGCGATTACCTCGTGTTAAACTCACTGGCTTTTTTTGAAAAGCACTTTGCCTTCATGGAGCAATACAGCGTGGTAAGGCTATTCTTAGACCGTGATACAACAGGACAAAATTGCAGCCACATGGCGATGGAACGAAGCCCGGTTTACACTGATGAAAGTGGACTATATGATGGCTTTGAGGATATGAATGATTGGTTAATACACCGGCAGGTTGATAGCAGTTAATGAAATTGCATAGCTGCCTGAAATCAGGCTTATGGCCTGGTGTAATGGTTATAAATGCTAAAACGTTAAGAAATGCTGCATAAAGTACAAACTTAACAGTGGCTGGAAAGATTGCAGGCAGTTGCGCAATCAGCAAGATGTCCGGTTGTATCACAACCGAAATCTTGCCGCCCTCACTCGGAACTCGTGGGCGGGTAGTGCTGGAGAGGATTTATAGGTTTTTCAGAGTGAAAATGATACCGTGATGAAAGATATGAAGACGAAGAACAAATGGCTGCATATACGCCTTTCAGAAGAGGAATACAAGGAGATATATAACAGTTTCAGCAACTCCACCTGCAGGAAACTCAGCGAATTTGCCCGTACCAGGTTATTGGAAAAACCGCTTACTGTTTTATACCGCAATCAATCCCTCGATGACTTTATGGCAGAGATGATCAGGCTCCGAAAGGAATTGAATGCCGTCGGCAACAACTTCAATCAGTCGGTAAAAAAGCTGCATACCATGAGCCATGTTGCTGAGGTTAAAGCCTGGATAAAAGTGCATGAAACGGAACGGGACGCCCTTCAGGTGACAGTAGAAAAAATACAAAGCAGCATAAAAAAAATCAGTGAAATATGGTTGCAATCTTCAAAACAGGATCATCCCTGAAGACCACTTTAAATTATAATGAGAACAAAGTGCGGAAGGGCGTAGCGGAGTGCATCCATGCGGAAAATTATCCTTTGGACCATCATGAAATGAACTTTCATCACAAGCTGAACCGCCTGCTTAACCAGGCTGCATTAAATCAAAATGTAAAGGCGAATTCGGTTCATATTTCGCTCAATTTCGACCCTTCAGAACGGCTTTCCAGTGACCAGTTAAAAGATATTGCCAACGCCTACATGCAGCAGATCGGCTTCGGGGAACAACCTTACCTCGTATATCGCCACGAGGATGCGGGCCATCCGCATATTCATATTGTTTCGGTGAAGGTGGACGCCTCAGGCAAAAGAATAGACACACAGAATATAGGTCGGAACCAGTCCGAAAAAGCCAGGAAAAATATCGAACAGGCATTCGGCCTGGTACCCGCCAAAGCGGGAAAAAAAGAAGAAATGAACATTACCGCCGGCAGGTTGCAATACGGTAAATCAGAGACAAAGCGGTCTATATCTAATGTACTGGCGCATGTATTAAAGCAATACCGTTTCAGTTCCTTACCGGAGCTGAATGCCGTACTGAAGCTATATAATGTGATGGCCGACCGTGGAAGCGAAAAGTCGCGTATGTATCAAGCCAGGGGACTGATATATCGTGCACTCGATGACTCCGGGCAAAAGACAGGTGTTGGGATCAAGGCCAGCCGGTTTTATATGAAGCCTACTTTGGAAAAACTGGAACTGTTGTTTGCAGGGAATGCACCTTTAAAACTGCCTCTAAGGAAACGGGTAAAGAATGCTATTGATGTAGCAATGCTAAGGCACAATCCATCCAATATAGATGACCTAGTAAAACTGCTGGAGCGGGATGGCATTCATACAGTGCTGCGGCAGAATGATCAGGGCCGCATATATGGTATCACTTACGTTGACCATAAAAACAAAGTAGTGTTCAATGGCAGTGAACTGGGCAAAGCATACAGCGCCAAAGGCATACTCGAAAGATGCGGCAAAGGGGTGCCGGAGCTTTCAGCCAGGCAGGATAACAAGGCTGAGACATGGAAGCAGACTACACAAGTTGAAAGTGAACAACAGGCGGTGGTATCGCCGGGAAATACACCTGCTGGAAAAGGATTGTTGGAAACCCTGGTAGAGTCGGAGCATACCTACCAGCCGGTGCCCTATGAACTGAAAAAAGCAAGGAAAAAGAAGAAAAGGAAACGTTTATCGGATAACAGGTAAAGAAATAAGTTATGTCGCATACAGGAGAGAACGAACAGGCGCTGCGGAAGATACTGGACATGACAAGGCTGATGGCCATCACCGTGCTGGTATTGCATTTTTATTATTACTGTTACGGGGCTTTTAAGGAATGGGAATTAACCACGACGCTTACGGACAGGCTGCTGGAGAATATCCGGAAAACAGGATTGTTCAGCGGCTTCCATACGTCCAAGCACATCGCCCTGGGATTGCTGGTCATTTCCCTGTTGGGTGCGAAAGGCAAAAAGGATGAAAAGCTGAACTACCGCACTGCTTTAGCCTATATCATTATAGGGTTGCTGGTCTATTTCACAAGCTATTTTAGCCTGCTGTTTTCAGGGCCGGTAACAGTAAAGGCTGCCGTATATATCGGACTAACATCAGTGGGTTTTCTGCTGGTATTGAGTGGTGGGGTATTGCTGTCGCGCATCATAAAAAGTAAGCTGGACAGCCGGGATATTTTTAATAAAGAAAATGAAACTTTTCCGCAGGAGGAGCGGCTTTTGGAAAACGAATACTCCATTAACCTGCCGGCGGAATACAACCTGAAGGGAAGGCTGCGCAAAAGCTGGATCAATATTATCAACCCCTTCCGTTCCTTGCTGGTATGCGGCTCGCCAGGGGCCGGAAAATCTTACTTCGTGATACGCCACGTTATCACGCAGCATATCAGAAAAGGCTTCTCGATGTTCGTATATGACTTCAAATTCGATGATCTTTCTATCATCGTTTACAATACCTGGTTAAAGAACAGGCACAGGTACAAAGTACCCGCAGAATTTTACGTCATCAATTTTGATGACCTGTCGCGTACCCACCGCTGTAATCCCCTGGACCCTTCGGGTATGCTGGATATTACGGATGCAGCAGAATCTGCGCGAACCATTTTAATGGGCTTGAACCGGGAATGGATCAGGCGGCAGGGAGATTTCTTCGTGGAATCGCCTATTAACTTCCTGACTGCTGTTATCTGGTTCCTTCGCCGCTACCGGGATGGCGAGTTTTGCACCCTTCCGCATGTCATCGAACTCATGCAGGCGGATTATGACAGCCTGTTCACACTATTGCGTACGGAAAAGGAAATAGATGTGCTTATTAACCCTTTTGTGAATGCTTACCTGAACGATGTAATGGAACAATTGGAAGGACAGATAGCGGCTGCAAAGGTAGCTATGGCAAGGCTGTCATCGCCTCAATTATATTATGTGCTCTCCGGCAACGACTTTACCCTGGACATTAACGACCCTGAAAAACCCAAGCTGGTCTGTATGGGCAATAACCCGCAAAAGATACAGATTTACGGGGCGGTATTATCCCTGTATGTAAATCGCCTCATAAAGCTGGTAAACAAAAAAGGGAAGCTGAAAAGCAGCCTGGTGTTTGACGAGTTCCCCACCATTTACCTGAATAATATGGACAGCCTGATAGCCACCGCCCGCAGCAACAAGGTAGCCACCTGCCTAGGCATACAAGACTTCAGCCAGCTTCGTAAAGACTATGGCCGAGAGCAGGCGGATGTGATCATGAACATTGTAGGGAATATTATCTCCGGGCAGGTAATGGGTGATACGGCCAAGCAGTTATCCGAACGCTTTGGCAGGATCATGCAGGACCGGGAAAGCTTGTCAATTAACCGGCAGGATACGTCCATCAGCCGTTCCAAACAACTGGAAGCGGCCATTCCGCCCTCCAAAATAGCGGCCCTGAGTTCCGGGGAGTTTGTGGGGATGGTAGCCGATAACCCGGATAGCAAAATCGAGCTAAAAACCTTCCATTGTAATATCATCAACGACCATGATACTTTGAAGAACGAAGCAGATAGTTATAAGGAAATTCCAATTATCCGTAAAATAGATAATGGCATGGTGCAGCGCAATTATGAACAGGTAAAAAAAGATATACAGGATATTATTGAGGCGGAAATGGAACGGTTGATGAATGATCCGGGGTTAAGTCATTTGGTCATTAAAAAAGGATAATTTGTTATTTTATAAGTAACCAAAATCTTCAACGTGTTCACCAAAAGTATATCAGTTCATTACCACCTCATTTAAATAGGAAGAATGCCACCGTTGTGGGAAAAGTGCAATTTGCAAGCTGGGTAGTCATGCTTCGAGGGCTTGCACATCTATGTGCTTATGCGCGGCTTGACCTTCAATTGTCGCCTTTTCATCTGGCTTCAAGTCGTAAAGCTCATAAAAGAAATCGTCAACCTGTTGCTCTAAGTCTGTTGTGTCTTTCTCCTGTTGCTTTTCTTGAATAATTTTGTCAACCAATGCTATGATAGGTTCTTGTTCTATGTGATTTATTTTTTTGATAAACATTTTTGAAAGGTTGGGCGAACTATACAGCAGATAACCGCCAGCCATTTTCAACCCTTCAAAAAAACACTCAAAGGTGTATTGAAACAATTTGCTATTTAGCCATGCAAGTATGTATTTAGGACTATAATTATTGTTGAACGTATGAAAGCAGTTGGTATTAATAGAACCATATTCCCCTTCAATATCATAAAATGCTTCGGTCGTTATTGCAATTTTAGCTAAGATGATTTTTGGCGAACTATATAAGTTTAGCCTGTTATTGCTGATAATATTAGCGTCCCTTTTAAGGAGCGGAGTTAAAAATCTTTTTCCTTTGTCGGTTAGCTCACATTTGCCCCAAAGACTTTTGTAGCGGTCAATTGTTCCAGTATTTATAAGCTTAAAGCCGCTTTTGTTATTAATAAGCTGATGATAATCGTCAGCTTCGGAAGCCGTAGAAGTGGCGTTAATTTTTGCACATTCTGTAATAGGCACTGATTGACTAATTATCTTCTCTGTGATTCCAATTTTCTCGTTTAGCAGGAACCCCCAAATGTAGCCTTCAAGGAAATTCAGTTTTTCAGACGTTGCTTGCTTGAAGGATAAACTATCTTGTTCTTCATTGTATTTTCCAATTGCGATTGGATAAATCGTTTCAGAAATTGCCAACTTCTTTAGCATTGTTACAATCGGATATGTACTTGCTTCTTTGAAAACTCGTACATGCGAATAGTCAATGATCTCGATCACTTGTGTTTGCTTAAAAAGGAACTCTCTTAACGCTTCACCATAGCTTGCAGATAGATAACGATTAGGGGTAATGTAAGATAAAGGAGAATTTTCTTTAAGTAACTTTAATCCCCGCTCAAAGAAGTAAATGAATAAATCTACCGTCCCTTTTGCAGTTTCATAATCAATCTTCATTTGCTTGTAAGCCAACTCAGGCAAAGATTTTTTTAATTCCAAAGCGCTTATGTACGGCGGGTTTCCGATTATAAGATTAAATCCTTCGTAGTCCCCGTTATTATTCAGGACTTCTGGAAATTCAAAACGCCACTCAAAAGCATTTTTGTAAATGGCATTAGCTTTTATTGCTTCTATTTCTTTGGTTAGCTTGTTAATATCGGCTTCTAATTTCGCTTGTTTCTCCTTTCGCGCCTTTTTTTGCTTTGCGTCTTCGGCAAATAATTTTGTTTGATTAAGCAGTTTGAAAAGCTCACCTGAATACTTGTTAAGCTTGAGAACTTTCGGGTCATTTTTGAAAATTTCAGTTCTGAAGTCATTTTTTATGCCGTCAATGATTTTTTGCAACCCTTTTTTTACCTCCCTGTTCTTTTCATTTTTGTAGTCGTTAACAAAGCCACGATAAGCCTTTATGTCATATTTGATACTTTTCAGCGCTCTACTTAAATCTGCGTCAAGTGCAAAACGGCTCAACAAACTATTTCCGCATTTTATGTTTATGTCAATGTTGGGAAGTGTTTCAAGCTCTTTGTAATTTGATAATTCCTTATAGTAAGCATTCTTTAAAAGCTCTATCCATAAACGCAAACGGCAAATCTTTACAGAGTTGGGATTGATATCCACACCAAAAAGACAATTTTCAATAATGGCTTGCTTTTCTAAAAAAAGCGTTTCCTGTATTCGCTGGCTTTCTTTGTTTTGAGGAACGTATTTAAATATCTCCCCATCCTCGTCTGTGATGTAAAGTTCATCGTTTTCGATTTCGATGGCGTACTCTTTTAACCTTTTACCATTTTTGTCCTTGAGAATTTTTAGTTCACTTTTGATAGTAATGATTTCATTTAAAGCTGAAACCAAGAAATGACCTGACCCAACAGCCGGGTCACAAACTTTTAAATCGTTTATGATTCTATTCGCTTCCGAAATATCATCAATTTTGTTGTAGAGTTCACTAATGCTTTTAACATTCCATCCTTTTGCTTCATTGAATTTTTGTACAACAGCCAATCTTATTGATTGCCTACACATATACATCGTAATGAAACCTGGAGTATAAATCGAACCGTCTTTATAAGCATTTATTCTTTCAAATACTTTTCCGAGAACGGAAGCATTAATAAGGGGTTTATTGTCCTCCTGAATATCTTCTGAACCCTCACTTGCAAAATCATAAGCATCTAAAAAGTTGAATAGATAATCAAGCGTTTTAAGCTTGCTATTTTTCTTTTTTGCTTCTTTAAGAATTGTTGTTGATAGTAAACTGAAACTTTCAGAATTGTCAAGGCTATCGATTGAAATGGTCAGGTCCTCTAACTCACTAATTTCAAAGAGAGAGCTATTAAGATAAGGAACAAGGTTATACTTTTCTTTTACCTTTTCATCTCGGTCTTGAATGTTTACAGCTAAAACATTATGAAAAAGCTTGAACAACTCATCAAAATCGTGTATCATTTCTGTGTTCAGAAAACGATACGATTTGTCACCTTTATGGTAACTGATTAACTGTCCTTCGAGCAGCTTTAAAAAGAGTATGCGATTTATCCAAGTAATGCAAAGTTCAAGAGCAATATTGAAGTATTGATCATCGGAGGCTTCTCCAAATGATTTGACATCGGGTACTTTATGGATCCCTTTTGTTTCGAGCTTTCTGATTGCCATTTCCAAAAAGGAGGCGGTGTTCTTATTTTCCTTTTTTCTTCTGATGATGTTCTTGCCATTTTCTTTTGCTTCTTCAAGCCCGATGATGTGCAGTAATTCTTTATAAAAGTTCTGATCAAGTTCATTGCTGTCATCTGTAAATGAAACCTTCAGAAGGTGCTGGGGAGAAAGAAGTTTTAACAAGGCAATCAAATTTTTATCGTCGGCCTTGTCAGCGTTTTTTAAAACTTTTAAATAGTCTTGAATGTTAAAATAGGCACAGGGGATTTCATCGTCAATGCTTTCGATGTACGGTTTGGCAATTTCATTATAAAACAGCGAAGTATCCTTCGTTACCTTCTTACCATCTCGCCATTCCTCATAGTTTTTTACTAACTGCTTATTCTTGTAAAACAACTTTTCAAAATAACTTGCTTCAAAAACGTACCATTCGTTGATATTGGTTGCAATTACATATTTGATATCAATATTATTGCATTCAATGCGTTCTCTTAAGTAGTAGAGTGCAAGTTCGTGAATAGCTTTGCTGTTGGGTTTATCAGCCGTGAACCAATCGCCTTTGTTGTTGGGCCGTTTGACTTCGATAATAACCCCGACAGTTGTTTTATTATCCTTGCCGTTATGGATAACAAGGTCTTGCCTTCCTTTTGTATTGATGAAGTTATCAGGGTAAATAGCTTTTTTCAAAAAATCGCTCATCAAATTCTTATGGAACTCTTCTGTTTCTGTTGGGTCAATGCGGTCAAGAAGATTGATTAGTTCTGCTTTGAAGAGGTCCATTTCACTTCTAAGGGGCCGCTGCTTTAGAAATGCTTTATTAATTGTCTTTTTAGGTGGTTGTAACAATAATTTCATTAATCGGGCTATCAATTTGTTTGGTTGCTAATATAAGTCTTCATGTTGAGGTGTTGGTAGGAGGTCTGTTGGAAATTTTGACTCTTTAGTGCGGTTGGGTTTTTTGGATCTGCATTGTGAGCGATTTCACATGTACAAAGCTATTCTTTATATATTGAATATCAACCATTTGCGTAAATAAAAAATGTATAAACCCAACGGTTTGAACACCTACCATACAAAAAAGTGGCTGATGAGGATATTACTGAGCGGACGGGCGTTCAAATGAGTGGGGACGGAAAAACTGCAACTGTGGAATTTGATATCAGCTATAAAAATATTACAGATTTTAGTTGATTGCTTCCCAAGACAGATTTTACAAAAGCCGGCAACCAAACGCGCTGAATTAGCTTTTTACGATGATGGGTGAGAGGCTGGAGCGAAAGAGATAGAGAATCTAAGTCCACCTAAGCCATTCTTTCGTTGAAATAAATGATTAGTTAAGCATCGGGGAAATCAATGAGTCCGGAAAAAAGGGTTAAGTCTTCGCCACTTTTTCCTTTTAATGTGCGTTCCTGGTACTCTTTTTCAATAGAGGCGTCTGTTCTAAGCGTATTACCTTTCTCATGGAATCTTCTTAAGACTGACTCTCCATAGATACTTTTTTCAATACTATATAATTGGTCGCGACGAATTTTATTTCCTTTTAATAAAGTGGTATTGTGGCTCGTAAAAAGAAGTTGTGCTCCTTTGGGATTGACTTTCTGATCATTAAAGAATCTCACTAAAGTCTCATATAGTGCAAAATGAAATTGGCCATCTAATTCATCAAAGAGAAGAATTCGTCGGTTTGTCATTGCTTCCAAGAAAAGTCCAATCAAACCAAAGAATTTTTTTGTTCCGGCTGACTCTTGTTTTCTGAGATCAAAATGTATGGTACCTACCTCTTGTCCCTCGGCATTGAACACTGTATGAACAGTTTGAACGTTGTATTTATTCTTAGGCAGAATTTCGTTATGCAGCATAAAGTCAACAAAATCCCCGCCTACCGTACCTGACTTTTCGGCCGCAGCAATCTTCTGTTCCGTAACAGTATTGAAACCAACCTCAGCCTCGTTTAAGATACGCTTAAAAACATGCCTGAAAATATCGTCATTCAGCTTTTCAATTGCAAAATCTATAAACCGTTCAGCATCGAATGATTCAACGACTACAATTCGTTCAAACCATTTTAATATGTCAACGGCTGGTTGAACATTGAGTACTCCTAAAACTGATAAGAAAAGCGTATGATCCTGAACTCTTTTAAACAGCGTTTCCAAAGAGTTGTCTGCATCTTTATTCCAGTTCTTATTAAAGGTTAAGCTTCTTTTATTTCTCACAAACAAATTATTCTCACGAATCTTTGGCTCAGCATAAAAAAGCCACTCCTCATGAACTATTCCGCTTGCGACTTTGTAACCGTAACGATACTTTTTATTATTTAGGAAAAAAAGAACCTCAAATTGAGTGATTTTTTCATTGTCTTTCTTTAGGAGAAATGGCGAAACTGTTGACAAAAACAGATTTCCGGAAGAACTGCCCGAGTAAAGGACTGCATACTTCATAGCTGCAATGGCTCTCAACAGATTGGTTTTTCCTGCAGCGTTAAACCCTAAAATTCCAACTGACCGTAGTAATCTGTAATCCCATTCCAGGCTTGGCGGCATAAAAGTGTTTTCTTTACCACTCTTAAGAGGCGTTGCGAGGAACGAAACAGTATTTGAAGACCCAAACGAAAGGAAATTCTCGACGGTAAAACTAACCAACATATCAGGGTCGAAATTAGTCGAAAAAATCGTTTTATTCACATTCTGTGGAAAACTTACGATACTCACAGTTAATTTCAATCGTATTTTGCGTTTAAAATTAAGGCTGCGGAATTGGTTAATAGCCACTCGGTGACCCCACTTTAAATTTAATAGGAAATCGGGCTTGGTTTTGTCAGGAGGGGAACCGACAAGACTCTATGGTGTCGAAACAGAAAAGAATAGAAATTTTTTTTTCTTCTGCGTGTTTCTCACTCAATGATTGGGTTTCCAGAAAAAATTTTGCTGAAATAACTAAAGCTTGAAATATGTCCAGTCAAATTAAGTATTATCCGGTTGATAATGGGGATCAGTCTGTGATCTCGATTGATGAAGGTAATTACACGACCAATATCCTGGTTGATTGTAATATCAGAGAATCTTCGAAGGGGACAAGTGACCCCTCGCAATATGATGTTAAAGCTGATTTGCTTTCCGTATTGAAAAAACGAAAAGTAAATGATATCGATAATGTACCCTATACAGACATTTTTATATTAACGCATGGTGATGAAGATCATCTGCTCGGCTTTGAAAAAAACTTTTATCAGGGTGATCCAAAAAATTACAAAAAGAAGAATAACGATAACGATGAAATTGTGATTGATACTCTCTGGTTTTCCCCTATGGTAATGGGAACTGCCACTAACGATGATGAGAAGTGCTTTAACAAAGAAGCAAAGCGGCGCATCCAGCTTCATCGGGATAAAAACTCTGATAAAGACTTGCCAGGTAACCGAATTGTGATTATTGGCAAGGACATGAATGAAGATTTGAGTGGGTTGGATCTGGTAAGAAAAGTGCCAGGCGATGTTGTCACTCGGTTTAATGACCGCGACCTGAAAACTTTTTCCATTTTTATTCATTCTCCATACCAGGAGCAGCTAACAGACGAAGAGGTGGACAAGAACCGAGTAAGTGTTGTTTTTCAAGCCCGCTTTAAAACATCTGCTACAAGTAATGATTTTTGTGCGCTAGCTATGTTCGGAGGCGATGCTGACCATCAGGCATGGAAGATTATATTGGAAAAAACTAAAAAATATAAAAACGACACCAAGCAACAAGCCCTGACGTGGGATTTGTTTATGGCCCCTCATCATTGCTCATGGACCTATTTTAATGATTGCCCGCAAAAGGATAATCCCGATCCGGTTGCTACATCCCTTGAAATGCTGGATTACAAAAGAGGCGTGGCAAAAGTGATTGCCTCAAGCAAAGAAATCAAAAATAATGATGATAACCCACCCCATTACAAGGCTAAAGAGCAGTATGTGAAAAAAGTTAAGGATGAAAATTTTTTAAATACCGCTACCACAAAGAAAAACGGAAAAACCCCTCAGCCAATAATCTTTGAAGTTACGGCGCAAGGGCCGATGCAGCCAAAACAAAAAGAGGGATCGGCAAAAAATACTGGTGCTTCTACGGTAGGTACCTTGGGACAAGTATCAAGTTATGGCTAAAAAACTATTTAGTAGTAAACTATTACCTTTTGAAGGCGAGATAGATAATGGCTCATTGCGCGAATCTCTCTATCTTCTGAAACAATTTACTGGCAAGCGCAAAATAAAAATCCTTTCATGGGATAAAGATCATATTGCCATCCCTTTGAAATTGGCTGTGGACTTGCCTCCTTTGGGGACATTTGAAGAATTAGATATTCGGGAGGAGGAAGAAGTAGTATTTGTTCTTAGTTTAACAGATTATCCAACAGTAGCTCCCAAAGTTCACACGGACAGGTTGGATTTTCCAAAGAACCACCTGGCGCATTTATACATTGCTAAGAAAGACATGCCTCCCGCTTTTTGCTATGTCAGGGGCAGCTACAATGAATGGTATGCAGGCAAACGGATAACCGATTTGGTTGTACGTATTAAAAATTGGTTAAGGGATGCCGCCGCTGGAGTATTGGCTGAGGATGGAGATCAGTTTGACCCATTACGGCTGGAAGGATATAGAGGTACTGTTATATATAGCTATGATACGCTTGCCAAACTCATCCTTGAAAAGCGATCACTTTACGCAAACTCCAATTTTGCATTAGCCCTTTTTGAAAATACTGCCAAGGATGAGGATTTTCCATCGTTTCGGTTGGAAAAGATAATTTCTACTGATGATCTACAGGAAAGCCTGCAGAAGTATATCGCTTCTATCAAAGAACTATTAGAAAAGAAAACGTTTAAGGTTAAGAAGTATCATTTAGGCTATATTCTCTGGTCCGACACTGAAAATACGTATAAGGACTATTGCGTGGACCTTCCCCGAAACTGGATTGATTTTAAGAGATTTTGTTCTGAATTTTCTATTGCTACAGCTCCCCTGGAAGAATTTATTGCTGGCTTCTCTATGAATTTTTTCCTTGAAATACCCATTGTCACAGCGATAAAGCGACCTAAACAGCTGATCGGATTTTCTTCCTTTGTTGAATTTGTGAATTTTTACATAGAGCTAAAGGATGAAGACAAAGGGGAAAAAGGTTTTGTAAACAATATACCGGTGCATTTTCAGGCCCATAATGAACCACTAACAACTTCTAAGGCCCAAATGATATCTGGTGACCCCGTCAAATTTAACGGCGCTGCTTTCATCGGCTGCGGTGCGTTGGGGTCAAAAGTAGCGATGCATTTTATTCGCAGTGGGGCGAAAGATTTATTATTTCTTGATAATGACAAGTTATCTCCTCATAATTTGGTCCGTCATGCTTTAATGCCGGAATCGGAAGGAGCCAACAAGGCCGTAGCACTAATGAATGCGGCTGCCAGTATGTTTCGAAACGGGGAAGCGGAAGATGCTACTTTAGGGCTTCCATTGTCTGGTAAGGCGCTATTAGATGGAATGCTCGCTGCGTTCAAAAAAAACCTGCACTGGTTATTTGACTTTACCGCATCTGAATCTTTTTTTCAGACCTTGATTTTACCACAGAAAGATGTTGGCCATGTCAGGATATGCCGAGGAAATATCTCCGACCATGGGAATATGGGTGTATTATTATTTGAAGGTATAGTACGAAATCCTCGCATTGATGATTTGCAAGTGTTGCTTTTTTCAAATTACAAAAATTCAGATTTGGTTAGTGGTTGGCTTAAAAGAGAAGCAGAACACGCAAATGAAAGTGTACATTTAATGGTAGGTGTAGGCTGCAATTCAGAAACCATCATCTTAGCAGATGACATTGTCTCCTCCCATGCAGCTTATTTTTCTATGGTAATCAAGCGACAAGCTCAGAAATCATCCTTTACAGACGGAGAGATATATTTGCATCAGATAGACAAGGGCGATCTCAATATCACAACAAGCCACTTGACCATTCCGCCGTTGGTAGTTACCCAAGCGGTTAACGATTCCTCTTGGGAGATTCGAATTAAAGCAGGTGTTGTTGAAGCTATGAAGTCGGAAATGGGGCTATTGATGCCTCATGAAACAGGAGGCATTTTTATTGGCACAGTGAACTATAAATCAAAAACGATTCATGTAGTTGATTTGATATATGCTCCACCTGATAGTCAGGCAAATTGTGCATGTTTTTTCCGGGGAATAGATGGCTTGCCGGAAAAAGTGAAAGATGTGAATATCGATTCGGGTAATCAGCTTGGCTATATAGGTGAGTGGCATTCTCACCCATTTGGGCCAAATTCGATGAGTACAGTCGATGCCAATACTGTAAAAAGATTTAAGGAAGAATTTGAAAAATCTCAAACACCATTGCCTGTATTTTTAACGATAATCACGCCGACCAATCTTTTATGTTACGTTTATTGAGCTGCCTTAAAACGATTTAATATGTTTGATAATTACGCCCTGAAAGCAAGATATTATCCCGTTGTCATTCTTTTCTTTCCAATTGTATTAATAGGAATAATCTATTCTTTTGAATTTAATTCTACACTTCAAGCATTTACATCAATAGGTGCAGTAGGTGCTTTCACCTATTTATTTTCTCAACTCGGCCAGGATCGCGGAAAACTCAAAGAAAATGCCTTATGGAAAAGCTGGGGTGGCTCCCCCTCTGTTCAATTACTCAGGTTGAGAAACGACAGGCTAGATTATATTACAAAACAACGATATCACAAAAAACTTCAGGTTTTATGCCCTGGGGAGATTACCCCCAGTATAGAAATAGAGGAGGATAATCCAGTAGTAGCGGACCAGGTATATTTCGCCTGGACAAAGTATTTGATTTCACAGACGAGGGATGTCAAAAAATTCTCATTGCTCTATAAGGACAATGTTAGCTATGGTTTCAGGAGAAATTTGTGGGGATTAAAATCATTGGCCATCCTTATTTTAATATTGCTGATTGGTGGTAACTACTTGTTTTGGGCAGTTAGATTACAGGAATTCAATCCAATGGCATTTCCATTAGGTTTTAGATATACAGCCATCTCCCTGACAATATTTCTCTTTTTTTGGGTGTTTGTTGTTACCAAAGAATGGATAAAAGTCCCTGCATTTTCTTATGCTGAAAGATTGTGTGAATCTGTCGAAGTTTTATAAGGTTGAAAATTTGAATTTTATAAAAGAAATGTCTAAAAGAAATATATACTATTCAAATTATTATCATTGGGGATGTTACTATCAGAATTTATAAAGTTCTTTCCATTAAGGGCAAAAAATATGGCTTGGTTCTTCGGGGCCGGTAGTTCTGTATCTGCAGGTGTTCCGTCAGCGTACGACCTGACCTGGGATTTTAAACGACGTATATATAGTGCTGAACAGTCATACCCTTTGCATCTTTTTAGAAATCTCACAGACTCAGGTATTCGGCAACAAATACAAAACTATTTTGATGCACAGGGATTATGCCCTTCCTTTGACTCATCAGAGGAGTACTCGTATTATTTCGAAAGAGCTTTTGCTTCTGCCCGCGACCGCAGTGATTACATCGCGCACCAAACCTCGGGTATGCAATTAACATACGGGCATAAGGTTATGGGCATTTTAATGAAGAAAGGATTGCTAAATCTTATCTTCACTACGAACTTCGACAAAGCTTTTGAAAATGTAGCAACCAGTAAATTTGAGAGGCTTGAAGAATGGTATGCAGCAGACTTGAGTAGCGGCGACAATGGCCTGAAATTTTTTCAATCCGGCAAGCGTCCTTTGATCGTGAAATTGCATGGCGACTATTTTTCAGATCAATTAAAAAACACGACCGCCGAACTCCAGGAGCAGGATAGAAAGCTTAGAGATATTCTTTCAATCAGTTTAGATACCAACGGGCTGTGCGTTATGGGATATAGCGGTCGGGATAAATCTATTATGGATGTGTTAAAAAATGCCGCCGTAAAAGGTAGCTCGTTTGCGGGGGGACTTTTCTGGTTCGCTAAAGCTGGTGCTCAGCCATTACCCGAAGTATTGGAACTGATTGATATTGCTCGCTCCAATGGTAAACAAGCAGAAGTTATCGAAATCGAAACCTTTGACACCGCCTGGGCAGATATAATTAAAGCGTTTGATAGCCTGACAGCAACTGATCTTGAGATTATAAACCAAGGATATCAGCGGATTTCTAACCAGCCGATGAAAGCGACAGGATTAAAGTACCCGTTAATTCGCTTAAACGCGGTACCGATTCTCAAATATCCAGCAACTGCCAGGTTATTTGAATGTGATGCTGGCAACACAAAAGAGTTAAAAGAACTGGTAACGAAAACCAATGCCCAACTATTAGTGATCCGAAAAAAAAGTGGTGTTGTCGGCTATGGCGATGATGAAGAATTTATCGAAACATTTAAGAAATATGGGGACTACAAGAAGGACATTTTCACTATTTGCGAAAAAGACCTAATGTATGATGATTCGGCGGTTAAAGGGTTGTTGACAGCCGCTCTTCAAAAAGCACTTTTATCAGGAACCCCACTGTTGGGTGTAAAAAGAAGAGAGCGATATATTGTCTATCCAGACCCTAAAAAAACAGATGACCCATTATTTGCTCCGTTAAAAAGCCAGTTTTCAAAACTGAGTGGAAAAATAAATAATAGTCGTGTTAATTGGGTTGTTGCTGTTGAAATCCAAATACAGTATTTATTATCTAAACCTCTTTTAGTCCTAACACCTACAATACTAGCGTCAAGAACAACAGAGCGTGTAGAAAGCAAATTAGTTGCCCCATTTATCAAAGAGGAAACAGCTACCTGGTATAATACTAGGTACGACCAGATCCTGACCAGTTGGTTGGATGTCTTTTTTGCTGGAACTAAGCAAAAGACCTTTTCAGCATATGCAAATACATTGAGTGGTGTGAATGCATCATTTGAAATATCAAGGACAACAGCATTTACCCGAACAAACTAATCAGTTAAAATGGAATTTCCAGCATATAGTATAATACCTGAACCAAATCTGAGCTTCGAAGCGTTTTCACAAGGGCAGGATATTCACCCTTTAAGAGGCTTAAAGAGTTTCTCGCCATATTCAGCTGGGATAAACCCGATAAAGTCAATTCGAGTTGCAGCAATTTATCCTTCCGGAGCTTTTCATATCTTAGAAAACCTGGTGAAAGAGCTTCATAGTCATCATGTGCCAAAGGAGCGAAAAAACTATTTAGAGGAGTTTAATGGTGTTGAATCAATTTTTAAAACGAAAATTGAGTTAGCATCTAAAGAGATTTCCATCGCACTCAATCCAACTGATATCTTTAAGGAAGGGATTCAACCATATATTGCTTTGAGTGAGGCCTTGGGCAACGCGATTCGTGAAATGGCTCGAAAAAGGCTGGATTTCGATGTGCTTGTCATATACTTGCCAGAGTCCTGGGCAAGCGGATTTGAGCACCTGGAAAGCGGATTTGACCTGCATGACTTCCTCAAAGCTACTGCCGCTATGCAGAATATTGCAACACAAGTGTTGCGGGAAGGAAGTAGCATTAGATACAAATGCAGATGTAGCGTAATGTGGAGGTTGTCTATTGCACTGTACGTCAAAGCAGGTGGCATCCCTTGGAAACTGTCAGCGATTGATCAGGATTCAGCTTTTATTGGAATAAGTTATGCATCCAGATTAAACCAACATACTAATCAGTTTGACTTTACAACCTGTTGTAGCCAGGTCTTTGATGCAGATGGTACGGGGCTAGAGTTCATTGCTTACGATGCAGCAGAAATAGAAGCAAGAGTGGGCGGGAACCCATTTTTGTCCCGTGCTGAAATGAGACGGCTAATGTCCAGGAGTCTTGAGTTGTATCAAAGGAAACATGCTGGGAAAAAGCCACTTCGTCTAATTGTACACAAAACGACCCATTTTACCCGAAATGAAATCGATGGGGCCTTTGATGCGATCCCCGGGAATATAAATCTTGAGCTTCTTCAAATCGTGCAGGATACCAGTTGGAGGGGAATTAAATATGTTGACAAGGGCGGTCAAAAAATGACAGATGGATACCCTTTGAGTAGGGGTGTTTACTTTCAAATTGCGCCACAGGCGGTATTACTTTGGACTCAAGGTAATGTAGTCCTTAACGGCAAAAATTTTTTCAAGGAAGGGAAAAATATTCCGTCTCCACTACTGGTCAGGCGATTCGCAGGAGAAGGCGGTTGGGATAGAAACTGCCAGGCAATTTTAGGACTTACAAAGATGAATTGGAATCATGACGCTTTGTATGATCGCCTGCCGGTAACGCTTGGATATGCTCACTCTCTAGCTACAACCATCAAAAGAATGAATAATCTGATAAACAAACCCTATGAGTTTCGGTATTTTATGTAATATTTTAATTAATGTAGTAATAGAGTGTTACAGACTACATGCATAGGTTACAAAACAGGATTTAATGATTTGACTATCGGTTATTAGGTAGTGTCTGTGGGCTTTTACTTTATTACTTAATATCTAAACAATTGAAAGTTAATTATTTTAGCTGTTCAAAGAAGGCTAGAATCGGTATAAGGTGTTCGATTGTAGTCCCTTCCAGCCCGCTTTCGCCCGCTATATCTTTGGCAGCGGGCTACTTTAGCGAAGGAACCAGGCTCAACTTTTGCTGATAAAATGAACTAAGGGCTACGGCGGACATTGTCCGCCTTTTTTATTGTATTTGGTAGCCCTGTTTCAATCCCTACTATGGCAACTTCAGGCAACAAACCAACCACGAAAGACGTGCGGGAGAACGATGCCCGGTGGATGTGATAATTCCCTCCCTTTTTTCTGCATTTAACAGGCTTGGGGCACGGTTATTTATCGTCGTTTTGATAAAGTGTTGATATGGAAGAGCAAAAGAAAAACAATGCCGACAAGAGCATTGACATAAAGAAAAGCAGTACCACCCAGGGCGGATCCAACTTTGGCCAGGGTTCAGGCTACCTGGCGGGTAAGGCATACCAGCAGGGTTCGGAAGCCAACGAGGGTGCCAACTACGAGAACGAATCGGGTAAGTTCAGTGAAGATAAACCGGTAAGGAATGACGGCAGCGAAACAGAAGGTAACCCCTGATAGGCGTTTTTACCTGCTGATCATAACCCGCGTGGCTTCATTGTTCAGTTTCAGGATGTACACACCTGGCGGTTGATTCCGCAGGTTTATTTCCGTTATTCCCGGTTTTACCCGCGCTTGGTGCACCATTTGCCCATAAATATTGGTTATGCTGACTAACGACGACTCGTTCAAATTACCGGTTACATTTGTTTTGATACGAAACAGGCCGTTGCTAGGGTTAGGGTACACTTTCCAATCATCAGTCGCGTCCGGGTTCCTGACCAAGGTTTTTATTTTCATACTTATCGTATTGCTGGTGACAACCGATGTGTCACTGCAAAGAGTATCGTAACACTTAAACAGGCAACGGACGTTATCGCCGTCGTTTAGGTTGGTGCTGCTCCATACATGTTTGCGAGCTAAAACACCCGGTACGTCTTTACCATTTACCTGCCATTGGTACCAGGGGCGATTACATGGGGATATAGTTGTCGAAAAATTCACCTCGACATACGGCCATGCAGGGTTGGGCCAATGTTTATTGATTGATATTAAGGGCTGCGACCTCACATATATCTTACTGAAACCCCATGTAATATCCGTAAGCCCCGGTGGATAGCAGGTAGAATCTGTAGCCATAAATTTTATGGGGAAGGTGCCCGTATCTGAATTTGAGGGAACCCATTCCAAACAGGCATAGACGGTGTCTGTGCCTTGCCCGCTATAAGATATGGCGGCGCCCGGAATAACATTGTTTAATGTGTCATATACATGAATACGCGCATGACTATCTACGTTACTAAATCTGTAACACATTCTTATTGTATCGCCCGGGCAGCTCAGGTATATACCGGGATAGTAGTGTTGCAAGCCATATAGTCCGGCAGTATCCAGTTCTGTCCTGATGTAGCTGCGGTTTCCGTTTATCACGAATATCGCATCTCTAAGCGTAGTTACTATAAGTTGGCCGTTACGGTATTCTTTTACCAGGTAAGTTACCAGGTATACACCGTCTGTATTGGGAACGACATGCGCACCGTTCAATGTATCAATATAAAATGAGGTGTTGCCGATAGTTGGGAATGGATTGGTGGGAAAAGAAAAGGGTGGTGTATGAGGCACCAGTGCTACAGTTGACGACGTTGTGGGACACAAATTGGAAGTGCCGGAATGTGTAAATGGTTGCACCAGCTCAAGTACCAGCGAATCGCCATCAGGGTCATGTAAATGGTTGTTAAGATCTATCTGTTCGTATTTACTTGAATAAACAATAGCCGGACTGGTGAAGGTTGGTGTAGAGTTATTCTGGATGCTTGTGTTGTTAAATGATATCCTCAGGTATTGGTTGCCCGCCACTACATTGTCAAAATTGGTTCTTGAATTAACAGTTGTTACAAACTGCCAGTTACTGCAAGTATCATTTAGTGTAATGTCTGCCGTGTACCAATATTCCCTGAAACCCCTCAACGATGAAGAGGGGTTTTCGCACAATGTTTTTGGTTGAAGGCAGCCGACAGGCACAATACTACCATTGGGTCTACCGTATGTGATACTGCCCGTCCAGCTACTGAGTATATAATGCGTATTGGTGTTCGTACAGGTATTAGTGGCACATAAATAGACAGATGCCGGTGCCTGCGAACCGGAACAATCAAAGTACCCTTTGTACACAAAACGGTAGGTATTGCCGCTCAGCCAGATATAACTAAGTTCCCCGGCTGCAGCATTGTTCGCCCGCACACTATCAGTATTGAGAAAAGCTACCAGTACGAACATCAGGTAATAGACTCTGACATGCCTCATAGTTTATGCGTTGTAGTCAAATATACCGTTATTTCACTATAAATTTTGACAGGGCTGTCGCAGTTTGATTTTAGTTGTGTGCAGATAGGCCCTATCACCGGCAATTGAGTTCCGGTCCATTTGGTCATATACCTGGAAAAAGAGGAATTATTGCATGGGTTGTTAAAGCACAGAGGTATTGAGTCCGGCTCTGCATTGCCCGAGCAATCCCGGTACAGCTTAAAGAAAAACTGGTAGGTAGAATCCGCGATATGCACGAATATTAATTCGTCCCCGGCGGCGTAGTTGGCCTTTGCTTGCCGTTGTATGCACAGTGCGGCAAATAAAATAATAACCGAAACAAGAGTCGATTTTCTTATATGGGTATTTGTAGGTTTTTTAGCTAAGACATGTTATAATAAAAATCAGTTGGCCTATTTTTACTAACAACTACTGTCTAATGCATCCGAAATTTTTCAAAACACCTGCTGACTTCAGGAAATGGCTGGAAAAGAACCATGAAAAAGAACAAGAGCTATATGTAGGGTATTATAAGAGAGACACAAGTAAAGCCAGTATCACCTGGCCGGAGTCCGTCGACCAGGCTTTATGCTTCGGCTGGATAGACGGAGTACGTAAGGGTATTGATGAGAAAAGTTATATGATACGTTTTACGCCGCGGAAACCTGGCAGCATATGGAGTGCGATAAACATTAAAAAGATGGAGACGCTAAAAGAACAGGGATTGGTACACCCCAAAGGCTTGGCCGCATTTGAAAAACGTAAAGACCACAAATCAGCAATATATTCTTTTGAGCAGGACAAAGACAATCTGAAATTGCCGCCTGAATTTGAAGCAGAATTTAAAATGAATAAGCAAGCCTGGAAATATTTTCATAATTCAGCACCATCGTACCAAAGGGGTGCTATATGGTGGGTCATCAGTGCAAAACAGGAGGCCACGCGTCTCAAACGCCTGAAAACCCTTATCGAAGACTCCGCAGCGGGCTTGCGCATCAAGTTGATGCGTCGGTGATAATGTTACAGTCCGATACTAACAAATAAGCCCGCAGACTAATGCCTAATTAAATATCCTCGCAAGACCAATAAACACTACAATAATACCCATACTGGTAAGGCCATACAAAACAAATCCGCTTGTCGCTGAAACTGTTAATGTCCAAACACAACTTATAAAACAAAGTAATGCCCCCGCCAATATATAGTAGAGGCCAATAGAAGTATTGCGGGCATTGCGCATTTTTTTGAACTCGCGCAGCATCTCCGGTATATTTCTTTCCTCAATGCCCATGTTCAGCAACTCGGCCTTTACCTGCTCATTACTGAAGCCTTTTTCAAGCCACAGCAGCGCCTGTTGTTGTATAGAGGCCTTAATTTCTGTCATACCTGTTAAATATAACAAATATTTTACTTTTTAGAACCCTCATTTTTTCAGAAAATGAATGGCAGAACAGGAACTATCCTTATCTTTAAATGACAAAATTGAAAAAGAAAGAAATGCGACGCAACCAGGCAATATCATTCATATCCATACCCCTGTTTTCTGTTTTTATCAATTCCTGTGGCAAGGACAAACCGTTATCTCCATATGTGCCCGATAACGGTGGCGCTTTCAAGTACACTATTTCCGGACTGAAAGATACCATGCTTGAAAGGTCGGGTGAGGTACGCTACCTGGTAACCGTAGAAAAGCAGGAAGGGCAAGCTGAATTAGTTGTTTTGTCGGCTAAAGACCTGCCTAAGGGCATGGAAGTATTATTCGATCCCGTTAACAATGAAAAACCGTCTTTCAGCACCACTATAATCATACGCAATACCCGTGTTCCGGAGGGTACGCACAAGATAAATATCACCGGTGCCAGCGTTACAACAGGCATCACCAATTTTTATATCAATGTCAAGGTGTTGCCCTATACCAACGCAGCCCTCGGGCTGGAAGGTTTGTTTACCGAAACGGGCCAGTGCACACAGACCGGTGCTGTAAATGATAACGTGAATATTGTAGCTGATGAGACGGTTAAAAACCGCATACACATCAAAGGCCTGTTCAGCGGTGTTATGACCAACAAGATTTATGCTGATATTGATCCGGTTACCAAGACACTGACCATTCCCTCCCAGGTGCAGAACGACCTTACCTATGCGGGTGATGGAACATTTGACGACGACAAACTGGTAATCAACTATACCATGAATGGCGACGTTATCAATAACAACTGCACGTCAACGCTTACCAGGAACTAATTAATCAATAGTAACTGTTTCTTTGCCGGACTTTTTGCTGATATGGCAACAATCGGCGGAAATGGTATAGAGCTCATCTACAACGATTGCAGCACCTTGCATGCCTATAAAGCGGAACGGTATAGTGCGGTTGTACATCCGGCTTACGTAACTATCATCTATTACTGTATATGCGCCGTCAGGCCATCCGTCACTATTGAACCGTAAAGTATCGTTGGTTTCAGTATTAATTGTATAATGGTCTGATAGTGCCGGCTTGTTTCCATCCTTATCTGTTACCGTCACATTCACCGCTGCGAACATTTGCGTACATATGACCCCTTCGCAATTGTTCTTTTTTTTATTGTTGCAGGAGTTGACAGCCAGGGGCACTGCCAACAGGACTATAAATATCTTTTGCATGACCGTTTTTAACAGAAGGTGCAAGAATTATGCCATCAATCTACTGTATTATCCATTTAAGCGTTTGCCGGGTGCTATTCCCCTCAGCGGAAATATATAACAGGTAGACACCTGCGGGCATATTAGCGGCCGGAAGTTCTATTATATTCTTCCCGGCATTAAGGCCAATATTCTGCTCATACTGTTTTTTACCGGTAACATCGCAAACAACAATATGTGCGTCACTGTTGGTTACCGTATGAATGCTCAGTTCAGCTCTTTTGCCCGATGGATTGGGATAAAGCTGTGCATGCCATGTATTGTTGTTGATGTCGTGTACAGCAGCGGGGAGGCGCACATAAAAGGTATCCTGCAATGTACCGATATCAGTCAATTCCAGCCCTTCGTGGTCGATAAATTTTGCCCGGTCGAATGATAATGTAACCAAAGTGCCCACCGGGGTAGAAGCCGGTATTTTAAACTCAAGGTTAGCTATTAGCCCTTGCCCGTTCACATCCTGTTTGTCAGTTCGGGCATACGCCCAATCTACCGATGTTGCCGAAACATCTTTTATAAAGCTGAGCGTGTTGGTGTTATTGCCCAGCCAGCTGGTAGAATAAGTGATGAGGGGTGGGGTAGCTAATGAAAGTCCATCCACCAGTACATTAGTGGCCAGGCCATACAGGCCGCTTACCGGATTGATAGCGTTGCCCAGCAATATTTTTATGTTGACGGTAGAGTCGGGGTTAGGATTGATGCCACTATGGTCGAAATACAGTTCAGTGGTGGCCGTAGTCTTTCTCCTGGGACCTTTTGCATGTACCTGCCCGTAGTTAAGACTTATTGCATTAAGATCTGCTGTGTCGACAATTCCGTCCCCATTGCAGTCGGCGTGTTTTTTGTCAATATTATTCAGGAAAGAACCATCCCAGAAATCGCAATACTGTGCAACCCAGTTCGTTGAGGCCGATGGCCGGGCCGAGCCTGTATCGTTATACGCAATAGCGATTGCGAGGGGATCGTAAAGATTGGCTGTTTTATCAGAGTTTGCGTCTCCCGGCCATACCGAGTCGGCACTGCAATCCCTCACCATAACAGTGTAAACATAAGTAGCCTTACCCTGCAGCTTACAGGCATTGTCTCGTGCTACGACATTGACATTAAAGAAAGGTAACTGTGCAGGGGTGACGGAAGCGGGCGTTTTCCAGGAAATACTGCCTATAGCAGTGCCGACCCCTGCTGTAGTTGATGTGGTAAAAGTCCAGTTGCCGGGTAATACCGGTTCTACGATGTCCAGGTAAACAGAGTCTGCAGGATTACCGTCTGTAAAGTTGAAATACAATTGGTTGTTCCTGCCGGGACAGGTGTAAGTTACCATATTGGCTGTACTTACCGGCTCAGGTGTTGTTAATGTACTTCCCGGTGTTGCAGCAACACAGATAACAATGTAGTCCCGCAGGGTGTAACCGATATAGACGCCGTTCCTGTACTCTTTTATTTTCATGGCGAGCGTGTATTTTCCTGTTGCCGTCGATTTCAGCACCATATTGTTGTCGCCATCTATATAGCAGAGGCCGCCTGCGCCAAAAGGCGTAGCCACGCTGTATCCTGTATAATATGGTATGGGCATTCCCTGGCCCGAGGCGGGCTGTACGAATTCATAAGCTATACTATCCCCATCGGGATCCAACGCTGTAAGAGGAATTTTCATACTGTCATTTATGAAAATGGTATGGGGTGGATAGTCGGGTATTACAGCGCTTATATTGTTTGCCATCAGAAGCGGTGCGTCCACGTAAAAGCTTTGGCCGCTGGCACCTTGCAGGTTAGTAATGCCGAAATTCCTGCTGCTGTTGGAAAACACAAAATACCAATCGTTTGCAGAAGATGGCAACTTGATGGTATCGGCATATTCTGCGGTAATGTAACCGGGATAAGAAGCACTCAAATTAGTGCATGTAGTTACTGTTCCGGCGCAGAAGGGTTGCAAGGTATCGTTTGAAATGCGGGGCAGGTTTTTGTTTACAACCAGGTTGTTTAGTTTCGATTCTGCATATATGCCTATAAAAGTCGGAAAGTCTATAGCCCCGGTTTCGCATGTTTTGTATAGGGTAAGGTGTATCCTATAGGTCAATGGTGTGCCAAGATATTCGTAACGCAGGTGAGCACCGGTAAAGTGATTAGCACTGGCGGTTGAAAAGCAGAAAAACAAGGCAACAAGTAATAGTCTGTTCATTCGGGAAACCATTGATTACTATAAATATACGGATATTGCTACAAACTGAAAAAATGCGCTATGGTTGAGTAGCGGTATAGATGACCCCCACCGTATAATCGCCGGCGGGAAACAGTGCGCCTGGGTTGGCGCGATAATTAACCGAGAATGTTTTATTGCCGCCATTCTTGCAGTTCAGCAACAAATCGCGGGGGCTGGCAGACAAGGGAGCAAATGAATTAAATGAATTGGCCACGCTACCGCCCGTATTATTCTCACTCACAGTTAAAAAAAGCGTATTGTCTACCGGCATTTCCGGGGCGGGGTAGGAGTTGCCGGAGTAACTGAATACCGGGGAATTGGCCCGTACATTCACTACAAAATCGCGATTGGAATGAACTGTGAAATCCTGTTTGCCCGATTCCACACCATTCATGTAACTATTTATGCTGCTGAACCCTATGTTAACATCCGAACCATTCATGGAAGATATCTGTATGGTAGGCTCCAGGTGTACTTTTATCAGTTGCGTTGCAACGTCCGACTGCTGGGCGTGCAACTTTAGCCAACCCGCAGAAAGCAACAATACAACAGCAATGATTTTCTTCATTCTCTTGGTGTTAAAAATACAGAATTTGCAAAGGTGTCTATCCCGAAGTGTGTCATGGCAGAAACTGGTATTGCTAAATTACAACAAACAGGCGCTTTAGCAAATAAAACCCGGTTAAAATAAAAAACAAAACAACTCAATGAACTGAATATAAAATGATTAGGAATAGCTACTTGCTGTTTTCCTTCGGCATTGGTTTCACTTCAATGTTGCTCTCGATAGCTTCCAGTGAAAGGTCTTCGCCGGCATCTAATATACCCAGTGCGCTGTATTTACCTTCGGGCAGGTTCTTAGGTAATTCAAATGTCACCAGGCGTACTTGTTCGGGGAACATGGGAAACTCAATAAAATCCAGTTTGGTCTGTTCGCCATTTGCCGCTGCTAGTTCCAGGTGGGCCTTACATTCTATCATCACGTCGCCTGTGTTCTTGCACACCAGGTCGTATGCATTTGCTATTTCGGGGTTTGGCTTCAGGTCCAGTACCTTGATGCCTTTTTCGGTAACATTCGGCGGCGTCTGGTATACGTGTACTCCCACGCGTATCAGGTTCTTGACCGTGGCCTGGGCGTTTTTATCATTCCTGCTTACGTTCTCTTCCACGGTTTCTATAAACAACATGGCCCATTTCATTTCTGCCGTGGCCTCGGGTGTAGACGGTACCAGCATCTGTGCGGTAAGCTGGGTAGATTCACCGGGTTGCAGTTCTACGAAATTCTTGTCTATGGTCATCCATTTGGCACAGGAGCGGCCTAAACTGGCGGGCTCAAAATATATATGCCCCCCGGTAGAATCGCGCACCCAGTCGTTGAGATATATCCTGAACTGCACCTTGCTAGCTGAGCCATTGGACAGGTTGATAACCTGCGCTTCGCTTTGCCCGCCCGATAGCCTGAAGTCCAGAGTAGTGGGATAAACACCCAGGTTCTGCGCCTTGGCCAATGGGGTAAAAACGGTAAGAAACAGGAAAGTTGTGATTAAAAAATGGAAGTTCAGTCTCATATGAGTAAGTATACCATGCAAAAAAACTACTTTTGTCGGCAATAACAAAGCAAATGACCATAAATTCATGATGAGGTATTTGTATGTCCTGGCGCTTGTTCTATTTACCGGTTCCTATACTTTTTCCAGTGGTAGTTCTATCTATGGGGGCGATGATGACGACGATGATAATGGGGGCAACAGTAGTGCCAACAACAATAACTACCTCGATGTAAACCTCAACTCTAACCTGAATTTCACCATCAATCAGCCGGAAGAACTTGAGCATACGCAAACGCTTACCAATGCTATCAGGCTCAATTTTATGACCAAGCGGAAGAATTGTGGCATATATGCAAAAGTGGTGTCTTACACCGCTCCCTATGGGGCCGACAAGACAAATGTCCCGTTGGAACTTAAACACCGGTCAGATAATTCCAATAATGTCAGCAGCCTGGTTACCACGCCACTGCACCTCACTACCTATGACCAGCGCCTGTTCATACAACCCAAATCCAAGCAGGAGTATAATTTTTACTACGACCTGCGATTGATGCCCCTGGGTTATGAGTACCCGGAAGGACAGTATAATTTCACCCTTATGTTTACCATGACCCAGGAATGAGGTATTTATTAGCTATAGCGTTCGTTATTGCAGCATTGCACTGCCGGGCACAGAGTTATTCAGGCTCTGTGCAGGGCAACTTTATTGTGTATTCCATGCAATCCCTCACCGTTACACCCCTTGGCGGCGTTATCAGTTTCGACAGCCCTAACGACTACCTGAATGGGGTAATAGCAAAGAATTACGCAAGTATTGCTGTAAAAAGCAATGCCAACTGGATACTGAACTTTGCAGCCCAGAGCACCTATTTTACGGCGCTCACCCGTAATGCGAGTACAGACATGCCCGCCACGGTACTAAGCGTGCGGAAAAGCGGGAGCAGTAGCTTCAAGACCCTTTCCACGCAAAGCCAGAAACTGGAAAGTGGCAGCCGGGGCAGTTCCGGCGATCACCACGAATTCAATATTGATGTAAGTTTCAACCCGGGCTTCAAGTATAGCGGCGGCCTTTATAGCATCGGCATAGTGTATACCCTTACAAAACAATAAGCTCCCCCTGAAAATACCCCCGTAAATACCATGGAATAGCTTAATTTTATCCTTCGCAAAATCGCATTAAAATAATGAAACGTTTATTTATCGCCTTAATGGCGGCTATGGTGCTATATGCCCCACAGGTATTGGCCAAGGCCAAGTTATTAGAAGTAGTGACCAAAGAAAAAGGGAAGCTGGTAATACCTTACAAAAAATACATGTTAGACAACGGCATGGTTGTGATTGTGCATGAGGATAATTCCGACCCCATTGTGCATGTAGATGTTACCTACCATGTAGGCTCTGCCCGTGAGGAAATCGGCAAATCGGGGTTCGCGCATTTCTTCGAGCATATGATGTTCCAGGGCTCGGACAACGTAGCTGATGAACAGCATTTTAAAATAATTACAGAAGCCGGCGGTACGCTGAACGGTACCACCAACCAGGACAGGACTAACTATTTTGAAACCGTGCCCAGCAACCAGCTGGAAAAAATGTTGTGGCTGGAAGCTGACCGTATGGGTTTCCTGCTGGATGCTGTAACCCAACAGAAATTTGAGGTTCAGCGTGCAACGGTAAAGAATGAACGCGGTCAGCGTTACGATAACGTGCCTTACGGCCTGTTGCGCGAAAAGTCAGCAGAAAGCCTGTACCCTTACGGGCATCCCTATTCATGGCTCACCATAGGGTATATAGAGGACCTGAACAGGGTGAACGTAAATGACCTGAAAAACTTTTTCCTGCGCTGGTATGGACCAAATAACGCAGTGCTTACAATTGGTGGTGATGTGAAAACGGATGAGGTGTTAGCGCTTGTAGAAAAATACTTCGAGCCAATACCAAGAGGCCCGGAAGTGTCGCCCACGGTGCTACCGGCTGTAAAACTGGAAAAGAACAGGTATGTATCTATGCTGGACAATTATGCCAAGCTGCCGATGCTGCAGATTGCTTATCCTTCGGTGCCGAATTATCACCCGGACGAGCCTGCGCTGGATTGCCTGGCCGAGATATTGGGACAAGGCAAAAACTCCATTGTGTACAAGAACCTTATAAAAACACAGAAGGCAGCCAATGCACGTGTTTCTAATCCGTGCAGCGAGCTGGCCGGTGAATTTACTATTTCGGTAGTGCCTTTCCCCGGGAATAAATTGAGCGACATGGAAAGGCTGGTGAATGAGTCTTTGGTGGAATTTGAACAGCGCGGTGTTACCCAGGAAGACATTGAAAAGTTCAGGAGCTCTATGGAGGCCGACCTGATCAACCGGCTGGAAAGCGTATCGGGGAAAGTATCTACCCTGGCAGCCTTCCATACCTTCACCGGGGACGCCAACAGGATACAGAAAGAGCTGGACAGGTACAACAGCGTTACCAAAGAAGATGTGATGCGGGTGTACAATAAATATATCAAAGGGCAAAACAGGCTGGTGGTAAGCGTTACCACTAAGTCAGACCCCGACAACAAAGCAGCAGCAGACAACTATGTACGGTCAGAAGAAGGGTATAAAGCTCCCGATTACGGCTATGCAGGCCTGAAGTACAATAAAGCGAAAGACAATTTCGACCGCAGCAAAATGCCCGGAAATGGCCCTAATCCCGTGGTAAATGTTCCGCAGTTTTGGACTAAGGAGTTGCCCGGCAAAGTAAACGTGATAGGTACCCAGTCTGACGAGGTGCCGGTGGTTACCTTCCTGATAGAGTTCAAAGGCGGCCACATGCTGGAAGCCGGTCAACTGAACAAGGCAGGCCTGGCAGACATGTTCGCCACTATGATGGAAGAGGATACAAAGAATTACACTGCAGAACAGTTCAGCGTAGCGTTGGACAAACTGGGTAGCAGTATCAATATATATGCCTCGCTGGACGGTGTCAATGTGACGGTGAGGAGCCTGGCTAAGAATATCGGTAAAACGATGCAACTTGTAGAGGAGAGGTTGTTGAACCCCAACTTTACACAAGAAGCTTTTGACAGGGTAAAAAAACAGTCCATAGAAGGCTTGAAGAATGCGATGGTACGTCCTAACTATGTGGCCAGTACTGTGTACGATAAAGTACTGTATGGTAAAGATAATGTGCTGGGTTGGCCCACATCAGGAACCGTACAAACACTGGAGAATATCCAATTGGCTGATGTAGAAAATTATTATAAGAACCATCTCTCAAGGCACGAAGCCAAAGTGGTGGTGGTAGGAGATATCGCCAAAGATGACGCACTTAATCACCTTGCATTCCTGCAGAAACTGCCGGATAATGAAATAAAACTACCACAAATACCGGCAACCCCGGCAGTCACCAGGGGCAAGCTCTATTTCGTAAATATTCCCGGCGCCGCTCAAACAGAGTTCAGGATAGGTACTGTGACCGGTATGAAATATGACCCATTGGGCGACTACTACAAATGTCATGTAATGAACTACCCGGTTGGCGGTGCCTTTAACTGCCGGCTGAACATTCACCTGCGTGAAACCAAAGGTTGGACCTACGGCGCCAGGGCCAACTATTCTGCCAATAAGTACACAGGCTCTTACGGCTTTGGCGCTGGTATCAAAGCCAACGTAACCGATAGCGCCCTGGCAGATATAGTGCGCATCATGAAAGAATACAAAAACGGTGGTATGACCGAGGAAGAGTTGTTGTTTACCAAAAGCTCGATAGGGCAGAGCGATGCCAGGAACTATGAATCAGGTTTCCAGAAGGCAGGTTTCCTTTCCCGCATACTAGACTATAACCTGCCTGCAGACTACCCCAAAAAGCAAAACGAAATGCTGGCATCTATGACATTGACCGACATAAATGCCGTCAACAAAAAGCACCTGCCTGCCATAGACAATATGAACATTGTATTGGTAGGCGATAAAGCCAAAGTTTGGGACGGTATTCAGAAACTTGGATTTGAGATAGTGGAGTTGGATGCTAATGGCGAGCCTGTAGTGCAATAAAATTTTCAGTATATTTGTATCAGCAAGCCGCCTGTACCGGGCGGCTTGTTTTATAGATATTTTTCTGAAACCCTTAACTAATAAATATAAAAGTTTACGCTTACATTCGTAGCCACATTTTTCATACACAATGGTACAGACAGACTATATACATGTGCCTTATGGCAAAACCGTTCATGGTGAAGAGGAAATAGAAGCAGTAGTGCATGTGCTGCGCACATCTACCCAGATGGGTAAACACGTACGGGAACTGGAAGAGAGGATCGCTGCATTATATAATAAGCGTTATGGCCTGATGGTCAATAGCGGTTCATCAGCTCTTTACCTGGCTGCCGACCTGCTGAATTATGAAAAAGGCGCTGAGATCATTACTCCGGCATTGACATTCTCTACTACGGTGGCGCCACAACTAAAAAAAGGTTGGATACCGGCTTTTATTGATGTAGAAGAAGGCACATACAATTTAGACGCAAACAAGGTGGAGGAAATGATTACGCCGAATACAAAGGCGATGATCATCCCTAACCTGATAGGCAACCTGCCCGACTGGAGAGTATTGAGAGAGATAGCCGACAAACACAACCTGTTTGTGCTGGAAGATTCTGCCGACACGCTTGGCGCAGAAATAGACGGCGCGTCTTCGGGCCGTTTTACCGATATGAGCACTACCAGCTTTTATGGGTCGCATATCATCAACTGTGCAGGCAATGGCGGTATGCTCTGTGTAAATAGCGAAGCCTTTTACGACCGTGGCAGGTTGCTGCGCAGTTGGGGCCGCAGTTCATCATTATTTGTAGAATCAGAAAAAGTAGAGAACAGATTTAATGTGGAGCTGGAAGGCATTCCTTATGATGCCAAATTTGTGTTTGAAGAACCGGGGTACAATATAGAAGGCTCGGAAATGGGCGCAGCATTTGGCCTTGTGCAACTGGGCAAGCTGGGGCAAAACATAGATGCCCGTACAGCCAACTACAACGAACTTCGTTCCTTCTTTGCCCAATACGAGGAATATTTTATCCTGCCGAAGCAACTGCCTGGTTCACGTACCGGCTGGCTGGCTCTGGCTTTGACCATTCGTGACAGTGCGCCATTCATCCGTCGCGACCTGCAGATATTCCTTGAAAAAAGAAACATTCAGACGCGCACGGTGTTTACAGGTAATATACTGCGTCAGCCGGGCTTTAAGCACCAGCCCCACAAAGCTGCTGCTGCAGGGTATCCTGAAGCGGATAAAGTAATGCGCGGTGGTATGTTGCTGGCCTGTCATCATGGCCTCAACAGGCAGCAGATAGACCATATTAAAGAGAGCGTGACAGAATTTATAAAGAATTTGTAGGGAATGTTTGAATTATTGCTGAGTATCTTCTGTGCCTACCGCAACGCCTTATTGGCAAAACGCAAAGGACAAAATGTAGTGGTATGGGTGATTATTACAATAGTGGCTTTTTTTCTCGCTTATAGCATCGGCGGCGGAATTTTAATTGCTATTATGTACAGGGGGCCTATGGAGCCAGCGGCTGTATCTGAATATATTTTAAGCAGGCCGGTACTCAGCATCACTATCATGTTTTTTGGCCTTGGCGGATACCTGCTTACCCGTTATATACTGGAAAAAATGACGGGTCCGGAGAGGGAGGGGGAATAAGACAGGAAGGGAATTATTTTTCACCTTCAAAAGTCTTGAATTCATCTTCCTCTATCCGTTTGTTTTCTGTTAGCGCAAATTCGAATTCAGCATCAGGATAAACCTGTTTTAGTTCACCAAGTATTTTTTCCTGTAGTGCGGGCAGACCGTCATTGAGGGGATTAGCGCTCTTGTTATATCTATTTACAAAAGATTTATGCTGCCCGTCCCTTGTTACCTGGTAGGTCACTTTGAAGTAAAATATGGGATTGCTCTCTGCCATGGCTGTAACCGCTATTGATACAAAGCTACGTTTTCCGGCAGGATAATCAGCAATGCTAACCGTTATAATAAATCCAATTTCCCATGGGGGCTAACTCACCATCCCAAGACTTTCTTCAGTTTCTCCAGCCCGCTTTTGCTCACCGGTATTTTTGCCCCCGATTGCAACAGGGCTATGTGGCTGTCTTTCTCATAAGGCTCTATACGCGCCAGCCTACTTACCGGTATAATATATGACCTGTGCACCCTGACGAATTTCCCGGGGTCAAAACCATTTTCCACCCTGGTGAGCGTGGTCTTTTTCAGGTAGCGCCCATCTTTAGTGAATATCCTGATATAATCGTCGCTGGCTTCTATATACTGTATCTCATCAGCGGGAATGATACGTATCACCCCATTGTCTTTTACCACCATGCGGTGTTGATAGCCTTCATATACTTTTTCTTCAGCCAGGTTTTTTAACGTCCCTGCTGTATCGGTACTGGTTTGCTGCATAAACTTCTGAACAGCCTTATCAAATCGTTCTTTGGTTACCGGCTTTAAAAGATAATCCACGGCGTTGGCTTCAAAGGCTTTCATAGCATATTCGTCAAAAGCGGTACTGAATATAACGGCGGGAGGCTCGTCCACCAGTTCCAGCATTTCAAAGCCATTCAGCCTTGGCATTTGTACATCCAGGAATACCAGGTCGGGCTGGTGCTCCTGTATGGCCTTGAACCCTTCAAATCCGTCGCCGCATTCGCATACCACGTTAAACTGGGCGTAGGTTTTCAGCAGGCTGCTTAGTAACTGCCTTGCCAGTGGTTCATCGTCTATCAGTATTACTTTATACATCCTGCGGTATTTTTAGCGTTGTGGTGAACAGGCTGTTCTCTTTATGTGTGTTTAGCAAATCGGCACGTGCATACAACAGTTGCAGCCTGCGCTGTACACCGGCCAGGCCAAATCCTGTTCCGTTCAGAGCAGATGTTTCGGTTTCATTATAAGGGTTGGTGATGGCTATCACCAGCATTCCGTCATCTGTATTAATGTTCACGGTTATTTTCACCGTTCCCGTATTGCCATACAGGCCGAACTTGATAGCATTTTCTATTAAAGGCTGCAACAGGAATGGAGGAATATATGTCTGTGTATCGGCACGGTTATTAAGTTCAACGCGCAGCCGGTCCCCAAACCTTACCGACTCAATGGCCAGGTATTTGTCCAGGTAATCCAGTTCGTCCTTCAGCGATACTTTTTCTTTGGTTTCGCGCTGCACAGAGTTGCGCAGGAAATCAGACAGCAGCCCTATCATTTCCTGTGCCTTTGCGGGTTCTATCATCGTCAGCGCACTGATAGAGTTGAGCGAATTGTACAGGAAATGCGGCTGCAACTGCTGCCTGAGCTTGAATAGTTCAGCCTCTTTCAGCAGTGTTGCAGCGTCCGACTGTTGTTTGAATTTCTGTTCCTGCGAGGTAATGCTTTTGTTTAATGCCAGGTAGGTGGCTGCCCAACTGCACAATAGCCAGAATATGATATAACGTACAGGGCCTGAATTTTCCAGGAACGACAGGTAGTCATTGTCTGTAGTCTCTGTCCACCATTTTATCAGGTAAGTACTTGCATATACTGTCGAAAAGCTGAAAAATACGGCTATCAGCAGGCTGTACAGGGTTATGCTGACATTGGTAGGGTAGAGCCTGATGGCCTGCACTACGCCCCATAAGGCCAGCGATAATACCAGGACGGAAATAATACTGTCGGCAAGGGCAAGGATAACATCAATATGGTACAGGTAATACAGGAAAATGAAATGGCCGCTTGCAACCAGTAAGGCTGAAAGCGGCAATAACCATATTATATTTCTGGTTGGTACCGGCAATGCGTATATATGTTTTATACTGTTTCCTGTTCCCAAACCGGTGCGGCAATGGTCGTCACGTCTATTACCGACGATGTGAGCAATGCTCCGTGCCCCAACTCTACTTCGCGTACATCTTTTATAGCTATCATCTCCCAGCAAATGGCGCGGCCATGCCTGTCTACAAAGATAGAAGCTTCCTGCGAGCCGATCTGCTTTGCCTGTTCTATCGCCCCCGGTTCGTCGTTGGCAAACACCAGCCTCCATTGCTCTTCGTATTGCCCGGTGAATTCACCGTTACATTTTATTGAATAAATGATCTGCGATGCGTATGTTCTCATAAAACTGTCTATTGTCTCTTTAGTAAGATTTTATTTCTATGCTTCCGAAACTGCAACTTCCTGTCAGTACAAGGGTAATTTTCTCTTCGCTGCCTCCCTGGGTATAAATATTCCTGTTGTCTTCAACGCTGCCCAGCGTATTGCTTATCTCATTTTTTATCAGCCAGTGCGAGGGTACAATCAACTCTATTCCGCCAAATGACACGCGCATATTCAGGGTGATGGTCTTATCGGTGCTGTCTGCATTCATCAGGTTGATCTCGGCCCCGCCAAATGTGGTGGAAACATTACCGCCCTTAAAATCTTTGGAGGTCACTATTTCCTTATGTCCGCCAAAGGTTACATCCACATTCAACACGCTATCGCCGTTCGTCACTGTTTTTATGTTGCTGCCGCAACGGTCATCCCATAGCTTTTTTTTTCGTGCCGGCCTGAAGATGACGACCAACCCCAGTAGAATCAGTACGGCAGGCACAAATAGTTCTTTGGATGATACACCATCTACTATTTCAAAGACAGGTATAAGATGCGCCACCCCTATCAGCGTCAGTATCCACCAGGCATTATTCCTGAACTTACTTTTCAGCGCTATGAACATGCCCACGGCTATAATCATCCATGGCCAGGCGTCATGCCATTCCATGTCGAAGAAGTTCAGCTTCCTGAGCAGGATGAAAAGACCTACCAGGAGCAGGGCAAAACCGAACCACCTCTTATCTCCCCTGTGGTGCCCCGGGTGCATGTGGCGCTGTCGTACACGATCCATATATCTTCGTTTAAATAGTTAATGCAAAAGTATATAACACCTCACCCCTTCGGAAGTCCTGTTAGGTTAAAACTGAATACTTGTCGGTAAACGGTAGAAAAACGTCGGTGAACCGGAAGGAATGTCTATTGAAGTTTTTCAGGCTGCCAGCGCAGTTTGGGAAAGGTACGGTTGCGCAGTACGAAGAACTGCCACACTATACTGCCGTTCATCCTGCCTGATTCATTGCGGTGAGTGACCAGCTTTTTATATTCCCTGCGGCGTTTCAGCCATTTTCCCAGGGTGCTATAAAAGCTGAAATGTGCCCTCACAATTGTGAAAGTTTCCTTGAAATTACCCGTAAGTAAGAGCCTGAGTCCGGCCACGCCGTCGAGCATAAACCGTAGCGGAAATAGCCATAACAACCGACTGATTTTCTCGTTTTTCAACAGCAGTATCAGGTTGTTCCTGAAATTATAAAACAGCTTTTGCGGGCTGCCGTAGCTGATGACGCTGCCGCCTACGTGATAAACAGTTGAGCCCGCAATATAGCCGATCTTATAACCGGCATTTTTCAATCGCCAGCAGAGATCCACCTCCTCCATATGTGCGTACAGGTCGTGGTCGAGGCCGCCATATTTGTGGTACAGGTCAGCACGCACCATAAAGCACCCGCCCGATGCCCAAAAGACTTCGATATCGTCGTTATACTGGCCATGGTCTTTTTCCAGTTCGGTAAAGATACGGCCCCGGCAAAACAAGTAGCCATACTTATCCATGAAGCCGCCCGCTGCCCCGGCATATTCAAAATATTCCCGCTCGCGCCAATACCGTATTTTGGGCTGGCAGGCCGCCAGGCCGGTATAGCGCTGCATAGCGTTCAGCAACGGGGGGAACCATCCTTCAGTCACTTCAAAATCGGCGCTGAGCAGGACGTAATACTTGGCCTGTATCTGCTTCAGCGCTTCGGCATAGCCATTGGAAAAACCCCTGTTCAGGGTAATTTGCAGCGTTTTTACCGTAGGGAAGTTGTCCTGTACGTACTGCAAAGTATCGTCTGTTGAAGCGTTATCAGCTACAATAACGTCGTAGCCGGCCGGCGCTTCTGCTACTATGAGGGGCAGGAAGAGTTCGTGCCATTTTTTCCCGTTATAGCTAAGGATAACAACAGCGGTATCATTGGTACAAACAATCATTGCCCGGGCGAATGATTATTTGTAGGTAGGATTGTATTTGGTATTGTCCGGAACTTCTACGTCTTTATTGCTTTTGTAACCATGCTCATATAGGTTGTAGCAACCGGCCCATGCAAAAATGAATATTCCGAAAAAGAATAATAAAAACAGGAACCGGGATTTAGACGGTTTATTCAGTTCTATATCTGCCGGGTTGTCCAGCTGCTTTTCTTCGTTATAGTTGTGCATCTCCATTTAACGCAATTTGCGGTGACAAAAATAGTAGATATTCAGTCAAAATCATAATATTTTTATAGTCGTTTCGTTGTATGTACATTACGTTATGCGTCAATATTTTAATTGGAAAACATATTTAATATTAGCAGCTTTCTGCATCGTTGGCGCATCGCTGTATTACACCAGCCAGCTTGCAACCAAACTTGCCGATGAAGAAAAGAAGAAAATGCAGCAGGTGGCCGAAGGCATCAAGATCATGGCCGATAATGAATCGTCCGGGCAGGACCTGACCTTTGCGTCGACTTTTGTGTCGCAGAATACGACCATACCTTTCATATCGGTAGACGAACAGGGGAATATCAACCAGTATAATAACTTAGATACGAACAAGATCAAACGCGACCCGGACTACCTGGAGCGTAAGCTAGCGGAGTTCAAAGGTATGCGGCTACCCATCGAGGCGGAACTTGGGTACGGGCTGGGAAAACATTATGTCTATTACGGCGAGTCTTACCTGTTAACACAATTGAGGTATTTCCCTTACGTACAACTGGCTATTATCTTCCTGTTCCTACTGGTGGTGCTGATTGCCTTCAGTTCAGCGCACAGGTCTATACAAAACCAGGTATGGGTGGGGCTGTCAAAAGAGACCGCGCACCAGTTGGGCACACCATTGAGTTCTATAGAAGGCTGGCTGGAAATACTGAAGGAAGACCATGATAACACCGAGGCGATGGAAGAAATGCAGAAGGACTTGGACAGGCTGAAGCTGGTGGCCGACAGGTTTGGCAAGGTGGGCAGCGCACCGGTGCTGGAGGAAGAGGACCTGCGGCTGCGCCTGCAAAACATGGTGAATTACATGCAGAAACGGGCACCAGCAAAAGTCACCATCACGTTGGATAGTATGGACAAAGAAATACCTGTGAACATAAGCGGCCCGCTGTTCGACTGGGTGGTGGAAAACATGATGCGCAACGCACTTGATGCTATGGAAGGTAAGGGCAAGATACATGTGGCCGTGCAAGATATAGGGCAGCAAGTGAGAATAGATATTTCTGACACAGGTAAGGGCATACCCCGTCACCAGGTTAAGAAAATATTCAACCCCGGCTTTACTACCAAGAAACGCGGATGGGGACTGGGCCTGTCACTGTCTAAAAGGATCATAGAAAAATATCACCATGGCTCGCTGATGGTGAAGAATACTGAAGTAGGGAAGGGTACTACCTTCCGCATAATACTGAGGCGCTGACCCTTATTTTTTGATAAAACTAAAATAGCGATTACATTTGCAGTCCACTGAAAAAATGCGGCGGTGGCGAAACTGGTAGACGCACTACTTTGAGGTGGTAGCGCCTGTTAAAGGGCGTGGGAGTTCGAATCTCCTCTGCCGCACATACAAGAGGATGCCTTTGGGCGTCCTCTTTTTATGCTATATTGTGTCTAAATATCATAGTACTGTGCCAACGTTATTAAGGCGGTTAAGTCTATCCTTATATAATTAAATTAATAATCAATGAGTGAAAAGATTGACGAAACAGTAAATCAATTTCATCTAGGTGACTATGTAATTCCAGATTTTAGGAGTACTTACATTTCCTGCCAAATAGCCAATTGAAATATTATGTCATCATACTTCAACATAATGTTGCTTTTCTGCTTATCTCATATTTATGGAATATTAGATAAGAATGATTGCTTTATTGTATACAAAGATTTTTCTTCTTCCTATTTTATCGATAGTCACTTTAATGGCGAACTACAAGTCAGTGAATTAATTACATCACTAGACAGAAACAATAAAGTTGTAAAGTCCGAATTACGAAACTACACTATAACTGGAGTTGGGAAAATGGTGTGCGAAACAGTCGCAAAAGACGACTATGAAGACAAGTACTGCTATAAGTTTGATGATTCGTTGATATCTGATGAGATACACAATTCATATAAGTTCGAACACTTTTATAGTTTCAATAAACTGTCTTTTATACTACTTTACGAAGGTTCAAGCTTGGATACATTTGTGAAGTTCACGTATCCTGAAATAGTAAATACTTCTACTGCTGGTTTCCCTAAACCTAAAGAGGTGAATATTATAGCCGATTATCGCAGAAATAATCTTACGAAGTACTATGCTAAATATTTTGATAATTCAGGTCGACTTATTCAAATACGAACATCACGATCAGATTCAGGTGGAGAAACTATTGTGATATACAAATATTCATCAGAGGGGAAAATCAAAAAAGCAATCGTCGATAATCAGTATAAAGTACCTAAGCCACATCAATCGATTGATGTGTCCGTATTTAAATATAAAGGAAACCTGTTAGATACGGTCGAGACGACGCACTATACTACATCTCTGGCCTTCAAGTCCACAGAAGTTACTGAAGAAGATTTCAAACCATATTTAACCGGCGATTACTCTTCAGTTAATCTGCTAATTATTGGTAGAAGTATTCACATATTTAAATATCATCAAACAAAATAGATTGAAGATATGAGCAGCATAACCGTTATAACAGCAAAGCATCGCGCTGCCTTTTTAGAGAAAGGACAAGACCTTCACATTATTAGGGGAGCACACAGTCCACTTGAAATAGGAGCGGTTACAAGTTTTAAGTTTGATAATGCTCAATCTGACTTCTTTACACAACTAGGGCGCATATTCCGCAGGGAACCGTGTCTGAAAAAGACAAATAAACCCTCCTTATATCCCCGTCACCACAACGTCCATGCCATCCTTCGCCTGCATGAGGCCGGTGGTGAGGATGGTGTCGCCGGGCTGAAGGCCATTGAGTACTTCTACTTTATCGGCTGTTCTCGCGCCTAATTGCACGGTAGCCATATCTACTTTGCCATTGCGCACCACGGCTACCAGTTTGTCTTTGGTAGTGGGAATGACCGATTGGGAAGGTATCAGTATGGCATCACTGTCGCTCTCTAAGGGAACCAGCACCCTTGCGAAGGAACCCGCTACCAGCTTATTGCCGGGATTACTTACCGTTGCCCGCACACGGATGGTACGCGTTACCTGGTCGGCACCGGGGTCTACTGCTGTTATCTTTCCGGTGAGGGTATCCCTTACACCGGCTACCGAAAACATCACTTCTTTGCCGGGGTGGAGATTCTTACTGTACCTGTCCGGAACAGTGAAGTCCATTTTCAGCGTGTTCGTTTGCTGCAGGGTAGCTATTAGGGTTGAAGGTGTCACTACCGCACCTTCGCTGATATTCCTGATACCGATATTGCCGGAGAAAGGGGCGATGATCTTCGTGGCCCTTAGCTGCGCCTCGGCCAGCGCGATATCCGCGTCTATGGATTGTACCTGGGTCTGCGTGGTCTCATAATCCTGTTTGCTGATGCCACCGATCTCCAGAAGGGATTTTTGCCGTTCTTCCGTATTTTGCTGCAACCGGCGCTGGGCTTTCAGTTTCTGAAGCATGGCCCTTATTTCCTGGTCGTAAAGTTGTACCAGCAACTGGCCTTCCTTCACAAATGACCCTTCCTTAAAATGTATGCCCGTTACCCGTCCCGAAATTTCCGGTAGTATATCTATCTGCTCATTAGGCAGTAAAGAACCGCTGGCAGTATATATGTCTGAAAAGGAACCTGAACTCACTACATGTCCCTTCGCCGAAAGCATATTCGGCTTGCCGCCTCCTTTTGGTGCTTCCTTTTTGCCAGTACAGGCGGTAAATAATATACCTAATCCAATCATCACATATCCTGCCCGTAAAATGTTTTTGTGCCGCGTCATTTATATCTCTTTAATCAATAACTTAGAAAAAGTCCCGCAAATATACTTGATATAACTTTGTGCCGGTTTGGCCACTTATTGTTAATGGTTTATGCAGTATAAGAAAAAGCTAATATGGTTGCTCATTATCATGGCGCTGGTTACCATTGCGCAGACAGTGGTGCCTTATAAGCCAAGCTGGACCGCTGTTTATGCCGACTATATCTTTGTCCCTTATCAATCGTTCCGCAACCTGTTGTTTGGCTGGTCGCAGTTAAGCTTTGGGGACCTGTTGTACCTTGCGCTGGGCATTGCTTTGATAGCCCTGCCTATCCGCTGGATATACTTCCTGTTCACCATCAGGAAGAACCAAAGCAGGCTGGTACATTCCTTCTTCAACACAGCCATTGTGGCTTCCGTGGTGTTCCTGCTGTTCCTGCTGGGGTGGGGTGGCAACTACTATAAGCCGTCGCTGACTACCTACTGGGGCATGAACAAAGACGAATGGAAGCCCGACTCAACCGAGATACTCTACGAGCGCTTCCTGCTGGAGCAACTGAATGAACAGGCGAAGGGATATACACCACTACCGTTCAAACAAGTGCGGAGGAAAGGCATGGACTACTATAAGCAATACACCGACTGCAAGGCCAGGCTGCACGGGCTCAATATCAAACCTTCCATCTACGGTTTCCTGATGCAGTACTTCGGCATACAGGGCTACTACAACCCGCTGACCGGCGAGGCGCAGGTAAACAGGTTCCTGCCATCGTTTATGCTGCCCTTTGTAGTGAGCCACGAAATGGCCCACCAAGCGGGGGTTGCAGCGGAAGATGACGCCAACCTGGTAGCCTATACCGTGAGTATCATGTCGGGGGACCCTACTTTTAAATACTCTGCCTACCTGAATATGTGGCTGTACAACCACTACCGCCTGCGCAGGAAAGACTCTGTACTGGCCAACGAAATGCGTGCCCGACTCAACCCGCTGACCGTACACCACTTAGACACACTCCGGCAGATAAGGGAGCGGTATAAGAACGAGTTTGACACCTACACCACCAGCATGTATGACGTGTACCTGAAAATGCTGGAACAGGAAGAAGGCATAGGCAGCTATAACGAAGCCGTGGCCACCGCCTGGGCCTGGGAGCAAGCCGATAGCCTGCACCGGCGTAAAAAGATACGCATCCCTTAGCCCTTGTACTCTCCCCATACGGAGCGCAGCGTATCGGATATTTCGCCGAGGGTGCAGAGGTGCTCCACCGCATCAATGACCAGGGGCATGAGGTTTTGCGTACCGGTTGCGGCTTCTTTAATGGCAGCAAGGCATTGCCGCACTTTGGCGTCGTCCCTTTTGGCACGCAGGGCCTGCAGTTTTTCAGACTGTACCTGGCGGATGGAGTCATCTATCCTCAACAGCGGGGTATCGCTCTTTTCTTCAGTAACAAACTTGTTGACCCCTACGATGGTCTTCGTGCCGCTTTCTATGTCTTTGCTATACTGGTAAGACGAGCGGGCAATTTCATCCTGCATGAAACCCTGTTCGATGGCTTTTACGGCCCCGCCCATGGCATCTATCTTATTGATGAGTTTCCAGGCGGCGGCCTCTACCTCGTTGGTCAACTGCTCTACAAAGAACGAACCGGCGAGGGGGTCGACCGTATCGGTCACCCCGCTTTCAAAACCAATTATCTGCTGGGTGCGCAGGGCTATGCCGGCGGCCACTTCGGTAGGGAGGGAGAGCGCCTCGTCGTAGCCGTTGGTGTGCAGCGACTGTGTGCCACCCAGCACAGCGCTGAGCGCCTGCAAAGACACACGTACAATATTGTTCATGGGTTGTTGAGCCGTTAGCGTGCTGCCGCCCGTCTGTGTATGGAAACGGAGCATCTGTGCCTTGGGGTCCGTAGCGCCGAGATCCTCAGTTATTTTAGCCCACATGCGGCGGGCAGCGCGGAACTTGGCCACCTCTTCAAACAGGTTGTTGTGCGCATTGAAGAAAAACGAAAGTCTTTTTGCAAAAACATTGATATCCAAACCTTTGTCCAGGGCTGCTTTAAGATATGCTTTACCGTTTGCCAATGTAAAGGCCAGCTCCTGCACGGCGGTAGCGCCCGCCTCGCGTATATGGTAGCCTGATATGGATATGGTGTTCCATTTGGGCACTTCCCTGCTGCAGTATTCAAAAATATCGGTGATGATGCGCATGGAAGGGGCAGGGGGGTAGATGTAGGTGCCGCGCGCGGCGTATTCTTTCAATATATCATTCTGTATGGTGCCCGATATCTTCTTTATATCCGCTCCCTGTTTTTTTGCCAAAGCGATGTATAATGAAAGCAGTATAAAACCGGTGGCATTGATGGTCATGGATGTAGAGATGTCTTCGAGCTTTATGCCTTTGAACAATATCTCCATATCCTCCAGCGAGTCGATAGCCACGCCCACTTTGCCCACTTCACCTTCGGCCATATCGCTGTCGCTATCGTAGCCTATCTGCGTGGGCAGGTCGAAGGCGACGGACAGGCCCATCACACCCTGGTTCAATAAGAAATGGTAGCGTTTGTTAGACTCCTCCGCCGTGCTGAAACCCGCGTACTGGCGCATGGTCCATAGCTTGTCGCGGTACATGGTAGGGTGTACGCCGCGGGTGAAAGGGTATTTGCCGGGCAGTTCATCCATCTGCACCGGGCCGGTATATACTTCTTTTATCTCTATGCCTGAATCAGTCTTATATTGTTTCTCGCTCACTTTGTTGCAATTTGATTCCAATATTATATGTCTATCGAGTCGCCGGGACGCTTTGCCAGGTTGTTGTTTTTTACGCCTGCGGCCCGTGTGTCAAAACCCTCCTGGACTCGTCGGTGATGACCTGCAGGGCTACTTCGGTGGGCTGTGCGCCCTCGTCGGTAAGGATATATTCCATCAGTACTTTATGCAACTCCTTTGCCGGGGCTTCGGGGTTCAGGCGGCGGGCCATAGTATTGATGATATTGATCTCCTGTTCTTTTACGCCGCGCACAGTTTCCCACACGCCGCGCGACACGTATATCTGCTGCGCCAGGTTGTGGTCAAACTCCGCTTTGATAGTTTGCACCAGCATAGCCTCATACACCGCCACATTCATGTCTTTCTGGTACACACGGTTGAGCAGGTTGCGGGGGCTGATGCGCTCGATGTACAGCGCCAGCCGCTCGTAGGCCTGCAGGCGCAGGGGAATGGTGATGTTCTGGGTTTCGTGAAACAAGGCGAGCTGCTTGCGGGTGGTTTGCTCCGTAAGGAACTTGCTCACTATCATATAGGTGACGATGAGCATGATGAAGGCAGGCAGTGTGTATTTCAATATCTCCAGTAATGTATTCAGAAAATTATCCATTCCTTGTTTTGTCTTTTGCGGACTGCAAATTAAGCAGTTTTAGGCGGGTTATTTGATTTTTTGCAGCAAAATCGGGTAGGGGGTGGGAGTGTCCGACGCGGGAGATACCCACCCCAACCCCTCCCAAGAGGGGAGGTGTCGTTTGTTGCGAAAAGTCACCTTCGCTATTGCCTTCGCCGGTTTTCCCCCTATCCCCCTCCAGCCGCTGGCTGGATAAATGCCGGGGAGACACAGGTTGCGGGGTTATTGTTGCGGGATGTTGCGGATTTTGTGTTACGGGGGCGTCCTGCGCGAAGGTTCCTCCCTCGTCCGCCGCGGCGGACACTCCTTTCCCTCCAGAGGGAGACAGCTTAATGTTTGTTGTGGGGTGTTGCGGATTTTGAACATCGGGAGTTTCTGCCGCGAGTTGGCCCCCGGAGGGGGACTTTCTCTTGTTGTTTGTTGTCCCGTACTTACGGGATTGCGAAATATCATCTTCGCTATTGCCTTCGGTGGTTTTCCCCCTATCCCCCTGAAGGGGAGACACAGGTTGCGGAGTTATGTTTGTGGGATGTTGTGAGATGTCATCTTCGTTTTGGGCAAAGCGGGCGAGGCCGGCGGGGAGGGGCGTTTGGGCGAGGCGTGGTATTGAGTCAATGTACCTGGCGTTTATGCCAGCCGGGGCTTTGGCGTTCTTGCCCGCCTTCGCTGAAGCTACGGCGGGCGAGGGATAATGGCCGGCCATCCTGTTGTCTTCGCGAATGCCCTGGAGTATTTCCCTGATAGTGGGATAGAGGAAATATGTGCAGACCTGGCAATTTTTTCCTTTGAAGTTCTGAATGACGCTATGCTCGCCGTTCACTATCCTGGCCAGCACTTCCCGCTTGCGCTGGACGGTAAGCAGTTCTGTCTTCAGGTCTTTTTGCACCTCCTGCATGGCTTCGTTATACATAGATTCCCGCATGGTAGCGATATACTGCTTGATTTCGGGGTTTTGCAGCAGGCGGTTGGCGGCCGATTCTACAGCCCTGTAATTGCTGGTGCGCTTGTTGTACGCAATGGTGTAGGCTGTTATTTTGTCTTTGTGTTGCAGGTACTGCATTACGAATTCGTACTGTTTTGCATTCATAGTGATGAGGTTTTGGGCCCTCCAGGAGGGAAGCCTGTTTTTGAGAGGGCAGGTTAAACAATTGTTCCCATTCCGTGGACAGAATGTTAATAGCAAAAATAGTTAAATTAAGTCAAAAATCAAAATTATTTATAAGGCAAGGAAAGCCAAACGGATACTTATTGCGCGCATGTATAAAAATTGCCAGTGGATGTGTATTTTTGCCGCATTAACTTACAATTCCGTATAAAAATGAAAAAATTCTTCCCTATCGTTTTGTTAGTCATGCTGGCATGCCAAATAGCTACTGCCCAAAAACTGGTAAAAGACAGCCGCGACAAATTTACACAGAACCATGTTAAGGTTTCGTCGAAGGAAAAAATATGGCGCAATACGGTCCTTGGCGGACTGATAGATGTTTCTGCACAAAGCAATGGCGGCACAATTACCTTGTGGCTGGATATACATGTTTCCGATGTGTTTGGAATTATTGAGGGCGACCTGCTGTACATATCACTGAACAATGGGGGCTCTGTTGCATTGAAATGTGTATCCGGAACAGTGGCGCGACATGGCGAAAACCTATGGCATGGCAAGGTAGGATATAAACTGGAGCAGGGAGATATTGACGCGCTCACTCATGCCGGCGCTACCGGCATTCGCATACATACGGTAGATGGCTACATAGAAAAGAACATTAAAGAAAAACACCAGTTTGTAATAGGTAATTGCCTGAAACTGGTTATCTGAGAATGACCGGCGGTTGCCCGTGTGCTATTGGGGCGCCGGATACACAAATATGCGGAAATTGATATTTATCATATTTTTAGACATAGAAGAGAAAATACCTTTGTGACAAGAATTATGCCATGGACGAGAATAGCGAAATATACCGGGTGGAATACGGTATCATTGGCCATGGCGCCTCAGGGAGAAAGGCTGAACTAATCAGAACCAGTCAACCTACATACCCCGAACAGATCAAACAAGTCTTATTCATTTTTAAAGAACGATTGGCCAGGAACCGATTAGGCTACGAGGACGTGATAGTGTATAGCCTGCAACGGGTGGAGCAGTAGCTGCATCTTATGTACCCAGGAATAGTACACATGTCATTTTGACGCTATGATTTAGTATCGCCTAAAAGAGATTTCGAGTCGCAAAAATGTAATTATTGTTCATGGACAAGATGGCAGTACACGCTCATTCCGGTGGCCGGGTGCCAGTGCGGTAACCTGTTTACAATTGCCGCGGGAGAGGAATGTAAGGGAGGCTACGACCAGCGGACGGGTACAAGCGTTTAGCTGTTTTGCCGTGAATGCCGGTCACAGACCAGATGATTTGATAGACACCGGCGCCAGTGGGGTAACCTGTTGTGGCGTAGGCCTAACGGTGCGGGGTTGTATAGTGAAACAATTGCTTTATTTTTGCAACCTACAAATAACCGGTATGAAGCATTTAACCTTATCGTTCCTATTCATTGTGCTTTGGTCATCTATCTACGGCCAGCGATTAGACAAATCTGAGAAAAGGATACTGAAGGAAAAAGGTATTTATGAATACTTCCTGTTGCCCGAAGGCAAGAAAAATGGCAAAAGCCAGGTGGCATTTTCACAACATGTAAAGGTGCCGGGCGCAGATAAAGCCCGGTTGTATAAACGGGCACAGTTGTTTGTGGCGCAGCAAAACTGGGCCAATACCGAACATATCAGGTGCAAGGACGGTGTTACCTTATCATCGCAGCTGGTAGACAAAGAAATACTCTTCAGCGATGAAGATGAGGGTATCATCACCGGCCAGGGATATAGCTTTTTCCCGATGGCAAGGGCAAAGCATTTTTTTCTCACCTTCCAGTATAAGATAACCGTGGCTGACGGCGGGTACACGTACGAATTTGACAACTTCCAGATACTGGAATTTGTGCGCGGGCCTATGAGTAAGGCCAAGGCGTCGGCAGTAGCATACGGAGGAATTGCCTCGGGGGGCAGCCGCACCAGGTTTTACGATGTAGACCTGCGCAGCTACCCGGTAGAAGAATTTTTCTCTGTACGAATCATAGAGGATGGCTATCATGGCGACCTGACAGGCGATGCCATCCATAGCCTGAAAGATATATACAAAGGGCTGGCGTCGGGGCTGAAAAGCACGATGGAAATGTAAGGCAAGATTCAAGATGCATCGACCAGCGGCGGGTAGTTAGCCGCTATTGCAGCCATTCCAGGTATCCTGTTCGCATTCAGGGCCATCTTCCAGGCGTAAACAGAACGGCGAACCTGGACGCCTGTCGCTTTTTTATCCCTTCATTGTCGCATATATACTACATGCCATAACATATTGTTGCCGAAATTTGTTTTAACAAAAACGAACAGTTATGCACAAGCTTATTATGACCGGTTTTACAGTTGCCGTTGTTGTTGCTGTAATGGCATCGTGCCAACCCGGAACGAAGGAAAGTACGAACGAACCTGCTACCGCAGAGGATACGGTTGTTGCCGCCCGGGGCTTACAGCCGGCAGAAAGCGGCTATGCGGATGTGAACGGGCTGAAAATGTATTATGAGGTGTATGGAGCGGGTAAGCCGATAGTATTGATACACGGCTCTTATATGAATATACCCATGAACTGGACGCAAATGATACCCCTGCTGGCTAAGGACCGGAAGGTGATAGTGGCGGAAATGCAGGGCCATGGCCGCACCAGGGATATAGACCGCGATTTCAGCTACGAGGGTATGGCAGACGATGTATCGGGCCTGCTGAAACACCTGAACATAGACAGCGCCGACATATTGGGGTACAGCATGGGCGGTGGGGTAGCCTTCCAGGTGGCGGTACGGCATCCTGAGCAGGTGCGCAGGCTGGTAATACTGTCGGGCACGTACACGCATGACGGGTGGTGGGCCGATGTAGAAGCCATGTATGCCACCATCAACGCGGATATGTTCAAGGGTGGCCCTATAGAAAGGCAATACGATAGCCTGGGCAACGACCCGGCCCATTTCCCGGAATTTGTAAAAAGGGTGATCAGTATGGACCTGAAGCCTTACGACTGGTCTAAAGAGGTGAAGAAGATACAGGCGCCGATATTTATGGCCATAGGCGACGCCGACGGTGTACGGTATGAGCATGCGCTGGAATTGTTTCGCGCCAGGGGCGGCGGAAAGATGGGGGATATACATGGACTGCCGCAATCGCGGCTGGCCATACTGCCGGGCACTACCCATATAGGCATGATGCTGCGGACGGACTGGCTAGTGCCGATGATAACAGACTTCCTGGATGCGGACCTGAACGCTCCGCCGCCGACGTTTTAAGTCAAATCCTGATAGTTGTTATAAAAGTGGGATGAGGGGGAGATATTTATTTCCACCAGTCGCGGGCTGGTGGGGGCGGTGTATTTCACGCAAATCAGGAGATTAACTCGCTGGCTGTATGTTCAATTTGCCTCGTTGAGTCGCTTCGCTAGTTTGCCGCCGGGGAGGACGTAGTAGGGGGCTACGCCCAACGGTGGGGTACAAACATTTAGCTGTTTTGCCAGGAATGCCGGTCACAGACCGGATGATTTGACAGACACCGGTGCCCTGCGGAACACCGGCGCCAGTGGGGCGTGGTCGGAGGCTACGCCCAACGGTGGGGTACAAACATTTAGCTGTTTTGCCAGGAATGCCGGTCGCACAGACCGGGTGATTTGACAGACACCGGTGCCCTCCGGAACACCGGCGCCAGTGGGGTTAGTAATCGAACCCCCTTTTTCGTTACATTTAGGAAGCCAAACTAAATGTAAATGCTATTCACTCAACTAACACCTGAAGAAGAGGGTATACGTGACCTCGTTATTCAAAATGTGTACCCAAAAGAAACCTTTAGTGTTCCCGCTATACATGCCCAACTTGTTCTAAAAAAACAGTATCCACGAATACCTGGCGCACAGGTAAATCAATATGATGCAGCCAGAGCAGATTTAACCCAAAGAGGAGTTTATTCAAACATTACAAATTGGTTTACGGAGCATGGGTTTGCAAATCATAACGGTAAAACCATACCATTCACAGAATTAGTATTAACAGAAAAGGGGGAAATTCTTTGGGCTTATAAAGATTTTTATAAATATTCCAGGTCAACAATTCCATTGACAGAAAATGAAATAATTCAAAAAATACCATCAATAATAGAAGCAATAGAGCCATATGGCGAGTTCATTTTGGTTTGTCCCGCGCCAAAATTAGGTTCCATTACTATGGGGACTACCGGCTCAAAGGAAATCCCAAAAGAAGTCCGACGTCCAATGATAGAACTGGATAAGCAAATAATCAGACAATATGAGGCGAATAAACGGCAGGAAGATGTATTGAATTACTTAGTAAACCGTGGGTTTGCTGTTAATAGACATGATATAAAAGATAGCCGGGGGACGCATCGGCAGCTAACGGATAAAGGTAGGGAATTGAAAGAATGTGGAAGTATTGAGGAATATTATAAAAGGCAGGAAGATAAATTAGCTAAAGAGGAAGCTGCTGAACGCGGCCGCCAATTACTGGAAAAGAGGAATGATTATCTTTATCTGATAAATTTATCAATTGCTGTTGGGACTGTTGTAGTTGGAGTGTACACATTTTTTCAAATGTTTGAGTTTTACGAGAAGCATCTTTTTGATTGGCAGCTTGCCGCGTATTTTTTAAGTGGGCTTGGATTAGGACTACTGTTATGGTTGATAAAATCGCAACTGCCGAAAAGGATAAGCAAAAGATGAATACCATTATAAACCCCCGTGCGGTGGCGTTTGTTCTATAATTTACATTATGTTAAGTAGGAGATTACTGAGATTTAGACTGTTAAGAGATATGCTACCCTGTGCAGAGCTATGTGCCGGTTTATGGTGGTGAAATAATAAACCTTTGCCAGTCCCCTTAATCCAGGGATGGCAAAGGCCCATCGGTAAACGCTGTTGATGGTCTTGAAAAGTTTAGATGAATTGTTTGAACTGCCCCGGCTGGTTGCGTTTGGCAAACAGGTCGAGGTACTTGCTGCAGGTGTTCCAGATGTCGTTCTTCAGTTGCTCGTTTTGCACTTTGCAACCGTTCAAAAAGTCGCTTGCATAATCTTCCAGTTGCTGGCCCAGTTTGTCCAGGTGGTTCCTGTAAATGTCCCAATTGTCCAGCAACCGGGTACTGTCTTTGAATAATTCAGCAGAATGCTCGTCCACAAGTTTCTTGGCAATGACAGAAAATCTGTCTACCCTGTTTTGATGCAATTTCATAAAACGGCGCATTTTTCCGGTTTTGTAATAGATAATCTTTATACAATGGGCTATATAGCCGATCGCTTTGCGGGTTAGTATATGTAAGTTGCAACAGTGGCTAACCAAGGTAATGAACTCGTCCGCTCCGGTATGAAATTCCCTGTCTCCACGCTATAACCGCTATCCTCTACAGTTCGTCAACAGAAACGCCAATAAGGTATTAGTCACTTAATTGTAAATATAATAATAATGCACCCTGTAAGGTGCATTATAAGAAAAAATTATATAGGGGATTTAGCCCCAGCTTAAAGGGGGCGTTAAGGAGTGATGTTGGTATGGTTTTTGCCCGACGCGCGAGACCCCTAAATCCCCTTCCAGGGGGCTTTTTCTGCAGTTGCCCGGCCCTGAAGGGTGACCACGCGGCCAGGGTTATACCGGCTGGCCGTACATTTCGGCCTTGATGGCTTTAATCCTTTCATCATTCCTGTAATCATCAAAGCTCATTTCCCTGTCAATCAGTCCGTTAGGTGTTATTTCCAGTACCCTGTCGGCGACAGTCTGGGCGAGTTCGTGGTCGCGCGTGGTGAAGAGGATGGTGCCCTTAAAATCCTTAAGGCCGTTGTTGAGCGCGGTAATGCTTTCCAGGTCGAGGTGGTTGGTAGGCTCGTCGAGCAGCAGCACGTTGCCTTTCAGCATCATCATGCGGCTGAGCATACAGCGCATTTTCTCTCCCCCGCTTAATACGGTACATTTTTTTAATGTTTCCTCGCCAGAGAACAACATCCTGCCCAGGAAACCGCGGATAAATGTCTCGTCTTTTTCCTCGGAATATTGCCTGAGCCAGTCGATAAGGTTCTCGTCTTTACCTTCAAAGTACTCGGTATTGTCGGCAGGCAGGTAGGTATGTGTGATGGTGACACCCCACCTGTACTCCCCTTCAAAATCTTTATCTTCTCCTGCAAGTATTTTATAGAAAGCTGTGGTAGCCAAGCTGTTATCTGAAATGACAGCTATCTTCTGCCCACGTTTTACGTCGAAGCTGATGTCTTTGAAATACACTTCGCCATGACCGGACTTGCCCAGTTTCTTTACCTCCAGCACCTGGTCGCCGGCCTCGCGTACCTGGTTGTTGAACAGTATGGCCGGGTACTTACGGTTGGACGGTTTCATCTCGTTCAGGTCAATCTTTTCCAGGGCCTTTTTACGGCTGGTGGCTTGTTTCGATTTAGAGGCGTTGGCCGAGAAACGTGCAATAAATTCTTTCAACTCCCTTATCTTATCTTCTGCCTTACGGTTCTGCTCTGCACGCTGCCTTAGTAATAGCTGGCTGCTCTCGTACCAGAATGTATAGTTACCGGTAAATATGGTGATCTTACCAAAATCGATATCCGCCACATGGGTACATACGGCATCGAGGAAGTGACGGTCGTGCGAAACCACCAGCACTATTTTATCATAATCGGCCAGGAAGTTCTCCAACCAGGTGATGGTTTCCAGGTCCAGATCGTTGGTAGGTTCGTCGAGCAACAGTATATCGGGATTGCCGAAAAGGGCCTGCGCCAATAACACCCTAACTTTTTGATTACCATCCAGTTCCTTCATTTGTTTGAAGTGGACGTCTTCTTTTATGCCCAGGTTACTGAGCAGGGTGGCTGCATCGCTTTCGGCATTCCAGCCGTCCATTTCGGCAAAGGTAGCTTCCAACTCCCCCGCCCTGATTCCATCTTCTTCCGTAAAGTCTTCTTTGGCGTAGATGTCATCCTTTTCCTTCATTATTTTATACAGCGGCTCGTTGCCCATCATCACGGTTTCCAGTACGGTGAACTCGTCGAAGGCATAGTGGTCCTGCTTGAGGACGCTCATGCGCTGGCCTTTGGAAATTTCCACCTTGCCGGTAGTGGGGTCAATATCGCCGGAGAGTATTTTCAGGAAGGTGGACTTCCCCGCCCCGTTGGCGCCGATGATACCATAGCAGTTGCCCTCGGTGAAACGGATATTCACATCCTCGAACAATATCCTCTTGCCGTAACGCAGCGATAAATTAGAAACACTTAACATTTATAAATCAAAATTATTCGTCAAACAATAATTACTAAGGAACTCATGAGCTCGCAAGCTCGGTTCAAAAGTCAAAAATCAAAAAAATACGGCAGCTTGCCTAAAAGAGGTGCAAAGGTACGGAAAAGAAAGGGGGAATGCGATAATATGCCAATGCGGCAATGCGATAATTTGTTAAAAGTGGTAATAAGTAAAGGAATAAACATGGTATTGTATTTGCGATATAATTTTTTAAAAAACTATAAATGAGAACCTTCCTGCTTCCACTATCATTCCTTGTTATCTTATCAGCGTGCGACCCCGGTACCGGCTATACAAGAGCGTTGCAAAATAATACCGACAAGGTCATTAAGGTTGAGTTTTATCATCAGTCGGTGCGTGGATATCCCACCGGGCCCGTTTGGATAGAACCGGCATCTATATCTACATTGTTTGTTTATGGCCATATAGGTAGCAATCCTGAGCCTGTAGAACCGATGTATAGGATAGACTCTGTACATATTACTACAGACGGCGCTATAATAATAAAGGATATGATGCTATCCGACAATTGGGAAGTGAAAACCAGGAAACACGGCAGAAGCTACGATCATGCTTATATTTTCACTGTAAATCCGGGTGACCTCAAGAAGTGACAGTTATCCAGATTTGACGACTTTCTGAAAAGTTGCCAGCGTATTGAATCCCCCCTATCCCCCCCCAAAAGGGAGATGCATTGTGCAAAAATCACAGTAATAATTGTCCGCTACCCCAATACCCTGGGGCTGACAGTGAATGGGTGTCTTAAAAATCTGCGGTAAATCATAAATGCTACTGACAGGTGTCATCAGTTACCTATAACCGAGAAAATACCTTCGTTTTATGAGGTTCTTGTTTAACATACCGGCACTACTGCTCTTTCCTTTATCGTTGTTTTCGCAGGAGGCAAAGGACATCGTAAGAAAAGCAGATGAAAAGATGCGTGGCACTACCATGTATGCTGAACTGATAATCCGTACCGTCAGGCCGACATGGACAAGGGAGATGCAATGCAGGGTGTGGGTAAAGGGTAGCGATCTTTCGATGATACTGGTACTTTCGCCTGCCAAAGACAAAGGCATTTCTTTCTTAAAAAGGAAAAGAGAGGTGTGGAACTGGATGCCCACGCTGGAACGCACTATCAAACTACCCCCATCTATGATGAGCCAGAGCTGGATGGGCACTGATTTTACAAATGACGACCTGGTGAGGGAGTCTTCAGTGCTGGAAGACTACACGCATACGTTAGCAGGTGACACGGTGATACAAAAGAGGGACTGTTATATTATCCTGATGATACCCAAACCACAGGCAGCAATTGTATGGGGGAAAGTAATAGTATGTATTGATAAAAAGGATTTCATCGAGTTGCACAGCCGTTTCTACGACGAAGACGGGCAGCTTGTCAACACCATGAATAGTTATGATATACGTATGATGGATGACCGGCTGATACCAACGCGGTTTGAAATGATACCCAACGATAAGAAGGGGCAGAAGACAGAGATGCTGTACCAACGCGTTGAGTACAACAGGCCCATTGACGACAATTTCTACACCGTTGAGCAAATGAAAAAACTTTTGTGATATGTGGCTGATTAAAATGGCATGGAAAAATATATGGCGGAACCGGAACAGGACGGTTATCACCATGTCCTCCATTTTTTTCGCAGTGATCTTGTCTGTGCTAACCATGAGCCTGCAGTGGGGAGCCTTTGACAACCTGGTGAAGAATGTTGTCAGCTTTTATACAGGTTATATACAAGTGCATAAAGCCGGCTATTGGGACGAACAAATACTTGACAACAGCTTTGAAGCTGAGGATACGCTGGGAAAGAGGATACTGGCAAATGAAAACATCAGCGGTATTTCCCCCCGCCTGGAATCATTTGCGCTTGTGTCTGCGGGAGATATAACCAAAGGCTGTTTGATAATGGGTGTGGACCCGGAAAGAGAGGATAAAGTGACACGACTGAAGGAAAAGTTGACCCGGGGCGACTACCTGGAAGCTGATGACAACGCCGTATTAGTGGCCGAAGGGCTGGCACAAAAGCTAAAGCTGGGTGTGTCTGATACAATAGTACTGATAAGCCAGGGATATCATGGCGCAACGGCTGCGGGAAAATATGGTATCAAAGGCATTGCCAGGTTTGGCTCGCCCGACCTGAATGAACGAATGCTGGTGATGCCATTGGGCCTGGCGCAGGACATGTTCAGCGCATACGGCATGGCAACCACCTATGTACTATCAATTGATGACCCCAAAGAATTGCAAAGCACTGTTGCCAGAATTCGATCAGTTTTGGGGAATAATTACGAAGTGATGAGTTGGGAAGATATAATGCCTGACATCAAACAACATATTAAGAGGGATACCAATAACATGAAATACATATCGGGCATTTTGTATATGCTCATTTGTTTTGGCATATTCGGTACGTTGCTTATGATGATGGTTGAAAGAAAATTTGAGATGGGTATGCTGGTGGCAATAGGTATGAAAAAAAGTAAACTGATATTCCTGTCACTGCTGGAATCTGTATTTACGGTCGTCATAGGTTGTACCCTGGGTATTGCCGCCAGTATTCCTATAGTATATTACTTCAGTAAGCGGCCCATAAGATTTGGCGGAAGTACTGCTGAGGCCTTCTCCCGTTTCGGCTTCGAACCCATTTTTCCCACCTCTACCGATGCGTTTATCTTCATTAACCAGGGGATAATTGTGTTTGTGATAGGGCTGGTATTATCGCTCTACCCTACTTATGTCATTATTAGGCTTAACCCAATTGCGGCTATGAAACGTTAAAAGAAAGGTATATGATAATACAAATGGCCTGGCGAAATATATGGCGCAATAAAGCGCGCAGCATCATTATCATGATTTCGATAGCCATCGGTTTGTTTGCAGGTGTAGCTGTACTTTCTTTATACAAAGGCATGATGAAAAGCCGGATAGCCACGGTGGTGAATGCCGAAATAGGACACCTGCAGATACATGACACTAATTTCAAAAAAGATTATGAGCCAGAGTTTTTTATCGCTGACAGCCAATATGTTCATGGTATAATAAAAAAACTCCCCGAAGTAAAAGTTTCTGCTGTGAGAAGCATTGCCAACGGTATGCTTGCTACCCCTACAGGCAGTACAGGCGTAAAAATCAATGGTGTAGTTCCGGAGCAGGAATACCAGGTATCGCAACTAAAACAGAAGATAAAAGAAGGAAAAGAATTTGATCCGGGTAAAAAAAACGAAATACTGATAGGCAAAAAGCTTGCCGATAAAATGAAACTGAAGCTTGGCTCCAAACTGGTACTTACATTGACAGATACCGCCAGCGAAATAGTGTCGGGGGCTTTTAAGATAGCCGCCATTTATCAAAGTGACAATGCCCCCCTGGACGAGAGAAATGTTTACATAGAAATAGATGAATTGAATGACCTGCTCGGCACACCCCACCGGTTTCATGAAATAGCCATAGTGCTGAAGCAGGACAAATACCTGGACGAGGTGAGAGGACATTTGCAAAAGCAGCTTCCCGAATACCAGGTGGAAACCTGGATAGACATTTCCCCAGAAATGAACCTGATGGTGAAAACAACCGACCAGTACTCCTATATAATAATTATCATCATAATGATAGCGCTGGCATTCGGTATCATCAACACTATGCTGATGGCAATATTGGAAAGAACCAGGGAGATAGGTATGATGGTGGCATTGGGCACCAGCAGGCTGAGGGTATTTGTCCTTATCTTATTCGAAACTTTTTTTCTGACCCTTGGAGGAGTTCCAGTGGGCATATTATCAGCATGGGGCGCCATACAATATTTCCAAAAAAATGGGCTTGACCTGTCGAGCGATAGCGAGGAAATGATGCGCAGCTTCGGTTTCAGCACAATGATCTATCCGGAATTTCCGGCAGAGCAACTGGCGGGGGTATTGTTTATTGTAGTAGGTACCGCCTTGGTCTCTTGCCTGTTCCCTGCCATTAAAGCCTTAAGATTAAAACCGGTTGAAGCATTACGAAGATAAATCATTGAACTATGTATGGAAAAGAGTAAAGCAATAATAGACGCCCACAACGTAAGTAAAATATATAACCCGGAAACAATACCAGTATATGCTGTGAACAATGTGCACCTGCATATTGATGAAGGTGAATTTACAGCTTTGGTCGGTCCTTCAGGCTCAGGCAAAACGACCTTACTCAACCTGATTGGAGGACTGGATAAAACTGACTCCGGAAATATTTACATCAATGGTATTGACATTACCAGGTTGTCTGCCGGGGAGCTCATCAATTTCAGGTTAATGAATATCGGTTTTGTTTTTCAGTCGTTCAACCTGATACCGGTGCTTACCGCCCGCGAAAATGTTGAATTTATCATGCTCTTGCAGGGAACCGACAAAAAAGCGCGCCAGCAACGGGTACAGCAACTGTTTCGCGAAATAGGGCTTGAAGACAAAATAGACAGCCGTCCGGCACAGCTATCAGGCGGACAACAACAGCGAGTAGCCGTAGCCAGGGCACTTGCCAGTAAACCAAGATTTGTTCTGGCCGATGAACCGACTGCAAACCTGGACTCCAAATCTGCCGCAAACTTGCTGGACGTTATGGAGCTGCTGAATAGAGAAGAAAAAATGACATTCCTCTTTTCGACACACGACCAGCGGGTAATAGAGAGAGCCCGGAGAGTGATAACTTTGGTAGACGGAGCCATCGCAAGCGATGTATCGGCTACACCGGTCCTGCAAACAACAGAAAGGTGAGAACGATAATATTAACATATCTCACCTGTTTTGTAAGTTTTACGCTAACTGCGCAGGATAGCATATCATTTCCCGGCAAACTGTCAGTAAATGGGTATATCAAAGACATGCAAACACTTAGCTTTAATAAAGACTTTGGTAAACTGATCTCTTCCAACCTGCTTCACAACCGCATAAATATTAAATGGAAACCAATTGCCAATTTCACATTGGCCACCGAACTGCGAAACAGGATGTTTTGGGGCGAAGAGGTAAAACTGACACCGGGGTTTGCTTCCCGGTTGCGTAATGCCAACGATAAACTGGATATGCAAAAGATATGGATAGAAGACAGTTCACTTGTGGTGCATACTAATGTAGAGCGGCTGTATGCTGACTACGGCATTGGTAAGGTAAATATCCGGATAGGCAGGCAACGCATTAACTGGGGCATGACGACTACCTGGAATCCCAATGATATTTTCAATACCTATAATTTTTTAGACTTTGACTACGAAGAGCGGCCGGGTTCAGACGCTGGGAAAATCCAGTACAGGATAAACGATATGATGAACATTGAGGCAGCGTACGCAGTTACAGGAATAAAAAACGAAAGTATTGCAGCAGCAAAGCTGTTGTTATACAAATGGGGTTATGATCTACAGCTCATTAGCGGAGTTTATAAGAATCATATAACTATAGGTGGCGGGTGGGCGGGAAATATATCAGACGCAGGGTTTAAGGGCGAGGTGCAGTATTTTATGAGCAACCAGGACTCCTCCGGGCACTTAAACCTTACGATGGAAGGTGATTATGTGTTTCAACATGGATGGTATGTGAATGCGGGCGTTCTATTAAACAGCAATGGGCTGACAAAACCTGTGACCGGCCCGGAAATAATTGACCTGAGAATTAGCCCTGAGTCGCTGATGCCTACCAAATGGAATATTATTGTCACCTCAAGTAAAGAGATTACTCCTTTATTTTCAGTTACGGCAGGCATATTGTATGCACCGGGAACTAATCTCCTCATTTTCTTGCCCTCGCTTCAATACAGCATGGCGGAGAACCTGGACATTAATATTTTTTGGCAATCCTTTTACGCGGAAATGAATAATGAATTTAAGGCCAATGGGCATAGAGGTTTCCTCCGTATAAAATGGAGTTTTTGACGCTACCCCACCACTGTAGTAATACGAATTTATTAATGCTTCTACCCGATTACCCTGGCAAACTCCTCTATATGGTGGGTGGCGTATTCCAGCATTTTGCTGACGGTGAATGGGTGTTGCGTTTCGAAACGCTTGTCTAAGGGGCCGAAGACGGGGAGTTGTTCGTACAGGTTGGCGAATTCTTCGGGGGTGGTTTCTTTATCGAGGATGTCGCGGTTGAGGACGTAAACCTTCAGCACATCGTCTATGAGTTTGGCCATCTGCTCATCGCCGATGGTGGCCAGCCAGCCGGGCATGGGCGCCAGCATATTCACATAGCCGTTTTGTATCAATTGTATAAAGCCGCCCTGCAGCATATGGTTCTGCACATAATCGTAGCAGACCATAAGCTGCTGACCGTCGGTCAATTCCTCGAAAAAGGTAAAATCCTGTCGTTTGTACAACTCCTCGTGCAGGGGCTGGCAAAGCAGGTCGTAGTATTCATTCATATCATCGGAGGCCTGGACCTCTTTGAGCCTGTCGATTGGAATAAAGGGCAAAAACTTACCGGGCATGGATAATCCTTTTTGTAAAGATGGCTATTTATTTTTGTACCAATTTCGCAAAAAGCTACGGCGGTTAAAAATATGGCTAAAAAATCACCGGTTTTGTACCTCTTTCGTAAATCACCCCAATCACTATGTGACAATCGCCTGTGGGGGATATTAATTCGCTCGACTTATTTATTAATATAACCAGGATATGGCTAAAGAAACAAAGGATAATTTTTCGGCGCAATCGGCAGGCTATGCGGCCTACAGGCCCGGCTACCCGCAGGAACTGTTTGACTAGCTATACGAACATTGTGCCGGCTTTGACACTGCCTGGGACTGCGCAACAGGCAACGGTCAGGCTGCCGTAAAGCTTTCAGAGAAATTTAAAATGGTTTATGCTACTGACATAAGTATCAACCAGTTAAAAAATTCAGAAAAGAGAGATAATATTATATACAAAGAAGGCGCTGCCGAAAGGCCCGAGTTTGCAGATAACAGCTTCGACCTCATAACCGTGGCCCAGGCGTTGCACTGGCTGGACCATAAAAAGTTCTTCGCCGAGGTAGAACGTGTGGCCAAACCGGGAGCAATATGTGCCGCATGGGGGTATAACCTACCTGAAGTATCACTTGAGGTATATGCTGTGGTGCGGAGGTTTTATTCTGATATTATCGGTCGGTACTGGGATAAGGAAAGGAAATATGTAGATGAACAGTACCGGGGTATAGAGATACCTTTTGAGGAACTGCCCTGCCCGCCCCTGGCCATGAGTTATGAATGGACTTTTGAACACATGGTGGGGTACCTTAATTCATGGTCGGCGGTGCAACATTATATTAAAGACAAGAATGCCAACCCGGTGGATATTATTAAAGATGATTTGAAAAAAGCCTGGGGTACAGGCGAAAGGCCGGTCACCTTCCCGGTATTTATGCGGGCGGCCAAAATAACAAAGTAGCCTCCGTTTGGAGACTACCCTGTATTAATAAGGAAATCCACTCCTTAGTTTTTCTTGTGTACCTGGCCTGAACCTGATACGTCTGTGTCGATAGTGCCGGGATTGCCACGGTAATAAACGTTACCTGAACCGCTGATACGCACCCTCAGGTAGTCCAGGACATATACCCATGCATCGCCCGAACCTGAAATTTTCACATATACATTATTCACTTCAGTTGTCTCAGCATTGAAATTGCCTGAACCGTTGATAAAGACATCCATATACCGGAACGTGCTCCTGGCCACTTCGACATTGCCGGAGCCGTTGATATTGGCATCCAGGCGCTCGTGGTCGTAACCGGCGTCCACGTATATACTGCCCGAGCCGTTCAATGATACTTTATCTACATATGGCGTATGCACTTCTACGGTGATATTGTCATTACGCACATTCCAGTAACCTTCTTTAAATTCCAGTATCAGCCTGTCGCCATTCACTTTGGTTTTGTATATAGGCACCAGGTTGCTGTAGCCTTTCACTATAACAAAGTACTCATCGTCGGCCACTACGGTAACATCAGTACTTCCGTTGGCCTCAATTTTGGCAAATTCGCCCACCGTTCTTGTTTCAGACACAATATTGCCCTCTCCTTTTATGCCTCTTTTGTGACAGGAAGCAAAACCTAATGCCAACAGGCAGACACTCATAAAAACTGTAAACTTTTTCATATAATATTCGTTTTGTACAGAGTAATAACAACGTATTGCGATCTTACCCCCATACAGTTTTCAAAAAAATATGTTAATGGATAAATTTCGTGTTTGGCCTTTTGGCTTGTGATTTGTTTAGTAATTTAACCGCATGGAAAAGAAACAACGTCCCCCAGTTTATTATAGCGAATATTTACAGCTGGATAAGATATTGAATGCACAGCAGCCTGAAAGTGAAAAAGAAAACAATTATGCCGATGATGAAATGATGTTCATCATCATACACCAAACCTATGAATTATGGTTCAAACAAGTCATCCACGAACTGAATATTACCCGCAAAATATTTAAACAACCCAGCATACCAAACAATTCGCCGGATATATATAATTCGGTACACAGGATAAAACGCATAAGCGCCATACTGGAAATCGCCGTGCAGCAGATGACCATTATGGAAACCATGACACCGCTGGACTTCCTGGATTTCCGCGACCTGCTGAGGCCGGCATCGGGTTTCCAGAGCATACAGTTTAAAATTATCGAAGCATCGCTGGGGCTGCGTTACCAGCAGCGGTACGGGCAGAATTATTACCTGTCGCAACTGAAAGAATCTGATATAGCGAGGGTAAAGGAGGCCGAGGCTGAAGAATCGCTGCTGACGCTCATCAACCGCTGGCTGGAGCGGATGCCCTTCTTAAAAGACAATGAACTATGGCCGGACGAACCATTCTGGGCCAAATTCCGCCAGGTGTACAGTGACAGCCTGCTGGACCAGGAAAAAGTAAACCTGGGCACCTATGATATGCTGTTCATGAATGATAAAGACTACCCCGCAGAGCGGCAATTCAGCACGGGAGCCAACAGGAGTGCGTTGTTCATTATGCTGTACAGGGACTACCCCATGCTGCAACTGCCATTTGAACTCATAAGCAGCCTGCTGGAAATAGACGAAAAACTGTCTATGTGGCGGCACAGGCATATACATATGGTGCAGCGTACCATAGGCAAGCGTGTAGGCACCGGCGGCAGTACCGGGGCGCAATACCTGCAGGCCGCAGCCGACAGCCATGTAATATTCAAAGAGCTGGCCGAGTTGACCTCGTTCCTGGTGCCCAGGCATTCGCTGCCCGCATTGCCGGAACAATTAACACACGGGCTTGGTTATAAGTAAAGGAGCACCGCAGTCTATATGTCATTTGCTATCGAGATAACAGAGCTGAGAAAACATTACCCCGGCTCATGGTCGCCTGCATTGGACGGCCTGAGCCTGAAAGTGCCGGAAAACTGTATTATGGGATTGCTGGGGCCAAACGGAGCCGGCAAGACCACCACCATCAATATAATATGCGGCCTGGTGGAACCCGACAGCGGAAGGGCAAGAATATTCGGGGTGGACTGTATAGCGCATACAACGGCTGTACGTTCGCAGATAGGCGTGGTGCCGCAGCAGATAGCGCTCTTTCCCAACCTGACGGCGACGGAGAACTTTGCCTATATAAGTACGTTGTACGGTATAGAAAAAAGATACGCGCGTGAACGGGCCGGGAAACTCCTGTCGAGGTTAGGGCTGGAAAAACATGCGGACAAACGCATCAGCAACTTCAGCGGCGGTATGAAGCGCAGGGCGAATATCATCGCATCGCTGCTGCACTACCCGCAGATACTGATACTGGACGAACCTACGGCGGGCGTGGATGTACAATCGAGGGCGATGATACTGGACTTTATACAGGAATATAAGCAGGATGGCAAGACGGTGCTGTACACATCGCACCTGCTGGACGAAGCGGAAAAGATATGTGACGAAGTAGTGATCATAGACGAAGGGAAATTCGTAACTGAAGGCACCCCGCAGCAGCTCGTGAACAAAACACCGGGCTGCACAGACCTGGAAGATGTGTTCCTGCATTATACGGGGCACTCTGTAAGAGACTAAGCATACAACATGAGAAAGATACTGGCTACCATAAAAAAGGAATGGATACTGACCCGGCGCGATGTGGCGGGGTTCATGCTGCTGTTCCTGATGCCGGCAGTATTGATAGTGGTGATGGCCATGGTGCAGGACGCACCTTTTAAAGACTACCAGGAGATGCGCTTTGAACTGCTGATAGCCGACCATGACAATGGCAGCATAGCGCAAAGCATAAAACAAGGACTGAAAGAAAGCGGCAATTTTCACGTAACGGAGCGTATAGATGGCAAGCCTGTTACCGAAGAGCAACTGAAACGTTTGTTGCAGAAGGGCGACTACAAAGTAGGTATTGTGATACCCAAAGGGGCCACCGCCGAAATGGTAAACGCCGCCAACCTGGTAGCCAACAGCGTATCTGAAAAACTAGGATTGGGCAGTATGCCCTCGCGCGAGATAAGGGACAGCCTGTACATCAGGATGTATTTTGACCCCGTAACCAAACCTACCTACCGCATGTCGGTGAGCTTTGCCCTGGACAAGCTCATCACTTTTTCAAGCAGTAAAGTATTGGTAGAGCGGCTCTCGAAAATGGGAATAGCGGCAGCAGACACCACAAATGATAGTGCCGCCGTGACAACGCCTGAAAAACAGCCAACGGAAAACTTTGAAAAAATATTCAAAGGACTGGGTATCAAAGAACATGTATTGAGCGGGAAGGCCGAGCATGGCAGCTTCATTAACTCTGTACAGCATAATGTGCCGGCATGGGCTATATTCGGTATGTTCTTTATAGTGATACCCATATGCGGGCACCTGATAAGGGAGCGAGAAGAAGGCAGCGCCGTGCGTGTGGAACTGATACCGGGCGCCAGGAGGATGGTGGCGCTGGGCAAGATATTTTTCTATACCATAGTGTGCACGGTGCAGTTCGCACTCATGTTTTGTGTAGGCATCTGGCTGCTGCCCATGCTGAGTTTACCGGCTTTGCAACTGGGCGCTCATGCCTGGGTATTGATACCCGTGGCCATTGCCATAGCGGTGGCGGCCACTTCTTACGGTTATTTTGTAGGGGCTGTATTTAAGACTACCAACCAGGCCATGCCCTTCGGCGCTATATCTATAGTGATACTATCGGCTATGGGAGGTATATGGGTGCCTGCGGATATCTTTTCGCCTGCCATGCAAAAACTGGCCATGCTCTCCCCGCTCTACTGGGCGCTGGACGGTGTAAATCATATTACGTTGCGCAATGGCGACCTATGGGATGTGCTGCCACATATAGGTGTGCTGGCGGGTTTCAGCACAATATTGTTCATCATCAGCACGCACAGGAATAAGAAAAGGGTGCGGTCGATACAGTAGAAAAGCGGTACTTTCTTTACTTTTAGGTCCTAAGCTGCCGCTTAAATCTGTATAAGGATATGGTAATAACCACTAGGACGGCTCATTTTAGTGAAAAATCAATAGACAATGTACCGAATACTTATCACAATTTTCCCCTGCCTATTCATTTGTGTTTCACATGCAATCGCTGCAAAGAAAATAAGAGCGAATGGCGAATATATACACAAATATGCAAAAACTATCTTCCCTGTAAGCATCGATGAATATACCAGAACTGAGATACACGCCTATGACAAAGAACATAAAAACATAAGTGCTACTTACGAGCTTCGTGATACAAAGGTGAATGTATATGTCTATCCTGCCGGCGCTGCCGATAACCATCGATTCAGGGGTCAGTACTTTAACTCCCTACAGGCTATAGTTGATGCTAATGGCCATGGTGCTGCAGTACATCAAGAGTATGTACAGTACAAAAAGGGAGCATATAAAGTCAATGGATTCCAGGCGTACCTCGAGGTATATGGTACTAAATCATCGGGCTTGCGGCTTTATGAATGCGGAACCTGGTTTCTGAAAATCCGGATTAGCTCTCATTCTCTGGACACCGGTGAAGTAACGAAACTATTTGATCTATTTACCCAGCAGTTTGATCCAGTGGCGCTGGTAACCATTTCACCACTTAGCACAAAAAGCGAGGTAAACGTGGCGCCCGCCGCGCTGAAGGATTCAACCTTGTTAGGTTGCACATTCGCATCAGTCCTGGAAAAAGTCAAATGGGCATTAGACAATGTTGATAGCCTGGAATTACAGGCCGGGTTCCCGTCCTTGTACCTTGACATGCACATCAGTTCCCTCCAGGCTTTTGTTAAAAATGAAGAAAAACATCCGGATTGGGCCCGCAGCGAAACGACAGAAAAATATCTTAAGGAAATCAGGAGCCTGATTGCGGCAGGTTATTTAGATGAATACATTATGGATGAACACGGAAGTGTAATGATTGTGCCCGATGGAACTGAATTTGACTTTGAAGGATACCAACGGTGGTGCAAAACTCACCCGATAAGCTATCGAATGACGGGTTACATCCTGGATATCATTACATATGTCCCTCTAAATGAATTACGTAATTAACGCGATAGAACATTTGCCAGCACCATGCGATTTTTTTTATTCAGCGCGAGGCAGGCGAGTCCCAGTGTAGGAAACCAGACCAATTGGGGGATAAAATTAGCCTGCCCCCAAAGTATCAACTTTATAACCCTGAATGCCGGTCAGAGATCGGATGACTTAGAAGACACGAATGCCCTGCGGAACATTCGCGCCAGTGGACTCGCCCAGAAATAAGAAAAGGGTGCGGTCGATACCGTAAGCTGACGCTTAGTTTATCTTGGGTCTAAGCGAGGCGCTTAGACCAGTAGGGTCATTATTGAAACTCATAATTCAGACAAAGCGGATATTTTCTTTACTATAGCCGTTGCTTATTATGACTATCTTTAAGTAAACAACAGGAGCAAAAATTTAAACTCTTCTCATGGCTGGGAAAAAAGACCTTGACTTTACTTACACGACTATTGATAAGATATTCCGCCTGAGCATAGGGGAAATGGGAGACTACAGCGGCGCCAGATATGATGGAGATTTTTCCATGTCGCTGGAAGCCGCACAAAAAGCAAAGCACAAATTTATAGCGGATAGCCTGAACATAAAACAAGGCAGCAAGGTATTGGACATGGCCTGCGGATGGGGGCCGTTTTCCAACTACATTACCAGCGAAAGAGGCGCTACCAGCATAGGGCTGACACTATCAGAGGGGCAAGCTGCCGCCTGCCGGAAAAACGGGCTGAATGTGCAGGTGAAAGATTGCCGTTATGTTCAACCAGGAGATTTCGGGATATTTGATGCGATAACCTGCATAGGAGGACTGGAACACTTTTGCTCTGTGGAAGAATGGAGGGCAGGAAAGCAGGAAGAGGTTTACAGTAACTTTTTCAAAACGATATATGAGTTGTTGCCTGCGGGCGGAAGGTTTTATATGCAGACCATGACCTTCAGTAAAAATATGATCCCCTACGAGGAGTTTGATATTAATGCAACAAAGAATTCCGCCGCACATGTATGTGCGCTGATGGTAAAACAGTTTCCCGGTTCGTGGCTGCCCTACGGGCCCGAAATGGTAATACGCAATGCGGCGGGTTTTAAACTAATATCGCAGAGCAGCGGCAGGCTGGATTATATAGAAACTATAGGCCAGTGGAGGAAGAAATTCAGAAAATTCAACCTTAAAAAATATATGCTTTTCTTATCGCTGATACCCCGGTATATAACAGATAAAGAATTCAGGCATTTGCTGAGTATCTTCAGGATAAGCCCAAACCGTGTATGTTTTGAACAGGAAATAATGGACCATTACAGGCTGGTATTTGAAAAGGTATAACCATTCCCTGCAGTCATAGTATTGCCATACCTGCTGGTGAAGAAATACTGCAAACGAAACCGGGCGCCCTGTTTGTTTCAATCTAAAGGGGCATACCGTCGATGCGTTATAAAATAATTTGTATAAAAATGCGTTGTACTCCCAGGCCCCTAAACTTCCCAAAAAATGAATAAGACATTCAATTTGTTAGCGTTTATCGCAGTTATTACGCTGACCTTTACGGCCTGCAAGAAAAAAGCCGCCCCAATATCCGTTTACCCAAATCCGGCCACAACCTACATAATTTTCGATGCGACAAGCAATACGGACTATAAAAATGGCGAAATAACAGTAAAGGACGTACAGGGAAATATTATTAAGGTTTTCAGGACAAAAGACAGTAGCCGCATTCAATGGCAGATAGATACTTTTGACCGTGGCCTGTACCATTACAGCTATACGGCCGATAAGATGAAAACGCAGACCGGGAAGATAGGTTTTAATTGATAAACATAAAACGGGCGAGCATGTTAAAAAAGGCTCGCCCAGGAATAAGAAAAGGGTGCGGTCGATACAGTAAGCGCTTGAATCCGACTGCCCCAAAGTATCGACTTAATAACCTTGAATGCCGGTCGCAGACCGGATGACTTAGTAGACACGAATGCCCTGCGGAACATTCGCGCCAGTGGAAAAAATAGAATATAGTCAGCAAGATGCTAATGCTTTTTGCCTGATAGAGTCTTGCAACTGATTATTGATTTAAGTTGCAAACATAAACCAGTGTCGGTGAGCAATCGCGCCAGTCAGATTCAATGTAATGGTTTGGCAATTTTCTCCCGAAAACCTGATATCCATTCCAAGTCCTTTACAGCTGTTATTATGTAATTTCTCATCTCAGTCAAATCAGTAATAACTGCAGATGGTTTGTTTTTCTTGCCGAACATATTTGTACTACTAACTATTACTCCGCTAATCAATACTCTATGTGGATGGTCTGAACCAGAAAATACCGCCTCGCAAAATAAATTTCTCTGACCAACCTTCGTTTGATAGTGTTTCTTTTTTTGTGCTTTGCCTAAGATGGCTTCTATTTTTGATTTATCTTCTACACTCACGATTACCCGTTCAATGTTGTTCTTTCTCAGCTCATCAAAATGTGAGTAAGCGCTGGCTGTAGTATATCCATGTTTAGAAAAATCTGCATATACAATAATGCTATCGATATCACCGGGTGTTTGGGAATAGGCTGTTAAGCAACTCGTAAAGCAGACAAGCAAAAAGAGATATAAAGGTTTCATTGCTGAATATTTATAAGTTTAATGATGATCTCGTTCCGAATTTGGAGTTGGTACTAGACTAAATTACCCAATTTTCCTCAACACAAAGGTCAAATTCGCTGTCATCTTAGCATTATCCAGCACTTCTGCCTGCATACTATGTTTAGCGGCGAAGTCGTCTATCAGCCTGCGGCTGATGAAGTGGAGCCGGTTCTGTGTTTTGTTAAAACCCAGTAGTTTGGTGGAGAATACTTCGGTTAGCTTGGTCCCTTTTATCCGTTCTGTGAGTTCGGATATACCATCGCGGATGATGAGTACCCCACCCTCTTTTAATGCCGTGTAGCATTTTTTCAGCAGGATTTCCTGTTGCTCCGGCAGCAGGTAATGCAGTACGTCGGCCATGATGATGCCGTCGCAGGATTGCAGTTCTATTTGTGTTAAATCACCCTGCTTAAAATTGATACCCTCGTCGCGCAGGAAATTGTTTTGCGCGGTTTCAATTTTCTCCTCATCATAGTCAATACCTGTAAACACCCGGCCCGGCGCAGACCAGTGCAGCATATAGGTCATAAAGCCGTAGCCGCAACCCAGGTCGTAAAACCTGCCCTCGCGTGGCAGCAAATGGTGGAACTGCTCGTAGTAGCCCTCCAGCCTGGTTTTGATACGGCAATACCACTCCAGCACGGGTCCTTTGTAGGTATAGCTTCTCAACAGTTGCTCTTTGAAATAGGCTGGGGTTTCGTCCTTCTCTTTTATCTCAGCCAGTTCACGACGCATCCACCTGCCTATGTTTTTGGCGCGTTCGCCGTAAGTAGTTCCGAAGCGGGTATCACCCGGTGCTATATGCGGGTGAACGTAAACGGAGCAAGTACCATCTTTGAGCAACCAATCTCCTTTTTGCATGGTATAATGTACGCCGTGCAATATTATAGGAACGATATCTAATTTGAGTCGTTCAGCGATATAAAAAGCCCCTTTATGGAAACGCTTTATCTTGTCGTCATAGCTGCGGGTACCCTCGGGAAAGACCATTACCGAGTATCCCCTGTTTGTGAATTTTCTTAACGGTTCGATGCTGTCTTCCGCCCCATCGGCTACAGGATAATATTCGCCCATACGCACCACAGCGCCAAACACTGGTGAACGCCACACCCATTTATTAGTAAGCAATACCAGCTTAGGGTGCAGCATGGTAGTGACCAGTATATCTAAAAATGAAGTGTGGTTGGCGATGTATACGGATGGTTTCTGGTAGTTTTCATGGCCGATATTATATATCCTCTTTTTTGTGTTGACCATAATATACATCATGCTGCGGGTGAGCGCACTGATGCATATATGGAACAGGTACTTGCCTCTTTCTTTGCCAAATGGCCATAGCCTGGTGAATATCACCCCGAGGATGGTGAGCACCATAGAGCCGGTAAAAAAGTAGGTGAATGCGAACACTGAAATAAAGAAACTTCGCAGTGTAAAAGGCAGGAATTTTTTATCGGCCCGGTGCTGTATGAACCAGTTGAACAGGAAAGGCTGTAGCGTTTGTGAAATAAAGAGAACGCAAACCAGGCCGGTAACAGATATGAATGCGATGGAACGCAAGGCAGGATGTTTGGCCAACAAGAGCACGCCCAGACCAATTACCACCGTTAGTGCGGACACATATACCGCAGCCCGTACTGAACTGAGTTTTTGTTTGCCAGTCTTAAGCCGTTCCACCAGGCCATCCATTGTGAAGATGGTGTAATCGTCTCCCAGGCCGAAGATGAGAGATGAGATAATAATGTTGACGATATTGAATTTCAATCCTAATAAAGACATCAGCCCGAGTATCCAAATCCATGAAATAGCCATAGGCAGGAAGGCGATTATGGCTAACTCTATACGTCCGTAACCAATGAGCAAAGCAAAGAATACGATGAGCGATGAGTAAACAGCAATATCTGTAAAATCATTGTTGAGTATAGCTACCAATTGCGTAGCCCCCTGCTGGCGGTCGGTTACGGTAACCGAGCCCTGTTTCGACAAGGTTTCAAATACTTCGTCCCTGTGTTCAGCAGGTACTTTTAGCGCCATGATGGCGTAGTGCCGGTTACCGTCTGCTGAAAAGCCACCGGGAAAAAATGTTTTCAAAGTGCGGATAGTCTCCTCATCGAATGTTGAATATTCCCCTTGTAGAGTTTCTCCGAACCGTGCGAAAGCATTTTGCGCATAACCGGCTTTTGCCGCGGCTTCATTCACATGAGCTACTACCCTGCTTGTTCTTTCCTCCCCCCAATAGTTGCGCCAGCGAGCCAGCCGTTCCTGCTGCTCCTGTACCGAGGGCAGCAGCATGGTTGGGTTGGACGTGCCTTTTACCCATCCCTTGCTTTCCAGTTCCGCAACCTGCTGCTTTACAGTTTCCAATTGCTGTAAAGCCTTATCTTCAGTTTCTTCCTGCGCCACCACGAAGACTGAACTTAATGCCACGGTATTCACCTCGCTTACTTCCTCCTGCGCCCTTTGCAATTCGGGCGAGAGATAATTAAGGTTCATCAGGTTGCTGTCGAATTGTACCCCTGTGCTGAAGTACAGCATCACCGGCGTAAGCAGGAAGATGAACAGCACCAGCCATTTGTTGCGCTCGGGTTGCCACCGGGCTATTTTATCGAAGAATGTGGTGCGTCGCCTTCCCACTTGCCCCGGCCCTGAAGGGTGCCCATGCTTCAATCCTCCTTTCCCGCTACCCTGCCCTATAGGTAGGTGCGGCAAAAATATCAACGTACACAACGCCGCACCCAACAGGCTGGCCGCGGCAAATAGTCCCAGGTCCTGCAAAATAGGTGTGCTTACGAGCCTTAATGACAGAAAGGAGGCAATGGTAGTAAAACTGCCGAGTGTAAGGGGCTGCGATAATTCGCGTACGGTTTCGCGGATATTCGTATTGTTCCTGGCCTGCGAAAGAAAGTGTATAGAAAAATCTATGGCAATGCCCATTATGATAGCACCAGCCCCCAACGCTATGACTGATATACTACCCTGTACCAGCGATACGATACCCAGGCCCATTGCGCCCCCGTATAATACTGGAACCAATAGCAATAAGGGTGTTCTTTTACGGCGGAAAAAATAAAACGTTAGTGCCAACAACAGCACAATGGTAACCGAAAGCGTAACAATGGTATCGGTGCGCATCTGCATGGCATTGCCGGCGGCTACTGCGGGGCCGCCAAAATAGGTAATGTTTACACCAGCGTGCTCTTGCTCCCAGTCTTCTATGAACTTATCTGCTTCAGAAAAGAATTTGCTGTTCTTCCCGGTCTCACTTGCTTTGTACCGGGGCTTAAGGAAGAAGGTCAGTTTGCCGGTTTCTTTATGGAACAAATAACCTTCGTAGCTCTCGTAATTCTCGTCGAACTGCAGGGCCCTCAATTTATTCCATACAATAGCAGAAATGCCTACCGGGTCGGCGGCAACCATTCTTTTATAATACACACTGGCCGGCGATAATAAGATGCGTTTATTGGCAATAAGCGTATTAGTGATCTGGTCTTCCTGTATGAGGCTGTCTATTTTATCATAATCTTCTTCTGTAAGGAACAGTGGTAGGTTTTGCTGCACGATACCTGTTACTGCTTCCTCCATACCGCTGCCGGGCTGCAAAAGCAGCGTATCTATATATTCATGAAACTTTGCTGCAAATCCCGCGGTAAAATCATTGGTCGCATTCACCAGGCTATCGTTGTCGCGGTAGCTACTGTCGCTAAACGAAGCCAGGAATATTACCTGTTCCCCTGCCTGCGTCTTGCTGATGGCGTCGTTCATAGCGTGCAGGGCCTTGCTGTCGGGCAGCATAGAGCTGATGTCTTCTTTTAACTCTATGCGCACAGATAATAATATCCATGCCGCGAAACTCAGCAGGAACACCAGCCAGAAAACAGGTTTCCTGCGCCGGAAAAAATCATATAGGGGAACGAAAAAAATGTGCATGTATTATTACAGCGTACAAAGGTATCAGCTTTCAAAATCTTTGTATAGCAGGTATTTTTTCCTGGTTTTCTTAAAGGCGTCCAGGTCCTTTTGCCAACCAGCCCGTATGTCCTCCTGGCTCCAGCCTTGTTCCACCTGCTTTCTCAGTTCTTTTGTTCCGGCAAGTTTCTCAAAAAAGTTATTGAAAAACTTATCCTTTTCCGGGAACCATTCATATGCCCTTATCAGCCATGTCACTTTTACATAGCCGGCTGCTACTTTCTTTGCTTCTTCTGTTGTGGTAGCCAACATTATTCCATAGCATGTTTTGCCTGCGTGGAGCGGATCGGGCCCTTCGTCAGCAATATTGGGCATAAAACCATACATCATACGGTCTTTAAAAGCCGGGTGGCCAAACTGCTGAAAAGGGAACTTAGTGCCGCGCCCTACGCTCACATCCGTTCCCTCAAACAGGCAGAGCGAAGGATAGAGATACACGGCAGCCATGGTGCGCAGGTTGGGAGAAGGATTGACCGGTAGTTCGTACATAACAGAATGGTCGTAACCCACGCACGGTATTACGGTCATGTCCAGGTTCTCCGCACCGTCGAACCATTTTTCACCTACCAGCATTATGGCATACTCGCCTGCTGTCATACCATATACTATAGGTACGGGCTGCATACCTACAAATGACTTCTGTGATTTGTCCAGCACAGGGCCGTCCACGTAAAAACCATTGGGGTTTGGACGGTCCAGTATCATGATTCGTTTACCATACGCGGCGCAGGCTTCCATAGCATACTGCATGGTGGATATATAAGTATAAAACCGCGCTCCCACATCCTGTATGTCATATATCAATACATCTACGTCGGCCAGGTGTGCTTCAGTAGGTTTCTTAGTGCTGCCGTATAATGATATAATGGGCAAACCAGTTTTGCTGTCTTTGTCATCGCTCACTTTCTCCCCTGCTTCTGCCTTACCCCTGAACCCATGTTCCGGTGCAAAAATTTTAACAATATTCACCCCTCTCTTCAGCAAGGTGTCAAGCAACAAAACTTTTTCCGGCCCTACAATGGACGTATGATTGATGAGCAGGGCAACGCGTTGTCCCTCCAGCATGGGCAGATATCGTTCCATGCTCTCGGCACCGGTGACAATTACTGGTTGATTCTCATTTTCTTGTGCCTGTACATTCACCACAAAAAGAAGAGAAAATAACATACACTTTAAAAACAATCTATATGCCATAGTGCCAAAATTTGCTTAAAGATAAGCAGTGAAACAGATATTCGCAGATTATAATGTACCTTGCATCATAATCGCATTTTTTTATTTAAAACAAATTTCATGCAACAAGTTAAAAGCGGTGACACGGTAAAAGTGCACTACCATGGAAAATTAACAACAGGAGAGACATTTGATAGTTCTGAGGGCCGTGAGCCACTGGAATTTACTGTGGGCAGCGGGCAGGTAATAAAAGGGTTTGACGACGCCCTGATGGATATGGCAGTGGGCGAAAAGAAGACTGTACAGATACCTGTGAACGAAGCTTATGGCGAACGCAGGGAAGATATGATAGTACAATACCCGAGGCAGGAATTTCCCGACGATATGATGCCCGAAGTAGGTATGCAACTGAATATGAGCGATAATATGGGCAATAATTTCCCGGTTGTCATCACCGAAGTACAGGAAGAAATAGTGGTACTGGACGCCAACCATCCGCTGGCCGGCCAGGACCTGATATTTGACCTGGAGGTAATAGCGATAGGTTAATATTCAATATTTTCAATAGTATGCCGGGACGACAAGTTCCGGCATTTTTTTTAACAGGTGAGATAAAGCCCGAATTATTACATTTGTTCCAATCAATACTAACTCATGCAATTACTGTCGGCCATCCTGCTGCAACTGGACACGGTTGCGCAAGCAACGGACCTGGTAGAAGAGACCAGCGCTGAAAAACTATCGTTGATATACCTGCTGAAGGAAGGTGGTATCCTGATGATACCGCTGCTGCTCTGTTCCGTCCTGATGGTGTATGTATTCCTCGAACGTTTGTTTGTCATTCGCAAAGCGGCGGATATAGACCCGACCTTTATGGCACGCATCCGCGAGCACGTAACAGATGGTAACCTCACCGGCGCTAAAAACCTGGCTAAGAATACACAGGGACCGATGGCGCGTATTATAGACAAGGGCCTGAGCCGGATAGGTAAGCCCGTTGAGCATATAGAACGTTCGATGGAAAACACGGGCAAGCTACAGGTGTACAACCTGGAAAAAAACCTGTCCATATTATCTACCATTGCCGGTATAGCTCCAATGTTCGGTTTCCTGGGCACTATTGCCGGTATGATCATCCTGTTCTTCAATATCCAACACCAGGGATTTTCTATTGAAAATATAGCAGGTGGTATATATACGAAGATGGTAACCTCGGCAGTTGGTTTAATAATAGGGCTGCTGTCTTATGTGGCGTACAACTACCTGAACGCACAAATCAACAAGGCTGTGAACAAGATGGAGGCCGCCTCGGTAGAATTCCTGGATATATTGCACGAACCCACGAAATAAACGGAGGCTGTATGAACCTGAGAAAAGGACTAAGGGACAAAACGGAAGTACATACCTCAGCGCTGAATGATATACTGTTCATCCTGCTGTTCTTCTTCCTCATTATATCTACACTGGCCAATCCAAACGTGGTAAAGGTGCTGACACCCAAAGCCGCTACCGATACCAAAGCAAAACAGACCGTTGTGGTAACGGTTGATTCTATGCAACGTTTTTATGTAGGCACTACGCTTACACCTGTTGATTCGCTGGAAGCCGTGATAGGCCGTATAGCCGCCAAAGCCAATGATGCAGAGCCTACCGTAGTGGTAAATGGTGACAAAAAAGCCGACTGGGACAATGTGATGGCGGTAATGCGCGCTGCCAAGGCCAATAACCTGAAGGTGGTGGCGGCTATTGATAATGCGCCGTAAGCAGCAATGTCTTTTTAGTTACGATAAGTTTCACTGCAAAGACGCAGAGGAAATTTCCCTTTCTAACCTAATTCTCTGCGCCTCTGCGTCTCTTATGTTACCCTTAACTGACATTAAACGGGGCTTTATTATCTTTACACGGATACAAACAGTTACCGCGCATCGCTCATCGTTCATCCATATTAGATACACCCATTGAATACCTGAAAGGCGTTGGCCCCCAACGAGGCGAAATGCTGCGCAAGGAACTGGACATACAGTTTTCGGGCGACCTGCTGCACCACTACCCTTTTCGCTATAACGACCGGACGCAACTCAACAAAATAGCCAACATCAATACGGATGGGGAATACGTACAGCTCATCGGTACGCTCATTAATATCTTTGAAGAAGGTACCGGCAGGGCAAGACGGCTGACGGCTACACTGTTTGACGATACCGGGAGAATAGAACTAATATGGTTCCAGGGGGCGCAGTGGATGAAAAAAACACTGGAAGCAAATAAGAATTACCTGGTCTTTGGCAGGGTAAGTTATTTCAACGGTGTGCCTAATATAGCCCACCCCGATATTGATCCGCTGACCGCAGAAACAGCCAAGGCAGGCATGACGCCGGTGTACCCGCTTACCGAAAAACTGAAAGGCAAGGGAGTGAACAACCGGGTACTGGCGAAAATCACCAAAGAACTTGTAGGCAAGATAACACCCGCCGACATACCTGAGATATTGCCGCCTGACATCATACAACAATATAAACTCTGCGACAGGTATCACGCAGTAAAATGGATACACTACCCCGATACCGAAGAGCGGATGCTGGCGGCACGATACCGATTGAAATGGGAGGAATTGTTCGCCTCTCAACTGAAGATAGGCCAGCTACGTGTGCAGCACCATATACAGCAGGGCTGGAGGTTTGAAACCGTGGGCGATAACTTCAATAATTTCTATAAACAACATTTACCATTTGAATTAACCGGTGCGCAAAAACGCGTGCTGAAGGAAATACGCTACGATACAGCCACAGGCAAACAGATGAACCGCTTGGTACAGGGAGATGTGGGCAGCGGTAAAACCATAGTTGCAGTGATGTCGATGCTGCTGGCGCTGGATAATGGCCACCAGGCATGTATGATGGCGCCCACCGAAATACTGGCGCAACAGCACTACAAAAGCATCAGTCGCCTGCTGGAGCCGATGGGTATCCCGGTGGCACTGCTCACAGGTACGGTGAAGGGAAAAGAAAGAAAAGAAATACTAAAGGGGCTGGCAGATGGAACTATCAAAATATCCGTGGGTACACACGCGCTGATAGAAGAATCGGTGAAGTTTCACGACCTGGGGCTGGCCGTGATAGACGAGCAGCACCGTTTTGGCGTAGGTCAGCGGGCCAGGCTATGGGAAAAGAACGAAATACCACCGCATATACTGGTGATGACAGCCACGCCCATACCCCGCACACTGGCTATGACCCTCTACGGCGACCTGGACGTATCGGTAATAGACGAACTGCCACCCGGCAGGCAGGAGATAAAAACTGTACACCGCAACGAAATGCGCCGCGCACATGTGATGGAATTCATACGTAGCGAAGTGGACAAGGGCAGGCAGGCATATATCGTTTATCCGCTGATAGAAGAATCGGAGAAGATAGATTATGAAAGCCTGGTGGCAGGTTATGAGCAGGTGAAGACATTCTTTCCCGAACATAAGTACCGCATAGCGATGGTACACGGCAGGCAGGAGCAGGAACTGCGTGAGCGCAATATGCAGCGCTTTGTAGAAGGCCATGCACAGGTGCTGGTAGCCACTACCGTAATAGAGGTAGGTGTGGACGTACCCAATGCCAGCGTGATGCTGATAGAGAGTGCTGAAAGGTTTGGCTTGTCACAACTACACCAGTTGCGCGGCCGTGTGGGCCGGGGTGCAGAGCAGTCGTATTGCATACTGCTGACAGGCAATAAGCTTTCTAAAGAAAGCGCAGAGCGGATGAAGACCATGACGGCTACCAGCAACGGTTTTATCATTGCAGAAAAAGACCTGGCTATGCGCGGCCCCGGCGACTTGTATGGCACCAAACAAAGCGGTGTATTCCGTTTTAAGCTGGCGGACATTGTACACGACACCGCTATACTGGAACAAACAAGAGCTGCCGCACAACAACTGCTGAATGAAGACCCTACCCTCACCCACCCCGAACACCAGGGCATCAGGAATGTATTATTGCAGCAGGCTAAGCCAGCTAATAACTGGAGTAAGATTAGTTAGGGGTTTATTCTGAGCGAGTTGGTTGGTGAAGAACAATAATACAAGCCAAATAAAAGAAGTTCCCGCCATAGGCAAGGAACTTCAATTTGTGTTGCAAAACAGGCTCGCGCCCTTTGCAACCTCGAGGTTTGGCACCGGTGCAAAGATATGCCAATGCACCGGATAATATGCTAACTTAATACCACCACCAGGTCATTAGTATTCACCAATGTGCCTTCTGCCAGTTCTATATCAGCAATAGTGCACTCATGATTGGCGGTGATAACCGTTTCCATCTTCATAGCTTCTATCACAAACAGGGGCTGGTTCTTTTTCACCTGCTCCCCTTTCTTCACCTGTACTTTCGATAACATTCCCTGCAGCGGCGCGCCAATATGGTTGGCATTGGCCTTATCCATCTTGCGGTTTTCCTTATGTTCTACTTTTACAGATTTATCCAGCACTTCTATATTTCGTGTCTGCCCGTTCAGCTTGAAGAATACAGTACGCTTGCCTTGCTCGTTGGCTTCGCTGATGCTGAGTAAACGTATCAAGAGGGTTTTTCCTTTCGCTATTTCAATTGTAGCATCCTGACCCATTTTCAGTCCGTACAGGAACAAAGGCGTTGGAATTACCGACACATCGCCGAATTCGCGGTAAAACTTCAAGTAGGTTTCGTACACCTTTGGGTACAGCTTGTAAGAAAGGAAATCGCAGATACCCAGGTCGTCACCAAAATGTTCCCTGAATTCAACCATCTCTTTATCAAAGTCCACCGGGTTCAGGTGCTTATTAGGCCTGTCTGTAAAAGGTACTTTGTCTTTCAGGATGATTTTTTGCAGTTCCTTGGGCAATCCACCTTCCGGCTGGCCCAGTACACCTAAAAAGAATTCCTGTACGCTTTCAGGGAATGAAATCCCATCTCCTTTCTGCATCACATCTTCGCGGCTCAGACCATTGGCTACCATAAATTGTGCCATATCGCCCACCACCTTCGAGCTGGGGGTTACCTTCACTATGTCGCCAAACATATCGTTGACGGTGGCGTACATTTTTTTAATGTCCTCAAATTTTTCCTCCAGTCCCAATGCTTTAGCCTGCGGACGCAGGTTAGAGTATTGTCCGCCCGGTATCTCATGACGAAACACCTCGGCAGCGCTGGCTTTTAGTCCGCTTTCGTAAGGATAGTATATTTCGCGTACGGCCTCCCAGTAGTTAGAGAATTCATTTAACGAATCTATATCGTAATGATTTTCCCTTTCGTGGAACCTCATCATCTCCACCACTGCGTTGAAGTTAGGTTGCGATGTCAAACCTGAAACCGCACCAAGCGCTACGTCCACCACATCCACACCTGCTTCTATAGCTTTCAGGTAGCTGGCAGGCTGTAAGGATGATGTATCGTGCGTATGCAGGTGTATGGGTATGTTTACGGTTGCTTTCAGTCCGGCTACCAGCTCGGCAGCAGCATAGGGTTTCAACAGGCCGCTCATGTCTTTTATGGCCAGTATATGCGCCCCTGCATTTTCCAGGTCTTTAGCCAGGCGCAGGTAGTAGTCCAGGTTGTATTTAGTGCGTTTGGGGTCAAGTATATCACCCGTATAACAAAGTGCAGCCTCCGCAATGCCGCCCGTACGCTTGCGCACCATCTCTATACAAGGCGCGATATTCTCCATCCAATTCAGTGAGTCGAATATGCGGAAGATGTCCACGCCCTTTTCCCAGCTCTGTTCTACAAATTTCTCTACCAGGTTATCAGGATAAGCAGTGTACCCCACCCCGTTGGAGCCACGAATCAGCATCTGCAGAAGTATATTGGGGATGGCCTCGCGAATATGTTCCAGCCTTTCCCATGGGTCTTCGTTCAGGAAACGCATGGCCACGTCAAATGTAGCTCCACCCCACACCTCCATACTAAAAGTTTGCGGGTGCAGCTTGGCAAACTGTTTAGACACTTTCAGCATATCAATAGTACGCATCCGCGTAGCCAGTAGTGACTGGTGGGCGTCGCGCAAGGTTGTGTCAGTGTAGTGTATTTTCTTTTCCGCTTTCAGCCATGCGCAAAACTTATCTGCCCCCATTTCAGTAAGCATATCCTTAGTTCCCTTAGGGTATGCCATATCAGCTGCGGCCATTGGTATTTCCGGTTTGCGGAATTCCCTGCCGTCATGCTTCACTTTTACATCGGGGTTGCCATTTACAGTCACATCGGCCAGGTAACGTAATATTTTGGTACCCCTGTCCTGCCGGGCGGTGAACCGGAACAATTCAGGATGCTCCTGTATAAAACCAACAGTAGTTTGTCCGCTGCGGAAACCTTCGTGGGTGATTACATTCTCCAGGAATTGGATATTGTTTTTTACACCCCGCACGCGAAACTCGCGCAGCGCACGGTTCATTTTCATAGAGGCATCGTGCAGGTTGGCGCCCCAGGTGCTTACTTTTACCAGCATAGAGTCAAAAAACGGACTGATCTTCATACCCGGGTAAGTGCTGCCCTCGTCCAGCCTTACGCCGAAACCAGCAGCATTACGGTAGGTCACCAGTGTACCATAATCGGGCTTAAAATCATTAGCAGGATCTTCTGTAGTGATGCGGCATTGTATGGCCACCCCATCTACGCTTACATCTTCCTGGCTGCCGATGCCTACTTCTTTATCGCTGAGTTTGTAACCGGCAGCAACAAATAATTGCGTTTTTACCAGGTCGATACCTGTTACCATTTCTGTAACTGTATGCTCTACCTGTATACGTGGGTTTACCTCAATGAAGTATATATTTTCCGCAGCGTCCACCAGGAATTCTACGGTGCCCAGGTTGTTATAATTTACAGCACGGGCTATGCCTGTCGCGTAGTGATATAATTTGTCTTTAGTTGATTGCTGCAAGGTAACCGCCGGCGCTACTTCCACAACTTTCTGGAAACGGCGTTGTACCGAGCAGTCCCGCTCAAACAGGTGAATGATATTACCGTGATTATCGGCGGCTATCTGCACCTCGATATGCTTGGGATTTTCAACAAATTTTTCGAGGAATACGGTATCGTCGCCAAAGGCGTTTTTTGCCTCGCTACGTGCTTCGGGAAATGATTTTTTCAGGTCTTCATCGCTGCGCACCACCCTCATACCGCGTCCGCCGCCGCCTGCGGCGGCCTTTAGCATCAGGGGGTATCCTATACGATTGGCCTCTTTCAGGGCCATATCAATATTGGCCAATGGCTCAGCATTGCTTTCTATTATGGGAATCCCGGCTTTCTTTGCCACTTCTTTGGCCGTTACTTTATCGCCCAGCGCGGCCATTGCCTCCGGCTTCGGTCCTACGAAAATGATATTGTGCTCCGCACACTTACGGGCAAATGTGGCATTCTCTGACAAGAAGCCGTAACCCGGGTGTATGGCATCTGCACCGCATTCGCGCGCTATAGCAATGATAGCATCCATGTCAAGGTAAGGCTTCAATGGGTCATTGTCGGCGCCCACCTGGTAGGCTTCGTCGGCCTTATAGCGGTGCAAAGAATACCTGTCTTCATAAGTATATATGGCCACCGTCCTTATTTCCAGTTCAGACGCGGCGCGGGCAATACGAATGGCTATCTCGCCTCTATTGGCAATCAATACTTTCCTGATGTTCATATTTATACAGTTGGGAAGCGGCAATTTTGCCGTAAAGCTAATACATGGCAGGTTTTATCGGAAACATTACCGCGTTAATAAAATGCAATCGGTTTTAAGAGTCATCCCTTATTGACTTATTACGGTTCTTTATTATCTTGTTTATGTTAAAAAGATACTGTAACAATAAAATACCTCATTATGTTAAAAGTTGGAGACGAATTCCGCCATGTGTACAGGTACACCCAGGATGATGTAGATACTTTTGCCCGCGTAAGCGGTGATACCAATCCCCTGCATATAGACCCGCAGGCGGGTAAAGACAGTATGTTTGGCCGTAATATCATCCATGGTTTCCTGGGTGCCTGTGTGTTTACAAAAATATTTGGGGCGTTGTGGTATGCCGACGGTCATGTGTATATGAGCCAGAGCATGAAATGGCTGAAACCTATGTTTGTAGATACAGACTACGAGGCCGTGGTAACCGTTAAAGAAATATATCCTGAAAAGAACAGGATACTATACGACTGCGCCGTTTACGAGCCAGGCACACAAAACCAGACAATAACAGGCGAGGCGCTGCTGCTGAATAAAAAGCAATATGTGTGGTAAAGTAGTTATAGACAAAAAAATCCCTGCAAACAATTTGCAGGGATTTTTTCTGTCAACTGAGAATTATTTCAATATCGTAACAGGCTGAACGCTCTTATTGCCGCCTGACTGTATAATACAGTAGTACATACCGGATGACAAACCCGAAATATCCAGGCTGCAACTTGCCGCTTGCATATCAAAAGCCTGTTGCACCATTACCTGGCCTGTAACTGATATCAACTGAACGGTAACACCATTCTCATTAAAATCTTTACCCCAGTTCACATTCAACAGATTTTCTGCCGGATTGGGGTATACCAGCACGTCAGTTTCACCGGATAGTTTATCGTTGATACCTACTTTAAAGTCTTGTTTGTAGAAAACAAGCCCCCCAAGAACGTTGCCCAACACCAGCTCATGGAGATTAGTGTTATCCGCATCCAGATTTGCAAAAGCAGGTGCAATGCGTTTGTGCCCCCTGATATAAGAGTAGTTAGAATCGATCATGGAATATTGGGTTGGATTTGCGCCGTTTTGGAAGCCATCGTAACGATACAGGGTACCCCAATTGCTGCCTACCACCAGGTAATCTTTACCCGTATTGTCAGTAGGACCGAAATAAGGTGCGGTATAACTATAAGGATCGGTCAATGATGTGATCTTTATCCCACCTAATGAGGATGTTTCTTTTGTAAGACCAAGATAGCCGGGCGTTGAACCAAAATTCCTGTAGTAAAATAAATCTCCAAACTGGTTTCCCGACACCAGGTCTTTTTTGCCATCGCCGTTAATATCGTAAATGGCCGGCGTTGCATAGTCGCCTACATCCAGCGCACTGAAGGTGGAATAATCGAACATAGTGTCGGTTACCAGTACCCATACCGGCTGCACTGCATTACTAGCCGCCGTGTTTTTGAAGAATGAGAAAGTTCCGTTTACGTGTCCTATCACCAGGTCGTCAAGCGAGTCGTTGTCCAGGTCTCCAACCGCTATTGAAGTTCCTTTATAGTCCTTCGCCCATAATCCCATAAAATCATCCGTCTGCAGTTCGAAACTATAGCTGCCGGGGGTGGTTGTGGTATTTTTGTAATAGGCTATTTTGGCGCGGTTATAGTTGGCAGGATACTGGTAATAGCCTTCGGAGCCAATAAACAAGTCTTTTTTACCATCCTTGTCATAGTCGTAAAACACAGGGTATGAGCCCTGCCCCAGGTCTATCATATTCTCTATAAGATAGTTGTCTTTTTTATGAACATAGTTTTTGTTGGCGTTGTTGCCTATATTTTCATAAAGAACGATAGAATTGTAGTTTGAACTTTTTCCGTTCATGGGTGTAAATAACAAGTCAAGGTCCTCATCCCGGTCTATGTCCATAGCATAAGCGCCGGGATATATCGGCACTTCCATGGCCTTGCCGTTTGCAGCCCATATAGTGTCTTCTGCTATTGCTGAATCGGCGCCAAATTCACTTTTGCCGTTCCAGAAAAATTGGATATCCGCGAACGATTCATTACCATTGAACCAATCCAGGTCGCCGTCATTATCCATGTCTATAAGGAGCAATGTATTGCTGCCGTGTGTACCCTTAGCGCCTGCACGGCCACAACCTTTGCAGGTCGGTGTGGTCCAACCGCATGAATATCCCAGGACTTGCTTGCGCTCGTAGTTCTGCAAAGTTCTCCCCCAGCACCAGTCTTTCAGACAAATTTTAATGCTGTCTGCCGGCAAACCATCGTCTTTAGTGCAGTTTTGATACATTGTGATAGTCGATCCCCATACATCATAAGCGATTATATCTATGTCACCGTCGCCATCCATATCAGCCATTCCGGGTATTGATCCCGGAGCCACATAGGCATTGGTCAGGCCCGAGCCGCCCAGGTAATACAGGTCTTTATAATAGTTGAAGTACAACTGATTATTCTTGTATACGCCATAGTAAACACCCACACCCGCAAAATTCCTGTGTACCAGGTCTTTGATGCCGTCCCCATTGAAATCTATCAGTTTGATATAACCATATAACTGGGGAAAACTGCCCTCATATTTCGAATCGTATTTATAAGCTCCGTTTCCGGTCGCTATCAGCGTTTTCAGGCTTATATATTCTTCAAACAGAACAATATCTTCCTTTCCGTCCATATTCAGGTCGGCCATAGCCAGCTGGGGCTGATTGGCTCCCCCGGTCCAGGCCATGGTTATATTCGTATTGCCGTGTTTTACGGTCGCATTATTGTATTGCCGATATACATCTCCCTGGAACTGAGCCCGGGCTGATAACGTAACGGAAAGCGCGGCAAATACTGCCATTGAACTTAAAGAAAACTTCATACGTATGTTTTTAGTGGTCAGGTATTGTATTGATAAAGTTAAGAAAAACCGCGATTCTATTAATAACCGATATCATATATGACATATGATATTGGTCACCTATTTATCAGACAGCATTTTTTGTTTAATCGTTGGTTTCATATTTCCTCAATGGAGAGTTGGGTTCATCAAGGAAATGTTTGTACGTCTGCCTGTCGACAAAGCCGGGCAATACCCGGTTCACCCATACGGTCATTTTGCCGATAAGCGTCATGATTACAGTCCTTTTGCGCTTTTTTATGGCATTGAGTATGATTTCGGCGCATTCCCCGGCTGACATCAGTTTTTTTTCATCCAGGGGAGTTTCCCCCTGGGCGGAGCCATCGGATGAACGGGCCACGTTCCTGATATTGGAGGAAGTAAAACCTGGGCAAACCCACATGACATGCGTACCTGAATGCAGGAGCTCTGTTCTCAAGGATTCTAAAAATCCCTGAAGCGCGAACTTAGAGGCAGTATATCCCGTACGGGCAGGCAACCCACGATAACCGGCTACGGAAGAGACGCCAACGATCACGCCCTTATGTTTCATGATATGTGGCAATGCATACTTGGTACAATAAACGGCCCCAAAAAAGTTTACGTCCATTAGTTCCCTGATAACGGCAATGTCTGTGTCTTCGAATAACGCCCGCATGCTGATACCTGCATTATTGATGAGTACATCTATCCTGCCCCATTTTTCTACCACAGCCTCAATAAAAAGCCTGCAATCGTCTTCCCGGCTGACGTCCACCGGCATATAAAACAACTGTGTATTGTCAATATTACCATACAATTCCTGCAACTTATCGCCACTTCGCGCGCATACAGCTACAGATGCGCCCTGCTTCAGCGATTCAAACGCCAATGCCTTACCAATTCCAGATGAGGCTCCGGTAATAACCACAATTTTCCCGTTGAGTAAATACATAGGCAGGATTCAGGAAGTAAAATTAATACATCTATATGATTGCCAACCCGCTTTTTGAAGTAAGAAAGATATGCACAAGTAGTTAATAAAAAGAAAACCGGTATTATAGAAAGAGCAGCATGAAAGCATTAACTTAATATCGGGGAACAGGTTAATGTAGTATTATGGCAGTCATCAATAATTAACAAACAGTATGTTCCCGTTGTTATATTATTGCATTTATCACACAAAAAAACAGAAACACCTTGACAGAAGCGATTATCAGTCTCGAAACGGTTAACCCGATTGAATTTTTCGGTGTCAACAACAGCAAGTTTGATATTCTGAAACGCAAGTTTCCTTTGCTGAAAATACTATCCCGGGGCAGCCAGATAAAACTTGCCGGCCAGCCCGATGAAGTGGCAAACGCCCAGTTGCGCATCAGCCAGGTGATAAAGTACCTGGAGCGGAACGGCCATTTGTCTGAAAACTATTTTTCGGAAATACTGGGTGACGAAGATGAATCGCCTGCCATGGCCAAAGACCCGGCAGGCTCTAATGACATAATCGTTTTTGGCCCTAACGGAAAAGTAATAAGGGCAAAAACTCAAAACCAGAAACTACTGGCCAGCGCATCTGAAAAAAATGATATCATTTTTGCAATCGGGCCAGCCGGTACCGGCAAAACCTATACTGCTGTAGCGCTTGCGGTGCGGGCACTCAAGAATAAGGCCGTACGCAAGATAATCCTTACAAGGCCGGCTGTTGAAGCCGGGGAAAGCCTGGGTTTTCTGCCAGGCGACCTGAAGGAGAAGATAGACCCCTACCTCAGGCCCCTGTACGACGCGCTCGATGATATGATACCTTCGGACAAATTGAACTATTACATGGCCAATCGTATCATAGAAATTGCGCCGCTGGCCTATATGCGCGGCCGTACTTTGGATAATGCATTCATTATACTGGATGAGGCGCAAAATGCTACCGAACTGCAGTTGAAAATGTTCCTGACACGTATAGGTTCGTCGGCCAAAGCCATTATAACCGGCGACCTGACGCAGATAGACCTGCCTAAGAACCAGAAATCGGGCCTGATAAAAGCCACGAGGATATTGACGAATATCGACGGGATAGCGCATATACAACTCGATGAGGCCGATGTGGTGAGGCACAGGCTGGTAAAAAGTATTATCCGGGCTTATGACAGGGAGAAAGAACGAGAAGAAAATGAAGAACAAGCCAACCGTGAGCAGTTCAGGAAACTGAAAGAAAACAGGGATGCAAGTCCCAAAGAAGCATTATAGCAAAATAATGAGGGCTGTCCGAAGACAGCCCTCATTATATAATTTGTGTTTTTCGTGCTTATACTTTATGTCCCCTGAACTCACTGATCTTCTTCTTTCCATCTAACATCTCCTCTATCACGATTTCCAGGTTGCCGTTCGAATCAAGTTTCCAGGTTACCTTCCGGGTTGCGGTAGCCGGAACTTCTACCTCCATGCCATTTGCCGCTACAGTTCCTACAATTTTTTCGGGTGACCTTGTAGCAATGGCCAACTGTAATGCGGTTATATTATTTGATTGGGCATGTACAGACACCTCGGCAAAATCCCTGATAACCGGCTGCCCGTTTATTTGGGTGATGCCTTCGTAATTGCCCACAAACTTAGTGCGGGAAACAATTTCGCATTGCGTGCCTTCATACCCTGTCGGACAACGACAGAACTCATCGGCGCAGGTACCGCCGTTGCGGCACATAAGAGCCTTACAACTGTCGTGCTTGCAGGATGTATAAGTGACTGTAGTTGCCAGGGTCATAAAAACCGTAGCCGCCAATAGAGAATGCTTCCAGAACTTCATAATGACTAAAAACGTTATTTATGGCAAAATACAAAAAATCCTGACTAATACTAAATCCTAAGAGTTTTTTTCTGTCGCCAGGGCATTCCATCCCTGCGCTACCAGGTCGTGTACATTTCCACCCTTTGTATGCAGCTTCGTCCCCTCTTCGGGTGCTGTCATATACCCTATAATATAGACATCCGTATGAGCGGTTATCTTTTCGTAATCTTCCTGTCTTACAGTAAAAAGAAGTTCGTAATCCTCGCCACCGTTCAGCGCACACATAGTGGGGTCTATATTGAATTCATAGGCCAGTTCGCGGCTTTCGTCATGAATGGGTATCTTGTTCTCGTACAATACGCATCCTGTTCCGCTCTGCCTGCAGATATGCAGTATTTCAGAACTGAGTCCATCACTTATATCTATCATTGCCGTGGGCATTATTTCCTTCTCCTGCAGCCAGGAGACGATATCCGCCCTCGCTTCGGGTTTAAGTATCCTGCCTACATTATGGGCCCTGTTCTGCAGGTCGGGTTGTACACCCGGGCTGTCCAGGAATATGCGTTTTTCGCGCTCCAGTAGTTGCAGGCCCAGGTATGCGCCGCCAAGCGTACCGGTAACGCATAACAAGTCGCCGTTTTTCGCACCGCTGCGGGTTACATATTTATCTGGCGCTACCTCGCCTATCGCCGTCACACTTATGATAAATCCCTTTTCAGACGTTGTCGTGTCTCCGCCTACCAGGTCAACATTATAGCGCTCGCAAGCTGCATATATGCCTTCATAGAACTCGTCCAGCGCCTCTACCGAAAACCGGTTGGAAATACCGATGTTCACGGTTACCTGGGTTGGCGTGGCCATCATTGCGCATATGTCCGATAGGTTAACCACCACCGACTTATAGCCAAGATGTTTGAGCGGGGTGTACATCAGGTCGAAGTGTACGCCCTCTATAAGCATATCGGTGCTGATGACACATTGCCTGCCAAACTGGTCAATAACCGCCGCATCATCGCCCACTGACAATATTGTCCCGGCGTTGCGGGTTTCATTATTCATCGTCAGGTGGTCTATCAGGCCAAACTCTCCCAGCGATGCTATTTCTGTTCTTTGCTCCTCCATGTTATATCTTGCTTCTTATCAACTTCAGCATATCCTCGTGGATAATACCATTGGTAGCCAGTGTTTCTTTATCATATACATCATAGGGGTCGCCGTCAAAATTGGTGATCGCGCCACCAGCCTCCTCCACTATCAGGTATCCTGCGGCTATATCCCAGGGGTTAAGGTTGTACTCCCAGAAACCGTCGAACCTGCCGCAGGCAACCCAGCAAAGGTCTATGGCTGCTGAGCCAAGACGCCTGACAGGTAACCCTTCCATGATAAACCTTTCAAACACCTTGATGGGATGTTCATAGGTCTTCGGCCATTTATATGGGAACCCTGTCACCAAACAGGCCTTTTTGAAATCGCTCTTTTGGGATACGGATATTTTCTCATCATTCAGATAAGCGCCTTTGCCTTTTTCAGCAAAGAAGAGTTCTTTCATAATAGGATTGTACACGGCCCCCAGCACCATTTCTCCCTTGTGCCTTACGCCTATGCTGGTGCAACAGATGGGTATTGCATGTGCAAAATTAACAGTGCCGTCAATGGGGTCGATAATCCAATCGTAATCGGAATTTTGCATCAATGTTCCCTCTTCTTCGCTGATAACGCTATGGCCGGGGTAGTAATTCCTAATTACGTCAATAATCGCCTTTTCTGCATGTTTGTCCACCTCTGTCACCAGGTCGTTCACCGTACTTTTGTTCTCTATTTTGAACACTCCTTTAAAGTAATGTTCAATTACTGCTCCTCCCGCCTTTACAGCCTCCAATAATACATCCCTTAATTCGGCCATTTGTTTTTTGCTTATAGTTTCAACTCGTTGCCAAGATAAAAATCTATGACTTTAAGTTTAAAAATCAGATCGTATTTGGCGCTTACCATATTGGCTTCCGCCTTGTACCAGTTATTCTGTATCACCAGGTATTCCACCGTATTGGTCAGGCCCAATTCATTGCGCTTACGGGCAAATTCCTGCGCCCGGCGTGCTGCATCGGCAGCTCTTATCGAGGCGTAGTATTTCTGCAGGGCGTTCCGCGCATCGTTGTGCGCCTTGTACACGTCCTGCTTTAGCTTCAGTTCTGCCTGGTCCAGGTTCAATTGCTGCGTCAGCATGTTGATCTTAGCCTGCCTTGCGGTAGTCTGAGCCTGCCATGCATTGAACAACGGGATATTGACCCCAATGGAAATTGTCTGCCTGAAGTTATTGTCCAACTGCTGGCCCAGTGGTAAGGTATTAGTGGTAAAGACAGGCGTAGCCTGGTATACCTGGTATATACTGTTACCTGCTGAGTCGTATGCATATGTACCCTGCACAGGGCTGATTGTTGACCCGCCCGTAAAATTGTAGTCTTTATTGAGGGTCGAATAGTTGGTACCCGCCTGCACGCTGAGGGCCAACTGGGGATAAAGTCCGCCGACAGCTGCGGCGTGCCCTTTACGGGCGGCAGAGAGGCGCAATTTGGCCCCGTCTATTGCCGGCAACCTTCTCACGGCCGCTGCATAGATTTCACCCGGCTGAATAAAGGCATTGGAAAAATCGCTTTCGATATCCCGCTGCACCGTCGCCTCAAAAGGAACCTCAAAGTCCAGGTTCAGCAAGGCCTTGATGTCAAGTACCGCCGAATTATATTCGGTAAGGGCAGAAATCAGGTTGGAGCTGTCTGTAGCGAGCTGCGCTTCCAACTGCGCTACGTTTAACTCAGGTACGCGCCCTGCGACTGCGAAGCTTTTGGTCTGGTCCAATTGTTCTTTGGATAGGGCTACCTGTTGCTCGTTTATCTTTACCTGTTCCCTGGCCAGCAGTATTCTCAGGTAGCCGGTAGCTACATTCAGCGATATGTCATTCTGCAACTGCTCCAGTTCCTTTCCTGCGGCTGCCAGGTTGAATTTTCCCTGTGCAATACGGTTGCGGCGCTGAAACCAGCCGAATAAGAGCACATCAGCACTGCCGCTCAAGCTCATAAAATCGTAACTGGCGCCATCTACAAACTGGTTGGAGGTAGGATCGATAGAACGGCCAAAGCTGCGGCCATATCCTGTGGACAAGTTGACGTTGGGCAACTGGGCCAACCTGCTCTGCTGCAGGGTGAGTTTCTCCAGCCTCCTGTTCAGCTCATTTTGTTGTATCGTCAGGTTGTGGTCCAGCGCATACTGCACCGCACGTTGCAGGGTCCAGTTGGCATCCTGTGCTTGTGATCGTGTATAAGAAAATAAAACAGGTATCAGTAAGATATAAGCCCTGAATAATTGCTTCATGGGACAAAAATAGTTTAAATAATATCTTCAAAGGTTACGAAAATATAGCGATATATTACCTGGACCTATTATTCGTCCGTTTCCGTCACTTCCACGCAGTCGTTGTCGTCCCCCGTTGTATCAAAACGTTCTACTTGCTGCGGTTGCTGTAGAATATAAGAAGCTTTTACAGCCTGCATATATTCCTTGTAACCTCCGTATTTTGCCATCAGTTCATACCCGTTGCGCGATAATTTCAATTTGCCCGCATTACCAAAACCGGCAACCGGATTCACCAAGCCTGAGTTAAGCATTACCTCCCATAAACGCTCAGATTCCACGTAAGGGATGTTGATGCCGGCACGCTTGTAGATATCCTCGTCGATGTGTAACGTTTCAATATGTGAATTATGATACAGGGTTTTTAGAACTGTGTCTATGATAGCGACATCCACCTCGTTGCAGTCCATGATAGTAACAGGCTTGATCTCAGCCTTTTTCAGCTTTTTCATCCTGTTGTGATGCCGCGATAGCGCCGCTACTTTGGTTTTCTTCATCTATCAATTCTTGTTTTGCATTACACCTTACTCAATAACAAAGGTAACATCATACGGTTTTACAATGCACAAAGCCGGCTGTTAACCGGCTCTTAATTTCATAAGTATTACATGCTACCAACCCAGCAAATATGCGAATATCAGCGGGGCTACTATCGTCGCGTCGCTCTCCACAATATATTTTGGTGTGTTGATGTCCAGCTTACCCCAGGTAATCTTCTCGTTGGGCACGGCCCCGCTATATGAGCCATACGAGGTAGTACTGTCGCTTATCTGGCAGAAATAGCTCCAGAATGGCACGTCGTGCCATTCCAGGTCCTGGTACATCATGGGCACCACGCATATCGGGAAGTCGCCCGCTATACCGCCGCCAATCTGGAAGAAACCTACTCCTTTCCCGGATGAATTTTTGCGGTACCAGTCGCTGAGCCAAACCATGTACTCTATACCGCTCTTCATAGTAGAAGGTTTCAGCTCTCCTTTGATACAGTATGACGCGAAGATGTTACCCATGGTGCTGTCTTCCCAGCCCGGCACTATTATAGGCAGGTTTTTCTCAGCGGCAGCTATCATCCAGCTATGTTTGGGGTCTATTTCATAGTCAGGTTTCATCACTTCGCTCAACAACAGTTTATACATATATTCGTGCGGAAAGTAACGCTCGCCTTTATCTTCCGCCTCTTTCCATATTTTGTATATATGCTTCTGTATACGGCGGAAAGCTTCTTCTTCGGGTATACAGGTATCGGTAACGCGGTTAAAGCCATGTTCCAACAGGTCCCACTCCTCTTGCGGACTGAGGTCGCGGTAGTTAGGCACACGCTTGTAGTGTGTGTGCGCCACCAGGTTCATAATATCTTCTTCCAGGTTGGCGCCGGTGCAACTAATGATGTGTACCTTATCCTGGCGTATCATTTCCGCAAGAGATATGCCCAATTCGGCAGTACTCATAGCGCCCGCCAGCGATATCAGCATTTTGCCATTTTCCAGCAGATGCGCCTCATAGCCTTTTGCAGCGTCTACCAGTGCGGCGGCATTGAAATGGCGGTAATGATGTTGTATAAATTGAGAAACAGGTCCTTTATTCATATTCGTTAATTTATCTGTAAGAGTTAATAACGAAAGACGCCCCGGTGAAGCGTCTCCCATACTTGTATTGTAGCAACAGCGGTTATCAGGCTACTGTCTCTCCCATCACCATTGTTCTGATTGCATCTGTTGTCAGCGATTTTGGGCGTTCTATAGGGAAGCTCAATGCCCTGTCCCAGCAGAGGCTGGCCAAAACCCCCAACGCACGCGATACGCCGAACAGTACTGTATAAAATTCTTCTTCCACCAGTCCGAAGTGCTTCAACAAAGCCCCGGAATGCGCATCAACGTTAGGCCATGGGTTTTTTATCTTGCCGGTAGCCTGCAGTATCGGGGGCGCCACTTCATACACATTCCACACTGTCTGCACCATGGGAGAATCAGGGCAATGTGTTTTTGCAAATTCCATTTGTGCCGTGAAGCGCGGGTCTGTTTTACGCAATACCGCGTGACCGTAACCTGGTACAACTTTACCTTCCGACAATGTCTTTTTGATATAATCTGCTATTTGTTCTTTTGTCGGTTGTTCTGTACCCAACTCTTTGCACATCTCTTCTATCCACAGTATCACTTCCTGGTTGGCGAGCCCGTGCAGAGGTCCGGCAAGGCCAGTCATACCAGCGCAGAATGAAAGGTAAGGGTCGCTGAGTGCGCTGCCTACCAGGTGTGTGGCATGTGCCGATACGTTGCCACCCTCGTGGTCTGCGTGTATGGTCATATACAGGCGCATCAATGCCCAGAAGCGCTTGTCTGAAAAACCAAGCATGTGTGCGAAATTAGCTGCCCAGTCCAGCATTCCATCGGGCTGTATATGTTCTCCGCCTTTGTATTTGCGGCGATAGATATATGCAGCTACGCGTGGCAGCCGTGCTATCAGCGTCATAGCATCTTCGTAGGTATAATCCCAGTATTCTTTTTTGCTGATACCTTCCCTGTATGCTTTGGCAAATTTTGACTCTGTTTGCAAAGCCAGCACCGCTACACAAAATTGTGTCATCGGGTGTGTATTAACGGGCAGTGCTTCTATGGTAGAAAAAACGTGATTAGGTACATGCGAGCGCCTGGCAAATACGGCAGAAAGGTGTTCCACATCTTCCTGGCCCGGCATTTCGCCTACCAGCATCAGGTGAAACAATCCTTCAGGCAATGGTTCTATACCACCTTCGGCACGGGGCAATTGCTCGCGCAGCTCAGGAATAGAATAACCGCGAAACCGGATACCTTCTTCAGAGTCCAGCAAAGATGTCTCGGTTATAAGGCCGGGAATTCCACGCATTCCCTGGTATGCCTGCGCCACTGTTACCTCACCCAGTTTATGATTACCGTGTTTAGCCAGGATGTCTTTTATTTCCAGGCTAAGCGCGTCTGCTTTTTCCTTAAAACGGTCTTTAATATACCCCATAAAATTACCTTACAAACTTATATATATAAAAAATATTTAAATTAAACTATGAGAAACACAAATGTACGAAATGAAACCCAAGTATAAAAAAGGAGACTATTATTCTTTAATTACTTTTCCAGGCGGCTCTTATGCATAGCAAAAAATTGCGGAATGTTTTTGAAATAATTATGAAAAATTCTGATAACAAATATTTTATTAGGTATAACGAATATATATACATACCTTTGGTGCTTATTTTAATTTAATAAACAATGCAAGAAGGAACAGTTAAGTTTTTCAATGAATCTAAAGGATTTGGATTCATTACCCCCGCCGACGGCGGAAAAGACATCTTCGTACACGTATCGGGCTTAAAGAGCGACATCTACGAGAACGATAAAGTACAGTATGATGTAGAAGAAGGTAAAAAAGGATTAAACGCAGTTAACGTAAAAGTTATCAACTAATAATTCAATACCAATTCATTGCAAAGCATATCCTCCGGGATATGCTTTTTTTATGCGCTGTACAGTACGTCCGCATATTCCGGCTTACTACGGGTTAAGACAGCCCTGGCATAGGGGCAGCGCGGGATGATCTTCATATTATGTTCGCGTGCAAAATTCACAGCCGCCGCTACCAGCATTTTGCCTAACCCCTTGCCCTCATAGGCTTCATCTACAATAGTGTGGTGTATTGTAAACTCGCCTTCTCCTGTATAGGTATACTCCATTACAGCAATGCGTTCACCTCCGTCTTCAATGTAGAATCTCGCCTTTTTTTCGTCTTGTTCTTGTTGCACGTTCATATTAGTCACCGGTATTAATTAAAACTATCTAATGCATCCTGTCCCCCCTTGGAGTTAGCTCCAGTAATATTTTCTCTTCAATCTTCAGCCAGTCCTGCCAGCAGGCGCGTACTTTCTGTGTGGGGAAGTATTGTTCTGCAAGGTCTATAAACAGGCGGTAATGCCCGGCTTCTGATACCATGAACTTGTAATAGAACCTGCGCAAAGCTTCTTCTTCCAGCCCTTCGCTCAGCAACCGGAAACGTTCACAACTCCTTGCTTCTATAAGGGCGCAGACGAGCAGTTTATGCAGCAGCACTTCTTCCTTAGGCAATCCTTTGGGCTGATGCTGTAGTAAGAGATTTACGTATTCATCTTTGCGCTGGCGCCCCAATGTGTAGCCGCGTTTTTTCATTTCGGCCCATACCATGCGGAAATGCCCCCACTCTTCAGTGACGATAGGCCCAAGGGCATCCACGAGTTCCTGCTTTTCAGGATACAATTGTATCAGCGTGATACATTGTGTAGCCGCCTTCTGTTCGCAAAATGCATGGTCGGTTAGTATATACTCTAATGAGAACGATGCCAGGTCTACCCATCTTGGGTCGGTAGGTAGTTTCAAGCCCAATATGCTGTTGTCTGCGGTGCTCATCTGCCAATGATCAACTTCATTGCCTTTCCAAACCCCTGGGCTTTTGTACTGTCTGCTGCCTCCAGCATTATTTTTTCGAATATCACGGTATCCCCCCATTTCGACCTTTCCAGCAGGGCCTGCAACTGGTAACCTTTCAGTTTACTGTCGAAGCAAAATTCAGACAGGTAATCGGTGATTATCACAGGATTACCTACTGAGTCTTCGTACAGGTTGCGTTCGCAAAAGGTGAACATAAAGCTCTTGACGTCATAAATACGCCCGCCGGAGTCTCTCGCCGTCAGTCCTTGCTTCACAAGCGAATCGAACAGGGGTTTGGATATTACACCGCTGTCAATATCGCTGTTTCCCAGGTACACAGGTATAGGGATTATCTTCAGCTTTTTCTTTTGGTCTTTGCCTCCTTCATCAGCCACTACCTCCAGGGCCAACAAAGCCCCAAGTGCCAGCAGGAATATTTGCACTGTCCGTTTCATCTCATAAAATTATAATAAACCCAGGCTTTCTTCAAGGGTTTTTATTTTAGCCTCTGCGTCTTCTTTCTTTCTGCGTTCATTATCCACTATTTCCGCTTTCGCGTTCTGCACAAAGCGCTCGTTGCCGAGCTTTTTATTAACGCTCTCCAGGAACCCTTTCAGGTAGTCGAGTTCCTTCTGCAATTGCTCCTTCTGCGCGGCGGTATCAATCTCCCTCTCCGCTTCGATATACAGTTTATCGGTTTGTACCACTACCGATATTGTTTCTTCTTTTGGCACATCCGTAAACCCGATAAACTCTGCATTTACCTGCCTGCGCAGTATATCCTGAACTGTATCGTAAAAGGAATTGTGCTGCGTTGTTATCCATAGCCTGATGCTGTCCTTCGGCTTCAGCCCATTTTTCACGCGGGCGTCTCTTACCGCGGTTATCACCTCCTGCAGCATTTCACCTTGTTTCAATATTTCAGAACGAACTGATTCATAAACAGGTAACTGCTGCACCATCAGGTCATGTCCTGGTTTGCGTTCGCGCAATTCGTGGTATATCTCTTCAGTTACAAATGGCATATACGGGTGCAACAGTTGCAGGAGTTGCTCATAGATGTCAATTGTGCGCTGGTACACGTGGTGCGGCATAGACTGGTCCATGGCGGGTTTTACCCATTCCAGGTACCAGGAACAGAAATCATCCCATATCAGTGAATAGATGGTTTTCAATCCTTCGCTTAACCTGAATTCTTTTATCTGCCCGGCTATCTGCTGCGACGCTTCAGCCAGTCGTTGCTCCATCCAGTCTATAGCGAAGTGTATGTCGCCTTCTTCTACATTATCGGCTATCCTGTTCTCCCACCCTTTTATGAGCTTCAGCGCATTCCACATTTTATTGCAGAAATTGCGGCCCTGCTCCAGTGCAGCTTCGTCATACAACAGGTCGTTGCCGGCAGGTGAAGATATGATAACGCTGAAACGTACCGCATCTGCTCCGTGTACATCTATCAAGGCCAGCAGGTCGGGCGAGTTGCCCAATGACTTACTCATCTTTTTGCCCTGTTTATCGCGCACGATGCCGGTGAAGTATACTTCGCTAAAAGGTTTCTCACCCATAAACTCATACCCCGCCATTATCATCCTCGCTACCCAGAAGAAGATGATCTCCGGTGCGGTCACCAGGGTATTGGTAGGATAATAATATTTCATGTCGGCATTGCCGGGATTTTCATTCCAGCCAAATACCTGCATAGGCCATAACCAACTGCTGAACCAGGTATCCAGTACATCCTCATCCTGTTTTAATTCAGGCTTGTCCAGTGCCAGTCCCGGTTTCTTGTCGTAATACAGTTTATGCGCCTGCTCTGCATTTTCAGCCACGTAAATTGTGTTTTCGCTATCGTACCAGGCGGGTATGCGCTGCCCCCACCACAACTGGCGGCTGATGCACCAGTCTTTAATATTCTCCATCCAGTGGCGGTACAGATTTTTAAACTTTGCGGGGTGAAATTCAATATTGCCGTTCAACACATTTTCAAGCGCAGGGCCAGCCATCTTTTCCATATTGCACCACCACTGCATAGACAGGCGCGGCTCTATCACCGCATCAGTACGTTCTGAAAAACCCACCTGGTTGCTGTATTCTTCTTCCTTCACAATATGGCCCGCCGCAGCCAGGTCTTTCACTATCTGCTTCCTTACTTCAAACCTGTCTTGCCCTATATACATACCGGCAGCTTTGCTCATAGTGCCGTCTTCATTCAGGGTATCTATTACCGGCAGGTTATATTTCTGGCCCAGGTTATAGTCATTGATGTCGTGTGCGGGTGTTACCTTCAGCGCGCCTGTACCAAATTCCATATCGATGTAGTCGTCGAATATGATGGGCACTTCCCTGTTCACCAGCGGAATGATACACTTCCTGCCTTTCAGATGCGCATAACGTGGGTCATCCGGGTGCACGCACACGGCAGTATCGCCCAATATAGTTTCGGGCCTTACGGTAGCAATCGTAATGTATTCTTCTTCATCTCCAACTATTCTATAGCGCACATAGGTCAGTTTCGAATTAGTTTGCTTGTATATTACCTCTTCGTCACTCAGTGCAGTTTTAGCTTTAGGATCCCAGTTGATCATCTTTACGCCGCGATAGATGTAGCCCTTGTTGTACAGTTCTACAAATACACGCATTACCGCTGCATAGTAATTATCATCCATGGTAAAGGCAGTGCGGTTCCAGTCGAGTGCGCAACCCAGTTTCTTCAGTTGCTCCAATATGATGCTGCCGTATTTCTCCTTCCACTCCCAGGCATATTGCAGAAACTCGTCCCGCGATAGTTTATTCTTATCTATACCCTTCTCGCGCAGCATGGCTACAACCTTCGCTTCTGTAGCAATAGAGGCGTGGTCGGTACCGGGTACCCAGCAGGTATTGTAGCCCAGCATACGGGCGCGGCGCAGCAATATGTCCTGCACGGTATCGTTCAGTGCATGGCCCATATGCAGCACACCGGTCACGTTTGGCGGTGGTATTACGATAGTATATGGCGGGCGTTCATCCGGTACCGAGTTGAAATACCCTGATTTGTTCCAATGTCCATACCAATGTGCTTCTGCTTCCCTGTGCTGAAAATTCTTACTGAGTTCCATTTATTATTCTCTGTCGCTGGCTTTTAATAAAGTGTACAAAGATAATACCTGTAATTCTAAAGGCGGTTGTAACATTTCGGGCTGTGATATGATTAAATCAATTTGCAGATTTAATTAAACTATATTAAATTTTAATTATCTAACTTCGGCTAAATTTATCACTGTATGCTTAAACGTTTACTACTGCCTGCTTTATCACTATTGCTGGTTTCTGAAAATGCGTCGGCGCAAACGCCCGTATGGAGTACCGACATAGCGCCCATACTGTTCAACAACTGCGCCTCATGCCACAGGCCTACCGGCATCGCCCCGTTTGGTTTGCTTACCTACCAGGATGCTGTGAACAGGGCTTCGCAGATATATGCCGCAGTTTCGTCGCGCTATATGCCGCCCTGGCCGCCCGACCCCAAATTCAGCCGGTTGGCACATGAGCGCCTGTTATCAACATCTGATATAAAAAAGATTCAGGACTGGGTATCTGGGGGCAAGCCCCAGGGAGATCCTAACCTGGCACCCCCTCCTCCATCCTTCAATGCTGATGGAGACTTGCCCGGCACCCCCGACATGGTGACGAGAATACCTACATTCACATCTACAGCCACTACCGGCGATGTGTACCAATGCTTTGTTGTGCCCAGCGGCTTATCCGCCGACCAATATATTTCTGCTTTTGAAGCCATACCCGGCAACCGCGAAATAGTGCACCATGTACTGGTATATGCAGATACGACCGGCGCCTGTGCTGCCCTGGATGCGCAAACCCCAAATGACCCCGGTTATGTGAGCTTTGGCGGCGTGGGCAGTAATGATGCCATATTAATTGGCGGCTGGGTACCCGGCACGCAACCCCTGCAGATGCCCGACAGCTTTGGCATAAGGGTGCCTAAGAATGCTGATATAGTAATACAGATACATTATCCCCAGGGCTCTGCAGGTAAGGTTGACAGCACCAAAATCAAATTCTATTTTTCACAGATGCCTGCTAATGATATCCGCCCTGTGCGGATAGATGCAGTGCTGAACCACCAGGGCGTTTATTGCACACTGATGCCAGGTGGTAGCCTCAATATACCCGCCAACCAAACCAAAACTTACATGGAGGTATCCAATATATCGCAGTTGGTTGGAGATATATCCCTGCTGGGCATAGCGCCGCATATGCACCTGATAGGACGCAGCATTAATGCCTACGGAGTAAAAAACTGTGATACATTGAAGCTTATTGATATCCCGGCGTGGGACTTCAGTTGGCAGGGATTCTATTTATTCCGCAAGCTGATAAAGGTACCGGCCGGCACGACCCTTTATTCCGAGGCCTTCTATGACAATACCACCGGCAATCCCCTAAACCCTAATAATCCGCCGCAACTTGTAACGGCAGGCGAAGAAACCACCGACGAAATGATGCTCACATTCTTTATCTGGGCCTTCTACGAGCCCGGCGACGAGAATAAGTTCATAGACCCTTCTACCCCTGTAGAGCTGGGCATTTCTGAACAGGCAGACTACGCCGTCCAGGAATTATTCGCGCCCTACCCCAATCCATCCGTCAATCGCCTGTACGTAAAGTATTACCTTCAGGTACCTGCTGAAGTGACGATCAGCATCACCGATATGCAGGGCAAGATGGTAAAAGAACTGGCGAAGGGGCAACATGTTACACAAGGTTATCATGCCGAGCCATACGATGTGAGCGGCATACCCGCCGGCCTGTACCTATTGCAGATGCGCACGCCGGATAAAGTCTTCACAGAAAAGATATCCATACAACACTAAGGACCAAACCTCATAAAATGGCAATAGCAACGGAAAACCGTTGCTATTGTCAATTAACCAAAACACTACAAACCTGTAAGCCGGATTCTGTAACCCCCGATGGCCCGGGAGCGGCTATCATTTATCTGGGGCGCCTTTTGCAAGGCGCCTCGATCTGCCAACCCGCTAACATCGGGCGGGCCGCCCTCAATCGTTAGCCTATTTGGCATTTCAGCGCGCAAGGTTTACCCCATTGTTCTGTTACCAGCACAACGCGTAGGCTCTTACCCTACGTTTTCACCCTTACCCCGCCGTAGCAGGACGGTTATTTTCTGTGGCACTCTCTATATCCCGTTCGCACGGGATTCCACCCGTTAGGTGGTGCGCTACCCTTTGCTGTCCGGACTTTCCTCCCGCTGTATTGCAAGCAGGCGATAACCCGTTTTGTAGTTATACAAAATTAAAGAAAAATAATTCAGATTTAATGTTAAAACTGGCACGATTTTTTATTAGTTCAGATACTCGAAATTGGTATTTATGAAACAAAGATTATTAGCCACATCGGTATGCATTGCCGCGATATTTATAACTGGTTGTTCCCGCTATTATTATAAGCCCAACGGCGTGAACGTTCCCTTGTTTACAGAAGGCGGGCAGTTCCACCTCAACATAAACGGGAGCGTCAGCTCTGAAAGTGATGCCAATGGAACCAACACGAATACGATGAATGTCTTTGATTTTCAAGGCTCTGTATCGCCCATCAACCACCTGGGTGTTATTGCCGGCTATTCCAGTTACAATTATACTACCACCGTCCCTAACTTTAACGCAGGCAACGTAAATGCAACCGCCGGCCTGGCCGAAGCCGGCGTAGGCGGCTATTACGCCCTCGGCGGCCAAAAAGTGAAAATGGTGGTGGATTTCTACGGCGGCTGGGGCGTGGGTAAAATACAAAGCGATATCAATGCCAACGTGAACCGTCTATTTTTTCAGCCGGGGATAGGCATGCGTTCGCCCTGGTTTGATGTAGCCTTTAATCCCCGCGTCGTCAACCTGGGCTTTACTAACTTTGACGCTAACGGGCATGACAACCTGTACCTCCAAAACCAGGGACTGATAGACGCTACAGGCGTACGTTTTGATACAAGGCGCTATACTTTCTTCGAGCCTTGTTTTACCATGCGCGCGGGTTACAAATTCGCGAAAGTGCAGTTCCAGTATGTATTTTCGGTGCCCATGTCGGCCATGTCGTGGAACGCCAGCCCGGGCCGCTTGTCTATGGGTTTTTATTTCGGGCTGGAAGACCTGCTGGATGTAGTAAGGGAAGGCAATGCTAAAAAATAACGCCCTGGTAACTTAATCCTGAAATCCGGGCCTCGTGCTCCAGCAGCCATTTCTTAGCCTTCAACCCGCCGGCATAACCGGTCAGGCTACCGTCGCTACCCAATACCCTATGGCAAGGTACGATGATGGCCAGGCAGTTTTCGCCGTTGGCACGGGCTACGGCCCTTATTGCTTTTTCGTCGCCCAATACTTGTGTTTGCTGCAGGTAGGTTCGCGTTTTTCCATACGGTATAGTTGTCAGCGCTTCCCATACTCTTTGCTGAAAAGCCGTCCCTGTCATCACCAGGGGCAAATCAAAGGATTGCCTATGCCCGTTGAAATATTCATCCGCCTGCTGTTGCAAACTATCAAAATACGGATGCTCCCCTTCCGCAAATTCGTCTTGCAGGGACGAACCAATGCGCTTCTTTATCGCAGGCATCATTTTTCTAAACTCAAAATCGAACAAACAGATACCGGCATCCGTAGCGCCTGCTATCATTTTGCCCAATGGCGTTTGTATATGTTTGGTGATAATCATAATCCTTCCAGTTCCTTTTCAATAATACGACTTATTTCCTCTGCCCGGTTGTACACCATCATATGTCCCCCATCTTCTATCCAGTAGCTGGCATGGATATGCTCCGGAAATATCATCCTGTCGCGCCTCCCGTGTATATGCACTACGGGTTCGTGATAGGTTTCATTGCGCCATAGCGCTACTGCCCGCATAGCCCATTTCATAAATTTCCCGTCCGAATCTTTCAGAATAGCCCTCAGCAAATATTCGTCCTCATTGCATTCGGCGCCAAACTTTTCTATCAGTATATTATTCGGCATTTTGTAGATGAACGGCGGTAATATTTTTGATTTGACCAACCTGCCAAACCAGCCCTCATATTGAGGCAGTTCGCTTTTGGTCTTAGCGCTGGATATTAGTATGAGTTTCTTTACCGGCCGCATTTTGCTTATCTCCACCCCTATCATACCCCCGAGCGATACCCCGAGGATAACCGGTTCTTCCTCCTTTATCAGCGCCGAGACCTTTTGCGCATAACATGGCAACTCGTCATGTTCATCATGTTCGGGCCAGGGAATGTGTACCATATTATAACCCGGTAGTTTCAGTTTTCCGAATATCCGCTCGTCCGCTCCCAGGCCGCTTAAACAATACAATGTCTTCATCGCTACGTAAAGATAGCCCAATCGGGGTTATTGCATTTTATTTGAAAATTTATCATTGTAACTTGCGTTATAATGTACAACATGAGTACGCAGAAGATAACAAAGGGACTTACCATTGGTTTGCTGCTGTTTGTTGCTGCCTGTGGCGGTTGCGATAAGGAAGCAGATAAAGAAGAACTTCCGGCGGCTGATACCATTTCATTAAGCGAAAACAGCGAAGTATATGCCACCTGGGACGAACTGTACAGTCTTGACGACCCAGCCTTTTCTGTTGATAGTTTTATAAAAAACGATACGGTAAAAAATGAACTTTTTACTACAGGTTTCACCCCGTCAGACTCGTTCTATAACCGGTTTGGCAGACTGCTGGTGTACAACGGTGACTCATCTATGTTCATAGACGCATACAGTACGGCCTGGATAATAGAACCCGGCAAAGGAGGCAGCCTTTATGCCCGCGAAGGCGAAGTAGACCAGGAAGTGACCGTAGTAAATACAAAAACCAACAAAAGGACACGCCTGTTGTTTTGCGGGCCTTCCTGCCAGTTCCAAAAGGCTTTCTGGTACAACGAAGATATTGTGGGGGTGATGGGTATGATGGCCGAATATTCAGACGAGTATTATACGCCGGCTATATGGTTTGTAAATATCCATAACGGCAATACAATACCCTACTATTACCATTCGGGTATCAGTATCGTCAGCGCCCAGGACTACATGAGGCGCCACATGGAAAGCAGGGGAATAAAACTCGAAGATTAAAATACTTCTGTCGGCGCGAAGTAAGCTGTGAATTTTGATGATAATTGCGCCTGCACATTCCTGCGGGCCACATCTATCATATTTTTGAAGGCCAGTGCATGTGCCACACCATGCCCTATTATCACAGCGTCGTTGATACCCAGTATGGGCGTGCCTCCATATATTTCGTGGTTGAAGTTTTCGAGGAATTCATCCTGCATGCCGCGCTCACCTATCATCAGGTCGTATATTGATTCGGCCATCTTCAGTATCACGTTACCTACAAAGCCCTCGCACACGATCACGTCTGCTTTGCGGGTAAAAACATCCCGGCCTTCTATATTACCTATGAAGTTGATATCCTTATGTTCATGCAGCAGCGGGTATGTAGCCTGGGCCAGCAGGTTGCCCTTGCCTTCTTCTTCGCCTATATTCAGCAGGCCTACCTTCGGGCTGTCAACACCATATACATGTTGCATATACATAGAGCCCAGCAACGCAAACTGTACCAGGTTCTCCGCCTTACAGTCGGCGTTAATACCTACATCCAGCAAAAGGTTGAACTTACCGTCTATACGCGGAATAGGTGATGCTATAGTGGGGCGCTGCACGCCGGGTATATTCTTTACCGTGTACATGGCGCCTACCATCATCGCACCCGTATTGCCGGCGCTGATGAAGGCATCGGCTTTTTTAGCCTGTAACAGGCCAAAACCTATGGCTATGCTCGATTGCTGTTTTTCCTTCAGCGCCTTGGTAGGGTGTTCGCTCATCCCTATCACATCCGGCGCTTCAATGAATGTATAACGCCCTGCATAAGACGCTAATGCATCCGCATATTGCCCGGCGGCACCAGGCGTGCCTATCAGCAATAAATGTACATCCGCATCATGATTCTCATCAAGAAACAGTTGTACACCTTTTATGGCCTCGGAAGGGGCGTAATCGCCGCCCATTATGTCAAACGCTATTTTCATCAAATAGGTTTATCCGGCTTTACTGGTTAGCTTCCGGTCCGGCAGGCGAGTTGTCCACCACCACGTTACCACGATAATACAATTTATCCTCTACCCAGTGAGCACGATGACGCAGGTGAGATTCACCGGTTGTCTTGTCGATGCTCCAGGTTTCCGGAGTTGCCTTATAGTGTGTACGGCGTTTGGCACTACGTTGCTGTGAGTGGCGTCGTTTTGGATTAGGCATTGTTACTGATGTTTATTTCTGTTTACGTTTATTTTCTTTTTTTAATGCTTCCAGTCCCTTCCATATATCGGGCCTGGGGGCGTCTTCCGGTGCAGCCAGTTTATTCAGCAGTTTCAGCGTTTCGGGGTTACAGCCCTGGCTGCCGTCCGGCTTGTCGGGGTGTATCCTTTGCAAAGGTATGCTCAACATCAGGAATTCATACACCCATGTGCGAAAATCTATTACAGTTTCGCTACGGGGTATAAATACCACGTCCGCATCCTCATCTTCTACCTCGGCGTCTTCGCCGCCCGTCAGCTTTATCAGCAGGTCGAATTCGTCCCAAAGCCTGAGTTTGAACGGCTCTCCGCACCTGTCGCAAGGTACGGTAATACTGCCGTCTATATCAAAGTGGCATAAAAAGAAATTGTTCTTTTTATCAAACTTCAATGTTACCTGCGCATCCAGGTCGGTAAAATCCCTTTCTGCATCCTCCGGGGTAAAAAAGCTATCATCCAGGAAGTATTCAAAGATGCTCACCCCCGGCTTCAATCCCTGCCATGCTATTTCAAACTCGCGGTGGTGCCTCATCCTTTAAAACTTTTGCATCGCTGTTGTCAGATAATCAAACTATGCAATGCGTAATATTCTGTTATTCTGCCTGGTAACTTATCGTCCCGGTACTGCTTTTGTCAAAAAACTTCAACGGGGTGCAAAGGTAACCATTTCTGTGGAATTACAGCAATTTATTTCGCTTCAGCAGGAATGCGTTTAACACCTGTTCCACCGGCAGGCGCAGGTCTACAGGTACATAATCGATATGATATTGGTGGCACCTGTTCTCCACCATTTTCCGGAAAGTAGCCATATTTTCCACGTATTGTTCTTTTACCTGCCCGGGCTGCAGGCGTACCCTCTCCCCTGTTTCCATATCCACAAACTCCAACGGGCGGTTGTCAAATTCAAAATCAAGCTCTTTTTCACCCTCAATAGTATGGAATAATATCACCTCATGCTTATTGAACCTGAGGTGCTGCAAGGCCGAAAAAAGGTCTTCAATATGTTCGGCATCGTCCATCATATCGCTGAAAATGATTACCAGCGACCGCTTGTGCATATGCTCGGCAATGGCATGCAATGCATCGGCGGCATTGGTGCTTTTGTTGATATTTTCCAATTTAAGCGTTGCCTCCAGCTTGTGCATCAGCATACGATAATGGCTGTGTGCAGAGCGTGCCTGCGACATGAACCTTACTTCGTCGTCAAATAAGGCCAGGGCCGCCGCGTCCAGTTGGCGTTTCAGCAGGTGCAGCAACCCGGCGGCGGCTACACAACTGAATTCCAGTTTGTTCAGTTTCTTATCATCTTTCGGGAAATACATGGACGAGGAGGTATCTATCGCAATACAACAGCACAGGTTGGTTTCTTCCTCGTAGCGCTTGATAAACATTTTATCGGTACGGCCATATACACGCCAGTCTATATGCCTCAGAGGGTCTCCGCTGTTATACAGCCTGTGCTCGGCAAATTCCACGGAGAAACCGTGAAAAGGGCTTTTATGCAGGCCTATGATGAAACCTTCCACTACTTGTTTGGCCAGCAGTTCCAGGTTGTCCAATTGTGCGCGTTCTATCAGCATGTATTATCGGCAGTAAGCAAAATTTAAAGTTAAGGGATAAATACTACAGGCCGGTAAAGCTAACGAGTTTTAACAGCCCGGAAACAGTCAATCGTATTGTTTATAGGCTGATAAGGTGTACATCATCGGCAGTTTACCTTCCATGCCTTTTATCTGCCATTTGCCGGGAGATATTTCAATGGTATTGTGAAAGCAGTCATATACCGAATAATCGTATTCTTTAAAGGTTTGTAATGTCATACCCGCATCTAAAAGACCCTGCAGCACGTCTGCTATCGGGTGGTTCCAGCCTATTTCTTTCATCTGGATATCCGTATTACGGTCGGCATAGGTCCCTTGCAGTTCTTCGATGATTGGGCCACGGTTGAAATAGCTGTGCTGTACATGAGTAAATGCATTATCGAACATCCACACTGCGGGATGGAATTCAACAAATACCAACCTGCCCCCGGGTTTCAGCATTTTTGCAATTACATCAGCCCAGCGATTCATATCGGGCAGCCAGCCTATTACTCCATACGTTGTAAATACTATGTCGAACTGTTCTTTAACTTTACCCGGTACGGAATAAGTGTCGGAGACCACAAAAGTCGCATCCAGGCCCAATTGAGCATTTAATTGCTTTGCGTATTCAATAGCCGTATCCGATATATCTGTACCGGTCACACTGGCGCCCATGCGGGCCAGCGAAAGGCTGTCCTGCCCGAAATGGCATTGCAGGTGCAATACAGATTTCCCGTTTACATCTCCCAGCAGTTCCAGTTCAGGCTGTTGTAATGACGAGGCCCCCACCATGAAACTTTTCATATTGTAGAAATCTGATGTGGTATGGTGCCTGGTCTTCTCGTTCCATAGCGCCCGGTTGACTTCAAAGTATCGTTGTTCGTTATTCATATGCTATAGCTATATCTTTTCAAAAGTACAGTTTGCACGCCACAGCCACGAACCCGGCTATTAACCGCCGGTAAAAAATCGAACTAATAAGGGTTTCAGTTTGTACAACTGGAAAATTCATTTTATCTTCAACCGTTAAAATTACTGTTTCATGAAACTACGCTCAGGGCTGTTAGCAGGCATTGTATTGATTTTCCTAATTGGCGCGTCTTCCTGCACCAGGGAATACATTTGCCAGTGTGAGATAGCTTACAGTGGCCAGCCGGGCCTGCCCGACACGCTCATAAACGAATATAAGCTGACAAATACACAAGAAAAGGCGCGGCAGATATGCGAGGAGGGCTCAGGTGAGCATGAATCGGAGGAAGGAATTACGGCAGTGGAAACCTGCAGGTTATATTAAACCGGCGGCATCCCTTCAGTTTACAAAAAAATCCATGATCATATAATGCTTTACCATGGCAGACTTCAAAAAAGCATATAATCTTACCCGCGAATTTGAAGGCGGATATAGCAATAACTCCGCAGATACAGGCGGCGAAACCTATAAAGGCGTAGCCCGCAACCGCCAAACCAAATGGAAGGGCTGGAAAATAGTAGACCAACTGCGCAAACAACCCAACTTCCCCAAAAACCTGGACAGTAATAAGGAGCTCCAGGACCTGGTGCACGAACTCTATAAAAAGGAATATTGGGACAGTATGCGGCTGGACGAGGTAAAAGACCAGCCGATAGCCAACGAAATGTTTGACACAGGTGTAAATATGGGTATCGGCAGGGCAGGCATCTTTCTGCAGCGGGTACTGAACGTTGCCAACAAGGGCGAAAAGCTATATCCCAACCTGAAAGTGGACGGACAAGTGGGCAAAGTAACTGTCGCAGCCCTGAACAGCCATCCCGAGCCACGCAATATACTTGCAGCCCTCAACGCACTCAAAGGCGCGCAGTACATCACCATTTGCGAGAACAACCCCGGCCAGGAGGTCTTCTTCAATGGCTGGATGAAAAGAGTATTTAACTACTCCAAATAAGAAGTAGAAAAATATCTGCCTGCCCCATCGCAGCTTATTGCCATCCGCTAACTTTGCGCCCTTATAAGAGAAAAGAGTATCATGGCAGCAAAGAGCAATCCCATCTACAGCATTAACAGGTTTTTTGAAGAATATGCTGCAGCTATGGAGAGACAGGATACAAAATACATGGCCAACTGTTACGCCCTGCCCTGCATTTTTATAGCCGACGATTCCAGCCTGGCTTATACAACAACCACCAAACTGGAAGGACTCATTAACCAGGGCAAAAGGTTTTACTCACTCCATGCTATTACCGGTATGGTTCCGGATATCATCAATAAAAGGTTAATATCCCCAAAGATAGCCCGGGTGACCATGCGCTGGAAATATATAAACGGCAAGGGTGGCATCGTGTACGACTGCGACTATTACTATATCCTGAAACTGGACGAAGTCAACAACTGGAAGATAGAGGTAGCCATACCCGTCAACGAAAAAGAAAGAATAGAGGAACTGGCAAAAAAGGCTGCCCGAAAGCAGCCTTAGCAATATATTATATCGTTTATCACCGATTACTTAAAGGCATTCAGGCCTGTTATGTCCATGCCTGTTATCAGCAGGTGTATATCGTGGGTGCCTTCGTAGGTCACTACAGATTCCAGGTTCATCATATGGCGCATGATGCTGAATTCACCGGTGATACCCATACCGCCCAATATCTGCCTTGCCTCACGAGCAATATTCAAAGCTATTTCGCAACTGTTGCGCTTGGCCATAGATATTTGTGCAGGTGTAGCCCTATCCTCGTCGCGCAGTTGTCCCAGGCGCCATACCAGCAACTGTCCCTTGGTTATTTCCGTTATCATTTCTGCCAGTTTCTTCTGCTGCAACTGGAAGCCGGCTATGGGCCTGCCAAATTGTTCGCGCTGTTTGGCATAGCGCAGGGCTGTATCATAACAGTCCATAGCGCTGCCCAGCGCCCCCCAGGCTATGCCGAAGCGTGCGCTGGACAGGCAGCCCAACGGGCCTTTCAGACCTTTTACGTTAGGGAATATATTCTCTTTGGGAACCTTTACGTTATCAAATACCAACTCGCCGGTAGCAGACGCCCTCAGTGACCATTTGCCATGTGTTGTAGGTGTGCTGAACCCCTCCATACCACGCTCTACCACCAGCCCGCGAATATCACCTTCTTCATCTTTGGCCCACACAACAGCTATATCAGCAAAGGGCGCGTTGGATATCCACATTTTGGCGCCGTTCAGTATTACGTGGTCGCCGGCGTCTTTGAAGTGGGTAAGCATTCCGGCTGGATTAGAGCCATGGTTGGGCTCTGTCAACCCGAAACATCCCATCATTTCACCCGTAGCCAGTTTAGGCAGGTACTTCATTCGTTGCTCTTCGCTGCCATACTTATATATGGGGTACATCACCAGCGAGCCCTGCACGGAGGCGGTGGAGCGAACTCCCGAATCGCCGCGCTCCAGTTCCTGCATCATGATACCATAGGTGGTGTAATCCACGCCTGCCCCACCATATTTCTGGGGTATGAATGGTCCGAAACAGCCATGCTCACCCAAACCTTTTATGATTTGTGAGGGGAACTCAGCCTTTTGGGCATATTCTTCAATTATAGGGGAAATCTCTTTTTTCACGAATGCCCGTACGGAGTCGCGTATCAGCTTTTGTTCGTCTGTTAAAAGTTCATCTACAAGGTAATAATCTGGATGCTGATAAAGATCTTTTTGCATAAAGTGTTAAAGTTGACGTTAATATGACGCGCAAAGTTAGCAAATTTGGCAGATGGTTTGTAATTTTGCAACCCCCGATTTGGCTGCGAGTGTGTACTGCTTTTTAACGGCTATCAGGCTATAGAGGAAATCCATTAGCCTTGTAACATACTAACAACAAAGAAATTACGTTGTTATTGTGTACCCAGCAAACTGAAAAATGTGGATATGTGTAAATAGTTGGAACACAATTTGCGGTATATGAAATTAGGAAATTTTTTCCAAAACGAACAAACTTTTTACCCGGGTTTTTCGTCTTATATATAACGAGGAAAGATTATTAACCAATTATACAATTTTAAACAAGGATAAATTATGAGGCAGTTAAAAATTGCCACCCAGATCACGAATCGTGACTCGCAGGCGGTAGAAAAGTACCTTCAGGAGATCAGTAAAATTTCCATGATCGCACCTGAGGAAGAAACTACCCTTGCGCAGCGCATACACATGGGTGACCAGGTAGCGCTGGAAAAGCTGGTGAAAGCCAACCTGCGTTTCGTAGTATCTGTAGCCAAGCAATACCAGCACCAGGGCTTATCCCTGAGCGACCTGATAAATGAAGGAAACTTGGGCCTGATCAAAGCCGCACAACGTTTTGACGAGACCAAAGGTTTTAAATTCATTTCTTACGCCGTATGGTGGATACGCCAGTCTATACTGCAGGCATTGGCCGAGCAGGGCCGCCTGGTACGTTTGCCGCAAAACAAGATCGGCACTTACAACAAAGCCAATAAGGCTTATATAGCATTTGAACAGGCCAACGAGCGTGAACCATCTACCGAAGAGCTGGCCAGCATACTGGAGATGAGCGAAACGGAGGTAACGAATATATTCACTACCAACACACGCCATACTTCGCTGGACGCACCGGTGCATGAAGCTGAAGATGTGGCCATGGGCGACCTGCTGGAAGGCAGCAGCGATACCGACGACGACGTAATGAAAGATTCGTTGCGCAACGAAATCAAACGTATCCTGAAATCGCTGAGTGTGCGTGAAGCTGAAATACTGGCAGCTTATTTTGGCCTGGAAGGTGATAATGGTCCTACAATAGAAGAGATAGGTCAGAAATACGACCTGACAAAAGAACGCATCCGCCAAATAAAAGAGCGCGCCATCAAGCGCCTGCAGAAAGCCCGCTACAGCAATTCGCTGAAGGGCTACCTGGGATAGTCAATAAATTTGTTTTGTGTTAAGCCGTGGTTAA
>DISB01000024.1 GCA_002421685.1 Bacteroidetes bacterium UBA6221
TGGCATTGCCCAGTTTTACTACGCCCAGGTTAAGCTGAACTTCAAAGTTAGGGCAAGTCAGCACGTCAGGCTGCCCGGCCATATCAGGTCCGTTCATCACCTTAATCGTTACTGTGTCTTTATTGAAAGAAGGACAGTAGGGGTTAATAGTTGATGTTACCAGGTAGGTAGTGGTAGTTGACGGTGTAGCTACCGGGTTAGCGCTGCCTGGATTAGACAAACTGCCGGGTGAGCCGCTAAGCACGGTCCACTGGTAGTTTGCACCGCCGGTTACACCCAGGAATGCAGGTTCACCATTACAGATACTGGTATCTGGAGACGCCTTCACAGGACCCCATATCTCCAGGTCTACCACCCTTGCATACTGCAGCAGGATGCCAGGAGGTTTACATGTAGAATCTTTTATCAGCACAAGAAAGTTATGGGCTCCAACATCATTTGTAGTGGGGGTCCATTTGAAGCATCCACGTATTGAGTCGGTTTTTAAATTCGTATATATCAGGCTCGCCCCCGGTATTGATGAAGCCAGGTTATCTTCTGCCAGTAGTATTGCACCTGTATCAGTAGATCTTACTGTAAAACAGAATTCTAATGTCTGACCTACACAACCATACACTTTATTATTAAGAAACGCGCCGCTATCGTTGATAGATACTGTATCCAGCGTAGGCGCTATAGAACTACAAGGCAGTACCTGTACCTGGATGTCACGCATTATCGAGCCGAGTTCATGCACGGTATTACCTATCTTCCTGAACTCGCGGGTCTTCATTGTTATAGTAGATGCCCCCTGCTGAGTAGCGGTGAATGACATTTGACCGTTTGCCCCATTAAGGTTGAAGGTATTATTTGTCTGCAAAGGATTATTCACAAAGTTAATCGGTGGCGTAAGGGTTTGTATCGTTGCAGGGGTAGGTGTACCCACACATGAACCGGCTGCCAGAGGTTGAATCATAAGCGACCACAACGAATCACCATCAGCATCAATCGCACCGTTGTTGTAGGTATATGCCTGGTTCAAACAAACATAAGGAATTGGCTTAACTGAGTAATACGGAGAAGAGTTGTTCCATGTCTGGCTGGTGTTGAATATCGTTTCTACATACAGGTTGCCAGGCACAATATTGTTTTGGTTATTCCGAGCATTTTCCCAACAAGCGAATTTCCAGTAATTACACCTTGTGGGCAAAGTGGCTATGCACATGTACCACCATTCGCGATACCCTGGAACGGACGACGAGAGGTTATCACACTTATTGGAATACTGTGAGCAACCGGCCGATACAGATGAACCGTTAGGGCGGTTATCCGGGGGCAAAGTTCCCTGCCATTTATTCATTGGTACATTAAAGGTATTATTGTTACAAGTGTTGTAGAAACACAAGCTAAATGACCCAGGTTCCGATATACCCGTACAATCGCGATAAAACTTCATGAAAAACTGGTAAGTAGAATCGCTGATATGCACATAAATTAGTTCAGCACCTGCACAATGAGAAGCTTTTGCGTCCTTTGCAGGCCAAAGAGCAAATATTGATACAATTGCTGCTACTGAAACCAATGAGATAAACCTTCTCATATTTTTATTATTTTATATTACTTAATAGACCGGTGTTAATTTACGACAAATTTATTAAAGCTGGCGAATTATACTTCAAAAATAATCCACATAACAATCCTGATAAGACACTAAATATATCTTTATGGTTGGGCAGAAGGCCAAATTTGGTGTATGTAATTAATTATCTTTATGTTTTCAAGATCATTCATACACTTAAAATGACCTTTCGGGCATTTATCATACCCTATTTTGCTGCAAGGCCGGCAATTTAATGCGTTGTTTTCTACTATGATTGATTGGGAAAAAATATTGGTTCCCAGGTTGTTATACCCATAATAGGGAAACATCCCGAATTTTGGGACAGTATTGCCCCATAAAGATATAACAGGTTTTTTAAATGCAGCAGCTACATGCATCAGGCCGGTATCATTACTTATAACAATTTTAGAGTATTTAACCAGGCAGGCAGACTCATTAAGGCTAAATTTTCCACAGGCATTATAGATTTTCACGTTATCCACCGCTGATATTTCATCGCCGGCTACCTTGTCTTCGGGCCCGCCCAACAAAATAACCGGGAATGGCGACAACTGGCATAGCTCTTTCCATTTTTCTACCGGGTACTGTTTGGTGGGGTACGACCCACCTATTACACAGGCTATATAACCTGCCCAGTGGCTCATAGGTATATCACGGTTCGTGACCTCGTCTGCTTCCGGAATAAAATAGTTGAGTCCATGGCCATCGTTTTTTACCCCAAGGCGCTGCACCGCTTCAAAATAGCGTTCTACTATACTTTTATCAGGCAGAATATCTTTTTTGAAATTGACCAGCACCCATTTCTGAAAATTAAGTTTAGGAAAGCTAAAGGCTTTGCACTTTAATGCACGCTTCACCTTTAACGTGCGGATATTTTTGTGCAGGTCAATAATGTAATCATATTTCTCCCGCTTCAGGTCAGGGATAATATTATCAAGGTTGTCTTCCAGGTAATAACATTTGTCAATGTAAGGATTGTGCGCAACAACAGGCCGGAAAGATGCCTTGGTAAGATAGTGTACCTGTATGTCGGGAACCTGCTTCTTAAGGCAGCGTATGACAGGGCTGGTCAATACTATATCTCCAATAGACGAAAACCTGATGATCAATACTTTCATTCAGCGGACAAAATTATACAAACAAACTGTAACCTAATGCGCCGGGGAATACCGTAGCTCGCACCATGCCTTATCCTCGCTCACCATCAGCAATTCTTTTGCGCCACTACCTATACCAATCACAGCGTTATGATACATCTTTGTATCTGGTATAGGACCGAGTACTTTTACAAATATGGTCTTGTTGGTACCGGGGTTGTGTACTTTAATGATAGTGCCTCGTTGTGCCGTGTTGTGAAAAGCGTAAATAACGTTAGACCCTTGTAGTTTGCCTTTGTTTTCAAAAAATACGGCGGTACCCTTTTCTTCGTTCACTACTTGTTCATTGTTGGTTTGCGACATATAAAGCCGCTCTATTTCCGGCAAAGTATCAGCATAACTCTTCCTGATAACAATTACCGTTTCCTCTACGCCATTCTTTTTTGTTGTAGTACCCTGGCGACCATTATCCTCACCTTTCTTTTTGCGTTCATTTACCTCTACCGTGTCGCCGAGCGGACCATCGCTTATATCATACAGTACCCAGCCTACAAATAGCACCCTACCCTCTTCAATATAATTATCAGGCATACCGTTCCATTTCTGCAATTGCTTCTGCTGCACGCCTGCAAGATGCGCAAGCCGGAACAGGTTATCATACCTCCTCACCTGGTAACGCAAAGGGCGCACATCAAACCGGTCTCCTGCAACTGCTTTGGCCTGGTTGTAAGGGCCATATGGTATGAATAATAATTGCCCGGGATTAAGCGGCGACTGGAAATTGATATTATTTTCTTCTGCCAGCAAGGCAACCGGCACGTGGTACATACGTGATAACCTGAAAACATTATCACCAGCCTCTACGCTATGTACTATCGCCCATTTGTCATTATGAAACATTACTTCCAGCGTATCGATACCGGGATTTTCAGCCTGCACTGATATCTGCGCCCTTGCTGTAAGCACGTGAATGAAAAACAATATGACTAATGACGACCTAAGCATATACCAGAAACGGCTATGGGTGAAAATACAATAATTATGCCCAATCTGCATCTGTTATTTCCATCCTTATCCTCCAGTTTTTCGGAAGATAATTGTTCACCCTGTTGCCTAAGGCTTTTATCCAGCCAAGGCCGAGCCCCGCATAGGTTACAAGATACCAACCTTTTTCGAGGCCCACGATACCGGCATCCTCTTTTTTAAGAAACTTTAACGCCTGCTCTTTATTTACTTCAATGGAGGGCAAGCTTTGCGACCTGTTTATACTCAGCGCAACTTCATGCGCAGGCAACCAGTCATTTTTCACAGGGCTTCCCAACTGTAATCCGGTTTTGCGCAGGTACACATATTGTTGCAGCAGGTTCAGGTCCCTCTCGTGTTGACTATTAATAGCCATATACCCTTCTTTATCCGCGAGGCATATCCAATCATCGCTTTGCAAGAGGTGTTTACATTGTTGGTACACCTTACTATCATGTGCAGGTTTGAAACGCGGTTGCTTCAGTTCCGATTCTTCATTGTTCTTTCTGACAGCTGCTATAAAGAAACCTTCGCCCTGTACCTTATACGGAAAGAAACGATAGCCCTTGAATTGATGTTTTGTTGACGTGGTTTCCACAACACCCCACTCTTCCCTTAGTTGCACGGGCAATGAGGTTACTTCAAAATCATCAGCCAGCCAGTCGAGTATTTCTTCATCTTCCTGCGGCGAGTAAGAACAGGTGGCGTATATTAAAATTCCATTCTCTTTCAGTGCCGGCCATACATCGGCCAGTATGCGTTGCTGGCGTTGTGCACAGAGTTGCACATTGGCTTCGCTCCATTCATCCAAAGCCCTTTCATCTTTCCTGAACAGGCCGGAACCACTGCAGGGCGCATCTACTACTATAACATCAAAATACCCTTTCAATTTGCCGAAGTCTTTGGGGTCGTTGCTGGCAACCCACGTATTCATATATCCCCAGCGGGTGATGTTCTCTTCCAGTATGGATGCACGTGCTCGGATGACTTCATTACTTATAAGCAGGCAGTCTTTTTCCAATAGGGATGCTATCAATGTACTTTTACCGCCGGGTGCCGCGCATAGGTCCAGCACACGAAGGTTGTTTCTATCAGGGATTAACTGCTGCACTACATGGCTGAGGAACATACTCGATGCTTCCTGCACATAGTACGCACCTGCATGATACAATGGGTCGGTTGTGAAGACGGGACGTTCGGGCAGGTAGCGTCCTTCAGTACACCAGGGCACTTCTTCATAATTTTCAAATACCTCCGTTTGCTTAACCGGGTGCAATCGGACGGAAGTGACTGCTGCTGTTTCATGAACAGCTATGAATGCACCTTTGTCGAAACCCTTTACCTGCCCCAGGTCTGTCAGCAATATTTCGGGTAGTGGTTTCAATTGCTATTTAAATACCCCCGTATAATTATGCGGCGTTATGGCTTTCAGTTCTTTCTTCACTGCTGCTGATACTTTCAGCGTACCGATGAAATGATGTATATCTTCTTTGGTAATGCTGCTCTTACCGCGCGTCAGTTCTTTCAATGCCTCGTAGGGCTGCGGGTAGTTTTCCCGGCGCAGGATGGTTTGTATCGCCTCTGCCACCACCGCCCAGTTATTATCCAGATCCTGTTTCAGCTTATCCTTATTCAACAATAATTTGCCCAGGCCTTTTTCAAGACTGCGGAGCGCCAGGTAGCTGTGCGACAAAGGCACGCCTATATTCCTCAGTACAGTACTATCCGTCAGGTCGCGCTGCAGGCGGCTGATGGGCAGCTTGGCACTCAGGTGTTCGTACAAGGCATTGGCTATACCCAGGTTGCCTTCGGCATTTTCAAAGTCTATCGGATTTACTTTGTGCGGCATAGCGCTGCTGCCTACTTCACCCGCCTTAGTCTTTTGCTTGAAGTAATCCATAGACACATAAGTCCAGACATCGCGGGAGAAATCTATCAGGATATTATTGATGCGCTTCAGTGCATCGAACTGGGCGGCCAGGTTATCGTAATGCTCTACCTGGGTAGTGTACTGCATGCGCTCGAGGCCCAGCTTATTGTTCACAAACTCGTTGCCAAACTTCTGCCAATCCGTTTTGGGGAATGCTACATGGTGGGCGTTGAAATTGCCCGTAGCGCCGCCAAACTTAGCTGCAAAGGGTATATGGCTCAGCAACCTTACCTGCCCCTCCAGCCTTTCTACAAATACCTGCCATTCTTTACCCAATGTAGTGGGCGATGCAGGCTGGCCATGTGTGCGGGCCAGCATAGGTATGCCTGCCCATTCGCCTGCCATTTTTTTCAGCGACAATACAATATTCTGCAACATGGGCAGGTATTCCTGCTCCATGGCATCCTTCCAGCTCAGTGGTATGGCGGTATTGTTGATATCCTGCGAGGTGAGGCCGAAGTGTACCCACTCCAACACATCACCCGCACCCAAGGCTTTCAGCTTCTCTTTCAGGAAGTACTCCACGGCTTTTACGTCGTGGTTGGTGACGCGCTCGGTAGCCTTTATCTGCTGTGCATCTTCTTCTGTAAACTCTGTATATATCTTACGCAGTTTCGCGGGCTTGGCCTCGGCGGGCAGGGTAAATACCTTTTTCTGTGCCAGGAAGAGGAAATACTCCACCTCTACCAATACCCTGTACCTGATAAGCCCGAACTCTGAAAAATACGGAGCCAGCGGCGCCAGTTGGCTCCTGTAACGCCCGTCAACCGGGCTGATAGCTGTTAGTGCTGATAATTGCATGCGCAAATTTACACTTTAGTGTTGGTTATTTCCACGGGCTCATCCCCTCTTTAGGTCATGGCGAGGTACGAAGCCATCTCACGAAACGTGATGAATTATTCTCAACCCGCTACCTGTCACCTGAACTGTAGGTCGAAAAAAGCATCCGGAAGGTACAGTATCATCACAAAACCCATAATCTCTAACATTACCCACAAATAAAACGGTAACCCACACCCTTGAGCGTAATAATCGTATTAGGGCTATTGCTGAAATATTTTCTGATCCGGTTGATATACACGTCCAGGGTACGTGAATGGTAAAGAGAGTTATCGCCCCAAATTTTGTGCAACAAATCATCCCTGCTTACTACATTGTTCCTGTGCCTGTACAGCAGACTCAATATAGCCGCGTCCTTGTAGGTAAGTGTTATCACTTTATCATCAGGTGTACGCAGTTCCAGCCTTGCGGGCATAAACACAAAAGCCCCGATTGGTATTTCATCAGGTTCTCCAGGTTGGGCGATACCATATTTTTCTTTTAGCCAGCTATTGATACGCACTACTACCTCACCCATACTGAACGGCTTGCGTATATAATCGTTGCAACCTGCATCAAAACCTTTCACCAGGTCGCCGGTTTGAATTTTAGCCGTCAATAATATTATGGGTATATTCTTATCAACGGAGCGTATCTGCCGTGTAACCTCAAATCCATCTTTGCCCGGCAACATAACATCCAGGAGGCACAGATGGGGGCGGTATTCACGATATGCTAACTGTATTTGGCTACCGTTGCTGACGTGGTGCACATCAAAGCCTTCCTTTCTTAAGGCTTCTGTTACAAGCTGTCCAAGTATTTTTTCATCTTCTGCAAATAATATCCTGTGCTTCATCTAATAAACAGTAAAATGCTTTAACAAGGAAAAATAATAGTAAAAACAGCTCCACCACCGGGCCGGCTATCAACAGTTATGCTGCCGTTATGCAATTGTACAGTCTGCGCAACAAAGCTCAACCCTAAACCATTCCCCCGAACATCGTGTGTATCTCCGGTGGGTATCCGGAAAAATGGTTCGAAAATCTTTTCCCGATACGGTGTATCGATACCCACCCCGTTGTCTGACACCATAATACAAATACTGTTACCCTTCCTGGATACTTTTATGAAGATGCGGGGTGCTTTATTCGTATTATATTTAATACCGTTGTCTATCAGTGATGTTAACATATTTACCAAAAGCGTCCTGTCTCCTGCAAACTTTATTGGCTCCGTAATATCGTATGCTACACAGGCGTTATTTTGCATACATAATATATGCATTGCATGTACGGCCTCTGTCACCACCTCGCTAATATCTATGACTTCTACATTTACGGAAAACTCTATACGGTTCATTTTCCCGTAGGCGAGTATCTTGTCTACTATCAGTTTCATCCTGTTCAATTCAGATGATGCAAAACCTGCATTTTGTGTGTTTGTTCCCGCGGGTGTATCTTGTACAAGGCTTTCTATTATTAGCTGCAGGGATGTAAGCGGGGTTTTTAACTCATGCGTAATATTGCTGAGAAGTGTTTCTTTAAACATGGCTGATTCGTGCTGCAAACGGTATGCCCTATAATACAAAAGAAAAGCTGCAGGTACGAGCAAAAGAATAAATACAGCCGCTGCAATATACCCTGCCATATTTATCAAAATGTCTTTGAATGATACAGTATAACCGATACGGTACACATCGGGCTGATAATAATTAATGATAAAGGGGCGGGTGGTATACAGGCCAGGCGAAGAAATACTATCAGCAATCGCGACAAATAAGGGGCTATACCTGGCCTGCCGGGTGATATAAAACTTACCGTGAAATTGTTCTTTGCACAAGCTATCCTTCAGTAGTTGTTCAAAATCATTTATTGTATGTACGGCACCAGGTATGAACGAAATGCCTAATCGCTCAAGTGTATCTTTATTAAAGCTTGGCACACTGTCCGGCAAGGCGCTGTTCTTTTTTCGCCTAGTTTCTTCATCGTCAAATGTTATCTGCATTTTACCGGTATTGCCCGTCATACCTATGGCGAAAGCTTGTTTGTTAGCTCCGTCTCTATCTTTGTAGCTCCCGGCCAGGTTATTAAGCGTCAGGTTTTCGTTTTGAATGATAGTAGCAACTGCATTTGTAATATCGCCAAATTTATCTGCCAGTAACTTTTGTTCCAACCTGAAAAAAATGTACCCGCTCCATAGTAGTACTATAGCAATAGCAGTTGAACTAACGATACCTGCCACACCTATTAGTTTCCCTTTCTTCATAATACTAAGGTAGTGCCCCTGTCATAAGAAACGATGCGTTTAACGTTATTTAAGGTTGGTTAACTACTTTAAACAAATAATAGTATGTGTTAAAGTTAGGTTTGCAAAAAAACAATGAAAAGGTTATTTGTTTTCTTCATGGCTCTGGCGTCATCACCAGTTTATAGCGGCATTTACAGGCACGATACCGACCCTGAAAAATATAAAAAGATGGCGCAACAACAAGAATTTGCATGTGTTGGCGAAGTATTCGAAGACTATAGCGGGGCGCCTATTGGTAGTTGCGTATTGATAGGTAACAGGTACGTACTGTCCGCAGCACATTGTTTTATTAAGGGCGATAATGTAATAGATACTCAATATGTCGTAAACGGGCAGAAAATCACCACGTACAAACAGATTAATATAGCCCCGGGAGAGGCTTCAGACTATACATTCAGGTTCAACCACAAAAGGTATGCAGGAAACAGACTGGTTATTCATCCCGAATACCTGGCCAATACCAGGGAGGGCAGATGTGATATTGTATTAATAGAATTAAAAGACACTGTAGATGGGATTCACCCCGCTGCTATCAACAGTGTTTTTGACGAACTGAACGTGTTGGCTACAGGAGTAGGCTATGGGGTATCGGGAAGGGCAGATAAACCTGAAGAGGTTGATATATATATGGAAAAGATTGCGGGACAAAACCGGATAGATAGCATTGGGGGGCATGTAATAAGCAACAGGCCTACAGTATTGATGGCCGACTTCGACCATCCTGAGATAAAAGAATGGAATAAAATGGGTAGCCCCGAGCCGGTAGAGTTGGAATATGCCGTAGGCGGCGGTGACAGCGGCGGACCATTATTCAGGCAAACAAACCAACGGTGGGAACTGATTGGCATATGTAGCGGCGGCGGCGTAGCAGTGGCGGACTTCATCACAAAGGGATATTATAGCCAGGTAAGCCAGTGGACCCGCGTATCTGTCTTTTATGATTGGATTGAAAATACTATAAGGGACATGCAAAAAATGTAGAATAGCTGTAACGCCCAACTGTTGCCGGCTGCCTGGCCAGGAGGCTCCTTGTCCCCTGGCCGCCGCTACAATGATACCCTCATCTTTATGCAGCCGGAGGCTATAAGCCCTCCAACAATATTTCTCACATAACGCGAGATTGCTTTGTCGCTCATGCTTCGCTCCGCGCAATGACGACGAGGCATACCCTATGGCTTCAGATACAAATCAAAATAGTCGGTTATCTTCTGCATCAGGTGCACACGGTCTTTGCCGCGCACATTGTGCGGGTGACCGGGATATACTGAATAGTCTATCTGCACGCCTTCTTCCACAGCCTTCCTGAGCAGGTTGATGGAATGTTGCCATACCACCACATCGTCATCAGTGCCGTGTATTACCAGCAGTTTCCCTTGCAGGTTCTTCACATAGTTCAGCAGGTTGTTGTTGTCATAGCCAGCCTTGTTCCGCTCGGGCGAATCCATGTAACGCTCGGTGTACATCACTTCATACATCATCCAGTTGATAACCGGGCCGCCGGCTACACCTACTTTGAACACACCCGGCTGCCGCAACATTAGCGAAGTGGTCATAAATCCGCCATAGCTCCAGCCATGCACGCCCATGCGGTTGCCATCTACATAGGGCAGCGACTTTAAGTATTCCACTCCTTTCAGTTGGTCGCGCATCTCCACCGTACCCAGTTTGCCGAATATCGCCTGTTCAAAAGCCAGGCCGCGGTTGCCGCTACCACGGCCGTCCATGGTGAAGACTACATAACCATGTTGCGCCAGGTATTCGTACCACAGGTTGCGGCTGGCAGGAAATGAGTTGCGCACCAGCTGCACATGCGGGCCATTGTACAGGTACACTATTACCGGGTATTTTTTATTGGGGTTGAAGTCCGTGGGTAATATCAGCCTTCCGTACAGTGGTGTGCCATCGTCCGCCTTCAGTGTTATGCTTTTCACTTCGGGGCGCTCATAGGCGGCCAGCGGGTCACCGGCATCTTTCAGCAGTTGCGCATAGTTGCCATCAGTGCTTCTCACCACAGACCTTTTTGCCACGTCGCCGCTGCTGTACACATCCAGTATATATTTACCGTTCTTGTTTACGGTAGCCGTATGCCAGCCCGGTTCCGTATCTATACGGCGCAGCTTACCTGTATTCCAGTTCATGGCATACATATGTTCTTCCAGTGGGCTTTCCTTAGAACCTGTTATGATAAGTTCTTTTGTTGTTTCGTTCTCTCCTGCAATACTATTCACTACCCATTCGCCTTTGGTCAGTTGTTTCACAAGCCGGCCATCTGTCTTATACAGGTACAGATGCATATACCCATCGCGCTGGCTCCACCATATAAATTTATCTTTCTCTCCCGGCAAAAACTTAAACGGGTGCAAGGGTTCTACATATTCAGGGTCCGTTTCTTCAAACAGTGTCTTTACCAGTACACCCGATTGTGCATTGTATTGGTTCAGCCACAGGTGGTCCTGTTCCCGGTTGAGTATGGCTATATATACGTATCGCTCATCGGGGCTCCAGGTCACACAGGTCAGGTATTGGTCGGCCGGGCCTTCTGTATTGATAACTGTCGTATTGCCTGTTGCCGGGTTGAACACATGCAGCTTCACCTGGTGTGACGTGCCACCTGCCATCGGGTATTTTATATTCTTAGCCTTCGCGGGCGCACCACTCCAGTCGGCTATGGGGTAATCGGCCACCATCGTTTCATCCATATGATAATAAGCGAGGTAATTGCCCTGCGGCGAGAGGAAAATACCGCCGTCAATACCAAACTCATTCCTGTGCACCGACTGCCCGTTGATGATATGCTCATCCTTATCATTCGTAACCGTCCACTCCCGTCTATCCCGGGTTATCATATACAGGTTGTTCTCTACAGTGTACGCCAGGTTCTGGTATTCATCCACAGTGATGTTCGCCGCTTCTTTCGGCAGCGTCACCCATTTCGACCACATGAAACCGCCCGCGGTAGCAAGGCCCTGCACCAGTTCGTCGCCGTTTTTTACCCATACCAGTCCTTTGCTTATCCAGTGCAATGCAGGCAATGTTTTGTCTTTCCTGCCCAGCGCGCTATTCAGTTCTTCTAATTTCAACGCCGTATCTACCTTCAGCGATGGGAACGATACCGATACCCAGGCTTCGCCTTTCGGGGCTTTCACCACATGGTACAATTTGTTCGTGCCCGGTTCCCAGCTTGCGCTTTTCAACCCCGCGGGCACCAGCGTTGTTGTGAGGCCATTGGTAGCCTCTGCCATGGTAAACTGTTTCTTTTGCGCTATGGCTTGTGTAGTGACGAACACAACTGCCGTTAACAGCAGTGCGGCTTGCTTTGTAATATTCATGAATCGTAATGCTAATGAAGGCCTGAAAATACTTATAAATACCTGAATATCTATCCCCTGTAAAGGGTTAGCCAAAATCGCCTTAACTTTAAACCATAGCACAAGCGTATTGTTAGTTTTATATGTACAGGTTAATAACCATATTACTATTGATATTCATTTCCTTACCCGCATATAGCCAGGAATATCCTTTCAACAAAGAAGCGTGGTGGGCCAGGCTGGTATTTGAGAAAAATTACAAGACCGATCTCTCCAAAGTAGATACATCCATAGTGGTAGTCACCAACAGGTTTGTTACAAAAGATAGTTTACGCTTCATGAGCGAGATAAGGGGCGAAGGTGAATTGCTGTATTTCTTTGTATATGCTCATGCCGGGCGCTGGCATGTACTGCAAGTGGCCAACCTGGAAAAAGCCATAGGCCTGGTACCGCACAAAAACAAGGACTGGGTGGTGTATACCGAAGGCATGGGCAAGATATTTACCGCTGAAGTGAACAGGGGCATGATGATGGCCTCGCAACACGATGTAAATGTCATTATGCTTGACTACCCCAGCATTACCACCACCAAAAAGCAACTGGGCAATTACCTCTTCGCTATCAGCAATGCCAGGCAGACTTATAAAGATTATGTCCCCGTGCTGGATACGATACAAGCTTATAAGTTGTCGGGCAGGATGGGCAACGGCAATCTCAGCCTGTTCTTCCACAGTATGGGCAACTACCTGCTGAGGCAAACGGTAAAGAAAAAGAAACTGGAACCGCTGAACGATGTGGTATGGGTAGATAATATAGTGCTGAACGCTCCCTGTGTGCCCCAAGCCCGCCATGCAAAATGGCTGAACAAGGTTGTTTTTGCTGAAAACATTTACGTGCAGTATAACCCGGAAGATAAAACCCTGTTCTGGCCGGAACTAATTAATAAAAAACGCCAGTTGGGCCGCAGGCTCAGGAGGCCGCTCAGCCCCAATGCACACTATGTCAATTTCAATAAACTGGTGGGGGAGGAACATAGTTATTTTATTACGCTGCGCCAAAAGCAGCCAATCCCCAAAGAAGTATGGAATTACTACAACACCGTATTGCACGGGCGGCAGGTAGATTTCAACCACGGCAAATACTCAACCTCTGCGTACAACGGCATAGGTTATGATATGCTACCTTAACTATAGGGTATTAACAGTTGCCCTCAGTTTGGTGAGCTTATTCATAAGCCCGTCCAGCAGGTCGAGGTGCAGCATATTGGCGCCGTCCGATTTTGCCACTGCGGGATTAGGATGTGTTTCGATGAACAAGCCATCTACCCCAACCGCTATGCCCGCGCGGGCTATTGTTTCTATCATTTCGGGATTGCCGCCCGTTACACCGCTGCTTTGGTTAGGTTGTTGCAGTGAGTGGGTACAATCCAGTATAACAGGTACATTCATCTTTTGCATGGTGGGTATGCCGCGGTAATCCACTATCAAATCGTGATAACCGAATGTGGTCCCCCTGTCGGTAAGCATCACTTTGTCATTACCGCTTTCCTGCAGCTTTGTTACGGCAAACTGCATCGCCTCCGGGCTCAGGAACTGCCCTTTCTTTACGTTCACCACTTTGCCCGTATTGGCGGCCGCGACCAACAAATCCGTCTGCCTGCATAGGAAGGCCGGTATCTGCAGTACGTCCACATATTCAGCAGCCATGGCGGCCTCATCGGCAGCATGTATGTCCGTTACTACGGGCACGCCAAAACGTTCGCGAACCTTTGCCAATATTTTTAAAGCAGCTTCATCACCTATGCCTGTAAAGCTGTCTAATCTTGTACGGTTAGCTTTTCGGTATGAAGATTTGAATACCAGGGGGATTTTATATTGCGCGCATATCGACACCACCCTTTCTGCTGTCTGCATAATGACATCCTCGCCCTCCACCACGCACGGCCCCGCCAGCAGGAAGAAATTGTCTTTATTGTACTGTGTACCGAAAAGCTGCTCTAAGAATGAAAAGTTCATGGGACAAAAATAATCTTTATTCGGCACAGGCCATTATGCTATTAATCTCCCGATAGCATCAAATGCCCTGTTCCGTCTCTTCGTATTTTATCCAGCCATTGCACATAGGTGGTAAATAACTCCGGCTCGTACACGCCCTGGAATTCTGCCATCTTTCTTACGACGGTCACCCGGGTTCCATTCACAAGCACCCTTCGCGAATAATAGCCGAAGATCTGCATCTCCTCCACCACTTCGGGCATGCCGGCTATTGACAGGCCGGCAGGTATATCTATGGTGAAACTATCCACAGTCTGGCTTGACGTACTTATTTGAAAGGACATATGCCGCTCTCCTGTTTCATTAATTTCGGGCAATGATAGTGGCAACAGGTTATAGTTGAGAACAGTGTATTTACCTGTCCTGCTGACCATACCGTTTGCCTGTATATCCAAAGTTTCGCCCATCACAATATTTCGCTTTACAGGCAGTCTTTTGTATGCCGGATTGCTGACCGTATAAGACTGTAAAGAAAACTTACCGCTGGCATACCGGTCTATTTCAGCGGCATTTTTGTCTTGGGTAGCCAGGTACATTTCCACTGCAGACTCGCCGCAATACAGGTTGTTTATGCTATATGTCATACTGCCGTTCTCATTACACCTGGCTGTCACATGGCGGTATATTTTATTGTAAGCTGTATCATACCCGGGTGTGCGCACTATTTTGCCCCCTTTTTCAGACAGGACCAACACTTTTCTGTTCTGCGTAAAATTACCCAGGAAGCCGGCAGGTAATTCGCTGCTTGTACACTCCAGCCACACCGTATCTTCTTTCAGCGGCACCTGCAATATCACATGGTTGAACTGCGGGCCCGGGAGCTCTTCTACAACCTCCTGGCTATTTTCCCTTCCGGCGTACACCAAAACCGCATTGGACGCTATGCCTGCTTCTTTCAGCAACGCCTTCATATAGTAGCTCAATGCCTTACAATCACCATATTGTTTTTCTGCAGTGTAACTCGCGGGCATAGTTTGCCAGCCGCTTATTCCGTACTCGATGGCCACATACCGTGTATTGTCCTGCATGAACTTGTACAAAGCCTGTATCTTATCGAAAGTGTCGGTTATTCCTTTTGTGATCACTGGTACTTTTCCTTTGATACTATCAGGCAAGTCTTCCTTGTTTTCATTCAATTTGTAAACAAACGAACTGAATTCCTCCCAGGACCTTGCCCCACCCTTGTATTCATCTAAACCAAATTCCACCGGCGTGATCAATACGCCCCCCTTAGAGTGTTCCCGCTGATACTCCAACGGTTCTTCTTTTCTTGCTTTCAGTCCCGCTGTTTCCCAGCGATATTCCTTATTACCTTCCCGGTCAGTTATGCCGGGATATTCTTCGCCATAGCCATAATGCTTGTATTTGATTTTAAACCAAGCCGGCGCCTCCACCCGGAAGGATGCTTTTTCCACGGCGCAGTTAAGGGATGGCTGTGGATCAAAACCAGGCAAGAAAAAAGTGTGGTCGGCGGTAGATTCAGAAGTGTACATCACGGTATAAGGATACTGCCTGCCCGCAACTTTATATTCCCACACTTTCACATCATCGTAATGCCCGTAGTAGGGTGAGGCATTGCGTGCCGAAAAATCCGATTTTTTTATCCTGGTCAACAGCTTGCCTCCGGCGTCGTACACAGCGCCCTCCAGTTTCAATCCGCCTTCAAACGAACTGTAATGCCCGGAGAAGTCGCCCTGCTTTCTGCCGTGTTCATTCAGCACCGTTACTACAAATGTTGTGGTTACTGTGACGGTCTTGCCCTCATCGTCAATATATACATCCAGGTCATAGTTCCTGACCACAGCGTCTGCATATTTTCGCAGGTCCTTATCTATTGAATCTGCCGGATAGTATTTCTCATTCTTAGCTAATCCACGACCCGGGAAAAAGGCGACCATATACATCACCACGGTCAACAAGGCTTTATTCATCTGATGTTTTCTTTGATATCAGCCCCTTGGCGTTTTGCTGTTCCATGATTTTGTCAAAAAAGCTTTTAAGGGCCGTATAGTTGCCTGGCTCAAAATAGGTATTCGCCATCTGCAGTCTTGTACTCACCATAAACATATTGGTTTCCTTTCTATACTCCGCCAGGTATTTATAGCTATTATTGTTATCCAGCTTCAGTGCTTTTGATTCAGGCACTTCTTCCACCCTATATCCATCTGGCAACTGCAGCATCAGCATATAGTTAATGTCCAACGCGCAAGGCATTTCCACAGGCGATGCTCTAACAGTCACTTTAAAAGGATTTTCGGTAAAATAGTCATATAGTGAGGGTGTTATAAACAATTTCTCTTCCCTGGGCCATTCCACCTTCACGCGGTAAGTTATCTTAAGCGGCTTATCGGTATTGTCCAGGTTTTCAACACTGTACTCTAGTAACTCAGATTTGAATGGTAAAGCCTTTACCTGGTTCAGGACATGTACCTTTACTTCAGCGCTGTCTTTTGTCCACTGCTCGCGGTACCCGGCGCTCGACACATCACCCGCCGTTTCAGATATCTTTATTATATAATTATTGACGTCCGCACTTTCTGTCGCTATCACCATCATGGAACGCTCCCGAATTTCATCGGGTGAAATATTTACCTTATATCCTTTTTCACCCACTGCCCAGGAAAAACCGTTGTAGCATTTGGGGTCAAGCACTCCAAATGGGTAATACTTCGCCCCTGCATCTGCATAGTATCGGGCATCACCAATCTCTGTCCGGCAAACTGCGTAATTAATATTATCCAGCACAGGATATTCCGGCGATAGCCTCAGTCGCCCGCGGGTGGCTAATAACACCATGTTGCTTTTATAGCCCATGTCGTTGAACAACTTGACCAACAACAGGTTAACCTCCATTGCACTTCCGTTCTTTTTTTGTATCAACTTTTCAATCTTCCCATCCGGACTACCGCCAAAGCTGCCGGAGGAAATAGTGAAGTTCTTTTTTATGTAATTATATACATACCTCGCACTGTCCGGGCCATTGTCAAATTTCTTGTCCCTGAACACCTTCTCCATCAGTTCTTTGGCAGCCATATTGCCGCCGAGGTTGTTGGTATAGCCCGAAAATGAACTATGCGCCTGCTTGTTAAACCCCTCCCACCCGGACAAATTTCCTTCTGAATCATAAATAGTGCCTGCAAGGTAAACCGTCAATCGCTCAACATAGTTGCCAATATTGTAATTATATGGTTCATCTTTTATTGCGGGCAGGTTTCTACGTACCCAGCGAAGCGTGTTTCTTCCACCAAAGCTTGAGGGTTCTGTACTATATGCAAGAGGCACCGCAGAGTCCGGCATACTTGCAATGTCTTTTTCATCAAAAGTTATAAAGGGCTGACTGGTCCGTTTCAGGGCAGTTATAAAAAAACCATCCGGGTAAGCAGCCGACACCTCGCTGTGCAGCACCGGCACCTCATCCTGGAAACTCCAATCGATTAGTTCGTACGTGGGGTCCTGGTTGATCTCGTAAGAATATTCGATTACTGAACCGGGCGTCACAGCCGGCATACTGAACTTCAACAGTTTAACATGCTCGTTGGCCACATCTATAGTTATTACCTTGTCGTCCAGTTCACTTACTTTTATCTGGCCGTTGACGAGGTTATACGTCCTGGCCTTTACCTTCAGCGCATTCCCCGAAACTTCTTTAGAGGAAATAAAGGGTATAATAATATCGGCCTGTTTTACGCCACCGGCAGTCAGTACTTTGACTACCCTGCGTGCCGTAATATTATAATAGGGTGTGCCGTCGGCCCTCTGTTGTATAGCATAGCTTCCCTGGTCGTATAGTACAATAGCACTGGCACTGCTGTCTATCGCGTATTTATTTTGCTTCAGATGCCTGGTATAAAACTGCTCGTTATCTGCAAATGGCTGATAAGCATAGGCTACGTGGGCAGACATAGTGATGGCTATTAAAAAGTAAGTGAGTTTACGCGGAGTCATTGGGTTGCTATTGTATGCCGTAAATATATAAACAATAAAAGAGAAATGAAATCGTCAGCACTCCGGCAGGCTCAGCGGCATAGGATTGTCGTCTTCGCCCTTCACTTTGGTAGCCAACCCGCCTTCGGAGGTCTCTTTGTATTTATGGTTCATATCCAGCGCGGTTTCCCACATGCTTTGCACCACGTGGTCCAGCGATACTTTGGCATTGTCAGGATTGCTGCCCAACGCCAGTTGCGATGCCGTGATAGCCTTGATGGCCCCCATGGTATTGCGCTCAATACAGGGCACTTGTACCAGTCCCGCCACGGGGTCGCAGGTGAGGCCCAGGTGGTGTTCCATAGCTATCTCGGCGGCCATAAGCGCCTGGCGTACACTGCCGCCGAGGCCTTCTGTAAGCGCCGCAGCCGCCATAGATGATGAAACGCCTATCTCGGCCTGGCAGCCACCCATTGCTGCCGATAAGGTGGCCCCCTTCTTGAATATGCTGCCTATCTCCGAAGCAGTGAGCAGGAAGTGGATGATTTTTTCCTCATCATTCCCATCGCAGAAAATAATATAGTAGAGTAACACGGCCGGCACCACACCTGCCGCGCCATTGGTAGGCGCTGTTACCACCCTGCCGAAAGAAGCGTTTTCCTCATTGACCGCCAGGGCAAAACAACTCACCCAATCCAGGATATACTTGAAGTTCTCCCCTCCCGCCCTGATGGCCTGTATCCATTCGTCGAAGTTGCTGTATGGCCTGCCGTCGAGCAAACGTTTATTCAGGCCTGCGGCACGTCTCTTTACTTTCAACCCCCCGGGCAGCTCCCCGCCCACAAGGCTACCACGATAGATACAATCGCGCATCACCTGCCATATTTTTAATACACCCTCTTTAGTCTTTTGTTCGCTGCGCCATTCGCTTTCGTTCTCCAGCACTATTTCGGCTATGCTCAATCCGGTTTTGCGCCCCCAATGCAGCAGGTCGTTGGCTTTGTCAATAGGGAAAGACAGTTGTACGTCACCCCTGGCAATGTTGTCATCGGCCTCTTTTATCACAAAGCCGCCACCTATTGAATAAAATGTTTCCGCTATTTCTTTCCCATCCTTAAACCTGCAGGTGAAGGTAACCGCATTGGGGTGAAAGGGCAGGCTCTCCGTATAAAGGAAAACGAGGTCGGTATCATAATGGAACGGGATAACCTGCTTACCATCCAGGTTCAGCTCTTTGGTGGCACGTATCTGCTCAATCCTGGGCGTTACTTCATTCACGTCAAAAGTTACAGGGTCTTCCCCGCACAGACCCAGCAAGACCGCCACATCAGTACCGTGTCCCTTACCCGTCTTGGCCAGCGAACCATAAAGCATTACGGTCACCCGCTCCACTTTATCCAGCCCTTCTTTTTTTAGCGTGTCTATAAACCGGAGTGCAGCTTTCCAAGGTCCCAAAGTATGCGAGCTGCTGGGCCCTATTCCTATCTTAAATATATCAAATACCGAAATGCTTTCCCTGATCACAACCTGTGTGCTTTTTACGTATGCAGACCAGGGGAACAATGTCCCCCAATCAATTTTTATGCAAAGCTATTCACCACCCGGCTACCGGCAAAATATATTATGGCATCAAAACATGGTCTATTACATGTATCACGCCGTTCTTTTGCCGCACATCTTTTATCGCCACCATTGCCTTACCGCCTTTGGCATCCTGTACCCACAGGTTCTTGCCGTCATGCATTACCCATAGCTCGCCGCCCTGCACAGTGGTCAGCTTCGCTTTGCCGTTCCCTCTCTTTACCCATTTCATCAGTTCTGCTGCGTCCAGGTTGCCCGGCACTACATGGTAGGTAAGTACAGATGTGAGCTGTGTCTTATTTTCCGGTTTCAACAGGTTGTCTACCGCACCTTTGGGAAGCATGTCAAAACCTGCGTTGGTGGGGGCAAAAACGGTGAACGGCCCTTCGCCTTGCAGAGTTTCTACAAGGCCCGCAGCTTTCACAGCCGCTACCAGGGTAGTATGGTCTTTAGAGTTGACCGCATTCTCAACAATGTTTTTAGACGGGTACATAGGCGCCCCGCCCACCATTACGGTTTTTTCTTTTCCTTCACCTTTGGCAAAGCTGTTTGCCGGTTGCATAAAAATCAGTGTCATTGCCATAAAAGGCAGCATCATTACATTTTTCATAACTAAATCAGATTTGGTTAAATAATCAGTTTAGAAGCATATACGATGGCCTGCGCGATTCGGATTTGGCATAGGGGGATATTTTTATCCGGGATATTGCCAGGCTATATACCATTGCAGCATGAGCACCTGGAAAGTAATACCTACGCCCGCTAATACAGCATATCTTATCCACTTTAGCCTGCCGGGCGCCTGCCACATATACAGCAGTATAAATAATGACGCAAGGTTGAAGTAGGGTAATTTTTGGATATGTTGCCAGGACTCAAAACACAACCAGGAAACATTCAGCAGCAGGAAGATTTTGAGATAATCCCAAAACCTGTAAGAAGTGTTAATGGTGAACCTATGCAATAATACCCAGAAGAAGGGCGTCACAAATGCATATCGCGCCAGGTCGAAAATATTGGTACCCTTGCTGCCCCAATTGGAATTGGAAATGATAGTAAGCAGGCCTATGCCGGTAAAATACAGGCAGGAAAGAATAAACAGCTTATCTGTTTGTGCCTTGTTCTTTGTCAGCCATTTTACCTCGTAGCCTATAAGCAACAAAAATGTGAAGAAGCTGAGAAATAAGGCGGCTGCGTTTAGCCACAGCAGTCTTAGGCCGAATGCACTGCCAAAAGGCAATACCGGCGTTGTAAACTAATGCCCCCAGTGCGCCCTTTGGGCTTTGAAATAAGCCATCCATACACCAGTAACGGAATACTGGTACCAGAGGAACAGCGCAAGCCCCGCGACAAGAGGCAGGCAATAAAGAAAAATGAAGCGCCGGACAGCAGGCCACCAGTCGCTTCTATCGTTTGTAATAAGCTCCACGATAAGGAATGCGGGTACGAGTATCACCGCCACCGGCCGGGTCATGGATAAAAGGAACAGGCTTACCCATATTACATAGTTCTTCTTTTTCAAAACGCCCCACATCGCCATGGTGGAGAGAAAGACAAACAGCGCCTCAGAATATGGAACGAATTCAATATAAAATGAAGGGAAGGTGAGCCATAGTAATTTATCGGTTGTGCGCAATTGGTACAGACTGTTGAATAATGCAAAACCTGCTGCAAAAAGAACAATGTTTACAAAAGATACTGTCCACGGGTTCAACCCAACTGCTTTCCATAGGAGAGGGAAGAGGATGAAAAACCCCGAATTGCTGTACCCATCGGCGGAATATGCGTAACCATTTCCCGCAATAGAATGATACCAACCGGCATCCCAGTTCAGCAAAGTTTCCACTGACGGGAACGCCGGAACAACATGCAACTTATACAGCAGGTATTGCAGCAGGTAATAACCTATTCCATAGCATAGGGCGAGAGTAAATGATTGTATAGGGTTTTTCCGGGGAAAGGTCATCTTATGTTCACCTGGGGTAAATATAACAACAAAAATCCCGCATACTCTGCAGCAGCGGGATTAAAGTTCTTTTTTGACAGTTTTATTATTGTATGCTCAGGCTAAAGGGCATCAGCATCATTTTACTGCCATTCAGCCTGGTCAGCATTTTCAGTTGCTGCACAAACGGGTATTCTTCGTTGATCTCTTTTTCCAGGTTAGCCTTCACCGCTGCGGCAACGCCCTCGTCACCACCCAGGCGTTTCAGAAATACTTCAAATTCGTCTTTCGTTTCAGGATAGGTAACTACCGAATAATCTGAAACATTGGCCATGGCTGCCGCACTGGCAATAGCACGATTTATATCGCCAAAGCCATCAGCCAGCCCGATGCTTACCGCATCCGCACCACTCCATACCCTGCCCTGCGCTATTGAATCCACAGCCTCAGGCGTCATATTGCGTCCTTTCGCTACATGGTTTTTGAAAATACCATATATATGGTCCACACCCCGCTGCATGCGCTGCTGCTCGTCCGCTGTCAATGCACGGTACCCGTTCGGGAAGTCGGCCAATGGGGCGTTTTTTACTTTATCGAATGTAATGCCCAATTTATTCTTCATCAGCTTTTCTGTATTGAACAACATGGCAAATACACCGATGCTGCCCGTCACGGTATTCGGCATTACAAATATGCTGTCGGCATAGCAGGATATATAATACCCGCCCGATGCAGCTACGTCACCCATCGATACCACCAGTTTTTTCTCTTTTTGCAGCAACTGTAGTTCACGCAGTATCACCTCGCTTGCAAGGGCGCTTCCGCCGGGGGAGTTCACCCTCAACACTACGGCTTTTATTTTATCATTCCTGCGTATCTTCCTTATCAGTTGCACCATGTCGGCGCTGCCTATCTGCGTATTACCATCCGCTTCCCCATCTATTATATTCCCCTCGGCATACAATACAGCTATACGGTCGCCCTTGCCATGCACTCCGTCCAGGTTATTCGCATATTTATTGATGTTTACCAGTTTCACATCCTTATCCTCCGCGGTACCGGTTTTCTTTTTCATCAGGTCGTTCACCTGGTCCGAATACCAGAGGCCATCTACTAGTTTATGTTCCAGGGCATCTTTAGGAAATTCTATAGCCCCTGTAGCTGCCAGTTGGTTTACCGTAGCAGTATCGGCCTTTATACGCTGAGCCACTACCGTAGAAAACTCGGTCCAGAAATCCTGCTGAAATTCTTTTATCTGCTGCCTGTTTTCTTCACTCATCTGCGTATTGCGAAAAGGTTCGGTAGCGCTCTTGAACTTGCCCGCATAAAATATTTCGGGTTCCAGTTCCAGTTTATCCAAGGTTCCTTTCACAAATGCCAGCACTGTGGCAAAACCTTTTAATTCAATATCACCAACAGGGTTCAGGAATATACTGTCCGCCGCCGTTGCTACGTAATAGGTGCTTTGAGGAATTATTTCGCCATAGGCATATACAAACTTGCCGCTGGTTTTGAAATCGAGTATAGCATTGCGCAACTGCTGCAGGGTGGCCCAGCCGTTAGGCGTTGGGGTCAATCTCAGCACCAGGCCTTTTATGTGGTCATCCCCCTTAGCTTTTTCCAGCGAGCGCACCACGTCATACAATCCGGGGTTGTAAGAGCCTTCCCCCATAAACAACGCCAGGGAGTTTTCCCTTGATTGTTCACCAAACCTGGATTTCATATCAATAAACAATACGCTGTTGGCTGCGACATCTGTCTTGGGTTTGGCTTTCATGGCGCTGTTCACCGCTCCTATTATCAGTCCTACAAATACCGCTACTACTATTACGCCCGCTACTATCATAGCCAGCAGCGAAGCGAAGAACATCTTAAAGAATTGCTTCATACGGATTTTTATTAAATATTTACCACAAATATAGGGGCATTAAACCAAGATTAGGTTAAACACCTTTTATTGCCGGGGTGATTATTGTAGTTATTTTTCATTGCCGGCAGTAACTTTGCGAAAATAACGGCTTATGAAAGGATTACTTACTGTCTTGCTGCTGGGGTTGCAAATCTCAGCCTACGGGCAGCAATTGTCACAACAGGCGCAAAAACTGAAACAGGCCTATGAGGCATTGCAGCAACAGCCGCACGCACCAATACTCCAGCTACGGTACGTCCATACCTTTCCCGGCAATAAAGTGGATTTTATTGAAGTGTTCGATGCACACACGCAGGACCAGCTCGCCGGCAAAAGCGTAGATTATGTAAAAAAGTTCAGGAAATTAGGTTATGATTATATCGATTCCGTATTGCCCAAAAGCATTGCAATAGGTAAAGATCTGCCAACCTGGAGCGAGGGAGCTGTTGACGAACTGCAGAAGACCATCTATTACCTCACAAATAAAAACCCCCAGATGTTTGTAGATATCGTACGGAGCCTGAAAAAAGAAGAGCAGGAATCGCTGGCGGTATTCTTACACGCAGGCGAGGGCGGTAAGCAAAACGAGAACTACATGGTATTGGTAGATATGTTTAACAAGGCGGATAAAAAGCTATACAAAATATTTTACGCGCAAGTAGTACAACCTGAAAGAAGATTATGATGCAACAACCAGTTTACAACACAATAGGCACTACATACAACAGCACCCGCCATGCCGACGCTTATATCGCCGGCAGGCTGCATGCCCTGCTGGCGCCGGCAGAAGGAGGCAAGTATTTTGACATAGGCTGCGGCACGGGGAACTATACACGCGCACTGACCGGCATGGGGCTCAACATGACGGGCATAGAGCCGTCCGGCGTCATGATAGAAAAAGCAACCGCCGATAATCCGGGTATAACATTTGTACAGGCAGCCGCCGAATCCATCCCATTGGCAGACGCTACATTCGACGGCGGTATTGGCACGTTTACCATCCACCACTGGAACGATATGCAGAAAGGCCTCCGCGAAATACACCGCATTATGAAACCGGGCGGCAGGTTCGTGCTGCTCAGTTTTACACCCGAACAATTAATGGGCTACTGGCTCTGCCATTATTTCCCCCGGACCATGACAAATTCGGCAGCCGTTGTCTCGGATATAGGCGCGATGACAGGCATATTTGAAGACTGTGGTTTCACGGATATCAGCACTGAAAAATATTTTGTGCACGAAGGCCTTACGGACCATTTCCTTTATTCCAATAAATATCGCCCTGCTGCTTATCTCGATCCGGGCATCCGGAGCGGTGTGTCCAGTTTCAGGATATATGCAGATGAAGCAGAGGTACAACAAGGATTGGTGCAACTGGAAGAAGATATCCGGTCGGGCGCAATAGACAGTATTATCCAACAATACGAAAACGATCTTGGCGACTACCTCTTTTATCACATGCGCAAAGCTTAAGCCAACCTCGTTATCTTTGCGGCTCTATGCAGGTGGTATATTTATTATTGGGCAGTAACGAGGGCGACAGGACAGGATGGCTGCAGCAAGCTATTGAACAGGTACAAACTACCTGCGGAACAATCGAAAAAAAATCAGCCATATACGAGACGGCAGCCTGGGGCCTGGAAGACCAACCCACCTTCCTGAATATGGCACTATGCGTGCAAACAAAATTACAACCGCTTGAACTCCTGCAACAGACGAGAAAAACAGAAGCTGCACTGGGCAGGCAACGCACCGTAAAATGGGGGCAGCGCACCCTGGATATTGACATTCTTTTTTACGGTAGCGAAATCATCAACCACCCCGAACTGACCGTGCCGCACCCCCGCCTGCAAGACCGCCGTTTCGCGCTTGTACCTTTGCAGGAAATTGCCCCGCAACTATTACACCCGGTTTTCAACAAAACCGTAACGCAGCTATTGGAGGAATGTGAAGACAAATTGCCGGTAGACCGGTATATGGCTATCTAATTTTGTTGTTGGGCAGGTAATACTATTGTAAAGGTCGCGCCTTCGTTTGGCTTGCCTGAGGCAAATATGTAGCCATTGTGTTTTTCCACTACCTTTTTGCATATCGACAATCCTATACCCGTGCCTTCAAATTGTTCAGCAGAGTGCAGGCGTTTGAACACAACGAACATTTGATCGTGATACTGCTCTTCAAAACCTATACCGTTATCGGCAACTGATATCCTGAAAAAATGCTCATCATACTTATCATAAGACACCCCGGGTATGTGCATCCCTTTTACCTTTTCAGCGCCAATTACAATTTGTGGCGGTGTATCCTGCCTGCAGAATTTTAAAGAATTCATTATCAGGTTCTGGAACAGTTGATGAACATGGTCGGGAATGGCCCTGAGCGTGGGAAGTTGACAGGTGGTGATTACAGCCTGTTTTTGTTCTATGTATTCATCCAGGTCGGAAAGCACGTTGTTCAATATCAAATTCAGGTCCACGTCATAAAAGTCCCCGGAGTCCTGGGCGGTCCGTGAAAAATCCAGGAGGTTTTTTACCAGTTGCTGCATTCTTGCCGACGATTTGATAATACGTTCCAGCAAGTCGGCCGCTTCCGGTTCAAACGTGCCACTATGTTTATCTTTCAGCATTTTACTGAACACCATTATTTTGCGTATGGGCTCCTGCAGGTCGTGAGAGGCTACAAAAGCAAAACGCTCCAGCTCTTTATTGGTAACTTTCAACTGGTATATATTTTCCGCCATCTGCTGGTTCAGCAAGTTTATCTTCTCCTCAGACAATCTTCTTGTTTCAATTTCCTTTTCGAGGCTCCTGTTTACGGCCATTAGTTTATGTTCCTGCATCAGTAGTTCACTGTTCTTCTTATACAGCTCTACAAACACTGCCACCTTTGCCCTTAACAGGTCCGCGTTTACAGGTTTGTATATATAATCAACACCACCCAACTGGTAACCCTTAAATACATTGTCGTCGCCACGGTCGTTGGCTGTAATAAAAATTATTGGTACCTGTTTCAATTTGTCACGCTCATATATAAGCTCGGCGGTTTCAAATCCGTTCAGGTGCGGCATCTGTACATCCATAAGGATCAATGTGAAGTCCTGCTCCTTTAATAGTATTTTCAGCGCTTCCCTGCCGGATGTGGCAGTGCGTATTACGTAGTTGTCTTTTTCCAGTATGCTCTCTATCGAAAACAGGTTATCCTCCCTGTCATCAACCACCAATAGTTTGATTGCAGGGCTATTCACCAGTATCTCGTGTTTTGCCAGTTCGGTCATACCCGCTATTTGTACAGCCATACCCTCATTAATGATAACAACTGATCTATTTTCAACGGTTTCGTAATATAATCTGAAGCGCCGGCCTCTATACATTTTTCGCGGTCGCCTTTCATAGCTTTCGCCGTCACGGCGATTATTGGCAGCTTGGTATTTTTGTGCTCCCTCCTTATCTTCATCGTCGTCTCATAGCCATCCATTTCGGGCATCATAATATCCATCAGCACCATATCAATACCTGTACGTTCGCTCAATATGTCTATAGCCTCCTGCCCGCTTTCTGCCGTAATGGTATTTATCCTGTATTTTTCAAAGGCCGTGGTCAGCGCAAACAAATTACGAATATCGTCGTCCACCACCAATATATTTTTACCGGCCAGCACATCTTCTTTCAGCCTCAGGTTTTCTATCACCTTTCGTTTTTCGGGCGAAAGGTCCTTATGGTTCAGGTGCAGATGCATCACTGTCTCTTCCAGCAGCAGTTCAATGGAATTCACATCCTTCAGGATAATACGGTTGGCAAATTGCTTTAATTGGGTCCGCTCCCTGGTAGAAAAATCTTTGGCCGAATAAATGATGATCGGCATCATCTGCACTTTGCGCGCTGTGCTTATCTCCATCACAAAATCCATACCGCCCAGGTCAGGAAGCGTGTAGTCCAGTATCACGCAATCGTATGTATGTTCAGACATCAGTTGCAAAGCATCCCTCCCTGTTCTTGCTATTGTCAGCTCAATAAGGTCGCCATTGTACAGCATCTTCGCTATCTGCGATGCGTCTATTTCGTTATCCTCCACTATTAGCAGGTGCTTGGGCATACTCACATTCAGCGTCGCAATATCATCAAACAATAAGGATAATGCTTCGGTATTGAGCGGCTTGAGGTGAAAGCTCCTTGCGCCTCGTTTCATTGCAAGTATTTTATTCTCTTCACCCGAGATAATGTGTACAGGAATATGCCGGAAATTGATATCGTTTTTAAAGAGGTCAAGTATCTTCCATCCGCTGGCATCGGGCAATTTCACATCCAGCGTCACAGCGCATGGGTTGTACTTGTTCATCATATCGAACACCTCGCCGAAATTGGTGGCGATTATCACTTTCAGTCCCATTTCGTGGGCCTTGTCTATCATTATTTTTGCAAACCTGATATCGTCTTCCACCACCAGCACTACTTTGTCGGTAGCCGCCACCTGGTTCCTGTCATCGCCTGTTTCATTAATTATTTCATTCACCCCACCCAGGTCGCGTTCCGGCATTTTGGCTACATGAGTGTTACTTACTGCAACATCCTGCGGACGATGGTACTCGCCGGCCTTCAACAATGCCGTCTTATCGCGTGTCAATGTCTCCGGGTTGTAGTCTATTGGCAAATAGAGTATAAACGAACTGCCTAACCCCGCTTCGCTTTCCAGTTCTATCGTGCCGCCCAGCAGCTCCGCAAGGCCCCGGCTGATGGACAGCCCCAGGCCTGTGCCGCCGTATTTGCGGCTGGTAGAACCTTCGGCCTGCTGGAAGGCTTCGAAGATAATATTCTGTTTATCCCTGGAAATACCGATGCCTGTGTCCTTTATCTCGAACGCTACTACCTGTTTTGCACCATCCAGGTTAGGATTATCACTCTTCCATGTACGATTGGCCTCATATATCCTCAGGCGCACTTCACCTTTTTCAGTAAACTTGAATGCATTCGACAGCAGGTTCTTGAGTATCTGGTTCAGGCGCTGAACGTCGGTTTCAATTATATCAGGCAGGTTTTCGTCTATCTCAATGCTGAATTTGAGGTTCTTGCTTTCTGATATATGTTTGAACGTAGTTTCAACGAAGGAAGTAATTTCATTGAAGCGGACATTGATAAAGTCAGCGGTAATGTAACCCGACTCTATTTTGGAAAGGTCGAGGATATCATTGATCAACTGTATGAGGTCGTCGCCGCAACTGTGAATGGTTCTCGCATAGCGCACCTGTTTCTCTGTAAGGTTGCCTTCACTATTTTCAAACAACTGTTGAGCGAGTATAAGCAGCGAATTAAGCGGTGTGCGCAATTCGTGCGACATATTCGCAAGAAACTCCGACTTGTATTTAGACGTAAGCTGAAGCTGCTCTGCTTTTTCTTCCAGCGATTTGCGGGCTTCTTCTACCTCGCGGTTCTTGTTTTCAACTTCTTCTTTTTGTTTAACAAGCAGGTGCGCCTTATCCTGCAGTTCTTCGTTCGTTATCCTCAATTCATCCGTCAGCGATTGAGATTGCTCCAGCAGGTGCTCGGTCCTCGAGTTGGTTTCTATTGTATTCAGCATGATACCGATACTTTCAGTAAGCTGCTCCAGGAAGTCAAGGTGTGTTTCGCTGAAAGATTCGAATGAGCCTAATTCAATTACCGCCTTTATCTCCGTTTCAAACAACACGGGCAATACTATCAGGTTATGCGGCGCCGCCTGCCCAAGCCCCGAACCGATTTTCACATAATCGGACGGCACACTGGTAAGTAGTATCCTTTCTTTTTCGACGGCGCACTGCCCTACCAGTCCCTCACCAAGGGCAAATATTTTTTTATCGTTCAGTTCATCATTATACGCGTAAGCGGAGAATAACTGCAATGCTTTGCTGGATGCATTATCGTCTTGCTGCAGGATGTAGAACATGCCATATTGCGCGTTTACTACCTGCGCGAGCTCAGACAGGATGCGGCGGGTTACCGTATTCAGGTCTTTTTGCCCCTGCAGCATTTGTGTCAGCTTGGCCAGGTTCGATTTCAGCCAGTCCTGTTCCTGGTTGCGGAGTGTTGTCTCTTTCAGGTTGGCTATCATCTGGTTGATAGTGTCCTTCAATTCTTCTACCTCGCCTTTAGCCTCTACGCGTATGGTACGGGTAAGGTCGCCTTTTGTCACCGCCGACGCTACCTCTGATATGGCGCGCACCTGCGTAGTAAGGTTTTCGGCAAGCTGGTTCACGTTCTCTGTCAGGTTCTTCCAGATACCTGATGCACCCGGCACATTGGCCTGCCCGCCCAGCCGGCCTTCCACACCCACTTCGCGGGCAACGGTGGTTACCTGATCGGCAAATACGGCCAGGGTATCTATCATCTCGTTAATGGTATCTGTCAACTGCGCTACCTCGCCGCGGGAACTAATCGAGAGTTTTTGTTTCAGGTTACCTGTTGCCACTGCGGTTACTACCTTGGCAATACCCCGCACCTGGCCGGTCAGGTTCGATGCCATCATGTTTACCGAATCTGTCAAGTCTTTCCATGTTCCGCCCACACCCTGTACCCTGGCCTGTCCGCCCAGTTTACCTTCGGTACCTACCTCGCGGGCCACGCGCGTCACCTCGAAGGCAAAGGAGTTCAACTGGTCCACCATCGTATTGATAGTTTTTTTCAGGTCGAATATTTCTCCTTTTACATCAATGGTCACTTTCTTGGAAAGGTCGCCACCGGCAACGGCCTTCGTTACCTCTGCAATATTTCGCACCTGCGATGTCAGGTTCCCGGTCATCTGGTTTACCGAGTCGGTCAGGTCTTTCCATATACCGGCCACACCCGGCACGAAGGCCTGCCCGCCCAGCTTGCCATCCGTACCCACCTCGCGGGCCACGCGCGTCACCTCCGATGCAAAGGCGCGCAACTGGTCCACCATGGTATTGAGCGTTTCTTTCAGTTGCAATATTTCACCCCGCACGTCCACCGTTATTTTGCGCGACATATCGCCGTTGGCTACCGCAATGGCCACGTCCGCTATATTCCGCACCTGGTCGGTCAGGTTGCCCGCCATCTGGTTTACAGAATCTGTCAGGTCTTTCCATGTACCCGCAACACCCGGCACGTGCGCCTGCCCGCCCAGTTTGCCTTCCGTACCCACTTCGCGCGCCACGCGGGTCACTTCCGATGCAAACGCCCTCAACTGCTCCACCATGGTATTAATGGTGTTCTTCAGCTCGAGTATCTCGCCTTTTACATCCACTTCTATTTTGCGCGACAGGTCGCCGTTCGCCACAGCTGTCGTCACTTCAGCGATATTCCGCACCTGGCCTGTCAGGTTCGATGCCATTTTATTTACCGAATCGGTCAGGTCTTTCCACGTACCGCCTACACCCGGCACATCAGCCTGCCCGCCCAGTTTGCCCTCAGAGCCTACCTCCCTGGCAACACGTGTCACTTCCGAGCCAAATGAATTCAATTGGTCCACCATTGTATTGATGGTGTTTTTCAATTCCAGTATCTCGCCCTGTACGTTCACCGTTATCTTCTTGGATAGGTCTCCCTTGGCAACGGCGGTTGTTACTTCCGCAATATTCCGTACCTGGGCCGTCAGGTTGCTACCCATCTGGTTTACCGAATCTGTCAGGTCTTTCCACGTACCGCCCACACCCTGCACTTTTGCCTGCCCGCCCAGTTTGCCTTCCGTACCTACTTCCAGCGCCACCCTGGTCACTTCCGAGGCAAATGAGTTGAGCTGGTCCACCATCGTATTGATAGTATTTTTCAGGTCAAGTATCTCACCGGCAACATTCACGGTGATTTTTTTAGACAGGTCGCCCTTGGCTACCGCCGTTGTCACCTCGGCTATATTCCGCACCTGCGCCGTCAGGTTACTACCCATCTGGTTCACGGAGTCGGTCAGTCCTTTCCATACACCGGCTACGCCTTTCACCTTGGCCTGGCCGCCCAGTTTACCTTCGGTACCCACCTCCAGCGCCACGCGCGTTACTTCCGATGCAAAAGAATTAAGCTGGTCCACCATTGTATTGATGGTATTTTTCAGTTCCAGTATTTCACCCTGCACATCCACAGTTATCTTTTTAGACAAGTCGCCGTTGGCTACCGCGGTAGTTACGTCTGCTATATTCCGCACCTGTGCCGTCAGGTTCGATGCCATCTGGTTTACACTATAGGTCAGGTCCTTCCATACGCCACCCACGCCTTTTACTGTCGCCTGCCCGCCCAGCTTACCTTCTGAGCCTACCTCCCGCGCCACGCGTGTTACCTCCGAGCCAAACGAATTCAACTGGTCCACCATCGTATTGATTGTATCCTTCAGTTCCAGTATCTCGCCCTGCACGTCCACGGTAATTTTTTTAGACAGGTCGCCCTTGGCTACGGCTGTAGTAACTTCTGCAATATTCCGCACCTGCGCGGTCAGGTTTCCTGCCATCTGGTTTACCGAGTCGGTCAGGTCCTTCCATACACCGCCTACGCCTTCCACCGTAGCCTGCCCGCCCAGCTTACCTTCAGAACCAACCTCCCGCGCCACCCTGGTCACTTCCGAGCCAAACGAATTCAACTGGTCCACCATGGTGTTGATGGTGTTCTTCAATTCCAGTATCTCACCCTGCACGTCCACCGTTATCTTCTTCGAGAGGTCGCCGTTGGCTACCGCCGTCGTTACTTCCGCAATATTCCGCACCTGTGCCGTCAGGTTGCTGCCCATCTGGTTTACCGAGTCGGTCAGGTCTTTCCACACACCGCCCACACCTTTCACTTTCGCCTGGCCGCCCAGTTTGCCTTCAGAGCCTACCTCCCTGGCCACGCGGGTCACTTCGGCCGAGAAGGAATTGAGCTGGTCCACCATCGTGTTAATGGTATTTTTCAGCTCGGATATCTCGCCTTTTACGTCCACTGTTATTTTGCGCGACAGGTCGCCTTTGGCCACCGCCGTTGTCACCTCGGCTATATTCCGCACCTGGCCTGTCAGGTTCGATGCCATCTGGTTTACCGAATCCGTCAGGTCTTTCCAGGTACCGGCTACGCCTTTTACCTGCGCCTGCCCGCCCAGTTTGCCCTCTGTACCTACTTCCAGCGCCACGCGGGTCACCTCCGACGAAAAAGAGTTCAACTGGTCCACCATAGTATTGATGGTATTTTTCAATTCCAGTATCTCGCCCTTTACGTCCACGGTAATTTTCTTAGACAGGTCGCCCCTTGCCACGGCCGTAGTTACTTCGGCTATATTCCGCACCTGGCCCGTCAGGTTCGATGCCATCTGGTTTACCGAATCCGTCAGGTCCTTCCATACACCGGCCACACCTTTTACCTTCGCCTGTCCGCCCAGCTTACCTTCAGTACCTACCTCCAGCGCCACGCGGGTTACCTCCATAGAGAAGAGGTTCAGTTGTTTTACCATGTCGTTCACCTCTTTGGCGATGCGTGCAAACTCACCCTGCAACACATGGTCGCCTATCTGGGTGGGCATTTCATGTGAGAGGTTGCCCTTGGCTACCGAACTGATCACCCCTGCTATCTCGATGGTCGGGTGCACCAGGTCCGATATCAGCGTGTTTAAAGAGTCAATGCTTGTACTCCACGACCCTCTTGCAAAAGGCACATCTATCCTGTGCGTCAGTTTACCCTGTTTGCCAATTGTCTTGCTGGCCCGGTTAAATTCCTGGGTCATCCGCTGGTTCAGCGAGATTATTTCATTCAGCGAATCACATATTTTACCGCTGATGCCTATTTTATCAATGGGCATCCGCACGTCAAAGTTACCATTGCGAACTTCTGTCAGCACGTTCAGCAGTTCCAGGTACAGCGCCTCCGACGGCCGGGTATCGTATATATAGTCTATGTGTTCCTTTTTCGGCTTTTTCTTTCGCGGCGTCGCGGCTGTCGTTGTGGAAATTTCCGCAATTTCCATACTTATATCTTCAGCGGGTGTGTTGTCAGCCATATTGTTCGTGGAGTTCATAAATAAATATTGAGCGTGTATGAATGGTAATGCTTATTGATTATAAAGGACTTGAAACCGTACCGCGATTGCGGTCTATGTATAATACGAAAGAGGCATAGCTTCATCTTTTATAAAAAGTGTAGAATTGACTTCGTAAGAACTAACACTGCAAAAAACCGTGCCACGGCTCCGGTTACCTCCCATGCAGGCCCAAAAAAACCGGCCATAATATTGGCCGGTCACATACAGTCTCTATGCAAAAAAATTACTGCGCCGAATGCAGCGATACATGGTTGCCCTCCGTATCTTCAAATGTGCCCGTAAGGATTTTTAAGAATTTAGTCCCTCGGTTGATTTTCCGGCGTAGTCTTACACAAACCCACCGGTAGAACGCGGCCCGCTCCCCTAATAGTATATTTTGCACCGGCTCGACAGAAGGTTGATAATCACAACAATTTTACGTATATTTGTAAATATAGTCATCCGCATCCCCAGATGCGATGCAGCAGTTCTTTGACATACTTAGCACGGAATAATTCGGTAAAATTCAGCATCTGTCCTGGCCACCCTGGAAGACAGTTATACATAATAACAATTTTACAACCATCAATCAACCACCGTGATTACCTCAAAAAACGATATCAAACGATACAAAACAACAGGTTTTGCAGGCTCCGGAAAAAACAAAAGAAAAAGCCTTATATATAACGCATAAAAAAGGGACGTCCCGCCCCCTTAAAAAAAACTTTATGCCTCACGACTTACGCCTTATGACTTACGCCTAAATCACCCCGGTATCCTCGACATATACTTTTCCATTTCCTTTATCTGGGCTACCACCTGCTCATTTTTCGATTTGCAGGATTTGGCTTTGCTGAAGTACAGTTTTGAGCTGCGGAAATCCCTGCGCTGCATGCACAGTCCCGAAAGTTGCAGGTAAGCAGTAGCCTCGCTGTCCTTATCGGGCAGGCCCATTTTCACCGCCTTGCGCAGGTATTCGTAGGCTTCTTTATTGTTCCCTTTCTTAAACGCGATGGCGCCCAGTTGCAGGTAAGCGCTGCCTTCAAATTCTTTCTCGGGCATACCGGCGGCCAGTCCTTTCTTCAGGTCTTCCTCCGCTTTGTCCAGGTCGTCGGTCATGGTAGACAGGTTGGCACGCAACATATAATAAGACGACCGCACGGGCTTATACAGCAGGTTTGGGTATTTCACCTTGTCCATCAGCTTTTGCGCGCCCTCCATATCGCCATCTTCAATATATTTCTGTATCAGCGTCATGGGCCCTATCAGGAAGTGGGCGACCACCATCAGTATCGCCACCAGGAAAGGCAGCCAGGCTATCCACCAGGTCACCTCAAAACCCAGCCAGAAACCCAGGCCCAACATTAGTATTGCCAATGGCAGACGGTACAGTACTATAAAACGTCTTAAAGCTAATTTCATTTGAATTTTTAAATTGGGTGCAAAGATAGTTCTTTACAGGTCTTCTTCCCTTTCCAGCATCAATATGCTGTGCTGGGGCACTATATAATATTTTTCGCCCTCATATAACACTTCGGTGCTGCCACCTATGAGGAAGATGGCCAGGTCGCCCTCCCGGGCCTGCAGGGGAATATATTTTACTTTTTCCTGTGGTTCCTTCCAGGCTTCGTCGTCATCAGCTACCACGGGTATCGGGAAGCCGGGACCTGTTTTGATGATATATCCCTGTTGCACTTTTTCTTTTTCCTGCACACCGGGTGGCAGGTACAAGCCGCTGCTGGTGCGTTCATCAGGCTTAGACGGCTTTATCAGCACCCTGTCGCCCACGATGACGAGCTTCTTCCACTTGTTATCAGATGTTATATTTACCATGAGTTTTTAAGCGATGTGCAAAATTACATCATTAATTTTGCCTTTGCTGAGCGCTTAACTTGCAGCCTGCTTATATGAAAAAGAAAGATTGGTACGAAAACTGGTTCAACTCCGCATATTACAAGATATTGTACCGCGACCGGGACGAACTGGAGGCCGAACAGTTTGTGGAAACACTGGTAGACCACCTGCAGCCCATTCCCGGCAGCCGTATGCTGGATATAGCCTGCGGCGAGGGCCGCTATGCCCGACAGTTGGCCGGGCACGGGTTTGATGTTACCGGTATCGACATCGCCTACACCGGCATATTGAAGGCGCAGGAATACGAGCACGAAAGACTGCATTTTCACGTGCACGATATGCGCTTCCCGTTGTACATCAACTACTTCGATTATGCTTTCAATTTCTTCACCAGCTTCGGCTATTTCACCAGCGACCGCGACCACCTGATGGCTGCAAAATCCTTCGCCGCGGGGCTGAAGGAAGACGGCCTGCTGGTAATAGACTACCTGAACGCACCCTATGTACTGGACAACCTGGTACCACACGAAACGGTGATGCGTGATGGATACGCCTTCGACATAACCCGGCGGGTAGAGGGTAAACACATAGTTAAGGATATCAGGTTTGCAGACAGGGAGGGTATGCCTATCCATTATGCTGAACGGGTGGCCGCTTTTACGCTGTCAGATTTTTTGGCGATATTCAAGAAAGCGGGGCTGTCCCTGTCGGGCACCTACGGCGATTACCGGCTGAATAACTACGACCCGGCTGAATCGGAAAGGCTCATCATGATGTTTAAAAAATAGTATGAAGGAACTGCACGACTGGCTTATCTATTGGGACTTCACCGCATGGTATTACCTGAATACCCAATGGGTAAATGGCTTCTTCGACGTGCTGATGCCCTTCCTGCGCAACCAGTGGACATGGGCTCCGCTATATCTCTTCCTGCTCATATTCATGCCGCTGAACTATGGGCGCAAGGGCTGGATGTGGTGTGTGTTCTTCCTGCTCACCTTTGCTATAAGCGATTACCTGAGTGCCAGCGTTATCAAGCCCTACTATATCCGTATGCGCCCCTGCAATAATCCTTATATCCAGGACATCGTTCACCTGTTAGTGCCATGCGGCAGCGGGCATAGTTTCCCGTCAAGTCATGCTGCCAATCACTTCGCCCTGGGCGTCTTTGCTGCCGTCACGATGGGCAAAACGTACAGGTGGGTTTGGCCGGCGGGTTTGCTATGGGCGCTGTCTGTAGGTTATGCGCAGGTGTACGTGGGTGTACACTTTCCGGGCGATGTATTAGGCGGCGGAGTGCTGGGAACAATAGCCGGGCTGCTTACCGGCTATGCATACAACCGGGTGTACCGGCGTCCTTCCCCGCCACAGCTTAGTGAGACCTGATGTGTTCATTGAACTCGTCTTTGGAACTGCTGAATGTAAATGCGTCTTCCAGCTTCCAGTAGTCCTGTTTATCCAGCACACGTTCGTAAGACCATTTGGCAAAGTCGACCCTGCTGCTTTCAAATGCCAGCCAGTTCAGCATAGTTCGCACCTGCACCGAATAGTAGGTCCGTTGTTCCAATACCGATTTCATCAGCTTCAGTTTGTCGGTGTCGGTTATACGCTCCTCTACCCTGGCTTCCAGGTCCTTCAGGTCTTCATTGTTCAGCACATTACTGTTGGCATATGGCCGGTCGCTGTGCGGTTCGTTATTGTCTGTAGTTTGGGGTTGGTCATAATCCAGGTATGCATCTTCCATATCCATGGTATTAATGCGCATCCTGTTGGTTTCAACATCCACTACGCATTTGGTCACTGTTCCTGCCGCTATGCGTATCCGCCCGGTGTAAAGCAGTTTCGCCCTTGCGCCACCCTTCTTATATTCCAGGTATTCGTACACGCGCAACTCGTGCCATCCTTTAGGCAGGTTGCCAATAGTAATGGTCCGCCCGTATTTATCGTAGTGCCGGCTATCAATAGACACTACTAATGGCGAATGGTCACTCAGCCGTATCTGCAATACGCTACGTTCGTCGTGGCGGCCAAAAGCGGAAACTGCTGTGGTAATAACAAAAACCAAAGTGTAAAAAAGCCTGTTCATAACTCCGGGTTTTAATTGTATAAAAATATAGAAATGAAATTCAATACTTATGCCAAAGCGCAGCCTGTTAGCCTATTTACCATTTCTTTAACGCCCGGCAAAAAAGGCGGCCAGTATACCCGCAGATACTGCGGCATTCAGCGATTCGGCACCACCCTTTTTGGGTATGGTCACAGTATGCGTGGCGTACTTCAACAAAGCAGGAGACAGGCCCTTTGATTCATTGCCTATCAATATGATACCCTGGCCGGGATTGGTTGTTTCATAAATGCTTTTACCGTTAATAGTAGCCGCCAGCACGGGCAGTTCGGTGGCGGCCAGGTATTGTTCCAATTCCGTTGTATGCAGCTTTACCCGCAAATGCCCGCCCATAGCAGCCTGCACAACCTTAGGATTATAATAGTCTGCTGAACCAGGTGAAGCGATGATATGTGCTATGCCAAACCAGTCGGCTATGCGAATGATGGTGCCCATATTGCCCGGATCTTGCAGGTGTTCCAGGGCTATGCACCATCCACCGGCAGGCAGTTCTGCGGGTTCGTCGGGGCGGGCAGCTACCAGCAATGCTTTGTTCGGCGCCTGGAGCGTACTCACTCTTTCCAGGTCCTGTTCGCTTACAATGCACAGTTCCGCCTCCGGATGATTGGCAATGAGGGCCCTGTTTGCATCAGCCCAATCTTTTGTGGCGACTATCATTTGCAATGGCGCGGCAGATGCCAGCCATTCGCGAACTATTTTATCGCCTTCAGCGGTAAATACATTATATTGTTTGCGGTATTTTTGCTGACTTAACGAGCGAATGTACTTACTTTGCGCATTTGATAGCATAGACGCAAAAATAGAAATTAATTGTCCCCGGCAGGCGCATGAGCAATAAAATAAGGGTACATATCTTACCGGCACTACTGCTGATGGCTATTGCCCTGGCCTCGTGCAATAGCGCCCGCCATCTGCCTGAAGGCCAGTACCTGCTGAAAAAGAATTCTATCCGCTTCACAGACGACAAGTATGTGGAAAGCAAAGGTGAATTGTCGGACAGGCTGAGCGGAGCCGTAGTGCAGAAAACAAACACGTCCTTTATCTTCGACGGCCTGAAGCTAAAGCTCTTCCTGTATAACCTGAGGTATAAAAAGTACCAGGCAGATTCGGCAAATTTTCAACTGGAGTCGCGCACTGTAGAGCCGCCCGTCGTGTACGACAGCGCAACCATACAACAGTCAAAGACCTACATGGAATCCTACCTGTTCCAGCAGGGGTATTTTTATGCGAAGATCGATGACACTACCCTGTTTAATGAAAAAAGGAAAAAGGCAACAGTTGTCTACAATGTTGACCCCGGCATCAACTACCTGATACGGCGGGTATATTTCACAGATATCCAGGACTCCCTGGTCGCGAATGCTGTACGGGAGGTTTTCTATGGAACTTTCTTAAGGGCCGGCAAACCTTACTCCGCCGACCTGGTAGAACAGGAAAGGAACAGGCTGACCGCAACCATGAGGGACAGAGGTTATTATTATTTCTCCAACAGCAACATCAGTTTTGTACTGGATACGGTCAATAAAGAATTTGTAAAGGAAGACGAAAGCCTGCTGAAGGACGCTACTGAAATAGTAACGCTGAAAAAGGAACTCGCCCGGCCCACCCTGGATATTTATATTCGCATCACAGACAATGAAGAGGGTAATGCATTCAAACGCTATGGTATCAATCGTATAGCTGTCTATCCCGACTACCGCGACCGTGGCGATGTGCGCGACAGCACAATGGTGCAAAAGAAAATAGATAATACCACCTTCCGGTACCACAACTATTACATCAGGGAGAAAATAATACATAACCATACGTTTATCCAGTCGCAGACTTATTACTCGCAAAGCGATTACGACAAGACCCTCACCGAACTTAACCAGTTAGGGACATTTCAGTCGGTAAGGGTAATACTTGTTGAAGATACCACACGCAAAGACGGCGCGGATTGGCTGAACAGTTATATTCTGCTGACACCTGCCGACAGGTATGATTTCAATACCAGTTGGGAAGCGTCCACCGGTACGACATATACCCTGGGTAGCGGGCTTACCGTAGGCGTTCAGCACAAAAACATAGCGAAAGGGGCTAACCTTTTGTCAGCCTCGGTGAGTGGAAGTGTGGAAACACAATTTGACACGCTTTCGCAAAAGTTTTTTGTGTTGACAAAGACCTTGGGTATCAACACCAGTCTTGAATTTCCAAAATTCCTTTTGCCCATCAGTCGCGACCTCTATAGCATCAGGAACAGCCCTCGTACCGAAATAGCGTTGGGCGCCAATATGCTCGACAGGGTAAAATTCTTCCGGCTGATAAATTTATCTTCAAGGTTTACCTACAAATGGCGTGAAACCAGCACAAAATCATGGGAAGTAACACCGATATTTTTCAATGACATATCACTGCCTTATAAACATCCTGATTTTCAGGACCGGCTGGACACAAATGACTTCCTGAGAAACAGTTATCGTGAGACTTTTATTGAAGGGGAAAATATCGCATGGACATTTAGCAATGCACAAAAGGCCAGGTGGTATGATGACTATAGCTATGTGCGGCTCGGGATAGAAGAGGCGGGCGCATTGATGAGCGGCATTGATGCGATCAGGCCCGGTATTGTAGGCCCCTACTCGCAGTATGTAAAATTGGATTATGACCTGCGCCATTTCATTGTGCAAAGACATTCTACCACTGCCCTGCGCCTGTATGGCGGTGTCGGTATACCATACGGTCCCAATTCAGTTACGCTTCCCTACCTCAAGCAATATTTCGTGGGCGGACCATTCAGCATGAGGGGCTGGCGGATACGAACGCTCGGGCCGGGTAGTTACATCGACACTTCAAAATTGGGTGAAAGTAATATCAGCAGCTTTATAGACCTTACCGGGGATATCAAAATTGAAATGAACGGGGAATACCGTTTTGAGATATTCAAATTATTCGGCGGCATTCTGGTATTCAAAGGCGCCCTGTTTGCGGATGCAGGTAATATATGGCTGGCGCGAAAGTCGGCAAGTTACCCATGGGCAGAGTTTCGCGTCAGCCGGCTGTATCGCGACCTTGCCGTAGACGGGGGATTTGGCATCAGGATGGATATAGCCAGCCTTTTTGTATTGCGTGCTGATGTGGCCATGCCGCTAAAAACACCGGAAAATCCTGACTACCGGAGCTTCCTTAATCAAGGCTGGCTGCCCAACGACTTTGAACCGTTAAACGGTCATTGGCGCAGCGACAACCTTGTTCTGAACATTGCCATCGGCTACCCCTTCTGATGCATTACCCATTTAGTATTATCTTTGGCCCTATATGCGTAATATAAAAATCATTGAAGTCCGTTCTGAAATAGGCGCCGGTACACGCGGAGCCAGCCTGGGCGTTGATGCTATTAAAGTAGCCGCGCTCGACTTCATGAGCAGTTTCTTTGTAAACTTTCCTGTAGAAAACCTGGAAACGGAAAACCACCTGCTGTACGAGCCTGTAGCATCTCCGTATGCGAAAAGAATAAAAGGCATCCATACTATGTACGAACGTGTGGCAGGCGCAGTGGAAAAAACCCTGAAATCAGGCTTATTCCCGCTGGTACTATCCGGCGACCACAGTACATCTGGCGGTACTATAGCCGGCATAAAAATGGCGAGGCCAAACAACAAGTTGGGTGTCATTTGGGTAGACGCCCACGCCGACCTTCACACACCATATACCACGCCATCGGGCAATATGCACGGAATGCCGCTGGCTACAGCTATGAATATTGACAACCTGGAAAACCAGGTGCACAGTCCCGACCAGGCCACAATTGACCTGTGGAACAAGCTTAAGAATATTGGCAATATCAAGCCCAAGATAACGCCCTCTGACATTGTCTACATTGCCCTGCGCGATTATGAAAAAGAAGAAGAATACCTGCTGAAGAGACATAATGTCAAAGTGATACCCGTGCAGGAAGTGCGGAAAAAAGGTGTGGAGAGCGTAGTCCGCTCGGCGCTGCTGCACCTGGGCAATTGCGATGATATTTATGTTTCCTTCGACGTAGATTCCCTGGATAACTCAATTTCCCGCGGAACAGGTACGCCAGTAAGCAATGGCCTGCGCGAACGCGAGGCGGAAGACCTGATGGCCACTATAATGCAGAACCACAAAATATGCTGCTTTGAAGTGACGGAGGTAAACCCCACACTGGACAAGGAAAACCTGATGGCTGAAATAGCCTTCAACATCCTGCAGCGTTGCGTGAACATACTGCTGGTGAACTAAGATTTCTCAACGATGATTTATAATGACGGTTTAGAATCAAAAAGACTCACCACCCGTTTTCTAAACGAAAACGATATTCAGCCCTGGTGCGAATATTTTACGGACCCGGACAATTGCAGGTTCCTGCCACTCCCCGACGTATCATCTATTGAAGAAAAGGCAAGCATCATGGTGAATTATGCCATCAACAGGTACAAGAATAATACACTCGGTCTGCAGGCGCTGATAACAAAAGACACAGGAGAACTGGCAGGCATGTGTGGGTTACTGGTGCAGGAAATAAACGGCAATATGGAAATTGAGGTAGGCTATCACCTGTTAAAACGATTTTGGGGAAAGGGTTATGCTACCGAAGCAGCACAGATGTTCAGAGATTATGGGTTTAATAATTCTGATACACCAACTATCATTTCAATTATCAATCCACTTAATGAGCCTTCTAAAAAGGTAGCAAGGCGAAATGGCATGCAATTGCGCGGGCAGAATATCGCATTCCGCAATAGCAACTACGACGTTTTTGCTATCACCCGGGAAGATTGGCAGAATATCCGGTCTACTGCTTCACAAACTTAGTACTGAATACAATCTCCTTGCCTGAAGATACCCTGAGGAAATACAACCCGTTTGCCAGTTCTGATACATCCATATATTGTTGCTCTTGTACCGGCGTATTATATTCCATTGCCAGCCGTCCATAAATATCCGTTACTCTAACCCTGTAGTTGTCATACAAAAACAAGGGGGAAGAAATGCGCAGCATGTCTTTTGCAGGATTAGGCGCAATATGCATCGTTTCTTTTGTGGCAGCATGCTCCACGCTCACCGAGCCTGCATACACTACGGAATAAGCGGTATCGGAACACCCGCCTTTTGACGTTATAAGCATTACCAGGTATTTACCAGTATCGTTGTATATATGCGAAGGGTTGGCATCGGTTGAGGTTTGCCCATCACCAAAATGCCAGGTATAGCTTGTGCCGTTCACTGATTTATTGGTAAAGTTCACTGCATTGCCCGCTCCGATAACGTAACTAAAATCCGCCTCTGTCCTGTATTGACCAATATGCCAATACATCATGCTGTCATACACCACCTTTTTAGCGGCGGCCCTTATATCGGCAGCAACTGTCGCATTCAGCGTTCCGTTAAAACTAACCTGTGTGGGGTCTTTCCTGAAAATCGCCGTATAAAAAGCGCAGGCCGCAGCGTAGCTCCCGGCCATAGAAGGATGGCTTTCGTCTGCATCGTACAACTCAATATTGGGGTGCTGCAACCTGATAATGCGCCACACCGCACCAACTGGAGAAACTATTGCCTGGTTATCATTGGCTATTGTTTCATACCGGGCCCTTATCACGCTGTCCATGCCCAGGTAGGTGCAGAAATGTGGCCAGCCCTGCGGAGAATAGGTGGGACACATAGATGCATCGCCGTTCTTCCTGCCCCATGTCATATAAAATATGGTTTCGGCGCAGGTGTTGCTTACATTAATGAGGCTATCCAGCAAATGAGCGTACAAACTGGTAAACCTGAACTCGCTGTAGGGTAACGCCGGTTGCTGGCTTTGCTCCTGTAGCACCACATAATCCCAGTTGCCCTGCTTTATTTTATTTTTTGAGGTCATGCTCGTGTAATGGCCGCTGAGCAAAAATCCTCCCGGGGCCTCCATTTCCCATTCCAGCGTATCGCCTGTGCTGGTTGCCATACCAGCCACTATCTGCGGCATATTATTGACGTAAGTATAACTGTTGCCCAGGAATAGCACCCTTGCTTTTTTACCGGCAAAGGCATGTGTAGCAATCAAAAAAACGAGAAGAAATGTAGAATATGCACGAACCATATAATATATTGAACGGCAATATAGACAGTAATATCCTGTTGCAGGTTTGGCTTATGTCATGCTATTCATAAACATACTTAATACGCTCCTCTATATTGTTGGCACTCCCCTCACATACCCCTTTTTCGTAATTCCACATTTTTGTCCTACCTTTGCGCCTAATTTTTTTGTAGATTAAGGCTACGTGTGTTTAATTAGATGGCATAAATAACTAATAACTAAACACTTATAGCCGGGCGATAACAGATATGACTAAAGGGCGGTACACAGAATATAAAGGGCTTAACATGCCGGCCATCGAGCAGGAGATACTCCGCCGGTGGAAGGATAACGATACATTCAGGAAAAGTATTGACAGGCGCGATGGTAATGAACCATTCGTATTTTACGAGGGCCCGCCCAGCGCCAACGGTATGCCCGGTATTCACCACGTTATCAGTCGTACGCTCAAAGACCTCGTTTGCCGCTACAAAACCATGCAGGGCTACCAGGTGAAGCGCAAAGCCGGATGGGACACGCACGGCCTGCCCGTAGAACTGGGGGTAGAAAAAGAACTGGGCATTACCAAAGAAGATATCGGCACTAAAATATCCGTAGAGGATTATAATAAGAAATGCCGCGAGGCGGTAATGCGCTACAAAGGTGAGTGGGAAAGCATCACAGAGAAGATGGGCTATTGGGTAGATATGAGCGACCCTTATATCACCTTCGATAACAAATACATCGAGACACTGTGGTGGGCGCTGAAAGAGCTCCACAAAAAAGGATATTTATACAAAAGCGTAAGCATACAGCCTTACAGTCCTGCAGCAGGCACTGGCCTGAGCAGCCACGAGCTGAACCAGCCCGGAACATATAAAGACGTAAAGGATACTACCGTTGTAGCGATGTTCAAGTCGCATTACTACTACCTGTTTGACGAAGTGATGAAAAACGGCGGTAATGTGTACTTCCTGGCATGGACCACTACCCCCTGGACTTTACCATCCAACTGCGGACTCACAGTAGGACCGAATATTGACTATGTGCTCGTAAAGACATTCAATCCGTATACGCACGAGCCCATACATGTGGTGCTGGCCAGGGCCCTGGTTGGAAAATACTTTAAAGATGAAGGCCGCGACGGCGACTTTACAGGCTATAATGCCGATGTCAAAGTACTTCCGTGGAGCATAATACATGAATTTAAAGGCGAAGCCCTTTTAGGCTGCCGTTACGACCAGTTGTTGCCCGCCGAAGGTAACACCGCCGAAATAGCCGGGGGAGACCCGTGGAGGGTGGTAACAGGCGACTTCGTAACTACTGAAGACGGTACAGGTATCGTACATACCGCCCCCGCCTTTGGTGCAGACGACTTTAAAGTAGGCAAACAACACAACCTCGGCATCCTCACTATGGTGGATAAAGAAGGTAAGTTCAACGACTACATGGGCGAGTTCAGCGGGCGTTATGTAAAGAACTACAAAAACGACCCCGACTACAAAGACGTGGATGTGGACATAGCCGTGAAGCTGAAGCTGAGCGGCAATGCCTTCAAAATAGAGAAATACGAGCACAGCTATCCCCACTGCTGGAGGACGGATAAGCCAGTAATATACTACCCGCTGGATGCATGGTTCATCAAAACCACCGCTGTAAAAGACAGGATGATAGAACTGAACAAGACTATCAACTGGAAACCCGCAGCTACCGGCACAGGCCGCTTTGGCAACTGGCTGGAAAATATGGTGGACTGGAACCTGAGCCGCAGCCGCTTCTGGGGCACTCCCCTGCCTGTATGGGTGAGCGAAGATGGTGCCGAAGTAAAATGCATTGGCAGCATAGATGAATTGATAAAAGAGGTAGAGCATGCCAACGATGTGCTGGAAACCAACCAGGTAATAGACCGCGAAACCCTTGACCTGCACAAGCCTTATGTTGACCAGGTAATATTGGCCACTAAAGATGGTAAGGCCATGTACCGCGAGCCCGACCTGATAGACGTATGGTTTGACAGCGGTGCCATGCCCTATGCGCAATGGCACTACCCTTTTGAGAATAAGAAAGAACACAAGCATAACTTCCCCGCCGACTTTATAGCCGAAGGTGTTGACCAGACACGCGGTTGGTTTTATACCCTGCATGTATTGGGCGTAATGCTCTTCGATAGTGTCGCTTATAAGACCGTTGTGAGTAATGGCCTGGTGCTGGACAAGAACGGCAATAAAATGAGTAAGCGCCTGGGCAACGTGGTTGACCCCTTCAAAACTATTGAAGAGAACAGCGCCGATGCCACACGTTGGTACCTCATCACCAATGCCAGCCCATGGGACAGCATGAAATTTGACCTGGCCGGTATAAAAGAAGTACAGCGCAAATTCTTCGGCACCTTATACAATACTTACCAGTTCTTTGCATTGTATGCCAATGTTGATGGCTTTTCATTCAAAGAACGCTATATACCCGTACACCAGCGCCCCGAAATAGACCGCTGGATTTTATCTGAACTGCATACACTGGTGCAAAACGTCACCGGGTATATGGACGACTACGAACCCACACAGGCCGGACGTGCCATAGAATATTTCCTGGACGAGCAACTGAGCAACTGGTATGTGCGCCTCTGCCGCCGCCGTTTCTGGAAGGGTGAATACAACGAAGACAAAATTTCGGCATACCAGACGCTATACGAGTGCCTGGAGACTATCAGTTTCCTCATAGCGCCCATATCGCCGTTCTTTGCCGACTGGCTGTACCACAACCTGAATAGCGTGACTAAGCGTTACGATGCTGCGTCGGTACACCTGGCGGAGTTTCCGGAGATAGACGACAGCGTGGTAGACAAGGAACTGGAAGAGCGTATGCAACTGGCCCAGGACGTATCGTCGCTGGTGCTGAGCCTGCGCAAAAAGGAAAACATCAAGGTGCGCCAGCCATTGCAAAAAGTGCTGATACCGGTACTGGACAAGCATATGCAGGCACAACTGCAAAAAGTGGAAGACCTGGTGAAAAATGAGGTAAATGTAAAAGAAGTTCAATACCTTGTTGACACAGAAGGCTTTATCAAAAAGAAAGTAAAAGCCAACTTCAAAACGCTGGGGGCACGCATGGGCGCTAAAATGAAAGCCGTAGCGGCAGCCATAGCGCAGATGGGCCAGGCGGAGATAGCAGAACTGGAAAAACAAAGATCTTTTAACTTAAATATCAATAACGAGCAGGTAGCAATAGACATAACAGACGTAGAAATAATAGCAGAAGACATACCGGGGTGGTCGGTTGCCAACAAGGATAACCTTACAGTGGCATTAGACATCACCGTAACGCCCGGGTTGCAGGATGAAGGCCATGCCCGCGAACTGGTGAACAGGATACAGAAGATACGGAAAGAATCAGGGCTGGAGCTAACGGACAGGATAGCAGTTAAGATAGAAGAGTATGAAACATTAAAATCAGCTATCATAAATTTCAGTGACTATATTTGCACGGAAATTTTGGCGGATACAATAGAAATCGTTCCTCAGATGCAGGCTGGTACTGAAATAGAGGTGAATGATATAACTCTTAAAGTGTTAATTTCTAAAAATTAGAAAAACTATGGCCACAAAAAAGAAAACTGCAACAAAAGGGCCTGCAAAAAAAGCTGCTCCGGCTAAAAAGACTGTAAAAGCCCCGAAAAATGTGGCACCCAAAAAGACTGCTAAGAAGGCTACACCTGCGAAAAAGAGCGCCCCTGTAAAGGCGGCAAAAAAGAATGTAACAAAGAAAGCGGCTCCTGCAAAGAAAGCCGCGGTGAAAAAGGTAGCGCCTTCTAAAAAAACTACCCCCAAAAAGGCGGTGGCCAAAGCGGCCCCTGCAAAGAAAGTAGCAAAGAAGGTTGCGCCGGATAAAAAATCGGTCACAACTAAAACAAAGGCATCGAACGTGAAAAAAGAGACGAAGAAGAGTACTGCAAAAGCAGCGCCCGCTAAAAAGACTGCAACAATAAAAACAGCGGAACCTGCAAAAAAAGCAGTGGCCAAAAAGGCGGCACCTGCTAAAAAAGAAACGGCAGCGAAAACAACAGCGCCGGCTAAGAAAGTTGAGCCTGCTAAAAAAGCGCCTGCCGCACCTGCTAAAGCAGCTGCTTCGGCAAAGAAGGCCGCTGCCTCAAAAGCTGCTGCAGCCAAAATAGCAAAACCCGCGCCCATACATACAGAAAAGCCCAAGCCTACCAGGCGCAATGCCCGCGAGGATAATAAACCGCAGGTAATAGTAGCCCACCGCAGGCTGGAAAACAAATCGAAACAGGCGGAAAAAGCAGGAAAGACAATGATCAGCTACCAGCCTGAGTTCACACGTTCAATACTGGACACACCCGTAGAGCAACAAGGCCCCGTATATCGCTATAGCGATGAGGAACTGAACGAGTTCAGGATATTGATAACAGGTCGCCTGGATGCAGCCCGCAAAGAGCTGGCTTACCTGCAGGGCCTGATTACCCGCAAAGACGAGGCCGGTACTGAAGATACGGAGAACCGCTACATGAATATGGAAGACGGCAGCGGCGCTATGGAGCGCGAGCAACTGGCGCAACTGGCCAGCCGTCAGATACAGTTCATCAACCACCTGGAAAAGGCGATGATGCGTATCGAAAACAAAACCTACGGCATCTGCCGCGTTACAGGCAAGCTGATAGACAAAGCCCGTCTGCGTGCAGTGCCCCACGCTACGCTCAGCATCGAAGCTAAAAAGATGATGTCTTCTAAATAAGGCAACGATCATAATTCATATAAAAAGAGGCGCCGATGGTGCCTCTTTTTATCTACCATGTTCTGGAGCTAAATCTTACCTCAGTTCAACATGCTCAAATCACATGAATATCATCTTGTAAAAAAATTCTCGTAATCATCATAAGCACTATCCCTGCGTAGTTCAACCCGGCTACCGATACTGTCAATTTTATAGTGTATCCTAATTACCCATTTATCGTCGCCCGTTACTTCTGTTCCTCCCTGCTCTACCAGGGAATCACCTATAATTTTATAATCCACAAAAGTTACTCCGCCATGCAGCATTGTAGATTCAATCATACCTGTTGATGTATCGAAATGTAGATTAGGTGGATACCAGGAGCCTCGCACGTATTCAAACACCACTTTATCGGCATTCAACTTTCTTTGTGTAAACAAATAGTTTAAGGTATTGCCTCCTCTGGCACCAGTACCATACACTATTAATAAATCTTTCAAACCATCGCTATTATAATCAGCATATGCACGTACTCCAAATAGTATTGAATGTGCTGAAAGTGAATCTATATGTTGAATTTCATGCAATTTGTCTTTTGCGGTAAGAGTATAAATATACACTTCTCCTAATTGGATGCTGTCATGATAAACAGGTCTCGCATATAATTTATCGTCCAATCGTTCAAAGGAACTATCAATATCTTGTAATCGGATCACCCCTGTTTCAGAGTTATTTCCCCCGATACAAGAGGACATAGTTACACTTATTAATCCGATTAACGCGAAATAGGTTATGGAGCGTAGGAAATTCACACATGAAATATAAGCAAAATCATCCGTTCCACAGTGGTCCTCGACAGGAAACCAGTGCGGAATTAGATGTACCCTACTATTATGTTGCTTACTACCTTACTGTATTTTTCTTCCCGTGGGAGTCTCCCGATAGGGCACTCCCATACCTCGTGCAGGTCACCACGGATTAGTTTGCCCTCCCGATTGGAACTTCACTCTTTATTCCCGTGGGAGTCTCCTGGCAAGGGACCTTCCACACCTCGGCCAGGATACACGATATCTTTTGTTTACAACAACAATTTTACGTATATTTGTATATCTGCCCGTTGTTGCAATACACCACGGCACCACAGCTCTTTGACATATCCGTAACCATATCACCCGGCACAAAACCTCCGCACACATTACATCTTTGCTGTGTTGTTCCAAGGTTGGAACATTCTGCACAAATAGAACAAATCGCAGTATTGATTATCAATCACTTACCTCCCAAACAGGTCCGAAAAATTTTAAACCGGAATCCTGGCATCAATTTGGAACAAAATGAAGAACAACTCCCCTCCTGTTTTTAGGAGGGGTCAATTGCTATAAGTCTTTAGGGCTTATGGCAATCAGGGGTGGTTAACTCGCGCAGGTAAATTGTTCCAATTTCTAAAACCAAAATTCTGGCATCAAAATGGAACATTTTTGCTTGTGAAATCACAGCAGCCTTGTGCGGTTGGTGCTCTCCGCTTCAGGCAGATTGGGGAAAAACCAAATTCCCGGCATCAATTTGGAACAAAATGAACTGTCCCCCGCCGGCGGGGGTGTCTGACCGACTCCGCCCATGGCGGACGTGTCAGACGGGGGTGGAACACTCGCAAGGGACAAAGCAAGCGCCAATTTCAGCCTGTCAGCTTATCTCATCACCCTCCCCTATCGCCACCAGGTAATCAGGGTAAGGCATACCGCCCGGCAACAGCAGCAAATGGCACCTGCCCCTGTGGGCTATCTGTTCAGGCTTTTCCAACATTGCGTGCTCCTTCATGTAGTAGGCCTGGTAATTGCAGGCAACGCACCAGTCCAGTACCAGCCCGGCATTTTTCAGCATGGGCATTTCGGGCGGGGCGTGCATTTCCACCATAAAGACGGTCCGTTGTTTCCCGGCAAGGTCTCTCGCGCCTTTCAACACGTAGCTTTCGGCGGCTTCCACGTCTATCTTCACCAGGTCGGGCGCAATACCCTGCCCGGCTACTATATCATCCAGCGTTGTGGTGTCCACCATATACCAGGCGTTCACGGCTTTAGCGCTGTCTGCATGACTGCCAAACATACTGCCGGCAGAGCCTGTGCCCAGGGTATAAAACTTCACCTGCTCGCCTTTTCTTTCGCCGACGAACGCATTTATATAATGCTTGTTACCGTCCATCCCGTTCCGCTCCAGGTTCTGCCGGGCCACGTTCAGCGCATCAGGATTTGGGTCTGCCAGCAGCACATATTTGCCCGGATTTTGCATTGATGCCAATATTGTGGAATACCCCACATTAGCGCCTATATCAAAAATTACATCATATCTCTGTGATAGTGCATACCACCAGGCATCATCCTTATCGGCTTTTTTGTTAATTGTACCAACGGACACTGTTAAATCCCTGCCCATCAGCCCAACCTGCTCCCAACGGGTTTGTTGCTCCAGCAGTTTGGCCTTATAGGCGGATATAAGTTTTCTAATGTTCACAAAATCAACGATATACGGTAAATATACATTTTTTCCGCCGTGCAAGCTCCTTGATTATATAATGATAGTTCGTATTATTTTGGCTTTCTATCGGCGGCACACTATCTTCGTTGCTGATAATGTAATTGTTAATCCCAATTTAATAAGTAACGCTGTTTACCCAACTATTCCGTTTTCAAGACAGTCTAATTGTGTGTAAATCAATAATACCCGTTACTTGCCTATAGCTTTGGCATATACTATACCTGGACAGGCTAGTGAGTTAGAGCAACTCATAAATGGATGCGCGAAAAACGACCGCGCCTGCCAGGAGCAATTGTACAAATTGTTTTATCCAAAGATGATGGCTGTAGTAAGAAGGTATATTGATCATTACGAACAGGCTGAAGAGGTATTGAATAATGGGTTTCTGAGAGCGTTTCAGAAAATCGACCAATACACTTTCCAGGGCTCTTTTGAAGGTTGGTTGAGGAAAATAGTTTTCCACTCGGTATCAGACTACGTGAAGCAGAATACGCGTTATAACGAGAAGATAATGCTGGTGGAAAAAGATGAGTACGTACATAAAGACCATGCGGACAAAATGTATTACGAGCAACTGCTGCTACTAGTCCAGCAATTGCCGGATGCAACAAGGTCGGTGTTCAATATGTACATCATGGAAGGGTTTTCGCATAAAGAGATCGGCAAGATGCTGGGTATCAGCGAAGGCACTTCGAAATGGCACTTATCAGAAGGAAGGCGGATACTGAAAGACAAGATTGAACGATTGCAACTACATTATAAAAAATAAAATTTTATCCCAGATGGATAAAAACATGATCAAGATAGACGATTTGCTGCGACAGCGCCTTGGCGATGCCGAGGAGCAGGAGCGCCCGGGAGCCTGGCTCCACATGAGGGATCTCCTGGATCAGCAAATGCCTGTGAGAGGGGTTCCGGGAGGCGCATTCAACTGGCGCCGCATGTTTGGGTATTTAGGCGGGTTGGTCCTGCTGCTGGCTGTATCTGCCGGTGGCTACCAGGCATTACAGTCCTTCAATAGCGACGGCAATATAGCAGCCAACACGGGCGAACAGAGGCCTGAAGGGCCCACTGTGGGACTGGCAGGCACGGCAGCCAACACGGTATTGCCTGAAACATTACAGGAAGGCGAAGCTACCCAACAGCCGGCCCGGGCAACTGATGTTGCGGGCAATACATTGGCGACTAACGACGCAGCTAACAGTAACAGCGATGCAATTAAAAATACACCGTCAAACGAACCGGGCGAACAAACCGGCAACGGCATTAAACATAGCCAGCCTGCAAACGCAACCGGCAATAATGGCCTTGCTAATAACAACCAGAACGAGAATAATGATGCGTCTCCGGTTATTGCATCCGGCAAAACGGCAAATGCCAAAACTCTGAATCAGATAGTTGAAAGTGTGAATCCTGGTGTTAAACCGACAACAACCGGCGGAGCTTCCCAGGCGTCTGCAGGAAAAACAGTATCTGCCTCAACAGCGACTAAACAAACAGCGGCAGCTAATAATAATCCCAATACAGGCACAGCAGCCAATGATAATGGCGCCCCGGCTGTAAAGAGCAGTGGAAAGCAAAACAATACGAAAGAAGCACAATCCGTTGCTGCATTGAAGCCAACGGAACCCTCGTACGATACTAAGGAAATATCAATAAGTAAAATTGAACGTCACGAGCGTATCGGCAAAAACGGCGAGCCTAAAATGGATACCATCTTCAATGGCGAGGACGTTATGACCGTTAAAGTGCCGAAAGAGAAAGAGATGCTGGCCCTGAATAAGAACGAGGAACAGAAATCGGGTAGCAATATGAACCCTGCGGCTGCAGCCCCCGCTGCTACGAATGCTGCCAGTGAGGAAGACGCCCCGATGCAAAAGTTGGGCGACCACAAAACAGCTAGCAAGAAAATAAAGAACTACAATCCGCATAGGTTTGAAGAAATGGTGCGCAATGCTAAATTCAGGATGGGTAGTGTCAAGTTCTATCCCGGCATAGTAGGTGGAATTAATGGTTCTTTCAATGGCAACGTAGGATTCCAGGGTGGTCTTGCCGGAAACCTTTCCATAAGTGACCGTTGGAGCATTCTTACAGAAGTGAAATATGCACATATTTTGAACTTCTCAAAAGAGCGCATGCAGGATGACTTTGTGGAAAATGTGAAATTTGCAAATATCGGAGGCAAGGGTGTTTATACTTACGACTCAATGGAACACTACTACAACTTCGGCAGCTATGCCCACCTTGAAGTGCCGCTGATGGTGACATATACGAAAGATAGGTGGATATACATGCTGGGTGCCAACTTCCGATACAACTTCAAGATCAGCAACCTGCAGGAAGTGGAGCAAAGGTACTTGTTGGAGCAGTCGCTAACCTCTACAACCGAACCCAAGGTGGAAACTGAAAAAACTATATTGCTCAGCGACTTCTCATCAACGATGAACATAAGTCCCGTTTTGGGAGTGGGCTACCAGTTGAAGCCTGCATTGCGGTTCGACCTGCGGTTGTCAAAACCAGTATGGAACAATGCGACCACGTTCGGCCAGAAGGAAGTAGCAAAGAGCCTGTACAACGTTCCGCAAATACAGTTTAATGCAACATGGCGTTGGAGGAGCAACAAACCATACAAAAGAGCTCAATAACAGGTAAATGATAAGAAAATCACTACAGCCGTTACTTCTCAGTAGCGGCTGTTTTCATTTGCAGTGCCAGGTCTTCTCCCAGGTATTTATCTATCCTGTTCTCAACAAAGTAGATAACCGGCGTAAGTAATAGCGCCATTATAGCCTTATAAGAATAATTCACCAGCCCGATGGCCAACACGCGCTGCATACTCCAGTCGCGGCCTATGTGAAAAGCGATGAACAATACAATAAAGCTGTCGATAAGCTGTGAAACCAAAGTAGAGCCTGTAGCGCGCAGCCATACCTTCTTCTGTCCTGTCACCCTTTTTATGCGGTGGAATACCCAAACGTCAAGTATCTGTGCGACAAGAAATGCGATGAGGCTACCTGCTATTATCCACATCCCCTGGCCGAATATGCTGGAAAATGCAACCTGCATATCGGGTATGCCTGCCTCCTTTTGGCTGCCCACCCAAAACGATTGCTCCGCCGGTACGGCAATAGCCATGTAAAACATTACGAATGCGTAGCTGATAAGACCCACGGCTATGTAAGAGATGCGTCTAACCGCCTTTGGGCCAAAATACTCGTTCACGATGTCGGTCATAACAAACTCCAGCGGCCACAACAGTACGCCTGCAGTAAGTGTATAAGTAAGCCCCTGTTCGCCCAGCAGGCTGAACGGCCTGGGCTCCATGCCCAGCAGCAATTCCAGCGAGAAGAGCTTTGTTCCTATACATTCGGCAATCAGCGCATTGGCCACAAAAAAAGCTGAGAGAAAAACGAACACGCGGGTAGCCTTGTTCTTCAATATGTCATGTACCATAAGTCAGTGCAGTGTATTGTGCACTAAAATAGACAGAAAAAGGAGATGTGATAATAAGTTTTGGCTATTGCCCTTATACCGGGCTTAGAAAATGGCGTCCCAGTCGCTATAGATTAGCCCGGTGCCACTTGTGGCTGATACCATATTTCCCTCATTTTCCAGTTCGTAGTAATTCCATATCTGGTCTGCACCCTCGGGTATGAAGGCCCTTTCACCCGAATAAACAAAGCCATTATTCCGAAGGCAAACGTCTAACACCGTACCGGGCAGGGCCCGTGCGCAGACCTTATCCATCCTCAGATTGGCAAATGCCTGGTGTTCTAAAAATTCCAGCACATAAGCGGTTATGCCTTCATGTTCCGGCAGCATGGCGCATACCATTTCATACACGCCGGTTTCTTCCAGGTAGTGGAAACCGCCAATGCCCAAGGCTGCCCCATTATCTTCATACAAACAGCCAATGCTAATGCCGTGCTCTATCCTGTGCTTATCAAAGATCTCCTGTAGGTCTGCCGCAGTTTGCTTTATATCCACCGCCGCGATGTATCCATTAACGGATTCAACAAAGCGTGAAAGAATATCAGCCAAAACACCGTTGTCCCGGTCCGAAAAATGTCTCAATTCGATGTTCAGAACCCTGATTTCCATACTATGATTTTTTAACGGGAGCATAAAGATAGGCAATAATTTTCATGTATTCTTTAAATGCCGTATTATCTATCCTGATAAACCTTTTATTGTCATAGTTGCGTATTATTTAACATTGAGTACAAACCATTGGCACGATTTTTACGTATACTATATTAAACACTATGCTATGCGTTTAAAAGTATTATTGACGGGCAAAGACAAATATTATCATGAACCCGATGCTGAAATGCTGAAAGGAAAAGGGTTTCTCGTCTATCGTTGCGACGAAACTGTAGTAAGTGATATGATAGAAGAAGTGCATCCGGACGTGCTGATCATAAATCCCACCGACGAGCAGCAACCTGCTACAACATTATATCATCGCCTGTTGAAGAGCATCAAATACGCTAAATTGCCGTTGATATATACCTTGTCGGAAGATGATGTGTACCTGGTGAACGGTGAGCGTACCCGCAGGAACCGTAGTAGTTATATCGTGGATAACATCGTGGACGGCATCAAGGCTGCATTGAGCGGAGGCTATCGTGGCAGGAACAACATGAAACTTAAAGTAGCCTCCTAATCTTTATCGATAGAAAATCTGCCGGGGCCAAGAATAAAAATCCCCAGGAAAACAAATCCCAATTCTATTGTATGAGAGGCCTTCATTAGTCCATCGCCATCCATAAGGTGCCTGGTAGCAGCTACGACCATCGTTATCAAAAGCAAAAGCGCAGCAGGCCGGGTGAAATAACCCAATAGCAGCAATAGTCCACCAATACTTTCAGCAAAAGCGGCCATAAAACCCCAGAATTCAGGGGCGTAGGTTATCCCGAAATTATCCATGGCTCCGCCCAGCTTTCCCCAACGTTCCGGACCACCCAGTAGTTTGGGATACCCATGCATGATCATCATAAAGCCCACACCTGCGCGCATAACCAGCAACGCAAAATTTGAATACTTGCCCAGTTTGCTGAACATCGCCATATAAACTGTTTTTTTTACAGCACGGAAATTACAAATTTAGATGTAGAGTCCACTATTTTACTAATGTCTTGTTGTCAATGGGCATTACCACCACATTTCACTATACACCCTTATACACCCTTGCATAGTTTACTATGCGCTTCGGTGCGACGGCAGAGAATTAGCGAACTGCGATAAATATGGCAGTTGCCTGCTGCGGCTGCCCATGTACGCCGACATGACGTTGAATAAGCAAAAAACCGTAATAAACAAAGTATGGCGTTTTTTCCTGCAGAAACGTGCACAGCAGGCCTGCCCGCTGAGGCGTATCAGTCTTTTACTATCTTACCTGTGATGGTTTGATTATCGCTTGTAATAGCAACGTATAAATACATACCAGGTGGCTGACTGGTGGCATCTATAGTTACCTGTTGTTTATTACCGGCACTAACATTTGCTATTCGTTTCCCAACCAGATTGTACACAAAAACGCGTTGCAGGGTTGTATTATCTGTCGTTTTTACTGTGAACGACTCGTTGAATGGATTGGGATAGATGCCAATTTTTGCAATCAACTTTTCTTGTTCAAATATTTTTGCAGGAGGTGTATAGGTTTGGCAGGTAGTGTTTGCCTGGAGTATCGGCATGAATGTTACTCTGCCTCTTTTAAAGTCATCTGTATTGTCGTAAATAGTTGATTCTATAACAGATGAATCTATAGTACCCCACCAATTTCGCGCAATATGGTAGTCTGCACCAGAATAATTATAAAAATTTAGCGAATCATTGTCATAAATGCAGTTGTCTTCGTAAGTTAGCTGGCTGTCTGCTGGGTAAAATGAATGTGCGACCCCAATTTTATTATCATAAATACTGTTACCTTTTACCAGGCCCCACGCCATGTTTGTATTGAGGCCAATATGTTTATTGTGCGCAATTATATTTCCTGAACAAGGTATGTCCCTGTCAAGCTTACTCAATACAATATCGAGTGCTATACCGGTAGTATTGGCAATAATATTGTCAACAATTTCAGCATTAGTAGCATGGCACTTAATGCCGTATGTGCCTCCGTTAATGTTATTACGATAAAAGCGAGCATTTGTTGTATGTTCGGCATAAATACTTGCAGTAACAAAGTTGTCCTTCATAATAAACATCTCAACGCCGCCTGCCCTTATGTGAGAATACATAAACTTGGAATTTTCAATTATTAGCGAACCATGAGGTCCCCATTTATTATCAACTACAATACTTGCATTGTTGAAATATGAATTGGATATATAGATGTGCATAATATCAAAATGAAGCATAACCTGACCCTGATTTTCAAAATGGCAATATTGAAACCGCAGAGTATCACTTTTTTTTTGATAAAATCTCAAACCTCCCCACCATTCTTTACCTTTCTTAGGTTTGAAGGTTATAGAATCTGCTGTTGTTCCAGATGCCTGGAGGTACCCATATACATCTATTCTTTCATCACATTCAATAACTACTCCCGGCTCTATTGTAAGCGTGAAACCATCTTCAATTTCAATAGTGCCATTAAGTACATATGGACTTCCTGCCTTCGTCCAGGTAGTATTACTTCGTATTTGTCCCGAAACTTGAGTGGCGGCATTTGCATGCACAAAGGAGGATAGCAAACAGATAATGGTAAGCGCTAACTTGTTCATAAAAAAGTGGTTTAAAAGGTCATTCTCATATTAAAGATACAAATCACACCAAAATCATGCCATATTACTTCCCACAGGGATAAAAATTTACTTTCCGCAGACAATAGCGTAAAGAGGCCCGCCACGCGGCAGGCCTCTTATTACTATAAGTTTTTGCTTATTACTTGCGTATTGCAGCTATACCCGGCAGTTCTTTGCCTTCAAAGTATTCCAGCATAGCGCCGCCGCCTGTGGATACGTAACTAACATCATCGGCAAAGCCAAATTTGTTTACCGCAGCTACGCTGTCGCCACCACCCACCAGCGAGAAGGCGCCGTTCTTAGTAGCTTCCACTACTGCTTCAGCTATAGCCTTGGTACCGTGCTGAAATTTTTCCATTTCAAATACGCCCATCGGGCCGTTCCATAGTATCGTCTTCGATTCTTTTATAGCTTTACTGAAGTTCTCGCAAGCCATTTGTCCTATGTCAAGTCCCATCCAGCCTTCGGGTATCTCAGTGCTGGCGGCAGAAGAAGTCTCAGCATTGGCTGCAAACTTGTCTGCCACAATACTATCTGCAGGCAGGTGCAGGCATACGCCTTTTTCTTTAGCCTTATCCATCAGCTTCCTGGCAGTATCCAGCCGGTCGTCTTCGCAGAGCGAATTGCTAATGTTTCCACCCATAGCCTTGAAGAACGTATAAGCCATACCACCACCTATAATAATGTCGGTAGCTTTATTCAGCAGGTTTTCTATTATCAGTATTTTATCTGACACCTTAGCCCCGCCAATGATAGCTGTAAAAGGTTTCCGGGTATCGTTCATCACTTTCTCTGCTGCGTCTATTTCGGCCTCCATCAGCAGCCCGAACATTTTATTCTCAGGCGGGAAGAACTCAGCTATAACAGCCGTAGAAGCATGCGCCCTGTGCGCTGTTCCAAAGGCGTCGTTCACATATACGTCGCCGAGGGCGGCAAGTTTTTCAGCAAAGTCACGGTCACCCGCTTCTTCATGTTGCGTGAAGCGGAGGTTCTCCAAAAGCAATACCTGTCCGGTCTGCAATTCGGCGGCTTTCAGTTTTGCCTCGCGGCCTACGGGATCGGTGGCAAAAAATACTTCCGTATCCAGCAACTCTGCCAGGTGGTCTTGTATACGCTTCAGTGTGAAGTTGGAAAAATCTTTTGTAGGGTCTTTTTTTATTTCCTTTAGCGGACGGCCCCAATGACTCATCACTATCACACTTCCACCATCTGTAAGTATTTTTTTCAGGGTGGGTATAGCGGCGCGCATACGGGTATCATCTGTTATGGCGCCGTCTTTTATGGGCACGTTGAAGTCCACGCGTACCAGTGCTTTCTTACCGCTGAAATCGAAATTGCTGAATTTGCTCATAAAAAATTAGTTGCTAATCTGTTTCCGACAATATTAACGTTGGTGACTATTATTAGTTGAAAAATAAAGGGCTCTTAACACAGAGCCCTTTATTCCAATATTTATTTGCTTATCAAACCTGCGAAGTGTTTCACAGTACGCACCAACTGAGATACATAGCTCATCTCGTTGTCGTACCAGCTGGCAGTTTTTACCAGTTGCGTATCGCCTACAGTCATCACTTTGGTTTGCGTACCGTCGAACAGTGAACCGTATGATGTGCCGATCACATCGCTTGAAACGATCTCGTCTTCAGTATAACCAAAGCTCTCGTTAGCCGCAGCTTTCATTGCGGCGTTGATTTCTTCGGCAGTTACTTTTTTGTTCAGTACAGTTACCAGCTCTGTGAGCGAACCTGTAATGGTAGGTACACGCTGAGCGCCGCCGTCCAGTTTTCCTTTCAGGCTGGGCAGTACCAGGCCGATGGCTTTGGCAGCGCCTGTAGAGTTGGGTATGATGTTGGCAGCTGCAGCACGTGCGCGGCGGAAGTCGCCTTTGGGGTGCGGAGCATCCAGTGTGTTCTGGTCGTTGGTATAAGCGTGTATCGTGCTCATGATACCTGATACGATGCCGAATTTCTCGTCCAGCACCTGTGCCATAGGGGCCAGGCAGTTGGTAGTACAGCTAGCGCAGCTGATAACAGTTTCGCTGCCGTCCAGTATATCGTGGTTCACGTTGAACACTACGGTCTTCATTTCGCCTGTAGCCGGGGCAGATATTACCACACGTTTGGCGCCTGCAGTAATATGGGCCTTAGCCTTTTCAGCATCAGTAAAGAAACCTGTACATTCCAACACAACATCCACTTCGTGCTTGCCCCAGGGAATCTGCGCGGGGTCTTTCTGCGCGTATATCTTTATTTCATCACCGTTTACAGTTATAGAATCTTCACCACTGGTAACATCCGCCCCGAAACGGCCCTGCGCCGTATCGTACTTCAGCAGGTGGGCCAGGAATTTAGGACTGGTCAGGTCGTTGATGGCTACTACATCAATACCTTCCATATTATAGATCTGGCGGTAAGCCAGGCGGCCTATACGGCCAAAACCATTAATGGCAACTTTTACTGTGCTCATTGTGAGAAATTATTTAATATGAATAATTAAAACGTGCCGCAAAGGTACGGGTCGGGTTGATAATATCCAAAGTGCATGAACGAAATGGGCTATATTAACAATGCAATAGTAAACAAGGCGGAGTAGCATAATATCAGTTTTCCTTTCTATTTTTCGGGCATGGAAAACGGTACTACCGAATTGTATCAGTCGCCGCGCTACAGGATGCTGGAAAACAGCCATATACTGCTGTGGCTCATAAAAGACACCTGTTGGGCGCTGGAGTTTAAGACAGGTGGTGTGGTGATGATAACCCCTACCCTGGGTATGGCTATATACCTGGTTTGGCGCTCTCGGGGCAGCAAACCCGAATTCTTTCATAACACAGCCATAGTACTGTGGATAATAGCCAACAGTATATGGATGATTGGCGAGTTTAACGACCAGGACTGGAGGCAATATGCTGTAGTGCTGTTTGCCGCCGGGCTAAGCGTGCTGGTACTGTATTATTTGTTTTGGTTCAGGAAGGTACCGCGTAACCCCAACCCCTAAAGGGGGGTTATACATCCCCAGATGCATTTTTGTTCCAAATTGATGCCGGGATTCTAGTTTAAAGTTTTTCCGCCCTGTTTGGGAGCTAAGTAACTGATAATCAATACTTGGTTTTTGTCCCATTAGTGCGGAATACGCTGCCGGGGCGGGACAGGTGTTCCCGCCTGGAACAAAACAGGAAATGTACAATGTATGCCTATAGCTTTTTGTGTGGGTGATGTGTTTACGGTATGTCAAAGAGCTATGTTGCCGATGCGTTTTACAACAATGGCTATAAATACAAATATACGTAAAATTGCTGTGATAAACTAAAGATATATTGTACCCGGAAATTGTACGGGATGCCTGTTCAGGCATCCCGTATAGCAAGTAACATTAGTACGTACAGCGTCCGTCAGACTGATCTTCGCACTGGCCCTTCGCATTAATTTCGTCGGCTGCAAATACTTTCAGCTTTGTACCGGAAGGGCATTTACAATCGTAACCCTTGCCGCATGAAGTAATTAATACAGAAGAAAGGGCCAACAGGCCCACAAGAATAAAGTTTTTCATATCGTTTTAAAAGTTTTCGGGTGCAAATATAATCTCCGGCATTTAAATGCAGCAACTTTAATGTATCCCACACCTTGTATGATGTGGAGCTGGAGTTTCCCATTTGCAGGCCTGTTAAAAGAACAAATATCATTTAGTGTGTAACAGCCAGCCGCTCCGTAATCCATAGGTCATACTACTTTCACCGTACGAGACGCTAATTGAATCCTCCTTACGATAATAGGTGAGCCCAATACGAAAATAATTATGCCCGTTAAAAAACGAAAACGAATCTTTGCCCGCGGGATTCCTGAGCTTTAAAGTATCTCGTTGTCCCGCGCTTTGTTGCCCACTATCGGGCGAGAATAAAATCGCCGTGTCGCTCAGTATTGCAATGGTATAGGCTACATCTGTAAGGATCGTGGTGTCGGGCTTTCCGTAACGACCACTAATAACGTAACTGTAACCATCGTACAGACGGGAGCCAGGCAAATACTTAAAAGGGTTTTGAACTTCATGGATAGTATTGTCTGCCTGCGGTTTGTCGGTTGACTGTTTCTTACATGAAGTGATAATTGTAAACAATGACACGAGGATAACAAGGGCGGATTTCATAAGTCGGGATTTTGTTGACATAAAGATAGAAAAAAATCCTGGTGCGTTGTAGTTGGGAAACTAAAATTACCAGCCCATGACATCCCCAATGATATACGTCACCATATTTAAAACCGGCTCATGCTAATTTTACGGCTTTTACAGATATGCGAATGGAGATAATGGCGCCGGTGGGCTCGTGGGAGAGCCTGCAGGCAGCAATACAGGCCGGTGCGGATTCAATTTACTTTGGCGTAGAGCACCTGAATATGCGCGTAAAATCTGCAACAGCCCTTACAATGGCGGATATACCGGGGATAGTGGGCCGGTGCGCGGAACACGGAATAAAAACCTATCTGACCCTGAACACTACCATGTACGACCACGACCGCCAGCTTATTTCTACTATCATTAGCGAAAGCAAAAAAGCTGGCGTAGGTGCCATCATAGCTGCCGACCTGGCCGTGATACAGGAATGTAAAAAACAGGGCATGAGCCTGCATATCAGCACGCAGGCCAATGTCACCAATATTGATACGGTAGCCTTTTTCGCACCCTACGCCGACCTTATAGTCCTGTCCAGAGAGCTGACACTGAAGCAGGTAAAGGGAATAATAAGGGAGATAAAGAACCGCAACATAACAGGCCCAAAAGGCGAGCTGATGAAGATAGAGATATTCGCCCATGGCGCCCTTTGCATGGCAATATCCGGCAAGTGTTACCTCAGTCTTGATTCCAATAATTCGTCGGCAAACAGGGGCGCCTGCATACAGAATTGCCGGCATCGTTACCTTGTTACCGACCTGGACAACAATAAAGAACTGGAGATAGACCATGAATATATCATGAGCGCAAAAGACCTGTGCACGATAGACTTCCTGGATGAAATAGCCGAAACCGGGGTGTCTGTGCTTAAAATAGAAGGAAGGGGCCGGTCGGCCGATTATGTTTATACCACGGTGAAGTGTTATAAAGAGGCTATCGAAGCCGTAGAGGACGGCACATATTCTGAAGAGAAAGTAAGTGCGTGGAAACGGGAATTGAGCACAGTATTCAACCGCGGCTTCTGGGATGGTTATTATATGGGGCGCTTACTGGGCGAGTGGAGTGGCGTAAGCGGCTCGCAGGCGACCAGGAAAAAAATATACATAGGGCGGGCCGTGAAATATTACCCACGCATAGGGGTAGCTGAATTTGTCCTGGAAGCAGGCAATGTAGCGGCAGGAGATGAACTGCTGCTGATGGGTCCGGTAACCGGCATCTTATCGCAAACAGCGGAAACGATACATGTTGACAACGGGCCTGCATCCCAGGTAGAAAAGGGGTGCAACTTTTCGATAGCGTTTAATGAAAAAGTAAGGCCGGGAGATAAACTATATAAACTGGTGGAAACGGAATATGCCTAAAATATTGCATTACCGGGATAAATGTATAGGCTGTAATATCTGTTATGAAATATGGCCTGTACGCTGGCGCCTGTCGCGGGTAGATGGTAAATGCACGCTGGTAAACGGCATTGCCAAAAAAGGTGTGTGGCAAACTAACATCTCAACAGATGAGGTAGCCATCAATGCACAAGTAGCATCGGCCTGCCCGGTAAAAGTGATAAGAATAGTAAAAAACTGACTTAGGATAGCCACCAAACTCCGTTCCAAAAAGGAGATGTTATGGTTTGAGCCTGGCGGATAGCCGTCCTCCCCAGCCTGCCCAACTATATTCACCCGTTCTGGTTATCTTAGTAACATGAATTGGCACCGGCAGCAGGCAGACGAGGTATTGGCAGAGTTGAAGACCAGGGTTGAGGGACTGGATGACAGTGAATGGACATCGAGACTGCAAGAACATGGGCGTAATGAGTTGCAGGCGGCTAAAGAACGCAGCAGGCTGGCCATTTTCCTGTCTCAGTTCAAAGATGTCATGATATTGATATTGGTTGTGGCTGCCGTGGTGTCTTTTGTAGCGGGGGAAATTACCGATACCATAGTTATCCTGGCTATCATCATAGGAAATGCCGTGATAGGCTACTACCAGGAATATAACGCAGAACGCTCGATACGCATGCTGCAAAAAATGGCGGCGCAACATGCATTGGTATTACGGAACGGCGAAACGAAAGACATAGACGCAGCCGAGCTGGTGCCGGGCGATATCGTTTTGCTCGAAGCCGGGAATATTGTTCCCGCCGATGCCCGGTTGATAGAATCCGCCTCACTGAAAGCCGAAGAAGCTGCGCTGACGGGAGAGAGCGACAGCGTGCACAAAACAGTGGATGCACTACAGGATGAAGACCTGCTGCCGGCCGACCAGGTGAACATGGTCTTCAAAGGCACTGTCATCAGCAACGGTACGGGCAAGGCGGTGGTTGTATCTACCGGCATGAAAACCGAAATGGGTAAGATAGCCGGTATGCTGGATATAGAGCAACAAAAAACACCGTTGCAGCAGCGGCTGTCAAAGTTCAGCAAACAACTGGCCGTCATCGTAATATTGATATGCGCAGGGGTATTTGCCTACGGGTTGATGAGGGGTGAGCAACCGTTACGTATGTTCCTGACCGCCCTGTCGCTGGCGGTGGCCGCGCTGCCTGAAGCCCTGCTGGTAGTGGTGACCATAGGGCTGGCGCAGGGCGCCAGGCGCATGGTAAATCAGAAAGCCCTGGTAAGGAAACTACCAGCGGTGGAAACCTTAGGCTCGGTAACATACATATGCAGTGATAAAACCGGAACGCTGACCCATAACAAAATGACCGTGACCAATACAGAAGCAGCGGAAGGAAAAGAAGAATTGCTGCTGCACGCCATGATGCTGAACAACGAAGTAAAAGAGCACGACCACGCGGAAGCGATAGGCGACTCTACCGAAAAAGCATTGGTGAACCACGCCAAAGGACAAGGGTACACCCACGACAAGTCGGTACAAGCCCACCCTATTGTTGATACCCTACCCTTCGACTCGGAACGGATGATGATGAGCAGCCTGCATAAAGACGGTGAAAAAATGCTGCTGCTCGTGAAAGGCGCACCAGGAAAGATCATCGAAAGGCTTTCAGGAAAATATACCGAAGCTGACAAGGAACGCTGGCTGAACATGAACAGGGAATGGGCTGCCGACGGGCAAAGAGTATTATTCTTTGCCTGCAAATACCTGGAAGGCAATGAGCAAAAAATATCAAAAGAAACTGAGAACGAGCTGGAAATACTGGGAGCCGTGGGTATGATAGACCCGCCGCGCGAAGAAGTGATAGCCGCTATAAAGGAATGTAAAACAGCCGGTATCAGGCCCGTGATGATAACGGGAGACCAGCCCGTGACTGCGATGGCCATTGCCAAAGAACTGAACATAACAGAAGACGGCGACAGCATATTAACCGGTGCAGACATCAAAAAACTGGGCGATAACGGCCTTGCCGAAAAAGTGGCGCATACCGATGTCTATGCGCGCGTATCCCCTGGCCAAAAACTGGATATAGTAAAGGCTTTGCAACAAAAGGGCGAATACGTAGCCATGACCGGCGACGGGGTGAACGACGCACCATCGCTGAAGCAGGCCAATATAGGTATAGCCATGGGTATTACCGGCACCGACGTATCGAAAGAAGCGGCGCACATGATATTGCTGGACGACAACTTTGCCACAATTGTAAAGGCTGTGAAGGAAGGGCGGCGTATCTACGATAACATAAAAAAATTCGTGCTGTATATACTGTCCTGCAACCTGGCGGAAATACTGACCATACTGGGAGCGCCATTGTTAGGGTTGCCTATTCCCCTGCTGCCCATACATATACTGTGGATAAACTTAGTGACCGACGGCCTGCCCGGTATAGCACTGGCCACAGAACCTGCTGAGAAAGACATCATGCAACGGCTACCGCGCAAGCCGGAAGAGAATATTTTTGCCGGGGGTATGTTGTACCAGGTGATATTTACAGGCATCATACTGGCTACGGGTACTTTGGCGGCACAATCCTGGGCAGCAGCGCATGGCTACGATGAGCGCAGCCAGCAGACCCTGGTGTTTACAGTACTTTGCCTTTCGCAACTGGCCAATGCGCTATCTGTGCGCTCGGTATACAGACCCATCTTTGCCATACCGTTGTTTGCCAATCCCCTACTGGTAGGGTCAGTATTGCTGACCATAATGCTGCAGGCGGCGCTGATATACACGCCGTTGCTACACCCCGTTTTTAAAACAGTGTCGCTGGATAGCAGCCTTTTGCTGGAAACACTGGCGATACCGCTCGCATGCCTGTTGCTGATAGAATTGATCAAGCTATTTTACTACAAGGTCATCCACCGCCGGCAGCTTAACCATCAATAACGTTTCTTTTTAAAGTCGCCGCGCTTCCACGCCTCGTAAAACTCTGCCCAAGCAAGCGGGCTGAAGAGATTGCTGGGTGGCCATTGACCGTAATATACAGCCTTTTGCGCCTGCATATCCTGGTATGCGCCTTGGTTTTCACTGCCGTCTTTGGGCAAAGTGTACGCTAATGCGCGCAGCATCAGGGCTTCCGTATTGCGACGGGCTATTTCGTAACGGTCATCAGGAATATCCCAGTATTTGAATGCATAGTTGAATTGCTCCCTGGTGGGGAAAGGACGTATTATTGTTTCCTGCAGGTAAAAGGTATCCTGTGTCATGAGGTGCACCATAGAGAAATAGTGGCCCTTGATATTTCCGGGAATAGCGAACTCTTTAGCACGAAAACCCAGGGCGGAAAACACCAAGGTATCACCTTTGTGCGCTACCAGCGAAAACACCCCCTGCTCGTTGGATATAGTGCCCCTGTGGTGGTGTTTGAGCATAACCACTGCGCCCGGCACCGCGCGCAGGCTGTCTGCAGTCATGGTCACACCGTTTATCTGTACTATATCTTCTTCATCGCCCTGGGCAAAGGTTTTGTTGGCCAACAAAATACCTGCAACCAGCAACAGCCAATATACCTTTGTTCTCATTCCGTCAAATTTACACAGTTTCCACATATCCATAAAACTGATTTAGCGATATATCAATATAAGCAATAAAACTATCAGTAATGAATGAGCGAATTATGCACAAAGAAAACCTGTATGGCGTACTTTTGCACATCCTGTTTTTACTTTAACAAAGGTTTAGTATGATAATGAAAGAAGCGGTTTTGAAGGCTTTGGGCAATGTGGACGACCCGGACCTGGGGAAGGACCTGGTGACGCTGAATATGGTGCGCGACATAGAAATAAATGGCAATAATGTGTCATTTACTGTAGTGCTGACCACGCCGGCCTGCCCCATGAAGGAAATGATAGAAAAAGCATGTATCAATGCTATCCATTTGCTGGTGAGCAAGGACGCCATTGTGAATGTGAACATGGCATCGAACGTAAACAGCAACAGGAAGGACAATATGGCCGTCTTGACTGGTGTAAAGAATATAATTGCAGTCGCTTCGGGTAAAGGCGGTGTGGGTAAATCTACCGTAGCGGTAAACCTGGCCATTGGCCTGGCAGAGGAAGGCGCTAAAGTAGGCCTGCTGGATGCTGATATTTACGGCCCCTCCATACCCATCATGCTGGGCGTGCGCGACGAACGGCCTAAAATGATGGACACCCCCGATGGTAAAGGCAAAATCGTTCCGATAGAGAAGTACGGCATCAAAGCCATAAGTATAGGCATGCTGGTAGATGAAAAACAGGCCGTGGTATGGAGAGGGCCGATAGCCAGTTCGGCGCTCAAACAATTCATTTCCGATGTGCACTGGGGCGAACTGGATTACCTGGTGATAGACCTGCCCCCCGGCACAGGCGATATACACCTGACACTGGTGCAGGCAGTACCTGTAACGGGTGCTGTGATAGTGTCTACGCCGCAGGCTGTTGCTGCAGCCGATGCCAAAAAGGCTATCATGATGTTCAAACAACCACAGATAAATATACCCATTTTGGGGGTTGTTGAAAATATGGCTTACTTCACACCTGCTGAACTGCCTGAAAATAAATATTATATATTCGGCAAGGGCGGCGCACAAAAAATGGCGGAACAGTTTGAACTGCCCTTCCTGGGTGAAGTGCCCATAGTGCAGGGTATACGCGAAGGCGGCGACACGGGTCTGCCCGCGGTGTTGGATGATGTTAATCCTGCCGGCAAGATATTCCTGGAACTGGCCCGCAACGTTGCCCGCAATGTATCTATGCGCAACGCCAACATCGAACCCACCAAGGTGGTGCAGATGCAGGGGTAAAGTACGGTGGTCATTATTTCAACTGACAAACTACACGGTCGGGCCTGCCGAACTCCTCACTGTCATTTTCGCACCTCAGCGCTGCTTCACGGCGGGAGAATGACTTAATGGGGTCTTCGCTGTGCCAGGTACTGTTTTTGCAAACACAGGTATATTCTTTGTTGCAGGAGGACGTTAGCGCTGAGGCTAATACGATGAGGGCAGGGATGGTAATCCTTTTCATTCCGGAAATTATTCAGCAAATATATCTCCTTTGGGATAAATTATTTCAGCTCGCAATACAACCCATCTGGCGTTTGTCGAACAATACAATTACAATTGAGTATCTCTAAAAAGGTCACACTGCAATAGCGGGGCATTATTATTTACTACCATTCGCCCTGAGGTCGGCTTCGCAGTTGGCATCCAGCTCTGGAACGGTGTTACCGGTAAGAACATCCAATGCACCGGTGGTCTGTATTTTGTAATACATCAGGCATTGCTCATTGTTGCAGTGCTTACCGTGCGCTTCGTCCTGGTGAGCGGCCTGCATTTCGCTGCCTGAATTGACGAGTCCCAGCATATGACCTATTTCGTGGCGTAGTACTGCTGAAAGCAAAGTTTCCCTGGATGGCTGTCCTATCCCGCCCGAATTAGCCGTAATAATACCGTCGAATAATGCTACGGAAGTATTTTTGTAAGCCACGCCCAACACGCCTTCTTCGTAATAATCGGCCTCGGTAACCAGTATAAACAGGCCCAGGCTATCTACATTATCTTTCCCAGCCTTTTCAAACTTCGTGCGGTATATTTTTTCAATCGTAATCAGGTCGTTAACGTAAAGGTCGCCACCCTGCTGGAATATTTCCTTTTCACGAACATAGATACCGCCCGGCTTATTGCAATACCTGCCCAGGAATTTCACCGCGTCATCCACCACACTTACAGGCAACCTATGCTTGGCTACATAAACGATATCAAGGTTGATGACCTTGTATTTACTTGAGCTCAACAAGTCGTTGGCAGAGACACCCACCGATCTGTTATCATAGCTATTAGTCGGGTCTACAACGGGTACGGTATAACCGACCTTAGTCCTGTTGCAAGACGCGAAAACAATAATCAGAAATAATGCGGCCAGTTTATTCATACAAGTAAGCTTATACAATACAACACAACATTACAAAAACCTTGCCTATGGTGGCAAAGATCTGTTGTTGAATAACATATCATTTGCAAATAATTGTAAACGTGTGGTTAACGTATTGTTATCGGGTTATTAACTGAAAGTTGATTATGTCAGGTAGTGGTCACAATTATATTGATTTTCTTATATGCACAGGGGTATCGTCTATCTTTGAAATCTAAAATACCGTAACATGAAAAACATTATCCTGTTTATAATTATTCTATTAACGTATATGCACCCTTTGCTTGCACAGAAAATACCGGAGTATCTGTGGGGTAAAAATATCGGCGGAGTAGATGTGGCAATGGACAATGCAGGGAATTTATTTACTGTAGGTGTGTTTAGCGACACAATAACTCAGAACAATCAGACATATATCAGCCGCGGAGGCTCTGATATAATACTTACAAAAACAGAAAATAATGGTGTCATAATATGGCAAAAACGGTTAGGCGGTGGTAATAGTGATTTTGCCGGGAGAATCCGATGCGACGAGGGGGATAATGTATATGTTTCTGGGAGGTTTTACTCATGGACTATCATTGATTCAGACACTTTCTATAGTAACAATACAAGTCTCTTTGTCACGAAATTTTCACCATCGGGAAATGTGTTCTGGACAAGGACTTTTGATAACCTTGGTGACAACTCGTTAAATAACATTGCTGTGGATAACCATGAGAATGTGTATATCGGGATGCCTGTTTACATTCAACCTGCGGATACACTAACAGTGGGCCTGCAAAAATTCGTCAGTAGAGGTAATAACGACATACTTATTATAAAGTTGAATTCAGCAGGTAATATTACCTGGGCTAAACAGGAAGGAGGCTTAAACCGTGATGGTATCGTAGGCATTGCAACCGATAAATATGGAAGCATTTATACTACCGGCTATTTCTCAGATAGTGCTTATTTTGGGAATACGCTCATTCCGGATGCTTCAACAGCCAATATTTTTCTAGCTAAATATGACAGCTCAGGGATATTACAATTTATAACTACTCCGCAAAAAGGCAACGGCACCGGCTTTGATGTTGTAGCGGACGAATCGGGTTATATATACCAATGTGGTCAAATCAACGACACAGCAATATTCGGAAATCATAGCCTTTTTACTTCATCCACAGCATCGTTCCTGACAAAATATGACAATGTAGGGAATGTTATCTGGGCCAAAAAATATCCTTACAACATACATCATCATGCCTTGCGTATGGCTATGGGAGACAGTAATGAAATTTATGTAAATATTGTTTACGGAATCGCCAGCCTGGTAAAGTACGGCTCCGATGGCAACATAATCTGGAGTAACGAATACGGCCCCCAACCCGAAGCGCCATCTGTTATGGGTGTTTGTGCCGACAAAGCAGGCAATGTATTTTTTACCGGTACTTGTAATAAACAAAGCAATGTTTACGGCAACGACACGATAACCATTGGTCAAAATCCACCATATGCGAATTTTCTTGCAAAAGTAGGGCCTTTCCCTGCAAGTATAGCTGCAAGCGGGACTGCAAAAAAGACTGTCTTGCTCTATCCTAATCCCAATAGCGGGAATTTCATTGTTAGAGGCAACAGTTTGAGTCGCTACAAAAATTACGATGTTATCTCATTGACAGGACAATCAGTTGCATCCGGCCATCTGCGGCCGGCAGGTAATGCAGCGCAAATAAGCACCGGCCTATTGCCGGAGGGTATATACATACTCAGGTTGAGCGGTGAAAGTAGTAGAGCGTCATTGACTTTCAGGATAGAATAATAGCGGCCTTTAATAACGTTTGTGCCAGGTCATTACGCGAATTTGCTGATTACGAAAGCATTGAATATTTTAAGCAGATTGCTATGCATAGAATACACGAAGCTACCATAAAACTGATAACAGGAAAAGACAAGTCCCTAAACGCAAAAAGACCCCAACATT
>DISB01000008.1 GCA_002421685.1 Bacteroidetes bacterium UBA6221
TAAACCTTTTTCAGGACGAGTCAAACAAAACACCTGCAACCGTTTGCAACATTTCAGAACTAAAAAGAACCAAACCAGCAACCATGAAAAAACATATCATTCATAACCCTTTGACAAAAAAACACATCACAAAAAGCAAAAAACGAATTTTACATATATCCTCAAAACCCGCAACAATCCGCAACAAAATAGAACTAGAAAGAACCGTTATAAGAAAATTAGTCCGTATATGCGTATCAATAGTTATTCCTTGTCCGGCAGCGCAGTAGCACTAAAGCCTATCAGGGTACCAGCCCGCCCCGTTGAAGCTTTAGGGGCGGGGCTCTTTTTCTTTGGTTCGTTTCTTTTGGAGAAGCAAAAGAAATGAACGAAAAGCTGAACAGCGAACAAATGGCAATATGTATAAATAGGACTTTAATAGAAATCCTGAATACTCCACCGATTGACACCCAACAGTACCTATACCCAAATACCTTAAATTTGCGAACATTATTATGGCAACGAAAAAGGCGAAGAAGGAAGACAAGCTGGAGCATAGCACGGACGATGTAATATTCATAAAGGGTGCAAAAATGCACAACCTGAAGAACGTGGACGTGGCCATACCCCGCAACAAGCTGGTGGTGGTAACCGGGGTATCGGGTAGCGGCAAGAGTAGTCTCACCATGGATACCCTCTTTGCCGAAGGGCAGCGCCGCTATGCGGAAAGCCTCAGCGCCTACGCCCGCCAGTTCCTCATGCGCATGGACAAGCCCAACGTGGACTATATCCATGGCATATGCCCCGCCATAGCCATAGAGCAGAAGGTAACTACCCGCACCCCCCGCAGCACCGTGGGCAGTATGACGGAGATATACGACTACCTGCGCCTGCTCTTCGCCCGTGCGGGGCGCACCTACTCACCCGTGAGCGGTGCCGAGGTAAAGAAAGACACCGTGACCGATGTGGTGGACTATATCAAAACCCTGCCCGAAGGGGTGAAGGTGCAAATCATCGTTCCGCTGGAAACACACTATGGCCGTAGCGTAGAGGAAGAGTTGAACATACTGATGCAAAAAGGCTTCAGCCGCATATATGCCAAAGACACGGGCAAGCCCCTGCGCATAGAAGACCTGCTGGCCGGTACGGAACAGTTGCCGGCTGAGCACAATTACCTGTTGATAGATCGCATCGTCACCAAAGAATTTGAAGAAGACGACATCCACCGCCTGGGCGATAGTATACAGACGGCCTTTTATGAAAGCGAAGGCGAGTGTATGCTGGAGCTGGATGGCAGCGATATCAGGATATTCAACAACCGTTTTGAGGCCGATGGCATGAGCTTTGAAGAGCCCACGCCCAACCTTTTTTCGTTCAACAATCCCTACGGGGCATGCCCGCATTGCGAGGGCTTTGGCCAGGTGCTGGGCATAGACGAAGACCTGGTGATACCCGACAAGAGCCTGAGCGTGTACGAGGGTGCTGTGGCCTGCTGGCGGGGCGAGAAGATGAGCGAATGGCAGGGCGCCTTTATACGTGCTGCCGCTAAGTACGACTTCCCCATACACAAGGCGGTAGCCGAGCTGAATAAAAAGGAATACGACTTGCTGTGGGAGGGTAATGAGAAAGTAAGCGGTATAACCGACTTCTTTAAAATGGTGGAGCAGAACCTGTACAAGGTACAATACCGGGTGATGCAGGCGCGCTACCGTGGCCGCACTACCTGCCCCACCTGCAAGGGCAGCAGGCTGAGGAAAGACGCACAATATGTAAAGATTAACAACACTACTATAACCGATTTAATGTTCCTGCCGGCCAGCGATTTGAACGATTGGTTTCAAAACCTGGACTTGAACGAGCATGACAAAAAAATAGCGAATAGGATATTAACAGAAATCAACCAACGGTTAAGGACTTTGCTGGATGTAGGCCTGGGCTACCTGACGCTGAACCGCCTGGCCAATACCCTGAGCGGCGGCGAAAGCCAGCGCATACAGCTCACAAAGTTCTTGGGCAGCAACCTCACCGACTCGCTGTATATACTGGACGAGCCGAGCATTGGCCTGCATTCGAGGGATACGGAAAGGTTGATAAGGGTACTGAAAAACCTGCGCGACCTGGGCAATACCGTAGTGGTGGTAGAGCACGACGAACTGATGATGCGCGAAGCGGATTACATCATAGATATGGGGCCGCTGGCCAGTCACCTGGGTGGCGAGGTAGTGGCTGCCGGTCCGTACAAAGAAATAATAGCTAACCCGCACAGCCTGACGGGGAAATACCTGAGCGGGCAAATGCAGATAGAAGCCCCTGCCATCAGGCGCAGGCCCAAAGGCCACATCAGGCTGGAAGGCTGCCGCCAGCACAACCTGAAAAACGTGGACGTAGATTTTCCGCTGAACGTACTGTGTGTAGTAACTGGCGTGAGTGGTAGTGGTAAAACAACCCTGGTAAAACAAACCCTCTACCCCGCCCTGATGAAGCACTTCGGCGAAGGGACGGACAGGCCGGGCCTGCACAAATACCTGGGCGGCGACCTGGACTATATCACCCATGTGGAGATGGTGGACCAGAACCCCATAGGCAAATCATCGCGCAGCAACCCCGTTACTTATATCAAGGCATGGGACGAAATGCGCAAGCTGTTTACATCGCAGCCATTGGCAAAAATGCGTGGCTTTAAGGAGAAACATTTTTCCTTCAATACCGACGGCGGCCGCTGCGATACCTGCAAGGGCGATGGCGAGGTAGTGGTGGAAATGCAATTCCTGGCAGATGTACACTTACTATGCGAAAGCTGCAAGGGCAAACGCTTTAAAGACGAAGTGCTGGAAGTGACCTACCGCGAAAAAAGCGTGCACGATGTATTGGAAATGAGCGTGGATGAAGCGTTGCTGTTCTTCGCCGGTGAAAAGAAAATAGTAAAAGCCCTGCAACCGCTCAGCGATGTAGGGTTGGGTTATGTAAAACTGGGGCAAAGCAGCAATACACTGAGCGGTGGTGAAGCGCAAAGGGTGAAACTGGCAAGCTTTTTAGGCAAGGGCAGCAGCAAGGATAAGATACTCTTCATCTTCGACGAGCCTACCACGGGCTTGCACTTCCACGATATCAAAAAACTGCTCGGCTCATTCGACGCGCTGATAGAACAGGGACACAGCATCATCGTAATAGAACATAATACGGACGTGATAAAAAGTGCAGACCACATCATAGATATCGGTCCGGAAGGTGGCGCCGAAGGCGGACAGGTATTATACTCCGGCCCGCCAAAAGGATTGAAAGAAGTTAAGGGTAATTATACGGGACGATACCTTTAAAAAGTCAAAATTCAAAAACCCAAAAACCGTGACCTATCATCCAATATCAATTATCCATGAACCACTATCACACATCCATACTACCCCTTCCTGAATATCAACAGTGGAACGTTGGTCGAGAAGGTGAACTGTGCTGTAGCACTGCCCAGGAATATCCTGTCGAACAGGGAACGGTCCTGCTTGGTGAACATAGCCACAACGGAAGGTTTGGCTTTTTTTACCGCGGCTTCCAGGTCTGTCATCAGCGAGTTGTCCAGGTCGCGGGCCGCATAGTGTATACCTATGTCGTATTTGAATTTCTTTTTCAGGTCTTTCTGCGCCACCTGCTTATCGGCCATCATCTCATATGGAAACGACAAGTGCAACAGTTCTACAGCGGCCTTCAGCGGTTTGGCAAAAGCCAGCACCTGCGGAATTTCTTTTTCATAATCCGCCATATCAGATGCGTACAGCAGTTTGGTTACCGGCTTGGCCTTGTAAGACGCAGGCACGCATATCACCGGTATGGGCGAGTTCTTTACCAGGGCGGCCGTGTTGGTGCCGAAGAGCTTTCTTACCGCACCCGCGCCGCGCGTGGCTATGCATATATAGTCGCATTTGTTATCCTGCGCATAATTGATGATGCCATCTACCGTGCCAAACTGGTGGTGCACGGCGCATTTATATTTACCCGGTGTTACTTTCATTTGCTTGTATGTTGTACTTACAAAAGAAGTCAATTCGTTCATGATGTTCTCCCTGTCCTCGCTAACGTAGTACTCATATTTCGCATCGCTCCATGTAGAGGCGCGCAGCACCTGGTGCACAAAGAGAAATACGAGTTCCAGTTTTTTCTGTTCGGCCAGCTTGATAGCGAAGCGCAGCCCCGCACGCGAATTGGCAGAGAGATCCGTAGTAACCAGTATCCTGTTCATAGCAGTATAGTTTTAAAACACAAACGTAACCTTACAAATATAGTTCATCAATGACCTAAACCCACATAAAACATGACTTTCATCATGAAGATAAAAACCAACAGTACCGAAAAAAAATCAATAACCATCATGTCCGGGCCGGCCTGGATTATTAATCGCCGGTTGCAGCTATTCGCGCCCCTTATTTATGTACCGACTATTCAGTATTTTAGCATAATGAAACGATACCTGGTAATAGCAGCAATATTCGCATTTGTGTCTTGCGATGCCAATACAGGCACTCAACAGTCGATTGAAACAACTGAAGTAACAGGTGATACGCAAGATGTTTTTGCAGACCTCATTAGCGATACAGAAGGTCCCGGCGATGGCAAAGACAAAAAACAGGCAAAGGCAGACACCTTCTGCTATGTCCTTTCAGACGGCGAGAACAATGAAAATATAAACGCTGTGAAGCTGGTGATATCGGGCGGCAAAGTGACCGGCGAATTGAAATACCTGACACAGGGAGAACCACCTGCGGCAGGCCAGTTGAACGGCACTATCAAAGACGGTATTATCACCGCCGACTGGACGTTTGTGAAGCAGAGCAACTATTATAAGGTTCCCGTAGCGTTTAAGATGACGAACAAAGCCATATTCCAGAAGCCCAGCGCCGTAAACCAGGACGGACAGGCATATATACCCGAAGAGGATGAGTATAGCTATGAGTTCCCGTTGGTGAATTGCGAATACTACCCGCAATGATTCAACCTTCTTTCACTTTTGTGTAGGTATATATAATGCGCTTACCTACCATTTTCACATGCACCTCTACCAACTCTGTACGAAAGGGGTTGAGGCTACCCAGGAAAGCAAGCAACCTGCTGCCAGGCAACTTTTTCTGATCAGGTTTTTGAATAGTTGTTTGCATGTCGTTGTAATGTTTGTCCGTTATCCTGTTAATACAAGTATAACGAAAATTTCCAGATAAAATAATATTGGTTATACACAGAAAGCGCAATATGTTATTTACCTGTTGATAACCCGGATAGCGTAAAACCGGGTTATTTTACATCTGCTTCTTTACCAATACGTTGCGGAATGCACAGGCTGATAAGCACCACCAGCACAGCCCCAACTACATTCAGCCAGAGAAAAGAAATGACATTCAGCAGATAAATGGCCACAACTAATACCTCGGCTGCAATGGCCGCATAGAACACCGCCCTGCCTTTTATCTTCTTCATATAAAACGCCACCAGGAAAATGCCGAGTATCGTACCGTAAAAAAGAGACCCCAGGACGTTTACCGCTTCTATCAGCGAACCCATCTGCGTGGCGAACATGGCAACTACGATGCTGAAGACGCCCCAGAACAGCGTATGCAATCTGCCATAGCGCAATTGCTGCGCCTCGGTAAGGTGCTCCTTATTGTTCAGCAGTTGTATATCCATCATTGACGATGACGCCAATGAATTGAGTGCAGCGGATATGGAACCCCAGGATGCAAGGAATATAACAGCGAAGAGCAGGCCTACCAATCCCTTCGGCAGGTTGTGCTTTACGAAATAGAGAAAGATATAGTTGGTGTCGCCATTGTCTGACGTGGGGGCTACACGGTTGATGTGCTGCCTGACAGTATCGCGCAGTGAAGCTATCTGTTGTTGCGTCACTTTGAAATCAGCTACCAGGGTTTCGTTGTCGCGGTCGTTGGCGATAGCAGTTGCTTGCCGGGCGTAAACGTCCTGCAGTTGCTTGTATTCTGTTTCGATACGCTGCACAGTTTCGGGCTCTTGCTGTTGCAGCACGCTGTATGCCTGCCGGTTGAAATAAACCGGCGAGGGTTGAAAGCTGTAAAAGGCAAACAGTAATGCTCCTATCAGCAGTATAGCGAACTGCATGGGTATTTTTACAAACCCGTTCATCAGCAAGCCCATGCGGCTTTCCTTAAGGTCCTTGCCGGATATATAACGGCCTACCTGGCTCTGGTCTGTACCAAAATAAGAAAGCGCCAGGAAGAATCCTCCTATGATGCCGCTCCAGATATTATACTTATCCTGCCAGTCGAAGCCGGTGGTTATGACATTGAGCTTGCCGGATTTTCCCGCTACATACAACGCATCGCTGAAGCCCATATCGCCAGGCAACTGGGCGACGACAAGATAGCCTGCTATAGCCATTGAGCCCAGGATGATGAGAAACTGGAGCTTCTGCGTATGCGCTACCGCCTTGGCGCCACCGCTATAGGTATATACCAGCAGCAGGCCGCCCATTATCACATTGGTCAGGTAGATATTCCAGCCCATGATGGAAGACAGTATAATGGCCGGTGCATAGATGCTGATACCCGTTGATAACCCACGGGACAGCAGGAACAATACAGACGTGAGTACCCTTGTTCTCTGGTCAAAACGGGTTTCGAGATATTCATATGCCGTATAGACATTCAGCCTGCGGAAGATGGGGATAAAACTGATACTGATGACAATCATGGCTATCGGCAGCCCGAAGTAGTATTGCACAAAACGCATACCATCGGTATAAGCCTGCCCCGGCGCTGAGATAAATGTAATGGCGCTGGCCTGCGTAGCCATTATGCCCAACAGCACTATATACCAGGGCATGTTCTTATCGGCCAGCAGGTAAGACTGCGAGCCGTGCAGGTTGCGGCTTTTGAAAACACCATATAATATGATGCCCGCAAGTGTAACCAGCAGAACTATCCAGTCGAGTGTACTCATGCCCAGTGTTGCGTGAACCAATAATACAAAACTATCTGCAATAGCAGCACAGCCAGCACGGCTATGTACCATTTATTCCAGTTGTATGTTGGTTTATCTTTCATATCAACTACGCGGTGCGCGTTAGGTTTAGCTACCCAATGCCTTTTAAACCAAATCCAGCAATTTACCCTCCTGCGCCTCCCAGGAATATTTGTTATTGAAGCGCACAATAATATCTTCCTTAATTGTTTTGCCCTGGCTAATGAGTTTTTGCAATTCAATTCCCCATGTACCCGTATCATCGGGGGGAACGATGGCCACCACGTCTCTAAAATCTACCGCCACTTCTTTTTGCCCTGCCGTACCCGTAGCCAGAACAGACAAACCCGCCTGCAGGTATTGCAAAATCTTGTTGGGAATAGTGGTGTCCCTGCTTGCAGGAAAATTCTCTTCCAATGCCAGGCCTATGGTATGTTGTGTAAGCAATGCGTGTAAGTCCGTATGCTTTACCTGCGGCAATATTATTAGTATATGCTGCCTGCAGTTGCCGAATAAGGCCTCCAGTTCATTTCTATATTTTTCAGAAATATCCCCCACGAGTGTTAATGACAATGGAGACTGAATGTGTTGCAAAACACCAATTATTTTTTCCAGCCCACGGCCAGGCCCGATAGTTTGCGAAAACCATACCAGCGATGGAGTTGCGGAATCATTATTAGCAGGCAGCGGCTCTATCGGGAAGCCGTTATATATAACTTCCGGTTTCACACCTCCATATTCTTTATGCATCGCCTCTGCCATCGCATTGGACGGGCAGGTAACATAAGCGCCATTTTCTAAGGCAAATTTCTCCAACCGCTTTAACAACCGTACAGGCCGAGTGCTGACCAGGTAGTCGTTAGAATACCAATCTTCAATATCGAAGGCGACATTTTTACCTTTTTCTATCAATTTCTTTCCTATATACAAGCTACAGTCTGCATGGCAGATGTACAGGTCGGCAGATACTTTCAACGCTTCCCTGATAATGGCACCCGGGTTGTTGTTCAGCAAGTATGGTGTGTCGATATCCAGTTTCTTTATCAGCCTTGCCAGCTTGCCGACTCCCCGGCGCCACAACGACTTCCAACGAGGCATTTCGCCATTAATATAGCTGGCGGCACACCGATAGTTGATGCCCGCAGGTAATCCCGCCAATAGCTCCTTATCCCTTTCCCTTAAAGCAGGGCTATGGAACATAGTAATAATAGTAACATCGTAATTGTGAGACGCCAGCGTTTTGGCTTCCTTCCATGTGCGCGGATTCGTACTCAGGTGCAGGTCAGAAATAAGGCATATTTTTTTTGCGGCCACTTTTATGATATTCTATTTGATAAAAAGTTGTCTTGTCTCAACCGGGTTTATGCAATATTTTATTTACCTACCGAGATAAAATTAAGCAATAACCTGATGGCGCCAACATTGCCCGCAGGCAACTGGCGGAAGAAGGCAAGCGAGGTATAAATATAATGCCCCTTACCATATTGCGTGTATAAGGTGCTGCCTTTCAACGGCTGCTCCCCTGCATCATTCATACTAAAGAGGGGTGTGTAATGTTCATCCCAACTGTCTGCAAAATACAAACCACGTTCCTGTACCCAACCTTCAAAATCCGCAGCTTTGATAACATTGGGATATGTCAACAGGCGATGGTCTTTTGCGAGTATATCCACCGGGGCGTCTTCTTCTGTCACACGGCTGCGCCCAGGCTTGAAGGGATACGGACCCAGGTCGGGCGTTTCCAACCGCTGATTGGTATTGTATTGCATCACCAGCGTACCACCATTTTGTACGTAGCGCAATAGCTCAGGCATCCAGGTCTCAGCATTTCCATTCACATTTACAGCACGGATACCGGTCATTACGGCATCGTATTGAGATAAGTAACCGATGTTTATATCTGCCTCTTTCAAAATATCCACCTGTACACCTGCAAACCGCAATACTTCAGCAACATCATCGCCGGCGCCCTCTATGTATGCGAGCTTAATTTGTTTCGTCTGCCAGTTTTGCGGCACAATCTTCACGGCCGCTGGTGTATAATATTGCAGGGTGGGCAAATGTTCATATCTTATGGTATGCTGCTGCTTGTCAAATACAGACTTGCCGGAGATCAGCGACGCGTACAGTTCTTTTGGCAGATTATGGCCCCGTAGCTTTTCAGCAGGGAAGATTACCTGAAGTTCCACCGTGCCTGCAGCAGGAATATCTATAAGTATGGTATCGGCTACAGAATCATTGAACATGACTAATTTCGCTTCACGAAGCGGTGTGTTAATATCCAGGCGCAGGTTGGCCCGGATACTACCGTCGGCTGCCGGTGCCACCATATCTTCTGTAAACTGTAACAGTACCTGCGGCACTACACGCAGTTGCTCGACAATATCACCGTGTGTGGCGTCCAGGGTTTTATAAGACAGCGGTACTTCCACGAGGAATACCTCATCGCCCACTTGCACACGGGTAGCCGCTACCAACTGGTTGGGCGTATTGGGTAAGCCCAGGTACTCCTGTTGAGGGATAGTATAATGCGCATCATCCTTTTGTGGCTGAGATAACCAGTAAGGTTCGGTATAAGGCATATTTTCCGGTATACGGATGTTCCTTTTGAATGTTACCAATTCATCGCCGGGCATAAACAAATGACAAACCGTATCGCTGGCCAGGCATTCTATATCCAGCAGTTTTACTTTTACGTTGCCGCTACGGGCAATAGCGTTGATGGTAAAAGGCACGTTCTCACCCCTGGTTACTTCAGGCTTATCCGTTGCTATTTCCATCATAAAACCGGAGGCATGGAGGATAAGGTCTTTTAGTTCCTGCAGTTTACGCCCCTTCCAGTCATTCTCGTCCATGCTTTTTACATCTTTATACAGGGCAAGCAAAGCCGGCAGGCTTTTTTCAGGATGCGTAAAATCGTAAGACCTGATTATAGCCTCAATCTTTTCTCCTATATCTTTTCGCCCTACACGTCCCCAGGTGATATCTATTCCATCGAACATGGATGAGTCGAAAGGTGCACCGTCCACCAACTGCAGGTATTCGGTCTGCACGCCCGGAACACTGCGTGTGCCGGCGCCCTGGCTGCGGTGTATACTGCGGCTGATGCCGGCCAGTTCGCCGTAGCCCATGCCCAGCAGGCTGTTGTATTGGCCTACCTCCAGTTTGAATTGGTTATCATTAGTGGTGTTGCGGTCGCCAAAGCGGTAGGCATTGAACAAAATACGTTTGGGCTGCCAGGGTTGCAGGTATTGAAATTGTTCTTTATAAGCATCGCTGCTACCCGCAACTAAAAACGCCTTGTGCGCTAATACTGCCGATGCCGAGTGCTGGCCATGACCCGCCTGTTCGGTAGGCGGAAAGCGGCAAATCACTACATCGGGGCGAAACCGCCGCATTACCCATACCACATCCCCGGTCAATGTCTTTTCGTCCCAGTGTTTGAATGTCTCCCCGGTTGTCTTTGAAAATCCAAAATCAACAGCGCGGGTGAAATATTGTCCTGCCCCGCCGTCCAGCTTGCGGGCTTCCAGCAACTCATGTGTGCGTATCAGGCCCAGTGCCGGGCCCAGGTGCGGGCCTAGAATATTTTGCCCGCCATCGCCACGCGTAATAGAGAGGTATGCAGTGGGGATATGCTTCTCGTTGACCAGCCAACCCAGCATACGGGTGTTTTCATCATCAGGATGGGCTGCGACGTATAGTACACTTGTTAGGTGTTTCAACTGGTTAAGTTCATGATATATCTGTGCCGATGATGCAGAACGTAACTGCTGGGCAACAGCCAGGAACGGAACCAGGAAGAGAATAACTGTATAGAGTGTTTTTTTCATGATCATGCTAAAATATTACACCCACAGTTGATGCGGCTGTGGGTGTAAATATAAATTAATGTTTTGTTTTACTTTTTGGCGGACATCTCTTTGATGATCTTTTCGTTGGCGCGTTTTTGTTCCCCTTCGCCGGGCCCGCCTTTCGATACTTCCATAGCCTTGTTGGCGGCTGCAATGGCTTCGTCTTTCTTACCCAGCTTTGCAGCTATCTTAGCTTTCAGGTGGTACATCCAGTAAGCATCGGTACGTGTCTCGAGGGCTTTATTTACATACTCATAGGCCTTATCCAGGTTCTGGTTTGTTTCGTAATAATACGACGCAGCCTGGTAGTAAGGAATTGATGGGGTTTCCACGTTCTTCACTATATCTTTAGCTATACGGTCTGCGTTGTCCACCTTCACGGGAATAGTAACTTTCGTGTTTTCCCATTTCAGCACTATGTTGCAGCTATTGAAATCGATGTCGGCGACTTCTATAGTAAAAGTCTCGATTTTGTTGTTGATCACAGAAGGTTTTACCGTAAAGCGTGCAACGTCTTTATCGGTACTGTAGCCCATTGCTCCCCAGTTGCCCAGGTCGCTGTTCAGTATCACTGTCCACTCGCCGGCGCCGGGAATGGTGTAGAAAGAATATTTACCGGCTTTTACATTGGTACCCCCGATATTGAAATCTTCACCGACGGCCAGCTTGGTAGATGCGTTGGCACCGGTACGCCATACCTCACCATAAGGTACCAGCCCGCCATAGACTTTGCGGCCACGCGCAGAAGGACGGCTGTACTCTATTTCTATTTCAGAAACTGAAAACTGTTGCGTGGTTTTCGCCGTGGGACTGAGCGCCGGCAGTTTCAGGCCTTGTGCAGACGATGTAGTCGCAAAAGCCGATAACATAAATAGTCCAAGTGTAACGTATTTCATAACAAATGATTTTTTTAGATGGAATATGGGCAAATTTAGCCTTCATTGTTGTAGCAACAAAAAAGTATTTGTCTATAGGCTATTAACAATTCTTAAAAGGCCAAAAATATGAAGATGAGGAGCCGGAGTTTTACATCTTATCATACATCTTCAGTCCGTGGGCAAGCCGGCTGATGGCTGTTGTCAAACGGTTAACCCTGGTTTCTTCTTTTTTTGCTGAATATATCCATTCGATATAGTATTTCCGTTCACCATCACTGAGCGAATGGAAGAATTTTGACGCTTCGGGCTCATCTTCCAGGCATTGCAACAGCTCCGCAGGCACATGTAAAGGTTCATTATCAGGATATAAGATGACGTGCACCCAGTCGCCTTCTTCTTTGCCTATTATTTTTCGTATCCCAGACTTCACCGGCAGAAACAACTGATTATTGCCCATGGGCATCAGGTGATAATTCTTTATTTCGTAACCATCAATGCTGCCTTTCACCCTCACCCAACCGAAAGGTGTGTTTTTATCCTGTAATACTTCGGGGATGCGTGCGTAGGTCCAGCCGCCCTTGCCATGAAATTTTTCCAGCTTATATTTTTTGTTGACGAGCGGTTTCATTGTAACCGTGTTAATCTAAAGCCTCATCTATCTTCTTCGCCATCTCTGTAAGCTCTTTTTGCAAGAGTGGATGATTGAAAGTGGAAATAGCCCCGTCGGCAGCATAAGAAAGCAGGCACATGGCTATAAAGTCTTGGTCGTCTCTTCCGGCGTAAGTGTTGCGCAACTCGGTTATCTTATTGTCCGCCTGTTTTATGGCTTTGCGCACTGCCTCTTCTTCCTGCGGCACGATGCGGATGCGGTAGCTGCGCCCCGCCAGCCACACGTTTATCGGTATCAGTTCCTCGTCTGCCATAACAAGTGTTTTTATTCGGCTGCTACTGTTTCCTTGCTATCCGGCGCGTCTTTCTGCATCAGCCGCTTCTGGAATAAAAGTAAAGTAATTACCCCGCAAGAAATAGCGGCATCAGCAATATTGAATACCGGCTCGAAAAATGAAAAAGGCTTACCTCCCCACACCGGCACCCAGTTGGGCAGCGTTGTGTCGATGAGCGGGAAATAGAGCATATCTACCACGCGGCCGTGAAAGAGTTGGCCATAACCCTCACCAAAAGGAACCAGCCGGGCTATATGGAAACTGCTTTCCGTAAATATCAATCCATAAAAGATACTATCTATCAGGTTGCCCAGGGCGCCCGCAAGTATCAGCGAACCGCAAATGATAAGTCCCGGGCGATACCCCTTGTCCACCAGGCGTTTTAATAAAAAGAAGCCGAATACCACCGCTACCAGCCTGAACAAGGTTAGTATAAGTTTGCCGGTGGCAGCTTCGCTGAGCCGCATCCCGAAGGCCATGCCTTCGTTTTCGATAAAGTGCAGGCGGAACCAGGTGCCCAGCACATTTATCTCTTCACCGTAATAAAAATTGGTCTTGATATAGAACTTACTGAACTGGTCGGCAATGATGACGAGCAGTACGATTAATATGGCATGACGGTATCTCACTACAAATTTTTCTGATGTGTCAGCGGCAAAGATAATGCCTGCGGTGTTTAATAGTACCTCCCGGTTGTTAGCGGGTTGTGAAAAAGCGGGGCGCTGTGCGCCCCGCCTTAACATGTTAAGAAAAATATTACATCCTGCCCCTGAGCGTCAGCACCAGGTTGCGGCCCGGCGCGCTGATGCCCGAAGCAAAGACGCGGTAATTATAATCCATGATGTTTTCTAACGCGAGTTGAACGGATAAATGCTCGTTGAGACGATAACCGGTGCGCAGATTGAGGGTGTACCATGCAGGCATACCCTGGGGCGTGGCGTAGTTCAGGTTGTCCTCTCCCGAAGGACTATAATCTGCCAACCTTTTCCACCCGTTGTACATGGCATAAATCTCACCTTCAAAACGGTTTTGTTTGTAAGCGAGGCTGGTTTTGCCAAAAACCGGGGGTACATGGTCGAGCGGAACTTCGGTACCGGCCTGCTCGTAGCGGCCATACGTGTAGTTAAATGAACTGTATAAAGTAACACGCGGGGCGAGTTTGAGCGTAACTGCTGCATTGAACCCGTAGAGATACGCTTTAGCCTTATTCTGATTTGCAACAACCTGTGTCAGCTTGCCATCATACAACACACTATCATCGCCGCCGAGCGTGAAGGCCGAAGTAACTATTGCATTGCGAAACCATGTATAAAACCCGTTGGCCTCAAGCCTGATGTGTTCACCATCAGTATAGCTAACTCCCAGGTCGGCATTGTAAGTGTATTCGGGGCCGAGGTCGGGGTTAGGCACCACCAATATCTGTCCACCTACCGATTCAAAGACCTTGCCCAGGTCGTCTATGTTGGGCGAACGGAATCCCGTAGCCCCGTTTGCCGTGAACCGCCACTTGTATGATGGCATATATACCAGCCCAAGATTGCCGCTTAGCGCTGTATTTTGTTGCTTGGCATCGCTGTATGGAAACGGGAAGAATACAGTGTCGCTGAATGATGCGCGCAGGTTGGTATAGTTGAGCCTGATACCGTCGTTCAGTATTAGTTTTCCTGGCACCAGTTTCAGCAAATGCTGCGCATACACGGCGCCATAATACATGTTGCTGCCACCTCCGGGATAGCGGGTATCAAGCGCAGACTCTTCTCCTGTAACGATATCTGTAGCCTGCGCCGCAGACCGGACCTTGTTGTACTGGCCATCGGTACCGATGGTTAATTCATTCCTGTTCATCATTTTGCGGAAGTCCAGGTTATAACCCAGGGCATCCAGTTTTTCGTAACGGTTTTGCCGCACATTATCGCCACGACTGCGTTGGTGGCGGCTTTCCTCGATATACTGGTAATTTACCCCTGCTTTTATCTCGTCAAAAAAGCCCTGCAGCTGTGCCGCCTCAAACTGGTATGCTGCCAACAGCCTTTCCTGCGGGCCATAATACCATTCAGCAAAACGCAAACTGCCATTCCGGTAATCGGTCAGCCGGTCGTAGCGCGGGATGTCGGAACTGGTAGAATACTGAAGGTTAAGTGCATGTGACACCTTTTCGTTTTGTTGATACAGGAATTTTTGCAGCAGGTCTACCTGGCTATAGCCTGAATACTTCTGTACGTTTGGGTCAGGATTGGTGAACACCCTGTCGCTATCCCCTACTCTTTCTACATATTCATTGTGGATGCCCAGTGCAGGGTAAAAGGGATTGCGCAGGTTGCCCTGGCGGGTATCGCCAAACTTGCTGAAGGTAGCCGATGTCAGGGATGCAAATTTTCTAAACCCCAGGTTGAAATCCACGTGCCCTGTGCCTTCGTTGTTGGCAGAGCTATACCTCGTCATCATATTGGCCTGTACATCCATCCCTTTCCATTCCGCCAGTTGCGGCTTTTTAGTGCTGAACACCACGACACCGCCCAGGGCGTCGCTGCCATACAATGTAGAGGAAGGGCCATAGAGCACCTCTACTTTTTCCAGTACATTATTGTCAATAGTTATTACGTTTTGCAAATGGCCGCCACGGTAGATGGCATTGTTCATGCGAACGCCATCTATTACCATCAGGACCCTGTTGGCCTCAAAACCCCGGATGACCGGACTACCACCGCCGGCCTGGCTGCGTTGCATAAATACGTTGCCTGATTGTTCCAACATAGCGGCAGAAGTCTGTGGCATAGACCATTCTATTTCTTTAAGCGTAATTGTCTCAATGCGTTGAACGACGTTTTTCTTCCGTTCTTTAAACCTGCCCGATGAAATAACTACTTCATCAAGCGATAAACTATGTATGTGCACGCTGTCATTATCCTGGGCCTGCACGCCTGTGGCGATGAGCAGGCAGGACAATGCAGCCAATATTTTGTATTGCATGATAAAACCTGATTATGTTAATAATTAAAAAAGCCTTGTAGAATCTAATACAGCATGTCAGGTGGTCTGTGTGAAGGAGGGATGGTCATGGAATAATGAAAATAATTGGTCCAATAATATTTATGGATAATCGAAGCGAATAGTTTTGGGCAGGTGTGTTCAACTGTTTGCGGCAGAAGGGCGGTCAATACATGCCATAGAAGTTTTGTTTCCTGCAATGGCCGGCCGTCATCATCAAATAATTTTCCGAGGTACTTATACAGGTAATGTTCGAGATCATCATAATGCCCGACAAGAATCACTGTATCGCCATATACTAATTGACGTTTTATGTCAAACATTCTGCCTGCATAACTTATCTCATCTTTTTTGTGCCATATTACCCTGCTCCTGTCGGCTAATAAGCCGGCGTTTAGCTTCAAAGTATCACGGAAACTCCTCTCCTGTTTTACATAATGTACATAATTATAACAAGCCACCCTGGCCATATTCCACAATACATGCCCCGACACAAACCATAACAGTACAGCCGCAACGATGAAAGCCGTTACCATAGCAGGCCCCTTGCGATATTGACGTCGACGTTTCAAAAAAAAATGCCTTGCAATGCAAGGCACAAGTTAATGTGTATTATAATAAAATAAAACTATTCAATAAGTTCCACCTCGTCGGCATTTACTACAGCATGGTCATCACCGTTTTCGTTGCTTACAAAGGCGACAATCTTACAATGCTCGGCGTGCCAATCAGGATTTATCTGCACCCTGAACGTTTTTTCATATACACGGCCCGGTACTTTGGGGTCCACTTTTTCGGGTACCTGGGCACCGTTCACGGTAGTGATAATATCACGCAGAACGTGCTCATGCACATAGTTACTTTCGATGCCTGTCAATGTTTTTTGCACGTCGATTATGCTGTCCTCCAATATTGCTACGGTAAGGTTCTGCTTCACAGATACATTTGCCGTATAGGCCAGCTTAACGGTAATAGTTGCTTCCAGGCTAGCCGCATCAAAGGCAGTTATTATATGAATATTTACCGGCGAAGTAGCTGCAGCCCTGGCACTGGCGGCACCGCCCCATTTTAGCCTGTCGAGCAGCAGTTTGTTATTTACAGGCACCCTGTCGAATGTTGCTTCGGGTAATCCCCCCAGGCCGCCAAACAAGGAGTTGGCTACTTCAGTGGCATCATCAGTGCGGAAATCATATTTCGATTTGTGGTCCGGGTCCTTTACCGGGTCGGCCTGTGCATAATTGTAGATGTGATAACCGATTATTACCAGGTTACCATTGAGGTCTGACTTTATAGCCCGCATGGCAGCATGCCCCTGGGGGCACGGCGGACAAGATACACCTGTAAATTCCTCGGCCAGCATTTTGCGCGCCGCAGGTTCTTCGGGAGTGGTGGTATATGTAGTATCATCGCCAGAAGGGCCGAAATCTATGGTTGGTCCAACTTCCTTACAAGATTGGAACCACAACAAACCTCCAAAAGCAATAAACAGGGACAGTTTTTTCATAAAGTACAATAAAAATAGCCCGTGAATTTACGGATTTTATGCGAAAAATAAGTAATCGTTCCATTTAGGTTAACTTTGTTCCGGTAAAAGAAATTGTAATGGAAGAAAGCAAAAGGCAGAAGCAGGTAGGCCAACTGGTGATGGAAGAAATGAGTGATATTTTCCAGAGAGAAGGAATAAATATCATCAAGGGCGGGATGGTTTCGATATCAAAAGTATCTGTAACGCCCGACCTGCTTGAGGCCAGGGTATACCTGAGCCTGTATAAAATAGATAAACCGGAAGAACTGATGGAGGAGATAGAAAGCAGGACCGGCGAGTGGCGTAACCTGCTGGGCAGGCGGGTAAGACATCAGCTCAGGCGTGTGCCGGAACTGCAGTTCTTTTTGGACGATACCCTGGACCATGTATTCAAAATGGAAGAACTGTTCAAAAATATCAAACAAGAGCAAAAACCGGGAGAAGAAACCGGGAAGGAATAATGAGCCTTACGCTGATAAGACAACTGGCATGGAGGTACCTGCGCGGTAAGCGCACGGCCAATGCCGTGCCTGTACTGTCACGCATAAGCATGGTAGCTATAGGCGTGGGCGCGGCAGCTATGATCATCCTGTTTTCGGTCTTCAATGGCTTCGAGGGCCTTGTCAAAGACCTGTACAGAGCGTTTTACCCGGATATTAGAATTACAGCCGCGCAGGGGAAATTTTTCCAATTGGACGATGATATCTACAAGAGGTTGCAACATACTGAAGGCGTCGCACTGATGAGCAGGGTACTGGAAGATAATGTATTGCTCAACAGCAGCTCTGATGAAAAGAGGTTTGCTACACTGAAAGGAGTGGATGCTGATTACTTTAAAGTAAATGACGTGGCTGTCTATGTAACGGAGGGCATAAGTACCATTGCTACGGAACCTGTGCAAACAGCACTGATAGGCAGCCAGTTGCTGGGGCAGTTAGGGCTGGATGTGAATAATGCTTTTAGTTTTATGAATGCCTATTATCCTAACCCTAAAGCAACACCTTCGGAAATAGCGCAGTCGCCGGAACAGGCTTTCCAGTCCCTGAGACTACGCCCGGATGGCGCCTTTACGATACAGGATGATTTTGACGGCAAATATGTAATAGCCGATATAGGCCTGGTGCAGGGCCTTGTACAGGAGCCCGGCAAATATTCGTCGCTGGAACTGAAGCTGAAGCCAGGCGCAGACCCCGAAGATGTAAGCGCTATCATTCAGTCGCAACTGGGGAGCGGATATAAAGTGCAGACACGTTTCGAGCAGAACCGAGACCTGTACACCATCATGCAATCGGAAAAATGGGCCGTATATGGCATACTTGTACTGGTACTGATGATAGCGGCATTCAACATGGTGGGTGCGCTCTCGCTGCTGGTACTGGAAAAGCAAAAAGACATCGGCATACTGAAAGCTATGGGTGCGCGAAACAGCCATATCAGCGGCATCTTCCTGTCGGAGGGTACACTCTGGGCATTGCTAGGTGGCGGAGCCGGCCTGGCGTTGGGGATATTATTATGCATAGGGCAACAACAATTTGGCTGGATAAAACTGGGCGGAGCGTTCATAATAGAGGCCTATCCCATACGCCTACAGGTGGCAGATATACTGGTAATACTGGTTACCATCTTAGCCATCGGGCTGTTGGCCGCCTGGTTTCCTGCCGCACGGGCCACCAAAGTAGAGGGTATCTCCCTGAAAAGCGATTAGGTTGTTTCTTACATCTTTTCCGGCAGCCGGATGCCCATTGTTCCCATTGCATGCCCCATCACCCTGGCTACCATAATTATGATCATCAGGCGCAGTTGCTTCTTCTCTTCGTTCTCAGCTTTGGCTATGCTGTGCACGTCGTAGAAAGAATTGAACTGTTGTGCAAGCTGGAAAGTGTAATTACATAATAGGGATGGATTGTATTCCTCAGCGGCGCTCATCATTACACTCACATACTGTTCCAGCGATAATACCAGGGCCTTCTCGGCAGGGGTGATGGCTTCCGCCAGTTTGAAATCCGGGAAAACGGCGGCATTCCTGTCAATTCCTTCTTTGCGCAAGATAGAGCATATCCGTGCATGTGCGTACTGTATAAATGTAGCAGTAAACCCGTGCAGGTCTATAGACTCTTTCGGGTCAAATATCATTTTCTTTTTCGGGTCAACCCTAAGCAGGTAAAACTTCAACGCACCGAGCCCTATGGTTTCATAGAGTTCTTCCAGTTCCTTTTCAGTAAACCCTTCTGTTTTACCAGCTTCTTCAGTTTGCTGCCTGGCCATGGCAATCATCTCGTCTATCATATCATCGGCATCTACTACCGTACCCTCGCGACTTTTCATGCGGCCGGTAGGTAGCTCCACCATACCGTAAGACAAGTGGTGAATAGCATTGGCACATGGCTCACCCAGCTTTTTCAATACCAGTTGCAGCACCTGCATATGATAGTTCTGCTCATCGGCGATGACATATACGGATTTATCCAGCTTGAAATCGTTGTATTTGAGTATTGCCGTACCAATATCCTGTGTCATGTATACCGAAGTACCGTCGGCACGGAGGAGCAGTTTCTGGTCAAGGCCCTCATCCTCCAGGTTCACCCATACAGAGCCGTCTTCTTTTTTGTATAAAACACCCTTTTCAAGCCCTTTCAGTACTATTTCTTTACCCAGCAGGTAGGTGTTACTTTCATAGTACATTTTATCGAAGTCTATGCCCAGACGCTGATAGGTAATGTCAAAACCTTCATATACCCAGCCGTTCATGGTCTTCCAGAGTTCTACCACATCTTTATCACCCGCTTCCCACGCGCGCAGCATATTCTGGGCTTCCTTCATTATTGGTGCTTCCTTTTCGGCGATGGTCTCATCCATCCCTTCAGCTACCAGTTCTTCTACCTGCTGTTTATATACATCATTGAACTTAACATAATAGTCTCCAACCAGGTGGTCGCCCTTTATGCCGGTGGACCTGGGTGTAGCGCCGTGTGCATAGTGCTTCCATGCCACCATTGACTTACAAATATGTATGCCCCTGTCGTTTACCAGGTTGGCCTTTATGACATGGTTACCGGTCGCCTTCAAGATACCCGACACAGCAAAGCCCAGGAAATTATTCCTAAGGTGACCGAAGTGCAGGGGCTTGTTGGTATTGGGTGATGAATATTCCACCATAACATTTTTCCCTGTCGTGCCCTGTTCGCCATAATGATTGTCGTTGTACCGCTGAACCAGGAAGGAGGCCCAATATTCATCTTTTACTGCCAGGTTGAGGAAGCCTGCTACTACCTGGTAAGACACCACAAAACCCGAATGCTGAACAAAGTAGTCGCCAAGCTGACTGCCAATCACGTCGGGTTTAGTTTTCAACAGCTTCAGGAACGGGAACAACACCAGTGTATAATCCCCGGTAAATTCAGGCTTGGTTTGATTGACCGTTATGGCCGAAGCCGGCATTTCCGTTCCGGGATATAGCTCATCTAATGCTTGCTTTGCCGATGCCTTGATTTGTTCCGCCAGGCTCATGTATCAAATTGTTTTGGCGCAAAAATAGGCAGATGAAGGCAGATATGCCTTAAAAAACTATCCCCGCCTTACTGTAGGCGGGGATATGCTTTGCGTTCTCGATACTGACAGGGTCCGGCCAGGGGGTATGCCGGCAAAATATTTTGAGCGATAAACCGCGGCATTGCCAAAACCAAAACTCCGGGAACAAATGTAGGCTGCCTCATCCGAACAAAAAACGGGTGTTTTTCCCCTTTGGTTTTACCAACATTTTTTTGTATATAGGCCTGTTGGCAACCACAATATCTCGTTCGCTAAATTCAGAATAGATTAACACAACTATGCTGCCCACTTATAGGCTTATTCAGCCCACTTATAAAAAAGTCCCCATTCCTCAATATTAAAAAATGCTACGATTGGTAACTTTAAAAGAAAAGCGGATGAATCGTTTTGTCCTTTTAATCTTGTTGCTGGCAACTATGCCAGGTACGACATTTGCCCAATCGCAGAATCATGTGTCAAACGGGAGCTTCGAGCAATACAATAACTGCCCAACCACATCCGCGCAGGTCACTTCACATTGCACGGGGTGGCGAACATATACAGGCGGAACAGCAGATTACTATAATGCATGTGCTACTTCTTCTACAGGCCCTGACGTGCCTGTAAATATGACCGGATACCAGTACGCGGCACATGGAAATGCCTATTGCGGCATTATCACATTCGCACAGACGGTATCACATTACGAATACCTTGCCAGCCAGATACAACCATTACAGCCCGGTAAAAAGTACGAAGTTTCAATTTCCGTCAACCTGGCAAACCTGATGAAATATGCGACCGATAACATCGGGGTGTTCTTTTACGACAACGGCCCGAACACTATCAATACTACTAATATATTGAATGTTACCCCGCAGGTTTACTATGCCAGCTATGGTGTAATAAAAGATACACAGAACTGGGTGCGGCTGACCAGGGTGTTTACTGCAGATTCTGCATACGATAATATTGTGATAGGCGCCTTTAACAACTCATCGAACACATTCACTCTGGACACATTTAACACTTCCATTCCACCTAATCAAACTGCATATGCATATGCGTATTATCTGATTGACTCCGTAGTAATAAAAATGCTTGATTCCTTCAGAACTGATTTGACTGACAGCCTTACCTGCGCCAGTGATACCTTCGTTGTCGGATACCGTGTACCGACTGACTATAATAGCAATAACATCTTTACAGTCCAGTTGTCCGACAAGAATGGTAGTTTTGGTTCACCGGTCAATATCGGAACAAAAGTTTCAGACACCTCAGGAACCATCAACTGTATTACTCCGCCCAGTATATCGCCGGGCACAGGATACAGAGTAAGGGTAATCGCCTCATCCCCATCTGATACAACAAAAAACATCGGACCTCTCATAAGGATAGGCAACCCCGACAGCACTAATATCTCAGTGAGCAATAACAGCCCTTTGTGCGAAGGGAATACACTGCAATTCTCCGCCAGCACTTTCGTGAGTGGCACTACCTATAGCTGGACAGGCCCCAACAGTTTCAGCTCTTCTTCGCCCAACCCGTTTATTTCAGGAGCCAGCCCGGCACAGAATGGTAACTACCTTGTGATCATGAAGTGGTATGGCTGCGAGGTAACTGATACCTCTTCGGTAACCATCAAACCTCAACCTGTAAAGCCTGTTGCTGCAAACAGCTCTCCGCTTTGTGCCGGTTCCGCTATCAACCTTACGGCTTCATCAACTACCGGCGGTGTAAGCTACAGTTGGACAGGGCCTAACAGTTTTACTTCTTCTGTACAAAACCCAACCATCTCCAACAGCACTATGGGTATGAGCGGGGATTATATCGTAACCACCGACCTGAATGGGTGTAACAGGCAAGACACCACTACTGTTACCGTAAAACCACAACCTGCTGCCGTAACCCTCAGCAACAATGGTCCTGTTTGTGCGGGCGATACTTTGAAGGTCAACTCAACGGTTTCCACCACGGGTGCCGGTTACGCGTGGGCAGGGCCCAACGGCTTTACCGCATCCACACAGAATGCAGCGATAGCCAACGCTGCCACCAACGCCACCGGCTGGTACATAATGACTGTTGACCTGAATGGCTGCACTTACAGAGACAGCACTTATGCCACTGTAAATGCAATACCTGCTACGCCGGGCATTTCTTACAACAACCCGCTTTGCCTTGGTGAAACACTGAACCTTTCCGCCAGTACGGTAAGCGGGGCTGCTTATACATGGGGAGGGCCTGGCAACTTCAGCGCCAATACGCAAAATGCTTCCAGGATAAATATGGCATGGAACGACACAGGAACTTATACTGTTATCACAACCATGAATGGTTGCACCTCGCCTGCAGCATCTATGAAGGTGAATATGAACCCTGTGCCCTTCGTGGTAATATTCCCCACACCGGGGGACTCCATCTGCCAGGGCGACGCGGTGACCTTTACCGCATTGCCTAATAATGCAGGCGGAACCCCACAATACCGCTGGGTGGTGAACGGCCAGACTGCCGGAGGTAATAGTACGGCATTCACTACCTCAACACTCAATAACGGCGACATAGTACGTTGCGACATGACAGAGAACACTAAATGCAGCGCTCCCTATACCGACCAGAGCAACGATGTGAGTATAAAAGTGCTTCCGTGGCTGGCGCCTTCTGTCAGCATTTCGGCCAGTCCCAACAGGCCACTGAATGTAGATGAATATGTGACCTTTACGGCAATAACAACTGATGCAGGCGCCAATCCCAAATATCAGTGGAAGCGCAACGGGCAGGACGTGCAGGGAGCGACAGGCAGTGTATGGAGCGCTAATACCCTCAACGACAATGACAGCATCAGCGTAGAAATAATCAGCGATTATAAATGCCCGCAACCTACAACGGCTGTAAGTAACGGTATCAGTGTGAAGGTTTTGACCTCGGTAGACGGTCTGAATGAAACAGCCGGACTGACGCTGTACCCCAATCCAAATAATGGGAAGTTGATACTCAAAGGAAATATGCACACTGACGGCGAATTCAGGATTGAAGTTATTAATGCCTTGGGGCAAGTGGTGTATAAAGATGAGGCGGTTACCACGAATCGCGTATTGAATAAGCAAATAGAGTTAGGCCATGTTGCTAACGGTATATACCTGTTGAAATTGAATTCAGGCGCCCATGTAATCACAACCAGGTTCAGGGTAGAGCCTTAGATTCTTATTATAACGCCTCTACCATTACTTCCATCCTGCTGCCCCGCGAGCCCTTCACCAATATAGATGCTTGTTCGGGCTTATGCGCCGCAACGTATTCTTTGGCTTCGGCAGAGGTATTGAAATGCCTGTACCCTTCCGTCAACCCGATAAATTCTTTACCCACCAGTATTACATCTTCCCAGTCATATTCCTTTACCAGCGCTACAAGTTCTCTATGTTCTTTTTCTTCATCAGGGCCCATTTCTTTCATACCACCCAGCCATAGTATCTTGTTCGGCAAATCAGCTTTTGCAAAGTTAACAATGGCAGCACGCATACTGGATGGGTTGGCATTATATGCGTCCAATATCAGTCTGTTACTGCCTGCCTGTATCCATTGTGAGCGGCTGTTGTCCGGTTGATAAGCAGCTATGGCTTCCTTTATATCATCAATACCGATATCAAAATGTAATCCGACTGCAACTGCAACCATCACATTCGGGAAATTATACTCACCTACAAGGTTTGTTTGTATTGTGGCCTCATTCCCCGATGTAAGCATTGCCACCTTCAGGAAGACATCATCCATCAGCGGCTTGCCAATATACTGCGCATTTGCACTGCCATACGTTACCTGTTGCTCTATACCCGTTGCCATACCATGCAGGTAGTCCAGGTCTGTATTGCGAAAGGCCGTTCCGTGATTTTCGCGCAGGAAATCATATAGCTCGCCCTTGCCTTTACGTACCCCTTCTATCCCTCCAAAGCCTTCTATATGCGCTTTGCCGCAATTGGTGATAATACCATGGGTAGGCAAAGCAATGGTGCAGTAATCCGCTATTTCTCCCCGATGGTTGGCACCCATTTCTATCACTGCCATTTCCGCATCAGCCGGTATGCTTAACAATGTCAGCGGCACGCCAATATGATTGTTCAGGTTGCCATAGGTAGCATAGGTTTTGTATTTCCGGCGTAATACTGTTGTTACCAACTCCTTGGTAGTAGTTTTCCCGTTGCTGCCCGTTATCGCAATAAAAGGGATATTGAATTGTTGCCGGTGATATTTGGCTAAAGCCTGTAATGCAGCCAATGCATCATCTACATATATACAGCCGTCATCAGTGGCATATTCTATTTCATCTACTACCGCATAAACCGCACCTGCATCAAGCGCTTGTTGTGCAAAGGCATTCCCGTTGAAATTGGGGCCTTTTAACGCAAAGAAAATATCTCCCGGTTTCAATTTACGGGTGTCCGTCTGCACCGATGGGTGACGCTTATATAGCTCGTATAGATCTTCTGTTTTCAATTCCGCCGTTTTACAATTGTGCTAAAATAGTAAAGAGGTTGCACGAAAATGCAACCTCCTTACCATTCAATTTCGTTAATATGTTTATGCCTTCGCTACTTTACTTTCTACAGCCTGTTTCAGTATTGCATAAGCGCCAAACAATATTCCGCTAAACACCATATCGCCCAGGAAAGTATTAAAGAAAAACTGAGTGCCCTCTTTGGTATAAAAGGGTAAGGCCATCAGGTAGGTAGTCGTCAGTCCTTCGATGTTCAGGCCCCACAGTCCGGTAAGGAATGTTCCGAAATTGGAAAGAACAAAGAAAACCAGTGAGCCTGCTATGGAGTAACCTGCTATTCTTAATGCCTTGCGGTCTTTCATTTTTGTGCCCAAAAAGGTAATAACTACCATTGCACCGTACACAAAGAACTGCGAGATATCATAAAAACCCTTCATAGAGTTGTCATACACTACGTGCATGTACTGGATATAAGCGTCAGCAATAAACATCGCCAGTAATGGTAACAGGTATGCCAACTTTTTATCCTTTAATACATTGCCGCTGAATAGCCCCAGCGCAGCAACAGATGCAAGATTGTATATCCCCATCTCATATCCGGCAATACGGGTAACCGCTGCCATCAATATCAAACCTCCAGCCAGTAATATATTCGTGTAGTTGCTTTTCATTATTTATCAAATTGTCTTCTGCAAATGTAAAACCTACAAATTCAAAATTCAAAAACTAAAAATACCCATTTGTTAATTACTACCTGCCGTGGCACTGTTTGTACTTCTTACCGCTGCCGCAGGGGCAAGGGTCGTTGCGCCCTATTTTAGGCTCGGCCACTACCGGGGACTGCTTTGCTGCCTGCCTACCGTCATCGTATACATCCCTTTCATTTGCGGCGTAGTCCTGCCCTGCTTCATCCACTTCTTCCTTGTTGGCGCGCATCTGGCTCATATCGGTACGCTGTGGCTGCTGCCTTGCGGCCTGTGGCGGTTCTTCCTGCATTGGTATGCCTGCACGCAACAGGAAGGATACGATATTGGTATTAGTAGTCAGCAGCATCTGTTTGAACAGGTTAAAGCCTTCGAATTTGTATATCAGCAGCGGGTCTTTCTGCTCATAAGAAGCCATCTGAACCGACGATCGCAGGTCATCCATCGCCCTCAAGTGCTCTTTCCACGCTTCATCTATCAGTGCCAGCGTAATTATTTTCTCCAATGTGAGCAATACCGGTCGCGCACCGTTTTCAACAGCCTCTTTCAGGTTGGTCTGCACCTGGATACCGCGAATACCATCGGTGAATGGTATCAATATGTCTTTTATCCGTTCACCGTTCTCTTCATTCAATCTTTGCAATGTCGGATGAATATTCTGCGCTATTGCAGCCGTTTTACGGCTATACATTGTCTTGGCTTCATGATATAACTTATCGCCTATTCCCTGCAGGTTAGCCTTTTCAAAGCCATCGGCCAGGGATTGGTCAGGCTCCATGGCCAGGTGTTTCATCACTTCTATCCGGAATGCCTCAAAATCGCGGTTGTCTTCAAATTGAGTAGCTAATCCCACACACACATCGTACATAGCATTATCCAGGTCAATAGACAGCCTGTCGCCAAACAGGGCATGCCTGCGACGTTTGTATATCACATCACGTTGCGAATTCATTACATCGTCAAACTCCAGCAGGCGTTTACGAATGCCAAAGTTGTTCTCTTCCACTTTTTTCTGCGCGCGCTCTATCGACTTGGTGATCATGCTATGCTGCAGCACTTCACCTTCTTTATGGCCCATTTTGTCCATCAGTGAAGCTATGCGGCCCGATTGGAACAAACGCATCAGGTCATCCTCCAGCGAAACAAAGAACTGTGAACTACCGGGATCGCCCTGGCGGCCTGCACGGCCCCGTAACTGGCGGTCGACACGACGGCTTTCGTGGCGCTCCGTACCAATAATAGCCAGGCCACCTGCTTCTTTTACACCGGGCCCCAGCTTGATGTCGGTACCGCGGCCGGCCATATTGGTGGCTATCGTAATGGCGCCTGCAAGCCCCGCTTCAGCAACGATAGTAGCTTCACGGGCGTGCTGCTTCGCGTTCAATACATTGTGCGGCACTTTCTTCTGCTGGAGCATACGGCTCAGCAACTCAGACACCTCCACCGATGTGGTACCCACCAGCACCGGACGACCTTTCTCTTTCAGCGCCTCTATTTCGTCAATAACGGCCTTATATTTTTCACGTTTTGTTTTATACACCAGATCTTGCTGGTCTTTGCGTGATATTGGCAGGTTGGTTGGGATAGTTACTACGTCCAACTTGTATATTTCCCAGAACTCGCCCGCTTCCGTTTCGGCTGTACCGGTCATACCGGCAAGTTTGTGGTACATACGGAAGAAGTTCTGCAAAGTGATGGTAGCGAAAGTTTGCGTAGCGGCTTCAACTGTTACATTCTCCTTTGCTTCAATTGCCTGGTGCAGGCCGTCGCTATATCGCCTGCCTTCCATGATACGGCCTGTCTGCTCGTCTACTATCTTTACCTTGCCTTCGATAACAACGTATTCTACATCCTTTTCAAACAGGGTATAGGCTTTCAGCAATTGCTGCAACGAATGTATCCTGTCAGCCTTTATGGCATAGTCCTGTAGTAATGCATCTTTGCGTTGTGCTTTCTCTTCGTCAGTTACGCCCAGTTTCTCTATTTCTGCCAGTTCAGAACCAATGTCGGGCAATACGAAGAAGTTTGGATCTTCGGCATGCCCGGTTATCAGGTTGAGGCCCTTGTTTGTCAGGTCAACGCTGTTCTGTTTTTCGTCTATCGTGAAAAACAATTCGGCATCTACCTTAGGCATATTGCGTTGCTGCTCGCCCAGGTAGTAGTTTTCTGTTTTCTGTAATATCTGCTTGTTACCTTCTTCGCTCAGGAATTTTATTAATGCGCCGTTCTTAGGTAATCCTTTGAAGGCCCTATATAAGTGCAATCCACCAGTTTCCTTATCGGTTTTACCTTCCGCAATCAATCGCTTGGCTTCCGTAAGGCTCTTGCTGACAATTTTCCTTTGTTCTTCAACCAGTCTTTCTATTCTTGGTTTCAGCTGAGCGAACTGTTGTTCGTCGCCCCGTGGTACCGGACCAGAGATGATTAGTGGTGTACGTGCATCATCTATCAATACGCTATCTACTTCATCCACCATAGCATAGTGGTGCTTGCGCTGCACCATTTCATCGGGCTGGTGCACCATGTTATCGCGCAGGTAATCGAAACCAAATTCGTTGTTGGTGCCGTAAGTAATATCGGCCAGGTAAGCCTTGCGGCGTGCTTCTGAGTTGGGTTGATGCTTATCTATGCAATCGGTGGTCAAGCCCAGAAATTCGAATATAGGGCCATTCCACTCCTGGTCGCGGCGGGCCAGGTAATCGTTCACAGTCACTATATGCACACCCATGCCCGAAAGCGCATTCACGTACGCGGGTAAAGTGGAAACCAGGGTTTTACCCTCGCCGGTAGCCATTTCTGATATTTTGCCCTGGTGCAGTACTATACCGCCTATAAGCTGCACATCATAATGCAGCATATTCCATGTCACTTTGTTTCCTGCAGCTATCCACGTATTCTTATAAATGACATTGTCCCCCTCAATAGTGATATGTTCCCTGCCTACGGCCAATTCCCTGTCCAGGTCAGTTGCAGTAGCCGCGAGCTCTTCATTTTCCTTAAAACGCCGAGCGGTCTCCTTTACTACCGCAAAGGCTTCCGGTAGTATTTTTTCCAGCACTTCTTCCAGCATTTCGTCCTTTCTCTTTACCAGCTTATCCACTTCGTCATATATAGCCTCGCGGTTATGAAGTTCTGCATCAGGATGTTCTTCAGCTTCGGCCTTCTTCGCCGCTATTTCTTCGTCTATCCCCTTCAGGTGCTCTTGTATCGTAGCTTTGAATTCGCTGGTTTTGTTCCTTAGCTGATCGTTCGAAAGGGTTTGCAGCCGGGAATAATAATTATTAATTTCATCTACTATGGGCTGCATTTTTTTTACGTCTTTTTCAGACTTACTGCCGCCAAATATCTTCGAAAGAAAACCTATCATTTTGAATTATGTTATTTTTATGTTGACCCTACGCGACAACAGCCTTTTCGCTTTATTTATTCCTTTTCATATCAAATCCTATGCAGTTTTATTTTAACTGACAGGCTGGCACACAAGGGGCGTCAAAGCTACGCCAATTGGGGGATTTCAACAAACGCTTAAATCGGCACGGGACCAGTTTAAAAATTTTTTATTGTAATAGCTTGCAAGGCAAGAAAATTTTTCTGTATTTTGGGGGAATAAATTCAGAAAAAGCAATAATTATGAAAAAAGCCTTCATCCTCGTTACAACTGTTTTGGTGTCAGCATTAATGGCAAACAAGGGTTTTGCACAGGAAGATGAATTAGTAGGGGTTTTCCGCTGGTACAACCCCACCGACCAAAACTATGTAACCGTTGCAGATGGTGAGTTCCAGGAAGGACAGTTGTTGAATTGGAATTGGAAAGATAAGACACAGATGTTCGTGGCTTATCGTAATCCAGGTCCCGATCGCGTAGCAGTCTATCGCTGGTACAACCCCCATACAAAGGACTATGCTTCTATTGCAGAAGATGAGTTTACTGACGACAACATGATAAAAATGGGTTACACCGATAAGACTTTACAGTTTTATGCCCTGACACGTCGCGGCCCGAACACTGTGGAAGTGTACCGCTGGTATGTACCTAAAAACCGCGATTGGGTTACTATTCCCGAAGAAGGTGATACCGACAACTACTACAAAAAAGGCAACCGTCGTAAAACATTCCAGTACTACGGTATTCGCAGGAGCAGTGATGCATCTCTGTACAACCAACTGTAATCAGCATATTATCATAAAACGACAAAGCCCGCATACTGCGGGCTTTGTCGTTTTATGCAGTACCTCCCCGATTAAATACCTGGGAAATTACCAGGCCCACATGCCTAATAGCGCAGTTATGATTCTCCGTGATCAAATACAAACCGTACGGTATTCATAATACCGTACGCAGATAGGTGGTGTATTCAATAATAATTCATAATACTATTGGTCTTTAATATGCAAAGTACTAATCCACTAGTAAGGATATTATGTACAGATGTGGGCCTGGAAGCTATGCTGATGCTGAAACCAAACAATACCGGCAGGTCGTCAAAAGTACCGCCGCCTGTAAAAGAGCGGGTAAGCAGGTGTGTAAAACCTGCCGTCGCCAACCAGCCTCAAATATAGTGGGTGCTGTAAACTACACATTATATCTGCAGTAGAGTGCATCCGGCATGGCCGCCATGTTTTATATGGTTCGGCCATCACCGTATATCAGGAACAGATGGAACAAAAACTACATTAAAGTACCGGCAGGCCCTATGAAAACCTGCCGGTAGTATCGGCCGAATGGATGACATAACCTCAACATTTTCCGACAAGTTACTTAGTACACCAGTACTCCATACTAGAGCATACCGCAAGATTGCGGGGTACTGATGGTACAGGCTTCTTCACTGCTGTTCGCTATCTTAAAATGCAAGGTATGCAGACCTGCTGCAACAGTATAATACTCAGACGTAGCGCCCGGACCAAGCGTGGTAATGACCGAACCATCCCACAAAACGCTGTACGTCTGGCTGGTACCGGTCTTATTAATGAATCTTACCCTCGCTGTTTCATTGGCTTCACATTTGCGGGTTTCGCAACGAGGACCGGTATAGTCTGAGGGACAAAGGCAAGTGCCATTGCTGCACGTTCCGCCATTTTTACATGAGACTCCCTCGCATTCATCTACTGGTTTGGTACAGCCTGTATATAATACGAGCCCGAATATTGTTGTTACTACTAATGCGGAAATTAAAATCAAGCGTTGCATAACATTCTGTTTTTTGAATTGTGATTAAAATTATTGCAAGGCTTAAGGTATATTCATGACATATGTCACTTAAATATACATATTTAATCATTGTCTTGCAATTGCAGGCAACAAAAAAGACGCCTTGCGGCGTCTTTTCCTATAAACAGATTAATTCAAAAAATTACCTTCTGGGCGGACGGCCTTTACCACCAAAGAAGTTTCCGGCTTTCTCGCTGTTGTCACCATTGGGGCTACCCATACGGTCCATAACGCAACGGAAACCAACCGTTGAACTTGCCTGGTATGCTTGCATAAAGCGGCGCGCACCGGGGTTCATGTAATATGAGCGGTCAGCCCAGGAACCACCTTTGTACACTTTAGCTTCGTTGCTAATCAGGGTGTTGGTGCCATAAGCATAGTTATACATAGAAGCACTATCACCATCCTGGTAATCCCTCAGATCTGCAACCAGGCCATCAAATGCTTCGTAAGCAGCCATTTCCGTACTGTCCATTAGGCGAGTTTGCAGGTGGCCCAATGTATCTTTTTCATCCAGTGCGTTATCTTCTGACAACCTTACATATGTTTCATATACATTACCGCGGAAAGGACGGAAATCGTTCAAATCGCGGGTATAAGGGCGATAAGTATCTAATACCCACTCACTTACGTTACCAGCCATATTGTAAAGGCCATAAGCGTTAGGAGCATATGAAAATACCGGTGCGGTAATATCAGCATTATCATTCAATGCGCCGGCTATACCCATCGCATCACCTCTACCACGCTTAAAGTTACCCAGGAACTCACCTTGGTAAGAGTTGCGCAGGCCGTAACGAGTAGTATAAGCGTCACCCCAGGGGTAAACATTGCGGTCGGTAATAACTTCTTCACCACGACGGCGTTTAGTCTCTGGTTCAGGGTTGTTACCTATATTACCCAGTGCTGCATATTCCCACTCAGCCTCTGTAGGCAGGCGGTAGTTAGGCAACAGGTAGCCATCAGAATACCTCATGTTACGATATCCCGAACCCTGGGGGTCCAGGTCGCGCTTACGTCCTTTTGTAGGCAACCCCTCGTATTGGCCATTTACATAAGTCTCTGTGTCAAAGATATCTTCATTCACCTGGTTAGGATTCCTTTTCAGGCGTCCGTTTTTTATCAGGATATATTCGTTCACCCTGTCACTACGCCATTTGGCGAAAGCCCTTGCCTGGTGCCAGTTTACACCTACAACCGGATAATTGTCGTAAGCTGCTGAACGGAAATAATACTGAACATAAGGCTCGTTGTAAGCAAGAGCTGAACGCCACACCGAAGTATCAGGCATAGCCTCGGCTATAACCAGCGGGTAGTCAGCTCCATAAGTGCGCGACAACCAATAGATATATTCGCGGTAATGTACGTTGGCAACCTCCGTTTCATCCATGTAAAATGAAGATACGGAAACAGTACGGGGTACATTATTCCTTGACAGGGTCAGGTCCTCTTCGGTCATGCCCATTGTGAAACGGCCACCTTCAACGAAAGTAAGGCCGGGGCCGGTTTGCTGCCCCTGGTAGTTGGCTACATCAAAACCACCCAGGCGCGGGTCGTTATAGTCCCAACCGGTTACCCTGGATACCCCGGTTGATTTATTGGAGGAACAAGCCGAAAACAGGGTTGCTACTCCGATACAAAGCAAGCTCACGCCGACAAGAGATCTTTTCATAATCTAAAGAAAAAAGTTTGCTACAAATTGTGTTGAATAATCTGTTAAAGTGTTACAATATTAGAGTGTTCTTTTCAAAATGTCAAGCTTTATAAGAATAATGCTAAAAAAATGTTGTTTTCCTTGTTTTTACCAAAAAAATAATAACGTCGTGAAATTTAACGTTATATACCGGGACCGGATGACGTTATTCTGACAGTCCTATGCCCGGAATCCAGTATATTTGAAAACCCCAATTATTATTATGAAGTTAACCAGATACAACGGAACAGTTGCAATCGTGCTTGTTTTACTTTTACTAACAGGCACATTCACGAAACTCGCGGGCAAAACGTCTACATTAACGGTACAGGACCTGGATGTACAAGCAGGTTACGTGGCCAAACGCGTAGACCTTCAGTACTATTCTACCCCACTGGTGACCATTACAGGCATCACATACCAAGCGGTTAACAGGATACCTGACGACGCTATTCCTGCTAATCCGCAGAATTTTGATATCATCCTCGGGCTTGACCGGAAAAAACCATTCGCAGTGGTGCGCATACCTGCCTTCTCTTACGATGCTGAAGGCAATCTGCAGCGCATAAAAACATTGACCTTTGAATACACAGAAGAGACCCCGCCAGCACAACCCGGAGAAAGCCGCTCGGCAGCTAAGGGCACTGCCGGCTTCGACTCTCCCTTAGCCAGTGGCACATGGCATAAAATTGCAGTATCCAATACGGGATTATACAAAATAGACCACGATTTCCTGTCTATGCATTTTGGGGTGTCTAACATCAGTTCTTCCCGGATAAGGTTGTTCGGTTATGGCGGCAATATGCTGCCTGAACAGAATACAGGTAGTGTAACAGGCCTCACGGAAACAGCGATATGGGTGAACGACGGTGGTGACGGCACCTTCGGACCGGGCGATTATTTTGTTTTTTACGCGCAGGGACCTTTAAACTGGAATCCTTCCGGGGATAGAACCCAACTCATACAAGAAAAGAATTTTTACGGAGACAAGGGTTATTACTTCCTGAACTTCGATGGCACTGCTGAAAAACGGGTGCAGCAACAGGATAATCCGCCTGCAGGCAATGTTACTGTGAACAGCTATTCAGGGGTAGCTCTGCACGAGCAGGACCTGGCCAATCCTCAAAAGTTCGGTAAACTGTGGTGGGGAGAGGAATTCAGCAGCGCACCAGGCAAACAGAACAGCCACACCATCACGCTGGATATAGGTGATGTCATTGACTCTGTACAGTTCAATGTACACCTTGTTAATACTTCTACAACACGAGGTATGTTCAATGTATCAGTTAACGGGCAACCGATAGGCAACCTGGACATTGAGGCGACAAACAATGTGGATTATGCACCTAAAGCCATGGGGCAACAAATAATAGCGAAAATGCCCTTCAATGCAGCGGCTGCGGATATACGCATTGATTATTCCACCTCCGCCAATGATGGCTCCGGCTGGCTTGACTACGTACGTGTAAACATGCGCAAGCCGCTCTCTATGAACGGCAATACGCTCCTTTTCTGCGACCTGAACAGTGTGGGTACCGGCAATGCAGCTACCTATCAGTTGGCCAATGCTAACGGCGGTACGCAGGTTTGGGATGTTACAGACCCGCAAAACCCGGTAAAGATGAGCGGTTCGCTGAATGGCAGTACTTACAGCTTTACGCAATCGGCCGACGAATTACACCGGTTTGCAGCTATGAACAACACTAATCTTGATGCACCTGAATATGTAGGTAAAATAGCTAATCAAAATCTATATGGTTCGGGCCCGGTAGATTATATCATAGTTACATATCCCGGTTTTAAACCTGCTGCGGAAAAACTGGCGGACTTTCACAGGCAGCGCAGTGGAATGAGAGTGATGGTAGCCACTACCGACCAGGTGTATAACGAATTCTCATCCGGCGGACAGGATATTTCAGCAATCCGCGACCTGGCTCGTATGTTCTACGAACGTGCAGGAATGAACGAAGCGGAAATGCCAAAATACCTGCTATTGATGGGCGACGCTTCTTACGACTATAAAGACCGGATAGGTGGAAACACTAATTTCGCTCCAACATTTGAAGCAAGGGAATCTTTCCGGTTTCTTTCAACATACAGTAACGACGATTTCTTCGGTTTCCTGGATGAGGGAGAAGACATAGAGCGATATGACATTGTTAACGCCCTGGACATAGGAGTTGGGCGTATTCCAGCCAAAACATTGCAGGAAGCGGATAATGTGGTGAACAAAATACTGCATTACAAAAGCCCCACCACGCTAGGCGCCTGGCGTTTATCCACTATGTTCATTGCAGACAATGCCGACGGTGCCGGCGACCACCTGGCCGATGCCGAGGTCATGAACAATGTTGTGACCGAAAACAGCAATATTCACAACGCGTCCAAGGTATATCTTAACGCCATACCCCTGATATCTACCCCGGGAGGACAGCGTGCGCCCGATGCCAACAAATCTATCAATGACGGTGTATTCAAGGGCCTGTTCCTGCTCAACTACAGCGGGCATGGCAATACCACCGTTCTGGCGCATGAGCGTATCGTTACCAAAGACGATTACAACAAGTGGCGAAACCTGGACAAGTTGCCGTTTATGGTGACCGCAACCTGCGATTTCGGCCAGTTCGACCAGCCATCATTCGTGTCCTCGGGCGAAGAATTGATGCTGAAGTACAATGGCGGTGTGATAGCTACCCTCACCACCACGCACCTGGTTTATGCCTTTGCCAACGAAATGTTGAACCGGGAATTCCTGGCTGCACAATTCCAGCATGTTAACGGCAAATGGAATACATTCGGCGATGCAATGCGTATAGGTAAAAACAGCGCCTATGCAACCGGGGCAGAATCAGGTGTAATCGAGAACTTTCGCAAGTTTGTCCTGTTGGGCGACCCCGCACTAGAACCGAATTTTCCCGAGTTCTTTATTCATACCGAAGCAGTAAAAGAAGGAACTACAGGGTTGGCTACCAATACCATCAGCGCTTTGGGCGAATATGTAATTGATGGTAAGGTGACCGATGTAAACGGCAACATACTGGATAACTTCAACGGTACATTAGCTGTTACCATTTTCGATAAACCCCGCTCCGTTAAGACAATCAACGGAAAAGAAAGAACCTTTAAGGTACAAAACAACACGATTTATAAGGGTAAGGCAACAGTCACTAATGGGCGGTTCTCATTTGCTTTCATAGCCCCGAAAGACATTAACTATGAGATGGGCAGCGGTACCATCAGCTACTATGCTGACAACGGCCAGACCGATGCTGCGGGTCGCGATACCAGCATGGCTATCGGAGGTTTTTCTGACAACCCGAAAATAGAGAATGACCCACCGGTTGTAAGGGCTTTTATCAAAGACAGCCTGTTCCGCAACGGGGGACTTACCGGTTCTAATACAGCCATATTTGCCATACTGGAAGATGAAACAGGTATAAATGTTTCAGGCAATTCTATTGGCCACGACCTGGTGGCCATACTGGACGGCGATGTCTCAAAACAATATATAATGAACGACTATTACGAGACCGCGCCCAATACGTATAAAAGAGGCTACGTGTACTTCCCGGTAGAAGGCATACCTGATGGCAGGCACAGGTTTACGGTAAGGGCGTGGGATGTGAATAATAATTCGGGCGAAGGCCATGTGGACTTTGTAGTCGCCGATGGACAAGTGGTAAAAGTGGAACAACTCTGGAACTATCCCAACCCTTTCAGAGATCTGACACACTTTGTATTTGAGCATAACCATCCCGATGTCAACCTGAAGGCGGAAATCAATATATATAATACCGCCGGGGTATTCGTACGCAAGCTGGAGCAGGATTTTGTGACAACGGGCAGCCGGAGCAATGAAATAACCTGGGACGGCACCGATAACCACGGGGCAAGGCTACCATCGGGGGTGTATATTTACCGCATGATGATATCTACAGAAAATGGTATTGAGACCACAGCATACCAAAAACTGGTGATTGTGCGTTAATATATTGCCCGCAATGCTTAAATTGCGGCACTTAACCTTGCTTCAGGGCATGAAATTTATTTGCCTTGGACTAAAACAGATACCTTTGCAAAACTTGAAAGTAAATTATTACAGAATGGCAAAACGCTTTGCACTCGCAGGATTGACCCTGGCAGCAGGACTATTATCTACGGCCGCCCTGGCCCAAACAACCAAGGCCAATCTTTCCGGAACTACCAACACCGTTACTACGGCTGTACCTTTTCTTAGGATATCTCCCGATGCGCGTTCAGGCGCTATGGGCGATGTGGGTGTTGCCATAGACCCGGATGCTAACGCTCAGTATTGGAATGTAGCCAAATTACCCTTCGCAACCAAGAAATATGGGGTATCAGCTACATATACTCCCTGGCTGAAAGACCTGGTGCCGGATATATTCCTGGCCTACCTGGCAGGTTACGCCAAGTTTGGGGAGAATGATAATCAGTCCATCAGCGCGTCTCTGCGTTATTTCTCCCTGGGGGAAATCAACTATACGGATATTAATGCAAACCCCATAGGTACAGGCAAGCCCAACGAGTTCGCCCTCGACCTGGGTTATTCACGTAAGTTATCTGAATACCTGTCTGCAGGTTTAAGTTTCCGTTATATCAACTCTTCTATTGCATCTGGTTTATCTGCCACTACACCGGGTATTGAATACCGCCCCGGCAATGCCTTCGGCGCAGACCTGGGTATATATTACCGTAAGAAAAACGAAATAGATGAGTTTCGTTCAGGCACCGTAGCGCTGGGCGCTGTGTTGAGCAACGTAGGCTCTAAAATATCTTACACATCTACACGCAAAGATTTCATACCCATCAATCTTGGCCTCGGGGGCGCTTATACTTACCAGGCAGATGCTTACAACGCAGTTACTTTCGCATTGGATGTAAACAAACTTCTGGTGCCCACACCGATTGACACTAATACCGATCCTACCACCGGCCCCAATTACGTAATACCAGATAAAGGCGTGGTATCGGGCATGTTGGGCTCATTTGGCGATGCGCCAGGCGGCTTTAACGAGGAGCTTAGGGAATTCCAGATATCAGCAGGCGCTGAATACTGGTATCGCCAGCAATTTGCAGTACGTGCAGGTTATTTCTGGGAGCACAAACTGAAAGGGGACCGCAAATACTTCACAGTTGGTGTAGGTGTGCGTTACAATGTATTTGGCTTGAACTTCGCCTACTTAGTGCCTTCGGGCAGCGGTATCAACAGGAACCCACTTTCCAATACGTTCCGCTTCTCACTCCTGTTTGAATTTGACAAGCTGGAAAAGAAACCGGAAACGGCAGCACCGTAGTTGTTGTAATGAGAAGCGCCAGATATCATGGCATTAACCAAGCACGATTAATAAGACATTTGCATAACAAGAGGGCTGCCAATTGGCAGCCCTCTTGTTATGTTGTCTAGGTTTTCGCTATGTGCCATTGATAATACTAATGAAAAAAACACCACTCACAAACGTCAACGCGCCAATGATATTCATGAAAAAAGCTGCCAATCGGCAGCTTCCTCTCTCTATGTAGATGGACTATATGTAGTACTACAGTTTATTGAATGTAATTACTTTCTGTTCTGACCCGTTTGTGATACTCATGAAATGTGTACCACTTGCCAATGCTGATACATCAACGGTATTTACGTTGTTGCCAACATGGCCTTGAGCTGCAACTGTACCTGCCAATGAGTAGATGGTGTAATGATATTTATTTGAAGTACTGTTTTGGATGTCAATGTTCAGGAGGTTGGTTGCTGGATTGGGGTATGCAATAACCTCAATTTCGCGCTCAACATCTTCAACTGATACAGGGAAGCCCTCCTGGTATGTTTTTGACAAGAGAACGTAATTGTCACCCGCATCGGCACTACCATTATTATTGACGGCATTTACAGCTACATAAAATGTAACAGCACCTTTCCCTTTAGGCGGTGCAGTCCAATCTAAACCAGGAACCGCTAAACCTCCGCCTACAGGACTGATAGGTGATGGATGCTCAGCTACAGTAAACTGTCCTTTTGTAGTGATTTTTGCCTGTGGTAAAGAAAGTGGGTTTGCTAAAGTGCCCGCCTGATTGCCTGCCGCGTCTGTTACTAACATAATGAACCCAAACTTTTGAGCACTTGGCGCAAATACTGTAACCCCAATAGTATATGAACCGTTTGGCTTATACTTACCGTCAGCAACAGGACTGGTTTGACCATCCTCTATGAGGTCAATCGTACTGTTGGTCGGCGTAAATGTACTTCCATGGCAACCTGCGCCACCACAACCATTCTTGGCAGTCTGTACACCTTGTGGAGTGCTAGAGGGCCCGCTACTGGAACTAGACAGAGAAACATACAGCAATCCTGTTGTGCAAAAAAATAGTAGATAACGTTTCATAAGCAATTGATTGATTGATTGATTAAATAATTAACTAACACATGTTTAGTGTATCAACAATAAATGTAGTAATATTTCAGAACAAGCCAGTTATGAATATGCCGGTGTTAATTATGAATTTCCGACACAGACTGCTGTAGTTGGCCAGGCGTCATATTGGTTTTTGATTTAACGAAGGCATTAAAATTCCCCGGCGTATCAAAATTCAGCTCGTAGGCAATTTCTTTCAGCGACAGGTCATTAAGCAGCATCAGCCTCCTTATCTCCAGCAAAAGTTCTTCGTGGATTATCTCCAGCGCTGTTTTTCCAAGTCCCTTTTTGCATAGGTCATTCAACTTGTCGGGTGGACAGTTCATAAGTTCAGCATACTCCCCCACTTTTCTTTTCTCCCTGATATTTTCTGTTATCAGGGAGATATATTGCGCCACCATCATGGAAGTCTTATTGTCGTTTGCGCGCTCCTGCTGCAGTTCCAGCAAAGAAATAAGTATCACCTGCAGATAACTGCAAGCCTTCTGCAATGATAGGGGTGAGACAGCGGTTACGGTATGGAGAATAGCTTGTATCCGTTGCGCAAGATCATACAGATGGTCGAATGTATCCTGGCTGCATTGCAGTTCGGGGAATTTATTGTAAAAGTTGTGGTGTTTCAGAGGATACAGGTGCTCAAAAATATTCTTCCGGAATTGCAGCACCAGTCCGTCCGCGTTATTCCGCTTCAAAAGGTGCACCTGGCCGGGGTAAACTATAAAGACTTTGCAAGGGCCCAATACGAGGTTGGTAAAATCTATCCATTGTGCGCCTTCGCCTCTTGCAATAAGTATGACCTCAAAATAATCGTGTCGGTGCAACTGCCTGTAATCGTAAGGATTGGGATAATCCAATGGCTGTATATCCAGCATTTTACCCTTGTCAGGCAAATGTACATAGTCTATTTTATGCCGTTCTTGGTTCAAACGCTTGCTTCTTTTTATTCCTGTAATTTATGAAAATAGAAGCTAAGATAGCCAGCAGTATGGTGATACCCCTAAAGATATTGGCAGTGCCTGACAACAGGACATTGTCCCCTATATGGAAGATAGCGAAAGACAGGTTCATAAAGATATGCATGAAGATGGGGAACCAGAGGTTCCAGCCCCACATCTTATAAAATATTGCAAAGCCAATACCCGCGCCCGATGTGACCAGGAACACAATTACTGCCTCGCCGGTATCCGCCGCCTGGTAGAGATGCCCCCAGGCGAATGCCACGGCAGAAAGTAAAACAGCGGGGATAAAATGCCAACCAGCTTTGCGCACCAGCAAGCCTGTAACAAAACCGCGAAATACCAGTTCTTCGGTAAAACCGGGCCATATGGCCTTTTCAATAGCTGATACAATACCGAAATCGTTGTTGCCTTCAGCATATATCCATCCGCCAATATACATGGGGATAGTGCAGCATACAGCCAGCAAAATAGCTGTAACTATATCCCTGTTCAACCCAAGTACCTGAACAGCTTCTTTAACCTTGAAAGATGATATAACCAAGGCCAGTAACGCACACAAAGCCACTACCGATACAGAGATAAGCCACTGCCTGCTTTCAAACGGTATAGTATTATAACGCTCTACCCCAAATACCAGGTATGCATATACATACTTTATCCAGTACCAGGACGATGCCCCTGTTATTATCAGTGCCGTATTCAACCATTTTTTACCGGGTAGTACCATATAGGGAATAAAGATAAAATTAAGTTATCGGTCTTTTCAATTCCCGTTGTCACCAGTTCGGCGGTCATTTCGTATCTTGCCGCCCGTTATGAGCAAAGAGATTGTTGTCAGCGGCATACGTTCTACCGGATTCCTGCATTTGGGAAATTACTTCGGCGCGATGCGTAATTACGTAAAAATGCAGGACGAATACAACTGCTATTTCTTCGTGGCTGATTACCATTCGCTCACTACGCACCCCGACCCTAAAGACCTGCGTGGCAATGTTTACCGTGTAGTAGCCGAAAATGTGGCCTGTGGCCTTGACCCTGAAAAAGTGGCGCTGTATGCGCAAAGCGACTTGCCGGAGATACCGGAACTATACCTGATGCTGAACATGCTGGCTTACAAAGGTGAATTGGAAAAGGTACCTACATTCAAGGACAAGGTGAGGCAGCAACCGGAAAATGTTAACGCCGGATTACTTACTTATCCCGTTCTTATGACAGCAGACATTATCATTCATAAAGCAGTAAAGGTACCGGTTGGCAAAGACCAGCAACAACATGTAGAAATGGCGAGGAATTTCGTCAACAGGTTCAACAATCGCTATGGTGAATTATTCCCGGAACCACACCCCTTTAACTACAGCAGCGAACTGGTGAAAGTTCCCAGCCTGGATGGAACGGGCAAAATGAGCAAGAGCGAAAACGAAAACGCTACACTCTACCTGGCAGACGAAGATGATATTATCCGGAAGAAGATAATGAAGGCGAAAACTGACTCCGGGCCAACGGAGCCCGACAGCGAGATGCCCGAGTATATACAAAACCTCTTCCTGCTGATGAGCCTGGTTTCTTCTGCCGAAACCGTCGATACTTACAAAAACGCGTTCAATAATTGCACCATCCGCTATGGCGATATGAAGAAACAACTTGCTGAGGATATGGTGCAATTCATAGCGCCTATCAGGGAACGCGCTAAAGAACTACAGGCCGATGAGAACAGGATAAGGAAAATCTTGAAAGAAGGCGCTGAGAAAGCGCGGGCCAGCGCATCAATTACCATCGCGGAAGCACGGAAACTCATCGGCATTAACTATTATTAATCTCCGGATTGTTGCCAGGGAGTACTTGAAATAGAATAAAAATTGTATTTTAAGCTTTACTGTTACGAAAATGCCGGCAACGTTTTAAAAAATATCGTCCCAATACATAAAGAGGAAATATGGCAAAGAAAAAGGTACTGAAACATATAGCCGTAGCCGGCAATATCGGCGCGGGAAAGACAACGCTTACCTCGGTACTTGCCAAACACTATAAATGGATACCCAATTTTGAAGATATCGACCACAACCCCTACATGGTGGATTTTTATGAAGACATGCACCGCTGGTCGTTCAACCTGCAGGTGTACTTCCTGAACACGCGCCTGAAAAACCTGGAAGCTATAAGAAGCGGGAAAGACACTGTAATACAGGACAGGACAATATATGAAGACGCTTACATCTTTGCGCCCAACCTGTACGATATGGGATTGATGAACAAAAGGGATTTTGAAAACTATATGTCGCTGTTTCACACGCTGGAAAAGCTGGTGCAGCCGCCAGACCTGTTGATATACCTGAAAGCATCGATACCCAAACTGGTAGACCAGATACAGAAACGTGGCCGGGAATATGAAGAGAACATAAGGCTGGACTACCTGAAACGCCTGAACGAGTATTACAATAAGTGGATAGACAAATATGACGAGGGCCAGTTGCTGGTGATAGATATCGAGAACCTGGACTTCACCTCTAACAATGAAGACCTGGCGGAGGTGTTGCGGAGGGTGGATGCCCAGATAAATGGTTTGTTCTGAAACTTGTAACTTTTCTGCTAGTAAACCGATATAGCAGGACTAAAACTGCCACTCATGCTCAAATACTGCTGCCTGGCTGCAACCGTTGCCTGCTTATTTATTTCTCATGCGATGTATGCCGGTACATTAAAGGGGAAGGTAACAGATGAAAAAGGTGAACCACTGCCCTACGCCACGGTGTTTATCAAGGGTAGCACCATAGGCACTGCAGCAAATGCAGACGCAGAGTATAACCTTACGTTACAGCCCGGAACATATAATGTGCTCTGCCAGTATATCGGCTTCCAGCAGACGTCTTTCAAGATAACCGTTAAAGGCAACGAAGATATAGTTCACCATTTCAAGCTGAAAGAGCAAACTCTCCTGATGAAGGACGTGGTGATAAATGCCAATGCGGAAGACCCTGCATATGCCATCATTCGCAAGACCATTAAAAAACGCAAATTCCACCAGGAACAGGTACAGGAATTCCAGTCCTTGATATATATGAAGGCCGTAGGTCGCAACAGGTCAATACCGGACAAGATATTCGGGATAAAGATACCGGAGGAAGATATTAAAGACGCCGGGGGCGGCGGGGCAGATTCTACCAGGCTGGGCGTACTGTACCTGAGTGAGCAGGAAGCGGATTATTATACAGACGGGAAAAGGGAACGCACCATCATCCGCTCAGTAAGGGAAAGCGGCAACCCAAATGGCGTGGGCCTGTCACAAGTGCCACCAGTCGTATCCTTTTACAATAACAATGTAAACCCGCTGTGGGGAATTGGAGAGCGTGGTTTTATCTCGCCCATCAGCGACGGCGCCCTTAATTACTACCGGTATAAATATGAAGGCGAATTCCGACAGGACGGCTATACAGTTAACAAGATAACCGTAATTCCCAGGCGGGAATATGAGCCTCTATTCCGGGGCACTATTTACATTATTGAAGACGACTGGGCTATACATAGCCTGGACCTGCAGTTAACGAAAAAGTCGGGCATGGAAATGCTGGATACGCTAAAAATAGAGCAGACGTATATTCCACTGCAGAAAGACACCTGGATCATAAAAAGCCAGGTGCAATTCGTAACCCTGAATTTATTGGGTTTTGACATCACCATCAACTTCATGGCGGTGTATGATAATCAGAAAATAAACCAACCGATACCCGACAGCCTTTTTGAGAACAAAGTGATCAGTTCCTATTTGTCTGAAGCCAACGAAAAAGACACATCGTACTGGAAAGGCGCCCGGTCGGTGCCGTTGGAAGAAGACGAACGGGAGGACTATCATAAACGCGACAGTATCCACACCGCAACCAGCTCGCCTGGATACAGGGACTCAATGAGGCGTATGCGCAATAAGGTTGACGTCATGGACGTTATCATGGGTGGATTTTATCACGCTACTAAGGAGTATAAAAGCACTATCACAACTAATTCAATACTAGGTGGAATGGTCCTCTATAACAATGTTGAAGGCCTTGCCCTTGCTCCTAAAGTATCGCTAACACAAAGAATAGACACGGGACGATACTTATACAACGTAACTGCTATCCGTTATGGCTTCGGCAATACACACCTGAATATATATGACAGGCTGAGCTATAAAAAATACGACCGGGCATGGCGCACACGGTTGTGGGAAGTGGGCCTGGAAGGTGGCAAATACATTTACCAGTTCAACCCCAACAGTACTGTCACTCCTTTATATAACACCGTGACGGTTCTTGCCTATGGTAAAAACCTGGTGAAACTGTATGAGCGATATACCGCCGCAGGTTTTTTCAACAGGAATTTTGGTAATGGCTGGGAGATGGGGGTAAAAGGAGGTTTCCAGCGTAGGCTGCCTGTAAGCAATACCACCTTCTACACCTGGGCGAAAAGCGGCACCGAAAAATGGTCTGATAACACACCGCCGCCATTGGCGGGCAGGTTGTGGGAAGTGCACAACGCCGTTTTGTTCAAAGCATCGGTATCATACCAGCCCGGAACCAGGTATGTGCAATACCCCAAATTCAAATCACCGGTAAGCAGTATATGGCCTCGCTTTACAATCAGCTATGAAAAAGGCATTCCCGGGTTGCTGAACAGCAAGGCAGACTTCGACAAGTGGCGCTTCCAGGTGGCAGACTACGTAAACATGAAATTGCTGGGAAGTTTTGAGTATAACCTGGCCACAGGGGGCTTTTTGAATAGCAGGTACGCAAGCCTGCCGGATATGATGCACGTGGCTGATAATGAAATAGTAATTGCTTCGCCATACCTGGCCGGTTTCCAGTTGGCACCTTACTATATGTTCAGCAACACGGCACGCATCTATGGCGAGGGGCATGTGGAATATAACCTGAAAGGATTATTGACCAACAAGATACCACTACTGAAAAAAGCACGTTGGAACCTGGTGACGGGCAACAATACATTGTACATCAACCAAAATAATTATTACACGGAGGTATTTGCAGGCATTGACAATCTTGGCTTCAGTTTGTTCAGGTTCCTCAGGGTGGACGTAGTACGCGGTTGGGACCACAACCGGAAAACCTACACGGGCATCAGGATAGGTATAGACGGAGGAGCATTAGCCGGTCTCGGCGGGTCAACAATAGAAGAAGATAAAGAAAACTTTACCTGGTAAAATAACAAAGCCCCTTTTCGGGGCTAAGCTATAACAGAACATTTGTTTATCAGAATTTCACACCTACGGTCATCGCCAGGTTGTTGTAACTGTTTTTCATAGTAGCGGTTGGTACGTCAACAGGATCAACATTGGCTGATTCCGGATAGATTACCACATATGGCTTTTCGGTCATTGTTGCGCTGGTATGATTGAATCCAAGGTCGAAGAAAATATTGTCGAAGCGCAAGCCAACGCCGGCTGAGTAATTCAGCCGCTCTGACCCAAGGGCAGTATTTTTGTACGGATTACTATAGTAGCCGAATCCCAGGCGGAACATTACTATGTCAAACCTCACCTCACCACCGAGACGGACATTATGTCCGCCCTTGTACATGGCTTTGATGCCGTTGTTTACCTCCTCCTCGTCGTAGCTGTGGAGGTCGTCAAAGCTGAAGCGGGCAGATGAATAATCAACAAATTCGTAATCCATACTTATAAAGCCATACTTGCCGATAATACCGGCAGCGCTCAATACAGCACGCCAGGGCGTTATTATAGAGTAATTATACTCATTTGGATCGGCATCTACATGGGTGAACGGGTCAGGGCCATAACCCAGGTAGTCTTTGAAACCTTCTGTGTTCGATGTTATCGACCGGTTCTGCACATCCGTCATGCCAAAGAAAGTAGGCGTATGGAAGGCGGCGCCTGCGCGAAAGTTGCTGGTAAAATTGTAGATAAACCCAAGCTTGAGGTTGATACCCGTACCTGTTGTTTTAAGGGATTCTTTATATTCAAAATAGCTAAAATCGTTATTAGGGTTGCCTGAAGCGTCCTCTTCCCTCAAGGTAACATCCCTCAGGTAACGAATAGTAGGAATGCCTATCGTGGCGCCAAGCATCAGTTTCTCCATATAGTTGCCACCAAACGAAATGTTTACATCAGTAATTCCGCCGCGCTGTTCCACCTTACGTGTCTGGTTAAGTCCCGTTTGAAAGTTTGGTAGAAAGTAGAAGCTCATCGTACCGTTTGTATCGTAATAGTAGTTAGTAAGAAAGCTACTGAACCCAAGTCCTGCAAACGTCGCTAAGTTCAAAGAATCTGCCGGGTAGTTCATAAGGTCAGTCACGAAAACTTCGCTGGCTGAAGAACTACTATTATAGCCGCTGTACACATGGTTGCTATTGAAATCGGCAATACGGTTGATGCCTATGCCAAACGAAGCAGACTTCCATTTACTGTTGTTATATCTTTTGCCCGTTGCGGCGCTGGTAAATACCACTCCCAGGTTGTTAATGTTAAACCGGGTCGCGTTATCGTCTGTAGCAGCGCCGGTGTATGTGCTACTTGAACTATTCAGTTTCAGGGAGGGTGTGAATGTAAGTTCAGAACTACGGTAAACGCCTATGCCCGCCGGGTTTACCCCCAGCGAGCTGAAATCGCCACCGATAGCGCCCAGCGCGCCGCCAAAACCTATAGAACGCGCGGTACCCTGCGGGCTTAATAAAGAATAACGCAGCGCATCGGATTCGTCCTGGGCTGAGGCGAGCCATGCAAAGCCTGTAGCGCCAATAAGTACTGAAGTAAAGAGTAATGTACGCCCTATCATAGAAAATAGTTTAGTTGAAAACAAATATCCTGAAACGATGTTGTTAGAATACTACAACAAATATCTAAAACCAATTGCAACACCAATGTTAAAAAAACGGCTGCGTGCGTTTATAACAAGCGGCCGGGTCAATGTTGACCCGGCCGCTTACTTTTCAGGCTTGCGCCCATAAAATTATCTTCTGCTGCCACCACGGCTACCGCCGCTGAAGCCGCCACCACTACCGCGCGAAGGCGATGAACCGGGAGACGAATAGCTGCGTGATGGTGCGCTATTCGCAGGTGCTGAACGTTGGTAAGATGGCTCAGACCGCTGGTACGAGCGCGAAGGCGTACTTCTTGCCGGCTCGGCTTGTTGGTAAGAACGTGAAGGTGGTGCTGCTTGAGCAGGCTCACCCTGGTTGCGGTTGTATGTGCCCCGGTCGCCAGAATTACGCCATGAGCCGGAAGGCGCTGACTGCTGCCTGTTTGTAACCCCACTGTTATACCTGTCACTTCTTGCAGGAGCGGACGATGGATTCATGCGCTCGCTTGTAGCACTTCCGCGCCGTTCAACCGGACTGGCGCCTGATGGTTCAGAAATACCCGACCTGGATCTTGAATAGCCCCGGCTACTGCCGGCTGCAGGCATTTCACCCGTTGAGCGCCTTAACTGGCCGCCGCCCCTGGGGCTATTGGTAGCACGCAGGCTGCCGGGATACCTGTTTATAGAAGAACGGGGACCGTAACTCACGGTCCGTATATTGTTGATACCGCCGCCATAAGCGCCTGCATAATAGCCATCGTAGAAACCGTTATAGTAACCGCCCCCATAACCATAGCCGTAGTACCAGGGAGAATTCCATGCGCTGTAAAAGCCGGGATAGCCGCACCAGTTATTCCATCCCCAGTAGGAAGACCAGTAAGGGCCGCCGTAACCTACACTAAAACCCCATGAAGGCCCCCAGCCCCAGCCGCGGGCGTAATAACCACCACCCCACCACGGATCCCAATAGAAAGGGTCGTAAGCCCAATAGCTGGCGCCATAATATGGCCCGCTGAACCGGTTGAAACGGTTAGCGTAGTAATAATCGTCGTCGTCGTAATCTATATATTCTTCTTCGCCGCTTTCATAGCCTGTATTATCGCCGTTTGCTTCCCGCTCTGCAGCACGTTGCCTGCGAGCCTCTTCAATTGCCTGCCTTTCTTTCTCCGCAGCTTCGGCATCTTTTTTGGCATCATCTGCCGTATAGTAAATATCGTCGTACACTTTTTTGCTCTGCGCGTCGGCAGATACAGCACCCAGGGTAGCGAGCAGTAAATATGTGAGGAAAATATGTTTCATAGCACCTGTTTTTGACTTGATGAACTACCTGTGTAAATTACTACATTTGCCGAACGTAAAAGCATTTTGGACGCATTATGGGCGATAATTTAACAACTCGTAAACAGGACTACGCGCAATGGTACAATGACCTTGTCATCAAAGGCGGATTGGCTGAATATTCGGCAGTAAGAGGCTGTATGGTAATAAAACCTTATGGATTTGCACTATGGGAGAATATGCGCGACCAACTGGACCGCATGTTCAAAGAAACAGGTCACCAGAACGCTTATTTTCCGCTGTTCATACCTAAAAGTTTTTTCAGCAAAGAGGCTTCGCATGTAGAAGGCTTTGCAAAAGAATGCGCCGTAGTAACCCACTATCGCCTTAAGAACGACCCTGGTGGGAACGGAGTAATAGTAGACCCGGAAGCCAAACTGGAAGAAGAGCTGATAGTGCGCCCCACGTCGGAAACCATTATATGGAATACTTACAAAGGCTGGATACAATCGTACCGCGACCTGCCGATACTTGTGAACCAATGGGCCAACGTGGTACGCTGGGAAATGCGTACCCGGCTGTTCTTGCGTACTGCTGAATTCCTGTGGCAGGAAGGACATACCGCACATGCTACGAGAGAAGAAGCTATAGCCGAAACGAAACAGATGCTGGATGTATATGCAACATTTGCCGAAGAGTATATGGCCATGCCAGTGATACGCGGGGTAAAAACAGAGAGCGAACGCTTTGCCGGGGCGGAAGACACCTATTGCATAGAAGCGCTGATGCAGGACGGGAAAGCCCTGCAGGCGGGTACTTCACACTTCCTGGGACAGAACTTTGCAAAGGCATTTGATGTGAAGTTCTCAGATAAAGACAACAACCTGGAATATGTATGGGCCACGTCCTGGGGCGTATCTACACGCCTGATAGGCGCACTGGTGATGGCGCACAGCGACGACGACGGGCTGGTAATGCCTCCCAGGATCGCCCCCCTGCAAGTAGTGATTGTGCCTATCTTCAATAAGGATGCCGAAGCCACCCAGCGTGTACAAGCCAAAGCCAATGAACTGGCAGACCAACTGAAATCAAAAGGCATACGTGTAAAGTTTGACAATGACGATACCAAACGCCCGGGCTGGAAGTTTGCCGAATACGAACTGCGCGGCGTACCAGTACGTATTGCCCTGGGCGCACGTGACCTGGAGAACAACCAGGCCGAAGTTGCCCGCCGTGACACGAAGGAAAAGAATACCTATTCCTTAGATACACTGGCCGACACAGTGAGCCAACTGCTGAACGAGATACAACAGAACCTGTACGACAAGGCGCTGGCATTCAGAAATGAGCATACCACCCGCGTAGATAGCTGGGATGAATTTGAAAAAGTGCTCAACGAAAAGACCGGTTTTGTATTGGCGCACTGGGACGGAACGGCTGAAACTGAAGAGAAGATCAAGGAAATGACCAAGGCCACCATCCGCTGCATACCGTTGGATAATGAACAGGAAGAGGGGAAATGTGTACTTACAGGCAAGCCATCTAAACAAAGGGTTTTGTTTGCCAAGGCATATTAAGGTACTTTATGGGATAATGTTATACCTATGATGCAATTCAACCATAGCGATGAAAAACCGGCATTGCTGGTAGATGAAACTGCCGGGGCATACCTGCAGGAAGGAGCCCGGTGGGGCAAGTTCATCTCTATTTTCGGTATCATCATCTGTGGGCTGATGATTATTGGCGGACTGTCGTTTATTTTGGTAGGGTCAACTACTGCCGCTATGTTTGCCGCAATGGGTATTTCACCGCTGACGATTGGCATGATGTACATTCTCGGCGGGCTGGTGTACCTGTACCCTTTCATAGCGCTTCTGCGTTTTTCAATTAAGGTGAAGCATGCCATCGCGCAAGAGAACAGTGCGGTATTGCAACAGTCCTTCCGGTTTTTGAAAAACCATTTTAAGTCGATAGGTATTCTTATCATCGTTATGATCTTTATATACGCGCTCATGTTCCTGTTCCTCCTTGTAGCAGGGGGAGTTGCGGCTGTATCTTCATAAGTTTCTGAACATATGGGGCAATGCTATGTTCTGTAACTTTATATAAATGACTTCCTATGAAACTGCTGCTGATACTTGGCACTTTCTTTTACTGCACATGCCTGCAGGCACAGAGTTATAATTTCAAAGAACTTAATCTCCGGCGTATTGAAACCAATCGGACCGGCATGCTGGTATTAGGCAGTTGGGGCGGCGCCAATATAGTAAGCGGCGTGACCGGACTGGCTATGTCCGATAGAACAGTATGGAAATCCTTCCACGGCATGAACGCCGCCTGGGGTGCCGTGAACGGGCTGATAGCCCTGGGAGGTTATATGGGTGCACGCAAGGAACTCCAAAAAGATTTCAACTATGATGAAGCATATAGCCGTTATAAGTCCAACAAAAGACTGTACCTGGTAAATGCCGGGCTTGACGTATTGTACATCGGCACCGGGATTGCACTGTCTGCCTACTCCACCCAGTTTCGCAATCCAGATCTTTGGCTGGGTTTTGGCAGGTCTATTGCCATGCAAGGATTGGGGCTCCTGGCATTCGACTGTGCCATGTACATCGCCCATCAAAAGCACAACAAAAAGTGGGTACAGGCTGTCGGGGGTATTGGCTTCACAGGAAATGGCCTCAGCTACACCTACAGGTTTTAATATATAAGGCATATTAACTACCCGGCCAGTGGCGGATATTAACAATTTCCCTCCCCGGTTGTTATCCTGTTTACAACTTTTTATGCCACAACCGAGACTAACGAAAGCTATATTGGTCCTTCTATTCCTGTTCCTTGTAACCGGAGGTATTATACTCGGTCGCGAATTCCTGTTACCGATAGCATTCGCGCTACTTTTGTCTATGCTGCTGCTGAAGCGCACAGCCTGGCTGGAGTCAAAAGGTGTTCCCAGGTGGCTGTCCATTCTTAGTTGCCTGTTGCTTGTACTGGCGGTTTTTAGTGGCGTCATATACCTGATAAGCTGGCAGATATCCGACCTGGACACCGAAATATCGGAAGTGAGCAAAATGTTCTCGAAAATGCAGCGTGAGGTAAAGCAGTTCATACGCGAAACTCTTGGGCTGAGCGCTAAGGAGGCCAATGAATTGGTAGACGGGGCCGCCAAGCCGAACAACGCACCCGAAATAGTAGCCACCGTGCTCGCCGCGCTTACACGCATTTTTACCAACAGCGTGCTGACGCTGGTATATGTATTCCTGTTCCTGTACTTCAGAACACACCTGAAGAAATTCATACTGATGCTGGTACCGGAAGAAAAGAAGTCGAACGCAAATGTGATCATCCACGATTCTATACATGTAGCCAACGGGTATATCACAGGACTTGCTAAAATGATAGCATGCCTGTGGGTGATGTATGGTATCGGTTTCGCGATAGTAGGTATCGAACACCCTATCATGTTTGCGCTGATATGCGGCACACTGGAAATAGTGCCCTTTATCGGGAATCTAACCGGCACCCTGCTGACTGTCGTGATGGCCATGGTGCAGGGAGGCGGCACAGGCATGGTCATCGGTATCGTATCCGTATACGCGGTAGTACAGTTTGTGCAGACATACCTGTTGGAACCGCTGGTGGTAGGTACCGAAGTAAACCTGAACCCCTTGTTCACAATAATCGCCATCGTGCTGGGAGAAATACTCTGGGGCATCCCCGGTATGATAGTAGCCATACCCATGCTGGGAATCGTGAAAATCATGTGTGATAATATTGAAGGATTAAAACCATATGGGTTTTTGCTAGGACAGGAAAACGGCACGAAGAAAAAACACCAGATAGCGGACAATATCCGAAAAAGGATACGAAAAAAAACAGCCTCCTAAATCTGTTTCAATACATCCACCAGTCTTTTCACTTCGGCACCTGTATTGTAATAATGAAAGCTGATGCGCAGCCAACCCATACGGTGGGTAACAATGATACCATTATCCTTCAATGTTTGACCAAGCCCGTTTTTGTCTTTGATCAACACAAATGGCGCACGGTGGTCAACCGTAGGTTCACCTAAAAGCTCCAGGTTCAGCCCGCGTATCTCATCGAGGAAAAGCTGGGTAAGGGCCATGTCATGCTCTTCTATATTGTCCATGCCGAGTCGCATTTTATGCTGCACAGCGGCATCCAGCACGGTAAGGCCGAACATATTGGGATGACCCGGCTCGAAGCTGCGGGCGCATGGCCGGTATTCAGGCTTACCATCCACAAAAGTGTAGCTGTTAAAACCGGCAACCGAGGGCGGGTACTGTTGCAGGAACTCTCTGCTAATGTACATAACACCGGTGCCGAAACCGGCGTTCATCCATTTGTAATCGCTGGCAATAAGCACATCTACGGGAAAGGCTGACAAATCAATGTTAACCGCGCCGAGGCTTTGCGTGGCGTCTACTATAAACCAGATACCATTGTCGGCGCAGAACCGGCCCATCTCTGCCAGATCAAGCTTATAACCACTCATCCACTGTACATGACTGATAGCAAGAATGCTGATTTGCTCTTCAAGCAATTTTTGCTTCATCTCCTCCACGGGAATATTGAAACCATCTGTGTCGTTTATCCAGGTGATGTGGAAGTTGTTTATTTTGAAAGGGTCTAAAAGAGAGGGATAATCGCCTTTATACAGCATTATCTTTTCCGTCCCCTCCAGGGAATGTACGATGCCATTGATACCCCATGAAAAGTTGGGCAACAGCGTCACGCAATCGAGAGGCGCGCCCAGGAAGTCCGCCACATGCTGCCGAATGAGCGGGAGTTCTTCATCGCGCCATTTTTCGGCGCGGCTGCTGGCAATAGCCGCCATTTCAGGGTATAATTTATTAGCGCGCTCAGTAAACTCCGGGGGCACTATGCCTGCGGCGGCGGTGTTGAGATATGTCAGTTGCATATGCAGTGTAATTTAGTAATGTTTTCGTAATGAGCTTTTTATGACATTAAATTATCTTGTCGGCCGATTAGCCAATCTATAAGATCAGCCGGTATAATTTGTTCCCGTATTCCCCGATTTTGTTCCCATATCCAGGTCTCGGGAACAAAATTGTTCCATTCAAAAGGGCAATAACGCCATTCTTTTCGTCTTAACAAACTGATTTGCAATACATTGGAAAATTGTTCCATTTTGTTTCCCAAAAAACGGGAATAAAAAAAATGACTCGTCCTGAAAAAGGTTTACAGTTCTCAGGTGCAGAGAACTGTCATCAATGTTGGCTAAATATAAATCGTGATTAACCCTTTTCATGGTGCTATTTTTTTGTACAAATATACATTATAATATTGATTATTCCAATTTAACTTATTCCCACTTTAACGAGTGTTCGGAAATACGATAATGATATAAAGCCATAGACTTCTGTTTTGCTGATAGACCTACCGGCGGACAATAAAAAAGCCATCCGGTTTTTCCGAACGGCCTGGCTTTGAATTCAGTGAAAGGCGCTTATTGGGCGATAATGATGAATGCGCGGTGTATATACTGATGCGGAAAAAATACCCCGGCCATAGTTAATTGCCAGCTATATTACGCAACCTGAGTGTTATTGTTTTGGGTTTACCTTCTTCTGTTACAAATTCTGATGTTTGTGGATTGACTTCCTGCACTTTAATACCATCTCCCCTGAATTTTGCAAGCACCTCATCAGCAGCCATTCCATCATTCTGCATGACGAATTTTCTGCCGGAACGGTTTGTGGCATCAGTTAATAAACCAGTTTCCTGGCTGTCGGTGTCTACCAGTTTTACATCATATCCCTTCGCGCGCATTGCTTCAACCTCACGTCCCAGCTTTTGCTTCATTTCTGCAAAAGATGTTTTTTTGTCTTCGCCATCCAGCTTGAAGTTGACAGGCAATGTAAAATAAACCGCCACTTTATTGCCGTGTTCATCCTCGCCCGGTATCCAATCGGGCAATTGGGCTATGGCCTTTATAGCAGCGTCTTTTAGCAGTGGGTCAACGTTTTTGCCTTTTACCTCCATGCCTGATATCTTACCGTCTTTACCTACCACAAATTTTACAGCTACCCTGCCCTCTATTTGTTTCTGCTTTGCCTCCTCAGGATATTCTATAAGGCTGCCCAGCCTTTCGTTCACATTGTAGCCGGGGTTCGGCATCTTATGTACAAAAGCGAATATTGAGTCCTCGGTTTTCGCCACTTTCGCTCCTGTGAGCATAGACTCCGTTTCCTTCTTCTGCTCGCAACTCTGCACGGTAACTATACCGGCAAGTAAAGCGACAGCGAATACTGAGGCCAATATGCCTCTTAATCTTCCGTTTTTCCTGTTGTTGTTCAACATCATGATCCTTCTTTTTATCGGGTGAATAATAAATGAATGTGTGAACGGTAAGGCGCAGGTGCCGAAAACAGATGCCAGCAAAAGTTGGGTGTACGCCTCGCCGGTAATACCTACAGCGGCATCGGACTGGAACTCGTGTACCTGCGCCAGTTCTTTTTTCAGTAAGTGTATAAAGAGATTTGGCCAGAGCACTGCCTGGGTAATGCTCATAAAAATTATATCGTGGCTGTGGCGCAATTGTATGTGCGCATGCTCGTGCCTGATGATAATTTCATCGACATCACCCTCCGGCAGGAAGATGTACCTGCCCCAGCTACCCGGGCCATAGCCAGTACGTTTCAACAGTACATACCCCTCGTGCAGCTCCTTATTACTCCGGTTGATAACACGGCGCATTTTGATATAACCTGCCAGCTTTACCAACAGTACCGCAAGCACTACCACCAGGTATGCCAGAGGTATTGCAATTGACCAGGACGGTAACTCTTCCTGCACCGGCCCACCTACAGTTACTTCCTGCAACATGGCTACTATGGGTTTTGCCTCCTGTTTTGGGCGCAACGCTTCGGGCAGCTTCAGCAGCGGCAATGCAATGGGCAGAACCACTGCCGATAATAAATAGGCACGGTTGAACCTGTGCAGCGGTCTATCGCGCAGCAGCAGGTGGTATAGCAGCCACATGGCCCCTGTATATGCCGTTACCTGTACCAGGTATTGTATCATAGCTATTTAGTGTTTTTCTGTTTTTTCATCAGTTCCAGTATTTCTTCCAGCTCTTTTACCGATATGTCTTTTTCCCTGGCGAAAAAAGAAAGCATATCGGCAAACGAACCCCCAAAGTATTTACCCACGAATTGCTTCATGCTTTTCTTTCTGTACTCTTCCTTTTGTACCAACGGGAAATACCTGTTTGCCTTGCCCAGGCTTTCGTGGTCGGCAAAGCCCTTTTCCTCCAGTATCTTGATGATGGTGCTCACGGTATTATAATGCGGTTTGGGTTCGGGCAGCACGTCCACTATATCCTTTACGAATGCCTTATCCAGTTGCCACAGGGCCTGCATTATCTCTTCCTCCGCTTTGGTCAGTTGTTTGAACTCTTTTCGCATGACTAACTACTAAACTTTTAGTAAACCTACTAATTATTTAGTATTATAACTAAATTTTTAGTTGATTTAATTTTATTTTAAATTTATATGACTAACTTGTAAGTTTGGATTATTGATTTTAGATTTGCCTAAAATATTTTTTAGATAAATGAATCACGCTAAATCCCATAAATCTCTTGCAGATGTGCATGAGAGCGTAGATCCCACAAAAGCAAGAAATAAGTGGCGCAGGATAGCAGCTTTTTTCGGCCCTGCCTACCTGATAAGTGTCGGATATATGGATCCGGGGAACTGGGCGACAGACCTGGCAGGTGGTTCAAAATTCGGTTACACATTGATATGGGTATTGCTGATGAGCAACCTGATGGCTTTGCTCCTGCAATCATTAAGTGCCAGGCTGGGTATAGTACAGGGACGCGACCTGGCACAATGCAACAGGGAGGTGTACCCGCGCAGTATAAATTTCATATTGTACATACTGGCCGAACTGGCCATAGCGGCGTGCGACCTGGCAGAAGTATTGGGTATGGCTATAGGGCTTAACCTGCTGATAGGCATGCCCCTGTTGCCCGGTGTGCTTATTACTATGCTCGATACGATATTGCTATTGTATCTGCAGCGATTAGGCATTCGTAAAATGGAAGCCTTTATCATCGTATTGGTAGCCATCATTGGCGGGTGTTTTTTACTGGAAATGTTTTTTGCCCGTCCCGATATGAGAGAACTGGTGAAAGGTTTCAGCCCGTCCATACCTGATAGCAGCGCGCTGTATATTGCCATAGGTATTATTGGCGCTACCGTAATGCCGCATAACCTGTACCTGCATTCTGCATTGGTACAAACCCGGAAGGTAGCACAGGACAAACAAGCCATAAAAAAAGCAATACGCCTAAATATAGCAGACAGTGCGATAGCCCTTAACATGGCCTTTTTTGTAAATTCAGCCATTCTTGTATTGGCAGCCGCAGTATTCTATAAAGCGGGCAAACAAGATGTTGCAGAATTAAAAGACGCACACAAGTTGCTGGCGCCAATGCTGGGCAATGAATGGGCTTCCCACCTGTTTGCCATAGCATTGATAGCGGCAGGACAAAGCTCAACGATAACAGGTACCCTGGCGGGGCAGATAGTAATGGAAGGATACCTGAGGCTACGTATAAGCCCCTGGATGCGGCGCATAGTTACCCGGCTGCTGGCTATCGTACCCGCCGTGATCATAATCATATATATGGGCGAACAGATGGTAGACAAAATGCTGGTCTTTAGCCAGGTGTTGCTGAGCATGCAACTGGCTTTTGCCATCATTCCCCTGATACATTTTGTAAGCGACAGAAAAAGGATGGGGGCATTTGCCATCAAACCGTTGATAAAAATATTGGCATGGGCAATTGCGCTCATCATAGTAATTTTAAACCTGAAACTGGTATATGATACAGCACAGGAATGGATAGAAATATCAAACAGCACATGGGTTCAGCTATTTATTTTGGCAGGAGAAGCAGGACTGGTTGCCCTATTGGCGGTGACATTTGCCTATCCACTAATATTGCGCACCAGGGAAACTGCTACTATAGATATACACAGGATAATAAAACCGGCTGATTTGGATAATATCATCACGGCACCTTTTAAGAAGATAGCGCTGGCGCTGGACTATAGCAATAAGGACATCGCCGTAGTGCAGTATGGCCTGCAACTGGGCAATAAGCATACAGAATACATATTGATACATGTAGTAGAGAGTGCACAGGCACGCATTGCAGAAGACCAGGCAAAAGACTATGAAACTATAAAAGACGAGGAACAGCTCGTAGGGTATGTTAGCCATTTTAATGAAAAGCAACTAAAAGCTACCGGCGTGCTTGGTTTTAAGAACCGTACCAAAGAAATAGCAAGAATCGTAAAAGAATATAATTGCGATTTGCTGGTATTAGGCAGTCATGGACACAAAACGTTTAAAGACTGGATATTTGGCGAAACTATTAACCAGGTGAGGCATATAGTTGATGTGCCTGTGTTTGTTGCCCGTTGATGATGATACCGGATATAGCGCTGGGGTGATGAAAAAAGTGCGGATAAAAGAAAATTCATGGCTGGCCAGGCTGGCTGCTTACAAGCTAAAAACCAGGCAGTGCGCGATTGTTATTAACCATACCATACACCTGCACAATACTACACGCAGGGATTTTATGGCCAACAAAAAATGGCTGCAGCATGAATTGAAGCATGTGGAACAGTATCAACGTTATGGTGTCGTACGTTTTATTTTACTTTACCTGTACGAGACTATAAAGAAAGGTTACCGGAATAACAGGTTTGAAGTGGAAGCGAGGGAAGCGGAGAGACAGGCTTAATATCACGGCATCGCCTCTATTAATCTCTTAGTATAATCATCCGCTGGATGCTTCAACACCTGTTCTGCAGTTCCTGCTTCTACAATTTTTCCACTTTGCATTACCATTACCCTATCGCTTATGTAGTGCACCACGTTCAGATCGTGGGAGATGAACAGGTAAGACAGGTTGAACTCCTGTTGCAGTTCTTTCAGCAGGTTGAGTATCTGCGCCTGCACACTTACGTCCAGTGCAGATACGCTTTCATCACAAATCAGCAATTGCGGCCTTACCGCCAGCGCGCGGGCTATACCCAGCCGTTGCCTTTGGCCTCCCGAGAACTGGTGCGGATAGCGTCGCATACTATCGGCAGGCAGTTGTACGATGTCGAGTAACCTTAATGCTTCCTTTCTCCGCCCGCTGCGCGAAACGATGTTATGCACCATCAAAGGCTCCATCAGCATATCGCCGATGCTCATGCGCGGATTCAGCGAGGCGTACGGGTCCTGGAATATCAACTGTATTTCTTTACGGATTTTCCGCCATTCCTTCTGCGTGTAATCCGCAATGTTCTTTGCGTCAAATTTCACCTTGCCTTCGTAAACAGGCAGCAGCCCTACCAATGTCCTGCCCAGGGTGCTCTTGCCGCAGCCGCTTTCGCCCACAAGTCCCAACACTTCTCCCCTTCGCAATTCGAACGAGACACCATCTACGGCTTTGAAGTATTGCGTGGTTTTTCCCAGCCAGTTGCTTTCTACAGAAAACCATACACGCAGGTTGTTCACCTCCAGTATTTTCCTGCCGGGTTTTACGGTTTCATATGGAGCGGCTATATCCCTGCCTTGCGGCGCCGAGAGAAAATCCGCCACTATTGGCAATGGCCTGCCTTTATGCTCCTGCGAAGGACGGCAAGCCAGGAGCGCCTGGGTGTATGGATGCCATGGATGCACCAGCACATCCTTCGCACTTCCCTGCTCTACGGCCTTGCCGCGTTGCATCACCATTACTTCGTTTGCTATTTGAGCCGCCAGCGCCAGGTCGTGCGTAATGAATATCATAGCCGTGCCATAGTCTTTCTGCAGACCGCCCATCAGTTCCAGCACCTCTTTCTGCACAGTCACGTCCAGTGCCGTGGTGGGTTCGTCGGCTATCAGCAATACAGGATTGTTGCACATGGCCATAGCAATCATTACGCGCTGCTTTTGCCCACCCGATAATTGGTGCGGATAGCGCTCATATATTCTTTCTGGGTCTGGCAACTGCACTTTTTTCAGCCAGTCTATAGCCAGTATTTTCGCCTGCTTTTCGCTGATAGCCCGGTGTAGAATAATGGCTTCCGCTATCTGCCGGCCTATTGTCATTACAGGATTTAATGAACTCATCGGCTCCTGGAAAACCATGCCCATTTTATCGCCCCGTATCTTATCCCATGGTGTATTTTCGTTTATTTCAAAAACGCCTTCATCCGTTGTGAGTTCTATTTTCCCTGATATGGTAGCATTCATCGGCAGCAATCCCATCAGTGACAACGCCGTCAACGATTTGCCGGAACCGCTCTCTCCCACTATAGCCAGCGTTTGCCCCTTACCTACCCGGAAAGAAATACCATCTACAGCGATAAACGGTTGAGCGCCCGGGAAAGAAATACCCAGATCTTCAACAGACAATATGGTTTCACCTGCCAGCATCAGAATTTCAGGTGCTTAACTGTAAGCCTTTTGTTGATAAGCTGTTTCAGCGAGTCTATACCTATCTGCAGGTGCATATCCACAAACTTCTTATTTACCGTTATGTCACTCTTATCAGTCTTTACCCCTTCGGGTATCATCGGCTGATCGGATATGAGCAGTAAAGCGCCTGTAGGTATTTCATTGTAAAATCCGGCTGAGAATATAGTGGCTGTTTCCATATCCACCGCCATAGTGCGCATTATTTGCAGTTTCTTTTTAAAAGCTGCATCATGCTCCCAAACACGCCGGTTGGTGGTATACACGGTTCCCGTCCAGTAATCGCGCTTATGCTCGCGTATAGTAGTGGAAATAGCCTTTTGCAATGCAAATGCCGGCAGTGCGGGCACTTCTTTGGGAAAATAATCGTCGCTGGTACCCTCGCCCCTGATGGCCGCAATAGGCAGTATCAGGTCGCCCACTTTATTTTTTATTTTCAGCCCTCCGCATTTCCCCAGAAATAAAACTGCTTTGGGTTTTATGGCAGACAATAGGTCCATAACCGTAGCTGCGGTAGCGCTGCCCATGCCGAAGTTGATGATAGTGATACCTTCCGCCGTTGCGCAAAGCATAGGTTTGTCCGCGCCTACTATGGGCACCTTATGTATTTCAGCAAACTTCTGTACGTAAGAGCTGAAGTTGCAAAGGAGAATATATTTACCAAAGTCCTTGAGCGGCAGCCCGGTGTAACGCGGCAACCAGTTGGTTACAATCTGTCTTTTTGTCTTCATACTCACCTGTGGGGACATTTGTATTAAAGATAAGAAATAAGCCACTGCGCTCGTAACAGTTGTTGATTATTAGCAAAGTTTTATTGACTTTTGACAACCATGCGGGAAATAGATTATACAGGACTGGAACTGAAGCTGAAACAGGAAGACGGGAAACCCTATGTTTTCGACCCCGTGCGCAAAGCATGGATATTGCTCACTCCGGAAGAGCATGTGCGCCAATACCTGCTGCAATATTTCATACAAAGAATGCAATACCCCGCATCGCTGATAGCGGTTGAGAAAAAGATACAGGTAGGCAATATGGCCAGGCGGTTTGATATAGTGGTGTACAACCGGGAGCACAAGCCCTGGCTGCTGGCTGAATGTAAAGCACCCGATGTGCTGCTCACAGAAAAAACGCTGCACCAGTTGCTCGCCTATCACAATACCATGCAGTGCAGCTATTGGCTGGTAAGCAACGGGCACAGTGCCTGGTGTGCAGATGCTACCAATATAGAGCGTATAAAATGGCTGGAGGAACTACCGGGATACGATAGTTGTATAAGCTGAATCGTCCAACAATTGCAGGGCCTTCATTACCACATCATCATCCTTGTATATGACGGCGTAGTACCCGTTGTCGCGGAACAGCATGCGTGCCAATACCGCCTTCATCTGGCGTTGGAAGAATTTCCTGTTATCCTCGTTCTTCAGCAGCACATCCACTACTTTTTTCGTCTGGCGGTCGAGGCCGGCCAGGTATTCTTTCAATAGTACTTCGCCCCTGAACTTTTTGTCAAATTCCCGTACTGAACTATAGCTTTTCAACGTTGCTTTGCTGTTGAAATAATAGTTCCATACCGTAGTCTTCACATTGTCGCTGAATACGAGATTGAGCAAAGATGTAGATATTTTCGCAGTATCGTAAGGCACATACACATCAGGTGTGATACCGCCGCCGCCGTACACTACCCGTTTGTTAGCAGTATAGTATTTCACGGTGTCGGTCACCTGTACACTGTCATTGCCCGTCAGTTCCCCGTTTTCGTACCTGGCCAGGAAATCGTGATGATATGCGTCCCTCCCATTGGCAAAAGATCTTTGTATACTACGGCCCGAAGGCGTATAATATTTTGCAATAGTGAGCCTCAACGCCGAGCCGTCACCCAGGTCGAACTGGTCCTGCACCAGGCCTTTGCCAAATGTGCGTCTGCCCACCACAATGCCACGGTCCCAATCCTGCACAGCCCCGGCCAATATTTCGCTTGCTGAGGCGGATTGTTCATCTACCAGTATTACCAGCTTACCTTCCTCAAACCCGCCTTTCTTGCCTGCAATATATTTTCGCGGCACGGAATGGACGCCTTTGGTCATCACTATCAGTTTATCGCCCGACAAAAATTCATCCGCTATGGCCTTTGCCGGTTCCATATACCCGCCGGCGTTTTGTCTCAGGTCCACTACCAGTTGCTGCATCCCCTGCTTTTTCAGCAGGGCAAGTTGCTTTTCAAATTCTTCAAAGGTGCTTTCGCTGAAACGGTTGATTTTAATGATGCCTGTAACGCTGTCCAGCATAATTGCCGCGTCTATACTATACCTCGGTATCTCGTCGCGTTTTATGGTAACGGTGCGTATATCCTGGGTAACAGGGTCCATCATGCTGAGGAATACTTTGCTGAATTGTTTACCCTTCAGCATTTTAATAATACGCTCCGAAGTAATATTAGTGCCTGCTACTACACTGTCGCCTACCTTTACCAGTTTGTCGCCTATCTGTATGCCAGCCGCCTCTGCCGGGCCGTTTTCAATCACCGATGTTATCTGTATCGTATCCTTTACAATCGAAAACTCCACACCTATGCCGAAGAAACTGCCTTCCAGTTCCTCGTTCACCATCTGCAGCTTATCAGCCGGTATATACACCGTATGAGGGTCAAGGTGGCTGATGATACCTTCTACAGCCTCTTCGTAAAGTAAATTGGTATTGACCGAATCGACATAACGGGCATTGATGAGGTCTATTATCTGCTCCAGCCTGTCGTTTCGTTGTATGATTGTGGTGATATCGCGTTTGCTTCTCAGGGAATCCCTAAGTTTAAACCCTATGGTCATGCCTGCAACTAAAACAATAGCTGACAATAACGGCAACCAAAGCTTAACCTTGTTTGTATCCTTTCCCTGCATCTAAAAAAACTGACCGCAAAGTTAACGGGTATTTGCGAGTATATAATATCTAAATCACCATACTGGTATCAGTATTACCGATGTTACCCGGATAAAAGACAATAATTACCATGCCCTTATTTGGATTACCAAAAAGAAAAAATTCTGCCCTACATTTGGCTTATGGCTTCCGTACTTATTGCAGAGAGTGGTTCAACCAAAACAGACTGGTGCCTGGTGCGTCCGGGCCAAAAACCGTTTATGGCGAAAACCCCGGGAATAAATCCGTACCTGCAAACGGCTGCCGAAATAAACCAGTTGCTGCATACGGAACTGAAGCTGGAATACAAGCCCGAACAACTCTTCTTTTATGGCGCAGGCGCGGGGAATACTGAGAAACAGGCAGAACTGAAAAAGATACTCGAAGCTTTTTTCGAGATAAAAAAAGTAGAAGTAAAAAGCGACCTTATGGCAGCCTGCCGGGGTTTATGTGGCCGCGAAAAAGGGGTAGTGGCAATATTGGGCACGGGCAGCAATTCCTGCTATTATGATGGTAAGTCCATAAAATCAAGTATGCCATCGCTGGGCTACGTGGCGGGCGATGAGGGCAGCGGCAACCATATGGGCAAGCGTGTTTTACAATACTACGCCTATAAAACCTTCGATGACGAGCTAAGATTGGCTTTCGAATCGGCTTATGGCAATGACATTGCCGCTATAGTGAATAATATCTATAAAAAACCCTTTGCCAATCGTTACCTGGCATCATTTACCAGGTTACTGATAGATAACCGCGGCCATTATATGGTAGAGAATATCATCGAAGACAGCATCAGCGAATTTTTCCACCGCCACATACTCAAGTACCGGGAAAGCTGGAAACACCCGATACATTTTACCGGCACTGTAGCCTACGAGTTCAGGGACGTAATATCAGATATCTGTGCGCAAAACGAACTGGTGCTGGGTACCATTGAGCGCAGTCCGCTGGCAGGACTAATTAACTACCACGAGCAATAATTTGCCTGGGTCACATCCAGTAACTATCCTCTAAAAGAAAATTGCCCTCCGACAAAGTCAGGAGGGCAATTTTAATATCTAAGCTAATCTGCTGATTAGTTCCTTCTCAGGTTCGGGAACGGAGGAGCTACGTTAGCAGGTCCTTCTTCACCCGGCATTGCTGAGCGGTACATTACAGAGTTAGGATCGCCGGCCTGGCCATATTGGAATATGAAGCGGTTGCGGTCGATACCATGTTTCTCGCTCATGTATTCGATGATTGCGTTAACGCGATCCCATGAACGTTGCTGCTGTACTTTGCTGGCGTTACCTGCACCTGTGATAACCACTTTACAAGTCGGGTTAGCCATCATTTGAGCAGCCAGGCTAGACAATTGTGCCTGTGCAGACGGAGCGATGTTTGAAGAGCTACCTGTGAAGATAATGCTGCCTGCACCGATGCTGCCGCAAGCCGGGGCCATAGAGCCGCAACCATCAGGACATGGGCACTTACCAACACCATCAGCGTCAACAGGCTGACACTCAGTCGGAGTTATCAATTGCTTATCGCGGTCGTCAGGTACACCGTCACCGTCAGTATCCAGCGGGCAACCGTGGCTGTCAACAGCTACGCCCATAGGAGTACCGGGGCATTTGTCGAACTGGTCTGTGATACCATCGCCGTCAGAATCAGGCAGAGTGGGATCAGGCAGAATCATATGACGGGGATAGCTCATCTCGTTATACATATGATCCAGCGGGTTCAGCCAGTACAGGGGTTCTACGCTCTTAGCTTTATTACCCAGGTTGAAGTTTACACCCAGTGACAGGTAGTTGATACCGTCGTTCTGGTTAGACATAACCGGGTCGCCTGAATTCTGAGCTGCCCAACGCTGTCCGTCCAGCAGGTCTTCATCCCAAGGCAGAGTAACGCGGTCTTCTATCGCGATGTTGATACGCCTGCTCACCTTGAACTGGAGACCCAGACCGAAGCTTGGAGCAAAGTTCAAAGTCTTGTTATTAAATATAGCAGGACGACGGCGGTCGCGCTCGTTTTCAGCCTCAGTTTCGTGAGTACCGTCCATGCTCGCCATCAAATCGTCCCTGATCTGCTTTTTATTTTCAGTTATCTGCGGCGTTCCCTGAACAATGGTGCTGAAATTGTACCTCTGGTAGTTGGCATCCAATGCGTCTACACGTGTATTGAAAGCGATAGCGCCCACACCCAGGAAGGCATATATGCCCAAAGAGGTTTTAGCCTTGTGGAACCTCCAGTTGTTGGTGCTGGCTATCAGGTCGAAGTTCAACTGGTGGGCTTCCATCCTGTAGTTTTGGAATACTGCGTCCGTTGCTACGGCTACACCCTGCATTGTCGGTTTATAACCATTATCCGTCCATGCGGGGTTGAACCTGTAGTTCCTGTCTTCCTGCCAATGCATTCCTTTGGCAACGCCGTACACGTATTGCAGGCGGGTAGAGAAAACATAACCCCATGATTTACGTATGTGCGCGTGGAAACCATAACCGCCGTTTCCTTTCTGCCAGAAAAACAGGGACGGCACGTCTCCCGACACGTTATACATACCAAGGCCTACACCCAGTTCCCACATGTTGCGGGGTTTAGCCGGGAAGGCATATTGGTTGGCAAGGAACCTACGATGCTGGTCCATGCGGGACCGCGGGATGTAGTTGGAGTCTAAAACGTCGTAACTTTCTCCTCTATACGTCATGTCCCGACCTGACCATTGGGCGGGTTGCGTAGTAGTTTCCTGAGCAGATACCGAGCCTGTGGCGAGTAGCGCACAGACACCGGTGAGCAAAAGGTAATTTTTGTTGACCATAACAGATTTGTTTATTAATATAATTTTTGGTTAACCTAATTAATAACTTTGACAAAGGTATAGAGTAGCTTTTAAAAAAACAAAGAACAAAAAATAAATTTAATGCACACTTTTTGCCCTATGTTACATGCTTTTATACATCAAAGAACTACTTTTACCCGCAAAAAAACAAGGTTAATTTTGTTAATTTAAGGTTATCCTGAGATATAAACATGGAATTGGTCAAAAAGGTTGTAGGAACGGAGCTGGCTATTTTCGAAAAAAAGTTTGCTGAGCATGTAAAGGGCTCAAATCCTTTGCTGGACAGGATTATGAAATTTATCATCAGGCGAAAGGGAAAACAAATGCGCCCGATGTTCGTTTTGCTTTGCGCTAAAGTGGCCGGGGGTATAACCGAAAAAACTTACCGTGCCGCCTCCCTGATTGAACTACTGCATACGGCAACCCTTGTACACGACGATGTTGTGGATAACTCTATGCTCAGGCGGAACTTTTTCTCTATCAACGCTTTGTGGAAAAATAAGATTGCCGTACTGGTAGGAGATTACCTACTCTCAAAAGGCCTGTTACTTTCGTTGGAAAATGATGATTATCAAATACTTAAGATAACCTCCAGGGCAGTAAAAGAAATGAGTGAAGGTGAACTGCTGCAAATGGAGAAGGCGCGAAAGCTTGATATCGAGGAAAAAACATATTTTGATATTATTAAAGGTAAAACCTCATCCTTGCTTTCCGCATCCTGTTCGGCCGGGGCGTTTTCAGCCCGGGACGATGCTGAAACCACCGAATTTTTCAGGCAGTTTGGCGAATACGTAGGTATTGCTTTCCAGATAAAGGACGACCTGTTTGACTATGGGCAGGACAATATTGGCAAACCCACCGGCATAGACATCAAAGAAAAAAAAATGACCTTGCCCCTGATATATACTTTGCAAAAAGCCGACCCTGCCATTAAAAGGAAAATTATTTATATAGTAAAAAATCAAAATACAGACCGTGAAAAAGTGGCTGAGGTCATTAGTTATGTACACCAGCATGGCGGAATTGACTATTCGGTGCAAAAAATGAGAGAATACCAGGCCCTGGCCCTCGCGATGCTGGATAAATACCCCGATTCCCCGGCAAAAAGCGCACTCGTTGAACTTGTGAACTATGTCATAGACCGGAAGTATTAAGCCATTGCAAAATAGATGTACTGCCCTAACGGGTTACGACAGTCATTTCCGTAAATTTGCCTTCCTCACAGGTTATGGCAACAAAAGAGCAGGCAGCAACATCCAAAGGTTTTATTGAAGTTTCAGGAGCAAGGGTACACAACCTGAAGAATTTAGACGTTCGCATTCCCAAAAATCAACTGGTAGTCATCACAGGCATCAGTGGTTCGGGCAAATCTTCACTGGCATTCGACACCATCTTTGCCGAAGGCCAGCGCCGGTATATGGAAAGCTTCGCCGCATACGCGCGGCAGTTCCTGGGCGACCTGGAAAGGCCCGATGTAGATAAAATTTCAGGCCTGTCCCCTGTTATTTCTATTGAACAGAAGACCACCAACCGTAATCCACGTTCTACAGTAGGCACGGTTACAGAGGTGTACGACTTTATGCGCCTGCTCTACGCACGTGCTGCGGAAGCCTATTCGTACAACACGGGCAAAAAGATGGTACGCTTCAGCGAAGAAGAAATAGTAGCGCATGTGGAGGAACATTTTACCGGTAAAAAAATTGTACTGCTGGCGCCTATCGTACGCGGACGTAAAGGGCATTACCGTGAACTGTTCGAGCAGTTTCGCAAGCAGGGCTTTTTAAAAGTACGTGTAGACGGCGAGATACTGGAATTGCGTGAACGCATGCAGTTAGACCGGTATAAGATACATGATATTGAACTGGTGATAGACCGCCTGCTGGTGATACCCGATGCCAAAGCCCGCATCAGCCAGAGTATCCAGAAATCGCTGCAGATGGGTAAAGACCTGATGTTCATACTGGACATGGATACAAACACCGTTTCGCAATACAGCAAGCAACTGATGTGCGCCGATACCGGCCTGTCTTACGAAGAACCTTCGCCCAATACTTTTTCCTTCAATTCCCCCTACGGTGCCTGCCCCCGGTGCAAAGGACTGGGCAGCGTGTACCAGGTGAATATGGACGAAGTGCTGCCCGACCATTCCAAAAGCATTAGCGAAGGAGCGATAGCACCACTTGGTGAAGAACGGGAATCATGGACCTTTAAGCAGGCTACCATCATTGCAAAAAAAAATAAGATACCGCTGAACAAACCCATCAGCGAGATGAGCCCAACACACCTGAACATTTTGCTGTATGGCAACGAGGAGGGTATTATCACCTATGCTGAAAGTGACGATGTGAACTATGCTGATACAGTAACGGAACATAACTACGAAGGTATTGTGAACATGTTGCTACGCTGGTTTAACGAAACCACATCGGAACCCATACGCGACTGGGCCGAGGGCTATATGCAGCTGAATACCTGCCCTGAGTGCAATGGAGCAAGACTGAAAAAAGAAAGCCTGTGGTTTAAAATAGATGACAAAAATATTTCTGAATTATCAGAATTGTCATTGCAAAAAATGGCTGATTGGTTTGACGGTTTGGAAAAAAGGCTGAATAAAAAGCAACAGGTAATAGCCAAAGATATATTAAAGGAAATCCGTGACAGGCTCAGTTTCCTGCTGGATGTAGGTTTGCATTATCTCACGCTCAACCGTGCTACCCGTACCTTGAGCGGGGGCGAATCGCAGCGTATCAGGCTGGCCACACAAATAGGCTCACAACTGACAGGCATCACCTATATACTGGACGAACCAAGCATTGGCCTGCACCAGCGCGACAACCAGAGGCTGATACATGCGCTGAAAGACCTGCGCGACGGCGGCAACTCAGTATTGGTGGTAGAGCACGATAAGGACATCATGCTGGCGGCAGACCACCTGATAGACATTGGTCCCGCCGCAGGGGTACATGGCGGGCAAATAGTAAGCCAGGGCACACCGGCGGAGGTGGTTAAAACACATACAAAAACGGCAGGCTATCTCAACCGTGAACTGGAAATAAAAGTACCCGACGAGCGTCGCAAAGGAAATGGCAAATCCATAAAAATTACCGGGGCTACAGGCAACAACCTGAAGAATGTTTCCGTGTCTTTACCATTGGGAACCTTTATTTGCGTAACGGGCGTTTCAGGCAGTGGCAAGAGTACGCTCATCAACGAAACACTGTATCCATTGCTGGCCAAACATTGCTACCGCAATTTCAAGCAGCAGCCCATGCCGTTTAAGAAAATAACCGGGCTGGAACATATAGATAAAGTGGTGGAAATAGACCAAAGTCCTATAGGCCGCACACCGCGCAGCAACCCCGCTACCTATTGCGGGTTCTTTACCGATATACGAACATTATTCGCGCAGATACCTGAAGCAAAAATACGCGGGTATAATGCGGGCCGTTTTTCCTTCAACGTAAAAGGCGGGCGCTGCGAAGAATGCGGCGGCGGCGGTATGCGTGTAATAGAAATGAACTTCCTGCCCGACGTATATGTGCCCTGCGAAAAATGTAATGGCCGGCGCTACAACCGCGAGACGCTCGAGATACGCTACAAAGGAAAATCCATTGCCGATGTACTGGATATGACCGTGGACGAAGCCGTGGAATTTTTCAAAAACGTACGTTTTTTGCACAGGAGGATTAAAACATTACAGGATGTGGGATTAGGTTATGTGACGCTTGGCCAAAGTGCTGTGACGCTCAGCGGCGGTGAAGCGCAACGCGTGAAACTGGCCACCGAACTTTCCAAACGTGATACCGGGCAAACGATCTATATCCTTGACGAACCCACCACAGGCCTGCACTTCCAGGATATAGAACACCTGCTGGATGTATTGAACAGGTTAGTAGAGCGCAACAATACCGTGCTGGTGATAGAGCACAATATGGACGTGATAAAAGTGGCGGATTATATTCTGGACATGGGCCCTGAAGGCGGCAATGGCGGTGGCACCGTGGTGGCATCAGGCACGCCTGAAGAAATAGTAAAAGTGAAAGAAAGCCATACAGGAAGGTTTTTGAAGGAAGAGCTGTAATAGTAACAATACTAATTACCTGTTTACTCGCAGAAGAAAACTTGTGAAAGCTGTTGATTAAAGGCCCAGGCATCTGTTATCAGCATAGTTACATATAAACAATCCCGCCATACTGTTCCTGTTTTGCCAAACCTTTTGTAATTTATACCTCCTACGAGTTACCTTTGTACACTTTAGAAGAATAAGATCATGTTGCAGGAAGCCACTACAAAACAAGACAGCAGGCTGTCGTTCGACGAATTTAAGAACGAGGTACTGCATGACTATCATCTTGCCGTAGCCAGCCGCGAAGCCAGCCTCATCGGCCGCAGGGAAGTACTGACTGGCAAGGCCAAGTTTGGCATCTTCGGAGACGGTAAGGAACTGGCGCAGATAGCTGCCGCCAAATGCATGCAACCCGGCGACATACGTGCGGGTTACTACCGCGACCAGACTCTTATGTTCGCCACGGGCATGAGCGACCTGGAAAAATTCTTCGCACAGCTATATGCTACTACTGATATAAAAGAAGAGCCCTCATCGGCCGGGCGCATGATGAACGGCCATTATGGCACCCGCTGGATAGACGAGCACGGTGAATGGAATGACCTGACAAAAGCGCCGCAGTCGTCAAGCGATATATCGCCTACCGCGGGGCAAATGGTACGTGCACTGGGCCTCGCCTTTGCATCCAAATGTTACCGCAACGTAAAAGAACTGCAAAGCGGCTTTGAGAAATTTACCAACGACGGCAACGAAGTTGTTTTCTGTACTATTGGTGACGCCTCTACCTCCGAAGGGCTGTTTTGGGAGACCATTAATGCCGCAGGTGTGCTGCAGGTACCGCTGGCTGTTTTTGTTTGGGACGATGGTTACGGCATATCTGTTCCGCGGAAATACCAGACCACCAAAAGCTCGATATCCGACGCGTTGGCCGGTATGCAGTGGGAAGACAGCAAAGGCGGCATGCATATCTACAAAGTAAAAGGCTGGGATTATGCAGGCCTGGTTGAAACCTTCCAGCGCGGCATCAACAAAGCCCGGGAGACACATACCCCCGCTATATTCCATGTGCAGGAAGTAACCCAGCCTCAGGGGCACTCCACCTCCGGCTCGCACGAGCGTTACAAAAGCCCGGAAAGGCTGGAGTGGGAAAAAGAACACGACTGCATTCTCCGCATGAGGCAGTTTATCATCGAAAACGAGATAGCCGAAGCTCATGAAGTAGATGAAATAGAGGCAGCAGCTAAAGAAGACGCCAGGAAAGCAAAACAACGCGCCTGGGAAACATTTATAGGGCCTGTCAATCACGAAGTGCAGCAGGCCGCTACGCTGTGCAACCAGTTAGTGTACGAGGCAGGCGACAACGCCCTGAAAATATCCAAATTGGTAAAAGACCTCACTTCAATAAAAGAACCTATCCGCAAAGACATTTTGCAAACCATCATAAAAGTGCTGCGCCTTGCAGATGGCAACAGCCAGGCGGCGCGCTCACTCAGGAACTATTATGACACACTGAAGCAGGAAGCTGAAGATAAATATTCGTCGCATCTGTATTCTCAATCGAAATACAGCGCACTGAACGTGCCAGAAGTAAAGCCGGTGCTGGATACCACGCAGACATTGAATGGCTACGAAATACTGAATAAATTTTTCGACGGCACTTTTGCCAACAATCCCGCAGTCTTCGCCTTCGGCGAAGACCTGGGCAAGATTGGCGATGTGAACCAGGGCTTTGCCGGGTTGCAGGAAAAATATGGCGAGATGCGCATATTCGACACCGGCATCCGCGAAGCTACCATCATAGGCCAGGGCATAGGTATGGCACAGCGCGGCCTGCGCCCCATAGCCGAGATACAATACCTCGACTACCTGCTCTACGGCCTGCAACCCCTCAGCGATGACGTGTCTACCATGCTGTACCGCACCAAAGGCGGCCAGAAGTGCCCGCTGATAGTGCGCACCCGCGGCCACAGGCTGGAGGGTATATGGCACAGCGGCTCGCCTATGGGCATGCTGCTCAACAGCATCCGCGGCATGTACCTATGCGTGCCACGCAATATGACACAGGCGGCAGGTATGTACAATACCCTGCTGCAAAGCGACGACCCGGCAATAGTAATAGAATGCCTCAACGGCTATCGGCTTAAAGAGCAGGTACCGCAAAACCTGATGGAAATGACCGTGCCGCTGGGCGTACCGGAAATTATCCGGCAGGGCGAAGATGTAACGATTGTGTCATATGGCTCTACCCTACGTGTGATAGAAGAAGCCATTGTAAACTACCTTGAGCCCGCAGGCATCAGTTGTGAGGTAGTAGACGTACAAACATTATTACCTTTTGATATCCACCACTCTATTGTTGAATCGCTGAAAAAGACGAACAGGATAGTATTTGTGGATGAGGATGTACCCGGAGGAGCGACCGCTTATATGTTCCAGCAGGTGATGGAAAAACAAGGGGGCTACCGTTGGCTGGATGTTGCACCCCGCACCATTACAGCTAAAGCACACCGTCCCGCTTACGCCACCGATGGCGACTATTTTTCAAAACCCAATGCCGAGGACATAGCTGCGGTAATAGAAGAAATGATGGCGGAGTAAAATGATATAATCTGGCACTACATAAGGCGTCGCAAAAATTTTGCGGCGCTTTTTTGTTGTTGCAAAACGGAATGGGGTGTCCCGGGCTATAACAACAGCACTGATAGCACATAATCCATCAGCAGTATCAGTATACAACTGATGATAACCGAAGTAGTGGAGGCACGGCCTATTTCCAGCGCGCCGCCTTTTACGTAGTAACCGTAGTAGGCCGGTATTATGGTGATAACGAGGGCAAACGTAACGGACTTGACCATTGCAAAAAAGAGGTTGTAGGGCACAAACTCCAGTGTAAGCCCCTGCCGGAATTCCTCCTCACTGATAATGCTGGAAAAACTACCCGCGAGGTATCCGCCAAATATGCTGATGGCAATAGACAAAGTAATGAGGCAGGGCACCATAATAACTGCGGCAATAATTTTGGGAAGCACCAGGTAGGTCTTGGTATTGATACCCATTATCTCCAGGGCGTCTATCTGTTCGCTCACGCGCATGTTGCCCAGCTCTGAGGCTATTTTTCCACCCACTACACCGGCCAGCACGATACATATCACCGTAGGAGAAAGCTCCAGTATGGTAGAATCGCGGTTTATCTGCGCTATGACGGGCTTGGGTACCAGCGGGCTAACCAACTGGTAGGCTGTCTGTATGGTGAGCACCGCCCCCAGGAAGAAGGAGATGATAATGACGATGGGCAGGGAGCGTATGCCGATGTCATTGCACTGCTCCATAAATTCCTTCCAGTAAACACGGGTGTTTTCAGGACGGCGGAGCGAGCCCTTTAGCATAAGGGCTATGCGGCCCAGGTGTTCAAAAAAGTTTTCGAGCATAGATACGGTTACAAATGTAAAGCATTGGCGGGAATAAAAAATCCCCCCGCATGTATAACGCAGGGGGATGTGCAAAGGTTAAAATATCGAGAACACCTAAGCCATTTTTTTGAGCTCTTCTATCTGTGCTTCGCGGTCTACTTCTTGTTTCAGTTTGTCCGACTTGTCCATATCTACCAGTATGGGCGCCGCCACGAAGATAGAAGAGAAAGTACCTGTAATAACACCTATCAGCATTGCGAAGGCGAAACCACGTGTTACCTCGCCACCAACTATGAAGAGTATCAACACCACCAGGAATACAGTGAGCGATGTCATCACCGTACGGGGCAGCGTGTCGTTGATAGCGCGGTTGATAACCTGCGTACGGTTCTCGTTGGGGTTCTTGCGGAAGTACTCGCGTATCCTGTCGAACACGATAACGGTATCGTTCATAGAGAACCCGACAACGGTAAGTATAGCTGCGATGAAGTGCTGGTCGATCTCCAGCGCAAAAGGCACCAAGCCACGCAGGAAGGAGAACACAGCCAGCGTAGCGGCGATGTTGAACAGCAGCGATACGATAGTACCCAAAGAATACTGCCATTTGCGGAAACGCAACAGTATATATATAGATATAGCTATTAACGAAATGATGGTGGCAAGTTTGGCGCCTTCTACCAGGTCGTCGGATATAGTAGGCAGTACGGTTTGCGAACTACGTATACGGTCGTTCACAAAATCTTCGTATGACATGCCGGCCGGTATAAATCCACCTGCTGCAAGACCCTCATGCAGTTTCTGCTGCACTTGCAGCTCTATCTCCTGGCCGGGCTGGGTGATGAGGTACGCGGTAGTGATATTGACGGTATTTTCAGTACCAATTGTTTTTACAATGGGGTACTCGCCAAATGTGTTGTGCAGCTTCTCGCGGATGTCAGACACGTTGTGTGCCTTATCGAGTTGAACAGTATAACTGCGGCCACCTGCAAATTCCACACCATAGTCAAAGCCGTTGAATACAGAAGCCACACCTGCCAGCAATATAATTCCGGCAATAGCATAGGTAACCTTGCGCATGCCCATGAAGTTAATGTGCGCTTTCTGGAATACAGACTTAGACACAACGGTCATATATTTAAAGTGCTTGCCACGACCGGTCCATATGTCTTTCATCAGTCGGGATACCAACAGACCGCAGAACAATGATATCAGCAAGCTGAGTATCTGCGTAGTGGCGAAGCCCAGCACTGGGCCAAGACCGAAAATGAATAGAATGACGGCTGTAATCAACGACGTGATGTGACCGTCTAGCACGGGTGCGTAAGAACGCTTGTAACCATCTACGATGGCTATCTTATGGTCTTTACCTACGGCCAATTCTTCTTTAATACGCTCGAATATCAACACGTGGGCATCCACCGCCATACCGATACCCAGCACCAGGCCCGCGATACCCGGCATGGTAAGTGTAGCGTGCAGGGCAGACAGTACGCCTATCGTAAACAGCAGGTTGAGCGTAAGTGATATATTGGCAACCCACCCGCTGGTGTTATAATATATCAGCATCAGCGCGAAGATGGCTATGAATGAAAGTATGATAGAATTGAACCCTGCTTCGATAGACTCAGCGCCAAGCGTAGGGCCCACAACCTGCTCCTGCACTATACGCGCGGGGGCGGGCAACTTACCTGATTTCAGTATGTTGGCCAGGTCGGTGGCTTCTTCTACGGTAAAATTACCACTGATAGAAGTATTGCCGCCTGCTATCTCTCCTTCTACACGGGGGGCAGAGTATACTTTATCATCCAGCACCACCGCTACAAAACGGCCTGCATTGTCGCCGGTCATTTTCTTCCATATACGGCTGCCGGAGACATCCATGCTCATCACCACTTCAGGTTTACCCGTCAGTGGGTTGTAATCCATGCGTGCATCGGTTACCCGGTCACCCTCCAGTTTGGCTTCGTTAACTCCGGGCACTGTTTTCAATGCATACAAGTATAAAGGAGCGTTGGGGTTGCGGGCGTCCTGCTTGCCCTCGGCACCATACACAAATTTTACGTTGTTGGGAAACTTGTTGCGCACCACGTCCAGTTTCAGGTAAGCGTTCAGCTTAGCGGTATCCTGTTTGCGAACGATACCAACCACCGGGCCTTCATTTACGTTACCTTCCTGTGTGATGTTGGGGTACCATACTGCAAACAGCGGATTTTTCTTCTGCATCTCTGCAGAGCCGGCAGCTCCTGTGTCAGAACCGGCGGCTGTTGTATCAGTACCACCCAGCAGCGATGCCAGGCTGGCTGTATCAGAACCGGTAACCGTGGTATCAACTGCTGCAGTTGTATTACTGTCAGCAGTTGTAGAATCTTCCGAACGTGTCTCGCCCGACAGGTATGCCATTAATGCATCGTTGGCAGGCTGCAATGCTTCTATCAACTCATTGTTAGAGTATAATTCGAAAAATTGTAATTTTGCAGTTGACTGCAGGTAGTTGCGCACCCTTTCAGGATTGCGAACTCCGGCCAGCTCAACGGTGATGATGCCTTTATTTTCATCAAGGTTCACATTGGGCTGTGCAACGCCAAATTTGTCTATACGCGTCAACAATACATTGTAGGTACGTTTGATAGCGTCTTTTGCTTCTTTGTTGATTTTTTGCAGTACTTCTTCATTACTTGAGTTAAGCGTTATCTCTTTCTCTGAAGCCTTCATGAAGTGCTGCGCCAGGTTGCGGCCGGGGTTGTTCTTTTCAAAAGCCTGCCCGAAGAGCGTAACAAAATTGGCCTGGCTGTTAGCTTTGGCCTTGTTGGCATCGGCAATGGCCTTGTTCAGTATAGGGTCGGTTGGCCTGTTGGACATGGAGCGCACCAGCTCGTCAAGGCTTACCTCCAATGTCACGTTCATACCACCCTGGAGGTCGAGGCCCAGGTTCAGCTCCTGCTCTTTTACATCAGCGTAAGTGTATTTTTTCAGCAGGGGCACGTTCATTACCGTTTCGCCCTGCAGGCTGTCGGTTATCTGCTCAAAATACTTATCAGTGAGGTCGTCCAACTGTTTGCCTTTAGCATCCGGTTGCTCGAACCTGGCCTTTTTTTCTGCCTTGGCCATGGCCTTCTTCTCGACGTTACGCGCCACCAGGGTGAATGATAACTGGTATAGCGAGATGAGGATAAGTGCTGCGGTAAAGAATTTTACCAACCCTTTTAATTGCATAGGTTTGCGAAATTGTAAATTTTTATTATATGTTTATAAAAACAGAGTGGGCAAAGATAGGATTTAATATAAAAAAACGAAGAATTAGCGCAAAGGGGAAAAAAATTGTTTTCAGGCATAAATAAGTGGTTAATAATCAGGAAAAATCTTTAGTATTTTATTAACGAAAACATTATTTTTACCCCTACTGAACAATATTATAAATAAGTTATAGGCATGATACGTAAAATTACGCTACTCTTTTTGCTGTGCATCGGTGTTATGGGTGCAACCTATGCTCAACCTGTTTGTGGCTCTGACCCCTACCAGCAGCAGCTGGATGCTCAATATCCTGCATTGGCGCAGGCACGCAGCCAGTTCAATACCCAATTGGCGCAGTGGCTGAGTAATAACAATAATATAAATTCTTTATTGACCACCAATTCTGCCGGGGACACGATTTGGGAAATTCCGGTAGTAGTACACGTGATGCATACCGGGGGAGCGGTAGGGTCAATATACAACCCGACCGACGGACGGATAGATTCAACCATAGATTACCTGAATAAGGTCTATGATGCCAGCTGGCCTGCATATCCGGGGCCGGGCAGCGGGGGAACAAGGTTTCCTTTAAGGTTCGTCCTGGCAAAAAGGTCGCCTGGCTGTTCTTCTACCAATGGAATCAACCGGATGGATGTAACCACAGTCACGGGCTATGGCGCTGGCGGGTACGATTATGGGCAATATGGAGTAAAATTGACTGCTTCGCAGGGTGTAAGGGATGATAGTTTAAAGATGCTTAGCTTATGGCCCAGCGACAGGTATTACAATATATGGGTAGTGAACAGGATTGATGGATTTGACGGTACATCCGGTTCATTTACTGCAGGTTATGCCATGCTCCCCCCGGCACCTGCCGCCGTGGATGGAACTGTAATGCTGGCAACCCAAATGAATATTAACAGGATAACCCTGCCGCATGAGGTTGGCCACGCATTCAATTTACAACATACGTGGAATGGCGGTACACCCGGTACATCTACTTCTCCGGGAGTGTGCGCTCCAAACGCTACGTGCCTGACTCAAGGCGACTTCGTTTGCGACACAGACCCGCATTGGGATGTAGATCCGGGGCAATGTTTTTCGGGACAAACTAACGCATGCACCGGGAACACTTATAATGACGCAACTGCGAGAAACATAATGAATTACTCAAATTGCCAGAACAGGTTTACCCCTGGCCAGCGGACGAGGGCCATCGCGGCAATGCTTGCGTACAGGTCTTCCCTGATCTCTTCATCAGGCTCTATACCTATATCATCTGTAACTTCCAGTTGTACACCAGGAATTAATAACCCCAGCGCACTCATCAACTCAGGTCCTATGAACGTGAAAGTGGTTGATGCCAGCCCTGGTAGCAGAGTATATATGGATGTCACTTCAGGGGGAATCAATGACGACGGTGCTACTTATCGCAATATGACCTGCGCTCACCGCATCTCTTTGCAGGCGGGCATGAGCTACACACTTTCGTTTAGCTCGATATTTACCGACAAAGGAGCTGCTTACATTGACTTTAATAACGATGGTATCCTGGGCAACTCTACAGGTGAAAAGCTGACGGTTACGGACCAATCAGGAGGCAGCCTGCATGTTGCCAACTTCACCGTTCCACTGAACGCATCAGGTTGTGCGCCCCTTCGTATGCGCGTGATATCTGACAGAACGAATGGTACCATAGATTCGTGCAATAACAGGGAACGCGGCCAGACAGAAGATTTTGAAGTGTTCATCACAGGTTCTTCCAATTCCAATGCTGCATCTGTAACACTTACCAGTCCTCCTAAGGGCGGCAACCCTTCCTGTATAGGGTCAACGCTCACTTTTAAAGCCAATCCTTCCAGCGGCGCTACCGTTATAGGTTACCAATGGTACCTGAACGGCAACCCTGTAAGCGGCCAGACTGCGGACAGCTTTATGTCCAACATATTCGCAGACAAGGATTCAGTATATGTGAAAATGTACTTTACTTCTCTCTGTGGCGCTGATTCGACGCTTTCCGATACGATAGGCATAGAGCGTAAAGTATCTATTCCGCCGGCTGTAACCATAGGTGTTACCGGCGGCACTAACCCCACCTGCGTGGATGATACTGTAACATTATCGGTAGTAAGCAATGTGAACCCCGGCGGCGCTCCTACTTACCAGTGGCGTTCCAACGGCGTGGATATTCCAGGTGCTACGGGACCAACCTTTAAGGCCTTCGGCAGGGGCGGACAAACCATAACCGTACGTATGGTATCAAGTGCGCCTTCGCCTTGTTCCGACCCCGGTTTTGCAGTATCAAACGGCGTGCTGATACAATATACTACCAAAGCGCCTATAGCTAAAATCGCATTAACCATAGGCACCAACCCGGGTTGCGCAGGGCAATTGCTGCAGTTCCAGGCGACGCCAACTACGGGAGGCACCGCACCTACTTATCAGTGGACTGTAAATAACAGCGCAATTACAGGCGCTACAGGACCTACATTTAATACGTCAACCCTGCTTCATAATGATGAAGTAAGAGTGGTTATGACATCTAACTCACCCTGCGCAAGTCCTGCAACGGTTACTTCTGACTCAATAAAAGTGATACACCAGAAGATCACGGCTGATATTACTATTGCTCAAACAACCGGTACTAACCCCGCTTGCGAGGGCAAGCCGCTTATCTTCAGCGCCAACACTACGAATGCCGGCAAAAATCCGACCTTCCAGTGGCTGGTGAACGGCATAGCCATTGGCGGAGCAACAACGCCGATATATGTTACAGATTCGCTCCGTAATACTGACAGGGTGCAATGCGTGCTGATAGCTACAGATTCCTGCGTGCTTAACCCACGGGACACATCCAACTTCATTACCATGTCTATCATCCCGGCTAAGCGCCCAACTGTTACAGTAGCCATCACGGCAGGTAAAAACCCGGGCTGCCTTGACTCGCTGGTAGAATTTACGGCCACTGCGACAGACCTCGGTACAGCGCCCGCCTTTACATGGATCATCAACGGTTTCCCCGCAGCAACAGGTGATATCTTCAGCTCCAGTTCGCTGCTGGATGGCAATACCGTAATGGTACGCGCCAACCAGACAGATGGTGGTTGCTATCTGCCGGATACTGTATATTCAACGCCAATGGTAATGGTACGTTCGGTAACACCAATTGCACCGATAATACATCTTGTTGGCAATATGATGATAACCAACTTCGATAGTTCATTTGTGTGGTTTGGTCCTGATGGTGAAATGCCGGACGGCCCCGAGGGCAAGGCTTATCCTTCTAAAATAGGTACCTATTATGCAGTAACGAATAACAGGGGTTGCTGGTCAAAACCATCTAATATCCTCGGCATTACGTTGCTGGACATCAGTTCTCTGGATGTAAGTGGGCTGGAAGTTTATCCTAACCCCACATCAGGCAAAGTGGTGCTGGACTGGAAGGGCAAAACAGTGAACTATTCCATAGAAGTGCGCAATGCCATAGGCCAGGTAGCGATCCAGGACAATGCCGAAGGCGTTACAAGGAAAGAACTCAACCTGGGCAACCTTGCCAGCGGCAATTACTTCATATTGCTGAAAGACAGCGAAGGAAAGGTTGGCGTGGTTAAGGTAACAGTGGACAACAACAAATAAACATTCATTCCATAGACAAAGCCCGCATTCTTCAATGCGGGCTTTGTTTTTTTACCAGTTTCTTCCAACGCCTGGCAGGGTACCCATCTAAAAAGAAACACAACAGATCATTGTTAATTACCTGAAAAATCTGTAACCTACTTAGTGCACGCTATACAGCATGCGAAAAGCGTTAAACACTGCCGGGTGGCCTGCGGTAGCATGGGTTTCGTCAGGCAGGTAATCAAAGTACACCCTTATCTTACCTGATTTTGTCCCGCTGATTTTTTCTACTAGCCGCTCGGCATATTCTTCCATAGCAGGCTCTTCCGGGCCGAACATCGAACCCTCTTTGCCCACGCCCACATATACAGAAGTGGGCACCGCATAATCATCTTTCAGCAGTGCAGGGCTTTTCTTCAGCAGGCCGCCATCATCCCACCAAAGACTGGGGCTGATGATGATATAATTATCAAACATCATCGGGCGGGTAAGCAATATTTCCGTTGCCAGCAGTCCGCCCAGCGACTGGCCTATTAAAGTAGTTTCGTCATTGGCTGCGTATTTCTCTTTTACAAAAGGCTGTACTTCCTGTTCTATAAAATCTATGAACCTGGCAGAGCCCCCGCCTGTAGGGCATAGTTCTTTATCTCTTGCACTACGCGATGGGTAGGTAAAATCACGTTTCCTGTCTGTATTGGCAATGCCTACCAGTATTGATTTGGGCACCCTGCCTATCCAGGGAAAATTATTGTATTGCACTATACCCGCCACATGAATAAAGTCTTCATCTGCCGAACCATCCAGCAGGTATATAACCGGGTATTGCGCACCTGTGTCATAACCCTCAGGTAAATAAATATTCAATACCCTGCGTTCATTCAATACCTCAGAATACAACTCTTCGGTATAACCAAGAAAAAATGGTTTCGCTGTATCGCTTTGGGCAACCGCATATATCGGTACCATCAGCAGGAATATTATCAACCTAAGTAACATAACCGCAAATTACTACATCCTACCCTCTTCCAACTGCTCGCGCCTCCGCAATTCATCCCGCTTGCCGAAGTTGTAGGTAAACCCAAGCGACAGATGCTGTGTGTTGTACATAGTGGATGATGAAACCGCTACTTCAGGCTGGTTCATATCAAAGACATATCTGTATGTGTGGAAAGGGTCGGTAACCATGAGTTTTAATGTAGTGGTATCCTTAAACATATTTTTGCCTACCTCTGCGTGGAACCATACGGAGCCGCCGGTTCTTTGCACTACGCTGGTCAGGTACCTGCCCGCATATCTCGAATGTACACTTGCAGACAATCCCTTCTTAAATGAAAACTGCGTATCAATGCCCGCATAAAATCCTACCGCGGAATCAAAATGGTGCCTGCCGTTATAGTCCGCTTCATACTCAGCGTAGTGCCCTTCCGCCGTCAGCCCCAGGTGCAGCCATGGATATACCTGGTTAGTATAATTTCCTGAAAGGGATGCCCGGGTACTGTTGCCACTGTTGGCATAAAAATGCGTGGCCACATTGGTAGTATTGTCAAACACCAGTTGTTCAATAAAAGTGCCCAGCGTTTTCGACCAGTTGGCTGTAGTAATGAACCTGCCTTTGAAATTATGTTTCAGCTCCACGTTGTGGGTAAACATCGGTGCAATCATGGGGTTGCCGGTAAAAATATTGTATTGCGATGCAAACATGGCAAAGGGGTTCAGGTCGCGGTAATTGGGCCTCCGCACACGCCTGCCATAATTTGCTTCTACAGTATGGTTATCATTTATTTTATAGTTAGCAAACGCAGTCGGGAACAGCGATATGTAATTGCGTATAAACTGCACGTCCTGGGTCACCTGGTCGCCTTCGGCATAAGTATGTTCTACCCGCAGGCCGCATTGTAATTGTAGTTTATTGATAGCCGTAGTGCTGTTCACATAGGCTGCGCTGATGGCTTCGTTGTATAAGAATTTGTTAGTCCTCGTCGTATCATTTATCCATCGCCCGTTGTTGTACCTGTCAAACCTGTTTTCTTCGTTCATGGTCATGTAGTTCCCTTTTACGCCGCATTCCAGCTTCACTTTACCTGCCTTATTTTCATAGTCAGCCTTTATTACGTACAGGTTCGTCCTGTCTGGTATCTTGTTATCCAGTATTAATGGCTTAGCCACCACGGCACCGCCCTCATTATAATTCGTGCTATTCAGTTTCTGGTATATATCGCGACGGTTGATGAAGCTGCCTGCATTCAGTTGAATATTCCGGTTGCTGTCTATAGTATGTTTCAGGTAGCCATCCAGCTCTATATGGTTGCGTGTATGTCCGTTCCTGTTTTCTGAAATATTATAGATAGTTTGTCCTGTATGAAGGTTGTCAATAGTTGAATGGGTCTGGTCCACCTCATCATTGGCATGATAGGTACCCTTAGCTGAAAATGCTATAGAGGTTTTATCGCTCATATCATAATCCACGCCTGCCTTCAGCGAATAATCAGGGAATATTTCTTTCTTAAAAGCCTCTTCTTTTATCACAGCTACCGTCTCACCGTCCTGTTTCGACCTGCTTACCTTTTCAGACTGCAGGAAACCTTGCCCAAGGTAGTATCCGGGACTAAGCGTAAACGCCAGCTTATTCTTACGCCAGGTCATGTTGCCGCCGGTGATGATGAAAGGGTATCGCCCTTGCTGGTAGCGGGCATTAGCAGTACCACCCCAGCCCTGCTTCTTTTCCTTACTCATCACTATATTGATAATGCCTGCGTTCCCCTCCGCATCATATTTGGCCGATGGCTGCGTCATCAACTCCACTTTGGCTACTTCATTAGCTCCTACACCTTTCAGGTAGTCTGCCAACTCCTGCCCCACCAGTCGCACGGGTTTATCATCTATCAACACTACTACTCCTTCTTTGCCTGTAATGCTGATAGAGCCGTCAGCGCCTATACTCACACCAGGTACATTCCTCAGCAGGTCCAGCAGGCTGTTGCCGGCCTTCATGCTTTCCCGCACATGCACTACTGTTTTGCCCAATTCAGTACTGATTATATTCTTTTGCGCGGTCACCACCACCTCCTCCATCTCGTTACCTATAGGGTTCAGCACTATAGTTTCTATTTCCGTATTGCCGGTTAACAACACCGGCTGTTTCTTTTGCCGGTAACCCAAGGCTTGTACATCTATAATGTATTTGCCGGCAGGTACATTGTTATACACGTACCTGCCTTGTTCATCCGTTTGACCCGATGCCACAAGGGACGAATCGGTCCCGTTAAGCACAGAGACATAGGCCATTTCTATAGCTGCGCCTTTTTCTGTTTTAACAGTGCCTGTTATACTGTATTGAGCTGAAAGCCGTGTGCTGCACAATAATGAAACAGCTAAGAAGAAGACGTATCGTTGTTGCATGTGGTGGTTTTATACATATAAATATAAGCGCCACATTCATCAACAGTCGCGAGGCATCACTTATTTAGAATAATTTTAACGTATGGAGTAGCTATTGGGCACGCCGGAGAATATAGCGGCGATTTTTATCAAGGTATGGCATAACTGCTTCAAACCCTCTGCGTTCAAAGTATTCGGATAGCTTTTTCGTGTTGCCTTCGCTGGTATTAAATTTATATCGTCCAAAAATGGTTGATATTTCAGGAAAGACTGTCCAGAACAGTGGCACTGTTTCTGCTTCACTATTCCTGTACGCAATGGCTATGGCCAGATTCTTTGCGATTAAATAGTCTTTCTGTTCAAAATATGTCCACTCTTCCAGCCATACTATCCTGTCAACCGGTAGTATGGCTGCCTTCCCGATTATCTCCCGCGCTGCCTTAGGTTTAATGGCGATAAATCCCGCGTTATCTTTATTCATACCTGTATAAGCCTGAACTTTTCTACGCAATACGGACTCACACATCATTTGCCTGAATGTAGCCCTCTCTCCATAGAAGTTGTACAATGAATCAAGCATCTGATGTTCTGCCATTGTCAAGTCAATTTCCGTTACAATAATCTTTTTCCATGTCGGAATTATTGTTTCGGCGGGAGGCACTGCCTTTTGCGGGTCAAAGATATCATCGGCTACGCCGGGCGTTAACTCGCTCAAAAGTGTCTGATGGCCTGTTACTCGCTCTTGCGCATGGACAAGCGACCAACTAAAAAAACATAAGAGGATTATGAGAACTATTCGTATAAGGTTATTGGTATATCAAAAATACTATTTCCCGAAATAAACTGTAACTCTTTACTTCAATCTCCTCTTCAACAATTGCGCATTTACAGCTACAACAATAGTGCTCAAACTCATCAACACCGCACCAATAGCAGGGCTTAACATGATACCCAATGGAAATAATACGCCCGCCGCCAATGGTATGGCGATAATATTATACCCGGCAGCCCACCACAGGTTTTGTATCATTTTCCGGTAGGTGGCTTTACCAAACAATATCAGGCTGGCTATATCTTTTGGGTTTGAATTGACGAGAATAATATCAGCGGTCTCGGCAGCTACATCTGTACCGGAACCAACGGCTATACTTACATCGGCCTGTGCCAAAGCAGGAGCGTCGTTCACGCCATCACCCGTCATGGCTACATATTCTCCTTTCGCCTGTAGCTCTTTTACTTTCTCCAATTTTTCATGGGGCAATACGTTAGCCATATAGCCGTTCATCTTCAGTTCATCGCTTACCTTTTTGGCTACCCTTTCATTATCCCCCGTCAGCAATAGGTTTTTTATGCCTGATGCAGTAAGTGTTTGTACAGCTTCAAAAGACTCCTCTCTTACCTCGTCTGCAAACACCATATAGCCTGCCACCTTTTTACCGGTCAATACATACACAATAGTACCTACACCAGTATACTCAGCTATCGGGATGTTTTGTTCCTCCAGGTAATTCGGCCCGGTAACCTTAACATTTTTCCCTTCTACCACACCTTCTAATCCCATTCCCGGCATATAGTGGAACTTATCAGATGCGGGTACGGCTATATTCATTTCTTTAGCTTTCCTCATAATACCTGCAGCTATATAATGTTCCGAGTGTTGTTCAACAGCGGCAGCCAGCCTGAGCAACTCACGTTCGCCCAAACTATCATCCAGTACCTTTATTTCCTGCAATTCATGGCTTCCTTTTGTCAGCGTCCCCGTCTTATCAAATATGATAGTCGTTATCAGCCTTGCGTTTTCAAAAGCCGTTCGGTTGCGTATCAATAAACCTCTCTGAGCTGATGCTGATGTGGATATGGCTACCACCAGCGGCACCGCCAGCCCCAGTGCGTGCGGGCATGATATCACCATCACGGTCACCATCCGCTCCAGGGCAAATACGAACGGGTATCCTGCCAGCAACCATACTGCCAACGTAACTACACCGCCCCCTAATGCCACAAAGGTGAGTATCCGGGCGGCTTTATCAGCAAAATTCTGCGTCTTTGACTTTACCTTCTGTGCATCCTCTACCAGCCTTACTACTTTGTTCAGGTAGCTGTCTTTGCCTGTATTAGACACCTGCACGGTAAGAGAGCCATTACCGTTTACCGCTCCGCCTATTACCGGTGCGCCTTTATCTTTCTTTACAGGTTTACTCTCACCTGTCAGCATACTTTCGTCCACGTAGCTTTCCCCGTCTGCTACTATTCCGTCCACCGGTATTTTTTCACCGGGTTTCACCATTACTATGTCCTCCTTTTGCAGTTGGTCGGTACGCACATCTTCCACCGTGCCATTGCGGACAAGATGGGCTGTCGCAGGCATCATCTTCACCAGCAGCTCCAGCGACCGGGAAGCGCCCATTACCGATTTCATCTCAAAATAATGGCCTATGAGCATAATATCTATCAGGGTGGCCATCTCCCAGTAAAAATCCATACCCTCCAACCCGGCAGTAACTGCTATACTATACGCCCATGCCACGGTTATTGCTACACCTATCAACGTCATCATGCCGATGGCCTTATCTCTTACTTCATCATACAAACCTTTTAGAAAAGGATAACCACCGTATACGAAAATGAAAGTCGAAAGCAGGGCCAATACATACCTGTCACCCGGGAAATTCCATTCAAACCCCAACCACTGCTGTATCATGTGCGACAGGGCAAGAACAGGAACAGACACAACCGTACAGACGATAAAACGTTTCCGGAAATCGCTGACATTGTGTCCGGCATGTTTATCGTGCCCGGTATTGTCATGCGCTGCATGGCCTTCCGTCACTTTAACGCTCCTATGCTCTTTATGGCTCGCATGGCCATGGTGTTCATGTTCCATAAGTATCAAGTTACGAAATATCCCTGTCGGAAATAACTGCTCTGTTATAAATATAGCATCACCAAATTTCATAAAATCAAATTATTAATGTATATTTGTTACTGTAGTCCCTCTACTGCGGGGTTGTAAATACTGCACGTACGGGACACTAATAAACCTGAAGAGGTAACAGCAGTTCTTTGACATGAAAACAGCCAGCAAAACGCTCAATGCGGTCGGCCATACTCCGGTTACAAAAATTCCCAGGGGCAAAAAAATGTTCCATTTTCCGAAACCAAATTCATGGCATCATTTCGGAACAAAATCGAAAAACTCCCCTCCTGCCTGTCCCGCCCGTGCGGGATTTTAGGAGGGGCAGATTTGTATATGCCTTTAGGGCATGTACAAATCGGGGTGGTTGACTCGCATGGAAAATCAGGTAAAAATGTTCCATTTCCCAAAACCAAAAAATCCTGGCATCATTTCGGAAACAAAAATGAAGCCTTGTGCGGTGGGTGCTCCCCGGCATTTATCCCGCCGCGGCGGGAGGGGGTCGGGGGAAAACTCGCCCGGAACAAAAAAGCGGGCTTGCGCCCGCTTGGTATTTACCTGGTCAAATACAATCTCTTAGTTAGCCAAACTACGGAAGTCCACAGGCACCAGCTTACTCACACCCGCCTCCTGCATGGTCACACCGTATATCACATCTACGGCAGCCATCGTCTGCTTGTTGTGCGTCACCAGTATAAACTGCGAATTGTCGCTGAACTTGCGTATCATCTGCGTGAACTTGCCAACGTTGGCATCATCCAGCGGCGCATCCACCTCATCCAGTATACAGAACGGGGCGGGCTTGATTAAGTATATCGCAAACAGGAAGGCCGTTGATGTCAGCGTCTTCTCCCCTCCTGATAGCTGGGTAAGCGTACTTGGCTTCTTGCCTTTAGGCTGTGCGTATATCTCTATACCGCTCTCGGCCAGGTTCTCGGGGTCGGTCAGGCGCAGATCGCACTGGTCTTCTTCTGTAAACAGGGCTTTAAACACCGTGATGAAGTTCGTCCGCACCGCCTCAAACGTTTCTTTGAACTTGGTATTGGCAGTAAGTTCCACTTCTTCTATCGTAGCCAGCAGAGACTCTTTGGCGTCTACCAGGTCTGTCTTCTGTTCCTGTATGAAGTCGTACCTCACTTTCATTTCGGTATATGCCTCGATAGCTGTAGGGTTGATCTCGCCCATGTTCTCCAGCCGCTTTTTCATGCGGTCGGCTTCGGCAGTCAATTCATCTACGGTCAGCTCCCCGGTACGCTCCTGGTCCAGCACTTCGTCCAGGTTCACTTTGAACTCAACACTCAGGCGCTCCTTCATCCCGGCCAGTTGCAGCTTCATCTCGTTCAGTTTATCCTTGATGCCGTTCAGCAACGTTTCAGCCTGCTCTTTCTCGCGGCGCTTCTGGTTCAGCAGGCCTTCTTTCTCAGAAATCTCGTTGCGCAGTTCGTAGTACAACCGGTCCTTTTCATTCAGGGCTGCCTCGTCGGTCTCCTTCTGCTTCATCAGGTCGTACAACTCGGTGTCGCCGCTGTTCAGCGTCTTTTCAGTTTCTTCCAGTTGAGCCGAGGCTTCTTTCAGTTGCTGGGTATTGCTGGTTATCTGCTGTTGCAGGTCTTTATACTGGTTGCTGCGGAAGTTCAGTTCCTGCTTCAATCCTTCCAGCTTGCTTTGCTGGCGGGTGTATTGCAGGTTCAGTTGGTTATATTGTTCAGTTGCTTGATTAAACTCTTGCTCGGCAGCTTTGAATGCGAAGTCCGCCTGCTCTATCTCAAGGGTGATAGCATGTAACGCCTCGCTGATTTCATGCAGGGCGTCGCGCGTACTGCCGATGCTCTCATGCGTATCAGCCAGTTGCTGTTCCAGCTCTGCTACGCGTTGCTCGGCACGTTCATTCAGGTGCTCGTAGTTGGCTATTTTGTCGCCTATGTTCACCAGCAGGTTTTGCAGGGTATTGATTTCGCTGCGGGTCTGCTCTATGGCCTTATCGTTCAGCTCTTGGTTGAAGCCTGTAACCAATGTTTGTGTATCGGCAATTTTTTGCTTGAGTACGGCTGTTGATGCAGTCAGGCCTTCTATCTCTTTGGCCAGGCGCTCCAGGTTTTTGGCACGGCCTATCTTATTGCCTTCAAACAGGCCGATAGAACCACCGCCCAATGTGTACTTGCCGCGCACCATCTTACCGTTCTTCTCTACGATGATGTTGCCGTTCTGCATATCCATATTGGTCAGCGCACCTTCGGTATCAGCTATGTACACATGGCCCAGCAGGTGTTGCGCCAGCGGCTTGTATTGCTCATCCACCGACACTACGCTGAGCGCGGGCACTAAGCCCTGCGGTGCGTTATGGCCGGCGGCATGGTATTGCTGAAACTGGTTCAGGATAAAGAAGTTGGCCTTGCCCTTCTTGTTATTGTCCAGCAGGTGTACTGCTTTGGCTGCATGCTCTACATTATCTACTATATAGTAGTTCAGGTAACTGTCCAGCAGGTTCTCCAGCGCGGTGCGGTATTCGTTTTGCACCACAAACACATCAGACAACAGTGGCGCGTTCTTGCCCCACTCTTCGTGTTTGCTCAGGAACTTGATGCTATCAGGATAGCCTTCAAGACTTTCCACAAGTGATTTCAGCAGGTCGTGTTCGTTACGCTTTGAATCGAGCATCCGGTTCTCGTCCACCAGTTCGGAACGGAGGCTTTCTATCTGCTCCTGGCTTTGCAGGATTTTGCCTTTCACTTCTTCCTGCCTGTTTACCAGCTTTTCCAGGTCTTCTTTGCGGCCTTGTAGGTTAGCCTCTGTTTCCTGCTTCTGTGTGTTCAGCTGGCCTATCTGGTCTATACGTTGCTGGCGCTCTTCCTGCACCTGGTGTATGCTGCGCTGTAGGTTCAGTACCGATGTATCGGCAATAGCCACTTTCTTTTCAGCATCAAACTGGTCGCGCTGCTTCTGCTGGTATTTGCCACGCAGGCTATCCAGCAATATCTTCTTATCGTCAAAAGCCTGGCGTTTATCGTCGGCAATACCGCGCAGTCCCTCCAACTCATCGCGCAGCTTTTGCAGCACATCGTTCTCTTCGGTTATCTGTGTTTCGGCAAAGCTGATAGACTCCTCCAGGCTCTTTATTTGCGCATCAGCACCTGCCAGGAATTCTTTCAGGCTCTTTTCGCGCTCTCTCAGGTGGTCTATCCTTTGCGATGCCAGGCGTTTGTCGCTCTCCAGTTGGCGCACTTTGTTCACCAGCTCGTTAAACTGCTTTTGAAGGCCGTTCAACTCCTGCTCCTTAGCTACCAGCTTCACCTTCTCCTGCTGCACGGTAGCTTCCTGTTGCGCCACCGTAGCTTCCAGTTGCACCTTGCGGTCAGTTTCGGTATTGTGCTGCTCGTTCAGTTCCCTGTATTGGTCGTTGAAGTGCTCGAGCGATGCCTTGGCCAGCTCTATACTTACTTCTTTATATTCAGTCTTTATCTTGAAGTAACGTTCAGCCTTCTTGGCCTGGCTCTCCAGCGTACGCAGGTTGTTGCCTATCTCAAACAACAGGTCTTCGATACGGGCCAGGTCCTGCTCTGTAGCATCCAGTTTCAGTTTGGCTTGTTTCTTACGGGTTTTGTATATGGATATCCCTGCGGCCTGTTCCAGCATCCTCCGGCGCGAACCGTCCTTGTCTTTGATGATGTCATCTACCATACCCAGCTCGATGATGGCATATGAGTCATTGCTTACACCGGTATCTAAAAAGAGGTTATGGATGTCTTTCAGCCGGCAAGTCACATCGTTCAGCCTGTATTCACTCTCACCGTTCTTATAAAACTTGCGGGTGATGGTAACGGTAGTAAACTCTGTAGGCAGCAGGTTGCGGGTATTCTCAAAGGTGAGCGATACTTCGGCCATACCGGCTGCATTGCGCGTACGCGACCCGTTGAATATCAGGTCCTCCAGGTTGTCCGACCGCAGCGACTTAATCTTGTGCTCGCCTATCACCCAGCGGATGGCATCCACTATATTCGATTTGCCGCAACCGTTGGGGCCCACGATACCCGTTATGGGGTGGTCCAGCAGTATATGCGTTTTATCGGCAAACGATTTAAATCCTTTTATATCTAACGACTTTAACCTCAAGGCACAAACAATTTTAAGGGAAAAACAAAAATATACATTTCAACGGGTTAAAAAGAGGCGAAATGCAATACAGGACGCAAATGTGGGTAACTTGGGGAATATAAACAAACCAAGATTTATTACAGGAAAATAATACAAATATATCCTTGCTCTTCTGTTATTTACGCTTATAGAAATACTTGTTGAAGTAAAGGAAAGTAGCCACTTTGTATCGTAATTCAAATTCATTCTTACGCCCTGCGGCTGCAATCCTGTCCTGGAAACATATCACATATTTCGCCGTATCAAGCTGCCGGTCAAAACACGGAGTGTCATAGGTGATGCATACATTCAGGTCGAGGCTGTCCTGGTGGCGCATATGATTTACAGCCATAGGCGCGGGATGCACGTCCTGTATCAGTACAGGTCCGGGGCCAGCGGCTATTTCGTTCAGAACATCGTCCATGCTCTTCTGGCTCATGAAGTAAAACAGGTAACCCATAAAGACAAGGCCCGAGATCGCTATTGCTGAAAAATGTAAAGTATACAGGACGTTTTTCCGAAAGTTGGAATAGGTGAATGCCAGCAATAACAAGATGACAAGATATGCGGCACTTCTATATAACGGGTACATAGCGCCAAAAGCATAATGTGCCACAACCAGCAGCAGCATAGTTACCAACGCTATGGTCAACTCCAGGTACATCATCCCCCGCCGGATAAGCAGGTACAATGCCGGCGCCAGTGTCAGCAATATTAAAACCTTAAGGGCCAGGAAGACATTATTTGGGACCAGGTCGGTAATCGCCAGGAAAGATACCAGGCTGGACAACGTACCACCCCTGAACAAACTTTGCCCGCCAATAATAGAATAATCGTATTCACTCACCACCCTGCCCTTATCGAAAATATACCATGCCACCGGCAGGGCCAGTACCAGTATCAGCCATTGCAACGGGCTTTTTATCACTTGCCTGAACCGGGATAACCCTGCCACAATCAGCATGGCCGCAAAAGGGAAAATGAAACTGAAAATGGACAAAGAGCTCAAACCGCCCAACAATACGATGCCTAAAAGCTGCGGCGGCTTACCCTCGTCCAGGTAACGTTTCAATACAACCAGCGCACCCAACATGCATACCAGGGCCATCGCATAACCTCTGCCTTGGGCGAAATAAACAGCATATGGCCACAGGTACAGCATCAGCTGGTCTATATGGCGCAGTTGATAACCCACCTGTTCTTTCAGCAGTTTACTGATCAGCCAGAAGTAGATGAAAAAGGCCAGGAAATTAGGCAGGCGATATACAAAGAGTGATGTAACACCGGCCTTGTTCAGCACAAGGAAATAGAGCGAATTGAGCACATGGTTGTTGGCAAAACGGTATTTTTCGTACCGTATCACCTCCATTGGCGTAGCGTCCAGTATGTTCATGTAGGTCATAGCCTCGTCATAAGACCAATGTTCTGAACAAGCAAGGATAAATAGCGGCAATGCCATCACTAGTGGAAGAATGGATACTCCTTTATAGGTGAACTCGCGTGGAAAATTATGTGCCATTTGGGGGCCGTACTAAATATGTTGACCGGTCAAATATATAGAAACGGGCGTATGTTTAATAATGCCGGAAACTATTCTATAAATTTCGGTATTCCGTTCTTGTCGGCATATTGCTCCCGTAGCGTATGTATTTTCTTTAACAGGTCACGTTCCTTTAATGCACTGTACTGCATATCTGCATAGGCTGTGCTGAGTGCGTCCATCGCAACGGAGTCGTTGAAACGCTCAAAAGCCGCCAGCTTGTTGGCTACAATACCTTTTTCCACCTCCAGGAACTCCAGTTCAGCATTCAACAACTTTTCCGAGCCACCTACATTATCCATCCCTCTCACATATTCGATTTTGCGGCCTATGTAGCCCTGCATCTCCTGCCTTATAGGGGAGAGGCCCGAGAAATTAAGTGTATTGACCGCTATTTTCAGTTCATCGCCCCATTCTGCCCCATAACGCAGCAGCGAGTCGTTAATGGCCGCAATGGTATTGTCCAGCGCAATGCACTTTTCCTTCTTATTGAAGTCGCAGGAGCACACCAGCAAAACCAACGAAAGCCCTATTAAAACCGGAAAACGATGGAACATACCGCTTATTAATTAACACAAAATAATGATATGCTTTCTTTTATTGTAACATGACTGGAAATGTTACAATGATTTTAACAATGCATTCATGGTTTTCGTTGATTGGGCGCTCACGTCATCTTATGTTACCTTTGCGCCGTTATGGGTAAAGTAGCTATCAACCTGGCAACAGGCAGTTTGCAGAAGGAAGAAATAATTGTGGGTATCGACCTGGGAACGACCAACAGCCTGGTAGCTGTAGTGCGCGAAGACAGCAATATGCCGGTGGCATTGAAAGAAACTGATGGACTGACTTTGGTGCCTTCCGTTGTCCATTTTAATGAAGCAGGCGATGCCGAAGTAGGCAACACTGCTAAGGAACACCTTGTAGCCGACCCCGGCCGTACTATCTACTCGGTAAAACGGCTGATGGGTAAATCATACAAAGACGTAAGCAGCGATAGTGGATTCTTTTCTTATAAAATACTGGACGATGATACTGAATCTCTGGTGAAGGTACAGATAGGTGACAGGTTTTATTCCCCGATAGAATTATCATCCCTGATATTGAAAGAATTAAAACAAAGGGCTGAACACATACTTAAGACCCCGGTGAACAAAGCAGTGATAACTGTACCTGCCTACTTCAACGATGCACAAAGGCAGGCTACACGCGATGCGGGCAAACTGGCAGGGCTGGATGTACTGCGCATTGTCAACGAACCCACTGCGGCCAGCCTGGCCTACGGTATGGGCCTGAACCCGGAAGAGGAAAAAACAATAGCGGTGTACGACCTGGGTGGCGGTACATTCGATATATCTATACTAAAAATCACAAACGGCATATTCGAGGTGCTGTCTACCCACGGCGATACCTACCTGGGCGGCGATGATATGGACAGGGCACTGGTACTGCACTGGCAAAAAGAACTGGGTATAACAGATGAAGAACTTAACACCCATAAATCAATTGCACAGGAATTGAGGTTGACTGCAGAGGCAGCTAAGAAACATCTTTCTTCTAATGAGAGTTATACGGGTACGATTGGCGGGCAAGAGGTGTCTATCACCAAACCTGCTTTTAACGAGCTGATACTACCATTAGTTGACAGGACTATCAACAGTTGCAAAAACGCACTCAGGGATGCAGGACTTACCGTAAAAGATATAGATGCAGTAGTAATGGTGGGCGGTTCTACACGGGTACCACTGGTTAAAGAAAGTATCAGCAAGTTGTTTGAACAACAGGTGCACGATGAGCTGAACCCGGATGAGGTGGTGGCGCTGGGTGCGGCCATACAGGCAGACATACTTGCCGGCAACAATACTGATATGCTGCTGCTGGACATCACACCACTGAGCCTGGGCCTGGAAACCATGGGCGGGCTGATGGATGTACTGATACCCCGCAACTCTAAAATACCTACGAAAGCAGGCAGGCAATATACTACACAAAAGGACGGACAAAGCGGTATGCGTATATCGGTATTCCAGGGCGAACGTGACTTGGTAAAGGATAACCGGAAACTGGCGGAGTTCAATCTTACCGGCATACCTGCTATGCCCGCAGGGTTGCCCAAAGTGGAGGTTAACTTCCTGGTAGATGCGGATGGGATACTGAAAGTGAGCGCTACGGAACTAAGAAGTGGTGTGGCTCAAAGCATAGAAGTAAAACCCCAGTACGGCCTTACCGATGAGGAAGTGGAAAAAATGCTAATGGACTCACTAACACATGCCAAAGAAGATATACAGACAAGAGCACTGATAGAAGCAATAACCGAAGCTGAGCAGATGATAGAAACCACTGAAAGGTTTGTAACAAAGAACAGGGAACTGCTGGATACAGATGAGATAGCACAAACGGACGAGCAGCTAAATGCTCTACGCGCAGCCATTGCCGGCAAAGACAAAAACAAAGTACAGAAGGAAACGGAGCAATTGAACGAAATTACACGCCCCTTTGCGGAGCGCGTAATGGACGTAGCGATAAGAGAAGCAATGAAGGGCAAGAAGATTTTATAATCTTCCTGTGTTTACTTTTATTACATCAATACCAGTTGTACGGTATGCCTCGTCTTTTGTTCCAGTAAAATGTGACGACCTTTGGTCAGTTCAGTTAATACTTCAGGTGTATAATGCCTGATAGTGAGCAAGCTCACATCTTCATTGTCCGACACATTATAGTCCTTATTCAGCAACGAAACTAATTGTTGCAATTTACCGCGCTGGTTATCGATACAGGCCACAAAACTGATAGCCGCATTTTGTATCAGGTTAACCTGGATATTCAATTTATGGAATATATCGTACAGGTCGCGCAGCTTACTTTCTGTTATGAATGAAAAGTCTTTAGCTGTCAGCTTCAGCAAAACCTGGTTCCCCTTCTGCACTATCAGCGGTGGATAAAACAGGCTGCTCACCTCGTTCATCACCACGGTGCCTTTAATATTCTTATCAAGGAAGCATTTTACATACAATGGTATATTGTTGTTGTGGAGCGGTTTAATCGTTTTGGGGTGAATTACCTGTGCTCCATAGTAGGCCATTTCAATCACCTCATCATAACTGATGGCGTCTATCCTTACCGTATTGGGGAATTTTTTTGGGTCTGCATTTTTCAACCCTTCTACGTCTTTCCATATAGTCACTGCCTTGGCCTTTGTCCACGCAGCCAGCAAAGCCGCTGTATAGTCTGAGCCTTCCCTGCCCAGCGTAGTTGAAGCGTTATCAGAGGTTGAACCAATAAAACCCTGTGTTATAATGCTTCTGCCGGATTGAAGTATCGGCAGCAGTTTTTCCCGCACCTGTTGTTGCGAGTAGTCATCATCTACCCTTGCATCCCTATAAGTGTCATCTGTTCGTATAACATCCCTGATGTCCAACCAGTCGATAGGCATGCCTTGTTGCTGGAGGTAATAGGCAAAAATTCTCGTGGATAATAATTCACCAATACATACCACCTGGTCGTAAGTGTAATCGTACTTGTGGGAGCCGGCATCATCTATCGCCCATTGCAATTCGGTAAAAAACACATTTAATGCCTGTATAGCAACATCCTCATATTTCGCGTCAAGTATAGTTTTTGCGTACTCAACATGCTGCCTCTCCAGCGCTTTCGCCTGTTCCATAGCCGCATTTTTATCGCCTTTGCAAGCGGCAGCTACAATACTCTCCAGGGCATTGGTAGTTTTGCCCAACGCCGATACAACCAATATGAGCGGCTGTTCTGCTGTCTCAATAATGGGCCATAAGGCCTGCATACGCTCTGCGGTGGCAATCGATGCGCCACCAAATTTGTAAACCTGCATTTATCTATCTAAAGTTTTTAAAAAGTAATATCCTGGCATGCGAATAGATTAGTTAAGAACCGCAAGTTTTTGTAATGCACCTTCAAGCATACCCAACATCTCGCCTATCTGTTCTTTTCTGCAAGTGCCTACGCTTAACCTGTACCATGGTGACTGCTTGTCGGCGCCAAAGGCATAAAATGGCACTATCGCCAGCCTGGCCTCATTAAGCAGGTATTCCGTAACGTCTGCCTGGGTAGATAGCACTTTACCGCCTACATCTTTACCGGCAAGGTCTATTTTGATAGTAAGATATATAGCTGCCTGCGGTGCTATGGCATCTACAGGATAACCCTTCTCCTTCAACGCGGCAATACCGCTGTATATAGCCCAAAGCCGCTCTTCCAGTTCATTCTTGAAAGAAACCAGATATGCGGTTATTGCCTCTTTCTGCAGTAAGTACTTCGCAGTGGCTACTTGTTCGGCCATCGGGCTCCAGGCGCCAATGTGACCTAATAATGCCCTCATTTTGGATATTACATTGGCCGGGCCAAGCGACCATCCTACACGTACGCCTGTAGCTGCAAATGCCTTGGAAATACCGTCGATGAATATGGTATACGCCTTCATTTCCGGGCGAAGCGATACCGGGTTATAATGTTCGGTATCGCCATAGGTAAGCGTACAGTACATCTGGTCAAACATTACGTAGAGTTTCTTACCATCACTACGCAGCCTGTTTTCTTCCAATACAAGGTCACATATCTTTTCCAGTTCGGCTTTGGCCAGGGTGGTGCCGGTTGGGTTTTGTGGCGTACACAGACACAATAACGCGGCGCGGTCTATATACGGTGCAATATCAGCCGCAGTGGGCATGAAATTGTTTTCAGGAGTCGTTTCTATTACGCAATGTTGCCCGCCACACATATGGGTATAGTGATTATTATTCCATGACGGCACGGTATAGATCACCTTGTCTCCCGGATCTACCACTGTCCGAAACAGTGTATAGATAAGCGGGCGTCCGCCGGCAGCTATCAGAATCTCATTAGTGGCATATTCCAATCCTTCACGGTCTTTTATGAAGGAAGCTACCGCCTGTCTCAGCTCCGGCACACCGTCACCGGGAGGGTAATTTGTGAATTTGTTACGATATGCTTCAACGATAGCGTCTTCCAACTCCCCCGGTATAGGAAATATCCGTGGGTCAAAATCACCAATCGTATAGTTGTAAATTTTCTCCCCACGGCCTATGCGTATGGCAATTTCGTTGCCGAGACGGACAATTTCCGACCCGGTCAGGGTTTCTGCAAGCTGGCTCAACTGACTCATTTTTCTTACAACATTATTTTTATGACAGGTATAAAAAAGGCCTACCGGTTAAGGTAAGCCTGCTAATTTCCTATGTTATATGCTACATAGCACTATTGCGGCCTACCTGCGGCAAGTCGTTTCAGTTCCTTATGTAGCTTTTTTATCACCATTTCAGGCGCAAAAATAGATATTTTATAACAATCAGCAAATATTACTCAAATATCTCTTTCAGCGATTTCGGCCGTTTGGCTTCATGCCACTGAAAGCGGCTGAGTTTCATATTGGGCAGGTCGGCCTTGTCCATGGGCGTCATTTGCTGTTTAACGTCTTGTTCAAAATAAATATAGGATATTTCCTGGTTGTCGAACAATACCCGCATCCTGGCGCTGCTGGCCTGGTTGACACCTATATATGCATCATTGTCATCCTTAGAATACTGGATAGCTTCAGCGTTAGGCCTTACAATTACTTCTTTTATCGAATTGTCTTCAAAATATCCCGTCAGCGTTTTACCCTGTACCTGGTCATACAGTTGGGCTTTATCCGGGCCTGATTGCGATACTACAAACGCCTTGTCTGGCACATACAGCTTTTTCAGCTTATTGCTGTCTGTGTACAGCAATATTGTATCGCCTGTTATCTGACTTCTACGCGACCATACTATTGGGTCGTATATCATACGAAGGATGGAATCTTTCTGCGAGTAGGCGATGCTATCGCACAATCCCTGCATAGAATCGGAAAATATCTTCACATGATGATAACCGATAAAAAAGCGAAGATCAGCCGTATCTTCCACGGCAGTAGTATCGGCTATCATTACCTCTACCTGCTTTTTGTTTTTGCCCTTACCTTCAGTACGCACCACCTTAATACTATCCTTAACGGCTACAACAGGCGCCATAAAAAAGGTATCGGCCCTGATGAAGAGACTGTCCTCGCCATTCATTTTTTTCAATACGGGCCTGATGGTAGCCAGCGTTGTCTTGCGGCGCTCGTCCATGTCCGCATACTGGCAATACAACGTTATATCTTGCACTGTATCAATGGCTATAACGTTGCCCCGCGCTTTGGCAAATGCGACAAGCTTGTCGTAGTACATACTATCCGCCTCCATGTACTGTTCTTTGGTAAGAATAGATGAACGGCAAGGGAAATGAGCTCGTTGCAATTTACTCTCGTAAGTGCCGCAATGCGTGGTGAGCACCGAAGAATCGCTGGTTATAACCGAGGCGCCAAAAAAGGTAGTGATCTTCGTCTCGGTATTATACCCCATATCGTCAGATACAATCTTATATTCCGGGTCGTACACATGCACGTCCTCTGTAAAACGTGCATCCTTGCTACGCAAATTATATACGCCCGAATTGCTGGTCAGTGTTGTGGCATCGCTTTGCAGGGTGCCCCCCTGCGAATAAATACCGATCTTCGTATTCATGTCATAATACACCTCCGTAGCCCAAAGATTATCTTTCCCGTCGGTAAGGCTGACATTCCCCTGCAGGTATGCGAGTTTTTTGTTGCCTGTATATTTCAGGTAGTCGCTTATGGCCTGTGTGCCGTCGGGCTGGGTGATCATGACATTGCCAAAGGCTTCCACATTGTTTGTCTTCAGGTTTACATAGGCGCTATCGCAATACATGGAGTTTTCTTCCTGCATAAGATGCACGTCCCCTACCAGCTTATTAAAGGAATTGGTATCAGTTTGTATATACTCCTGGTACTCAGCTTTTATTATTTGTACATCTACCTTTTTTGACGTATCCGGCCCCTCCTGTGCGTATAATTTATTCAGCATACACAGGTTCAATATATTGAACAAAAAGAGTGGCAGCAGCTTCATTGCGGGTATAACTATCCTTTTAGCTGAATATTGCAGGCCCGGCTTAATTTTTATTTTTCTTACCAAATATTGTAATGTTAATATACCTCCACGGACGGGCATTAATATCAGCTATCAGTTCGTCCAATGTTTTTATTGTGGTCGTCAGGTTGGAGTAGAGGTGCTTATCGTTTACCATCAGTCCCAGCGAGCCTTCATTATTATTTATTTTTTCCAGGATGCTGTGCAATTGCCCGGCTGCAGATTGCAGTTCTTTTACCGTTTCCTGTATAGGTGCCGCAGAAAGGTTGTTGGTAGTTGTTTCAGCATTCTTTATAATATTCGATATACTTTGATTGTTATCTGCGATATTGGATGTTATGCTATTGGCATTCCTGATTACAGCAGCCAGTTGTTCACTTTCGCGGTTAAGCGTGGACGAAAGCTCGGAGAAATTCTTCATGGTTACGTCCAGCGATGTAACTGTATTGGCCAGGCTTTTTGCCGTATTCTCATTCAGTACGCCGCTCACTCCTATCAATACAGTGTCCAGTGTAGCGACAACATGCCTTAAATCAGTAATAAGAGGTGATAACTCAAGGGAAATATTGTCTATAACGCCTCCTTCAATAGAGCCCGGCAGTATAGAGCCGTCCTCCGCCATCTGCGTGCCGGTAGCCATATTCAGGCGGATGATTTTCGTCCCCAGCAGGTCGGCAGATGCAAGTTCCGCCGTAGTGCCTACAGGAACGGCAACCTTTTTGCTCACGGCAAGCGTCACTCTTACTTTTTCGCTATCTACCAGCTCAATAGCCGATACCCTGCCCACGCTAAGGCCTTTCAATTGAACGGAAGCGGATGACTGCAGGCCCTGTACATTATCGTAATATACATAATATTCATTTTCGCCCGAAAACAGGTTAGCACCTTTCAGGAAATAGAACCCCGCCAGGAACACTACTATTGATATCGCTACTAAAAGTCCGGTCCTCGCCTCTTTAGAGAATGTCATATGCCATGGTCATTTGATTAGCAAAAGTAATAAAGGTCGCGTAATAGCGGCCTTTATTACTTTTAATTATTACTCTAAGGCACTAAAAATCAGTGCCAATAGAGAAATGTAACAACGGACTCTTCCTGTGGTTATCGGTATTCCAGGCGCAGTCTAACCTCAGGAAGTACCCAAACATAAGGGTACGAAGGCCGGCGCCATACCCTAAACCGAATACGCCCTTCGTATCGTCGATAGACACGATAACAGGGTCATTAATAAAGGCATAAGTACCCGGTTTGGGGAATATTTTATCATTACTTACGTTGGCCTCAGTCGGCCACAAACCATACCATCCGGAACCAACATCCGCGAATGCCACCAATTGCATATTGCGCAATATTGTTGATTGTATAGGGCGTTTGATAAAAGTGGATAATACCGGCAACCTGAATTCGGTATTGAGTACCGCATAAGTATTTCCGTTCCATGAATTCTGTTCGTAACCGCGCATATTAGTGGTCAGGGCCTGGAATGCATAGTTTTCCCCGGCGCGTATAGGTGTCTGATCGGCATATTTTGCCCATAGCCAGTTGTCGACGCCGCCCACAAAGTACAGTACTTTTTTGTTGCCTCCTGAATGCGCCGCCGCAAACCGGGCCGCCCAGGTAAAGTTTTTGTATATTTTATGATAGTACCGGAAGTCGGTACCGAGGTTGTAGAACCCACCGGTCTGCCCGTTGAACTGGTACATGTACTCTCCGTAAAACTTAAACCTGAACCCTCTATAGATATTTATAACGGGATTGATGGTGTTGTCAAAGACGTATTCCGCTTTACTCATCACCCAATATTTCCGTCTGTCCGGTTCGGGAAAGCTTAGGCTCAATATATCCTGCGCCTTATAGTCATGTGCATCCCTACGCAAGCCCAGGTGCAGGCGTATACTTTCAAATTTATTAAGCGGATAGCTGACTGTACCCTGTACAAGGTCCATCGCTGTCTTCGACAATTGCTCGTTCTGAAACTCCTTTATTGTACCGGCTACTGTATCTATCTCCACATAAGGCACATCTACATTACGCAACGTCGTTTGCCGCAGGTACAAGATACTCCAGTCAACACGGCGTTTGTTGTTTTCAAACTGCATAAAATAAGCCATACCCGAAAAATTAATGGGCAACCTAACCCCGCCGGTGAATCTGTAGTCTTCCATCAGGTCGTCGAGACTAACAGTGAGCATACCGCCCAAACTGGGATTGACGAATTTATTTTTATTTATGGCTGCTGGTTGATACCTCGTGAACAGTACTGTATTATCCAATTTAATGGTGAGGTAATCAGGTTTGAAATAAACCCTGTACGGCTTTGGCCTCAGGTTCATATAGGTACTATCTGCACCGGCTTCTTCCTCCGCTTCAGCTAACCGGGTTTGCCTGTTTTTCTTCTGGTTGGCAGGTGCTCTTTCTTCCACTACTTCTTCGGTCTCTTCTTCCGCCTGTTCAAACTGTGTCTGGAATGCATTGCCGCGTTTCAATACAGGCTCAGCTTTTGTTTCACCTTGTGTGGCGCCGGTAGAGGCTCCGCTACTTATCATACTACTTTTTTTCTGTGCTTCCGATTGTTTCAGCAAAGTTGGTGTTAACTCCTGTGCCGGCAGGCCTTGTTTAGGTTGCACCAATGGCCTGTAATATATTTTATATTTTCCTCCTTCTCTTACTACGTGCGCAGCCTGGTTGCTTACCGGGCTGTATTGATGCGCCAGTATGTTGGACGGATAGTCGGTTACGGGCATTGTGTAAGCTGAATCCTTGTTGCGGGCATCGTTTTTCAGCATAATAAGATACTGGTTGTTGATGCCGTTCTGATTATACAGATACGCGTAGTTGTCTGTGCCGTATTGTATCGGTTGTGTTACATCCCCTGTACTAACGTGTGTAAGCTGCAGCAATTCCCTCTGGCGGGTTGTAGTGTTGTAAAAATAGACATTCATCGGCCCTGTGGGCAATTCATTGACACCCAGGGGCACATCAATATTGGGTTTGGGCCTGTTTGAAAGAAAAAGTATTCCCCTGCGTGAACCGCCGCTGACATACCACGGCTGAACGTCGTCCCAGGCATCATTAGTAATATTTTTCATTCTTTTTCCACGAATGGTGAACTCGTACAAATCAGTTCTGCTTTTCTTCACAGCAGAAAAAATCATCTTGTCATCGTCCTCCATAAAGGTCATACCCAGCGCCCTGTCAAACCTGTTGGCAGGTATTTCGTAGTTTTCTATCTGCGCTTTTATGGCGTTGTAGATACGCAAGTGTGTTGCATTACCCTTGCGGTACAATATGGCAAGTTTATAACCGGTATTCGACCAGGTAATGATGGGATAGTTGGGGTCCGGGCTGGCGCTGTAGTCCAATTTACCCCCTTCCATTACGGTAGAACGTACTTGTGTAGCAGCGGTTCTTTGTATGTGTACTTTGAACTCACCATCCTTCCATGCAACATACGCTACATCCTTTCCGTTTGGAGAAACCCTTATATCCCGGATAATTGTACCATCCCCGGGCACATCGATTTCAATCAGTGCTTTAGTTGTGTCCAGGTTTTCCTGCATCACAATATCTTTTGCATACACATCCCTGTAAAATACCAGTACAGAATCGTACGCTTCTTTCACTTTCATACCCAGTGTCATTTTCACGCCCTGGTTCAGGCTGCTTTTCAATTGTGTGGTGTACACCAGGTTTTTCATATCGTTTTCCCCATACCTGTCAGACACATATTTCCAGAAAGCTTTTCCTGCCAGTTCAGGGTTTACTTCAGCCAATTTGTAAAAACCTTCATCAGGATAAGTTTCCATCAGGTTCTTCCATTCGCTGTTGGCCTCTGCATCCCAGCCATCTACCAGGTAAGCGATAAAACCATTTACCGTCCATTCCGGCAGATTCATCAATATCGCATTGCGCACTACCTCGCGAAGCGTTTCACCAAACAACATTCTCTCCATCACCACGCGCGCCATACCTGAACGGGTTTGCCTGCGCAGGTCTGTATGCACGCCTGTATAATATACTACCAGTTTATCGCCTACTATATCTACAGTGCCCGCAGGAATGTCCTGTAGCTGAGAATCCGATTTCCTGCCGATATTGGTCTGCTTGTATTCGTCGTATGTGTTGTAAAGGATGATGTTGAAGCGTGCGGGAAACTGTCCGCCCAATTTGCCTTCGATGACGTTGATATCGTTTTCTACTTGCTCTGCCACATACCTGGCCAGGTCAATACCCGCTCTATCATAGTGGTAGATACGGAAGTGCTTAGTGTCAAAATATTTCCATTTAAACGTCCTGTGTTGCAATCTGTTTTGACCGTATGTCTCCACATTTGTTTGTGCAAATGGCATATCCCTGAATGTGAAAAACAAAGCAGCTGTCAGTATTAATGACGGTATAGTAAGCCTTAGGCTGAAGTGCATATCAAAAGAAATTAAGAAAGTTACGGGCAGTTTCTTGCCTTATAAATTCTCCGGTTTAAGTTTGCTACCTAAATTACAGAAAAAAAGGACTTTTCACATGCTATATACGCAAACTTTTGTTTTTAATCCATTCCAGGAGAATACCTACCTGGTATATAACGATGCAAAACAATGCTGGATTATAGACCCCGGCATGTACGATGCATCCGAATTGTCCTATTTTATCAGCTATATAGAGGATAATAAATTAGTCCCGCAAGGCATTATCAATACACATACGCACATTGACCATATTTTTGGAATTCCCGGGTTGTTGGACAAGTATAAAATACCTTTGGGGATACACGAAAAGGATGCCCCGGTGCTGATGGGAGCTACCGGCTCAGCAGCGCTATTTGGGTTCGACTATCGCGTTATACCACAACCCACTTTTTATATTCCTGACGGCAAAAAGCTACAATTGGGTGCTGATGAGGTCGACATTTTATTCGTTCCAGGCCACTCGCCGGGCAGTATAGCGTTTTATTACATGCCCGGAAACTGGGTAATAGCAGGCGACGTGCTTTTTTCGGGCAGTATCGGCCGCACCGACCTTCCCGGCGGAAACCATAACCAACTTATCGATAGCATAAAAACCCGTTTGCTTACTTTGCCTGAAGCAACAATTGTCTACTCAGGACATGGCCCGGCCACAACAATTGGGAATGAGAAAAGATATAATCCTTTCCTTAGTGAGTAGACCTGTCTATCACCAACTCATGGCCTTTTAAAACAGGCACAACAGGATGCAGATCAATACTTGCACAATATGCCATATCCTCCTCCAGGCCATACGCGGCAAGCCTTCTGTAATGTGAACTGTCACGCAGCATATCTATCGGCTGCCTGTCGCCCATGCTATGATGCAGTACAAGTGCCGCGCGCGCACTATCGCAGTTAATATCAAACGCAGCGGCAAGCCTGCTCACAACGGCGCCTGCAAATAGGGTGTCCTCAAGATTAAACCTATCTTTCCATGCAGCACATGCCAGCAACACGTTTTTATTTTCTTTCAGCAGGAATTCGCATACTGAACCAAGGTTAAGAAATGAACCTGTTATAATAGCGTCAGCACCCTTTACCATATGCAACAAGCGGGTTCCATTAGTAGTGGTTAATACCAACGTGCGACCGCTTATAAAATCACGGGTATACTCAGATGGTGAATTGCCGTATTGCAGCCCTTCTACTATATGGCCATTTCGCTCCCCGGCTGTTACGCTGCCGGCAATACTGTTGCCCAAGGCTATACATTCTTCAATAGAAGCAACGGGAATAACTGCTTTTGCGTTATTGTACAAGGCTGCAGCGATGGTGGAGGTAGCTCTGAATACGTCAATAATAACCACTACAGCCCCTTCCGTATCATATAAATGCAATAAAGCAGGGGACAAACACACTTCTAACCGTGGTAATACCTTATTCATCAACCTTACAATTCGGGTGCAATATTAACTAAACGGAGCTAAAAAGAATAACAGAAAACAAAAAAGCTGCCGTTATCGCGGCAGCTTCTTGTCCTATTATTAAGTTACAATTAGTAAACCCACATATCGTGTTCTTTATTGAACAGCATTTCTTCGGCTTTTTCACCCTCGTAGAGAGCTTCGAGCGGAGACATGCGCCTGTTGCTATAGCTCAGGTCAAAGGGATTGCTGGTTTTAACAACTTTGCTTGAGAAGAAACGTCCTTCAAAATAGTCGTGCCATGTCATACGGGCAACGTCATTTTCAGGATTAAAGACCTCATACTGGGCCAGCATCGGACGAATTTCAGGATAATACAACCAGAACACTGCCTGGGAAGCACGGAAAATACCGGTATTTTCGTCAATAACATCTTTGAATGGAGCGATACCAATAATACGTACCACCATGCGGCCCAGGTTGCGGTCAAACATCCAGTCTTCCTTTATCCTGTATTTTGTAATCAGGTCCGGATTGAATTCTCGCCTGGTAATTACAATTTTTACAGTACCGTCTATCGGATCAACTACTTCGTTGGTATCAGGCTGACCAATCATCATTTCGAGTATCTGATCTTTGGTCAACGCATTGGTAAAACGGTCATCAACGTTAGAATAAGCTTTGATCTTACCTTTTTTTACAGCATCCAGGATTATCTCTATGAAATAGCCGCCACCGGTATAATCATCACCCGGATAACGGAAAGCCATATTCTGCTTTTCGCGAATATCGATCTCCCTCCATACCCTTTTCTTCCACATTACATCGTTTTCGCGCAATGACTGCCATGGAAGTATCCGGGATACGTGCTCTACCCTGTCGTAAGCCCCGTCCCTAACCAGCGATGGTTTCCATTCGTCATCAACAGCTTCGTAGGAGTTGTACTGAGATTGGATATCCTTTATCGAAGTCTCCTGGGCAAAGGCCAATCCACCGAACATTACCATTGCGGTAGTTGCTGCTATTCTGTATGTTTTGAGGATATTCATATTCCTGTAATGATTTGCTTAACGTTAAATTTATAAAAAATTATAAAAGAACAAAATTTATCGGGTTAAGATTTCTAGGACGTCCATCAGGTCCACGAGCTTTTATATTTTCAATATACACCCTATCCCCGGGTTTACTCCTCTTAATCAGGTCAATTATGTCCTTATTTTTATTCAGGTAAGGTCCATCTGATGTGAAGGGCCCCTGTAGTTCACCACGCTTGGGTACCAGGCTTATTTCATAGCCTGTTACTACGAACCTTGTATCAAAGTCAAAGTTTTTCAGAGCAGCAACAACCCCTATTTGGGCCTTCAGTGTGCTGGACGGGATACCACCGCTTGTCTTTCCGCCAACTTCAGCTATTGGGTCTGGTATGTATTTAACACGCACTTCCATTGCGCCCACTTTCTTCACGCCGCCTTCGGTCTTAGCATTGATGTTAGCCATCACTTTGCCGGGCTTTGTAGCAGTCACAATATAGTGCCCTATACCTGCTTGTGCATCAGACTTTACGTCGGCACCGTCTATCTGCACTGAAATGTCCTGCAGCGAATACCCTGCTGCCGATACGGTTATCGGGTTGGGTACGCCAATATAGAACACGTTCATCTTATCAAGCTGTATAGATGCACCGGTAGAACCTACCATGTAGTCGAAAGAGAAATCACGTTCTTCCTTCCGTCCTCCAAGGTCAATAGATACACGGCCTTTAACAGTTTTAAGGCCTATACCTGAAGCAGTTACCTCATACTGTCCAACTCCGTCTTTGATCTCTTTAATAGCACCTCCACCCTGGGTAACTTGTATTACCGGATCCAAACTTTTGTTATAAGCTGCCAGCAATATCTTAGCTTCTATCTTTTGTCCTTCAAGCGCATAACTTGTAGTAGGCACAGCAATAGCTTCGAAGGCGTCAAATTTTATCACTTCTTCACCGGCTTCGGCAGCCAATGTATTCAATATCAGCGCCTCACTGTTCCGGATATCATTCTGAAATTTCGACATCAGCGTCACAACCGCCATTGTAGGCATATTGTAGAAGTAAGCTGTCGACCAGTCGCCTTGAGGGTTGTTATCATTCTTCTGAACTTCCGCTACTTTTATAGGAAGGTCTTTAGCAATCTGCGCCTTGTTATTAGGATTAACCAGGTTAAGCAAATCTTCCCTTAATTGTTGCAATTGACTTTTCAGCGTATCCCCCCCCCTGCGCTCTACCAGCAAAAGAGTACTCGCATCAATGTTATCTTTCCTTTTGATTTCACCATCATCTTCGTATCCGCCGGCTTCTACTATTACCCTTTCTTTCCATTCCTGTAATTTGGCTATCATAGCTTCAGACTTCGCTTTTGCTACTTTAGCCCTGTCATTATACTTTTTTATACGGTCACGCTGTACCGGATCATCCTCTTTTGACTGAAAGTTCTTATATATTTCTTCGTTTTTCGCCTCGATAGACGTATTCGACGAGGTAATACTTTCATTAATCACTTCAAAAGCATGCAGGATTTCGGACGATACGTTGAGTGCCAGCATAGCGGTCAACACCAGATACATCAGGTTGATCATTAGCTGCCGCGGCTCTTTAGGTAGAGACATCCTGTTATAATTTTTCTAAGGTTATATTAATCTTTTTTCAAACAATATTTCACGTCAATATCCTATCGACTATCGGCCCTGCATTGCTGCAAGCATGTTTCCGTATATCTGGTTTAATGTAGTCAGGTTTTTCGACAACAACCCTATTTGCTCTTTAGCAGCTACCGCATCCTGTGCACTTGATGCCATAGCGTCTGATGCGCTCACCAGGTTGCTATAGAATTTGTTCATTGCTTTCAGATGGTTGTTTGCGTCCTGCAGCTCCACTTCATATATCTGGTTCAGAGAGCCCAGGTTCCTAGACAACACTTGTACCTGCTCGTGGAATTTGGCAGTATCGTCCGCAGCGTTGTTGAACGACTGCATAGTATTGCTGGCACCTACGAATGTATTTTTCATTTCGCTTAAGGCTCCGGCCGCATCACGGGCACTTTGAGAATATTCATTGGTAGCAGATGTTATTTCAGTAATATCCTTTATTTGTTCTACCACAGCACCAAACCTTTGGAAATTGTCACCGAGTTTCCTGATATTGGCAGGGGTGATCTGGGCATCTTCCATCATTTTATCCAATGAAGCGCCCGGAGATATCTTACCGGCAGCTGAATCAAATTTCGTGCCCTTACGGTATGCCTCTACATGCGGGTTTTCATCGATATTCGGATAAAACCTTTCCCAATAATAATCTTTATGTGGGGGCAATATACCCAACATTGCAAATATAAATGCTTCAGTGATCATTCCCACAGTCAACATAACGCCAGCACCAGGCCAGTGTTGTATCTTAAACAGGGCTCCCAAAAGTACTACTGACGCACCAAGGCCAATTATGAAATTCTTGAAGTATTTACCCTGCTTGGTTTCAAAAAACAGCGCTACTGAATTCATCTTTATTGTATTTTTTCTAAGGGTTGAAAAATATTTTGTTGTTGTTATTATTTAAAACCTATTTCCTGTGTCAATTATTATTAACCAAAAGTTAAAGCTTACCGCCTGTTGGTTAATGCTGGTTGTATTTGTTGATATATGCAACGGAAACCAATGTAAGATTTCGCAGTATCAGCAAATTCATAATCGCGCGTACCGTTTTGCAGGTAGAATGCAACATCCCTCCAGCTACCGCCTCGTACCACTTTGCGTGTCATCCATAGGGGATCATCTTCCTGTAACTGGTAGTTAACCGTTGGGTTAACATCGGCGACAGTCTGGTATGCTGTACCAAAATAAGTAGATGCAGTCCACTCAGATACATTGCCTGCCATGTTATACAAGCCATAATCGTTGGGCCAGTAGCGGTCAACAGGTACTGTGTACAATCCACCGTCTGATGCATAGTCACCACGCTGAGGCTTGAAGTTGGCCAGGTAGCAACCTTTTTTGTTAACTATATAAGGGCCACCCCAGGGATACGGAGACTCTGTGCGACCACCGCGCGCTGCGTATTCCCATTGTTCTTCTGTAGGCAGTTTGAACTGGCCTTCAAAATACAGCCTGTTACGCTCACGCTCCGATTTCCACAGGTTGGTCCTCCAATGGCAGAAGGCCACGGCCTGGTGCCAATTAACACCTACCACGGGATAAGTATCAAAAGCGGGGAACCAGTTATACTGCAGAGCGATTGGCTCATTGTATGAATATTGCAATTGACGTACCCAAACTGTTGTGTCAGGATAAACGGCCACGTCGTATTTTTTCACGAATTCCGTACGTGACTGTCCCTGGTTGGCAACATTAGCGCCATAATCGTATGTTTCGTAATGAAAAACCAACTTAGAGTTATCTAACTCTTTCTTTCCCCATCCCGAAGCATCAACAGGAATATAGAAATTGGCCAGTTGGTCCTGCAGATCAGGATCGTTCCAGTTAATCTTCTTCCTCATGTCTACCTGCTGAGTACCATCATCCAGGTCGATATAATCACCTAACTGAACGTGGGCTATGGAATCGCGCACGTAATTTGTAAACTGGCGGTATTCCATATTGGCTATCTCAGTCGCGTCCATGTAGAAACCGGAAACCTGGGTGGTGCGTATCATCGCATCTTGTTTCCCGCGAACATCCTCATCGCTTGCGCCCATTTTAAACACTCCGGTCGGAACATAAACCATACCTAACGGAACTGGCGCTTTGTAATTCAACATGTTTGGCTCTCCAACCAGTTGGCCACCGTTGCCCGGGGTTCCGCAGCTCGCAGCAAATGCAAGTAACGCCACAGCTGAGATCTTCAGGGAAAGTTGTTTCATACTACGTTTGTTAATTTTTTTTGCGTTTAGGCAAATAAAGTAATTTTTTGGTTAAGAAGCTAATATGAGCCTCAACCGATGCACAATATTTAAAGTTTTTTCCAAAAATGCAAGTTTCAAAAAAAAAATTGTTAATAATCCCCGGTGGTAAATATGGCGAAAAAACAATTAATAAGCAATATCTTATAACTTTATTTCCAACATTTGTTCAACGGCCTTTATATCGCCTGTAACCAGCCTGCACGATTCGGTATCACACACATAAATTTTCATTTCTTTTTCATCGTATTTGCCCGCCAGTAGCGGAACTCCAGCCTCATTGGCGCCAGGGCTGATAAAGTAACAATGGGGCATCGCCGACCTTTTAAACGTTGTTGCACCTCTTCCTGTTGAGGCGCCGGTTATTATCACGGTGGCATATCCTGCTGTTTTTCTTTGCGCGGCTATTGCCCATGCCGAGAATGATGTGGCATACCTGCCGGCAGAGCTTTGCATCCTATCCAGCATATACCTGCCTTGTTCTGCCCAGGCACTGCGCTCCATAAGCATACCCAACAAGATAAGATTTGATGCCATAATGCTGTTGGCCGAGGGCATAGAACCATCATATAGGTCAGTCTTCCTTACAGGAATATCCTTCTGCCTGTTTGAACTGTAATAGAAAAAAACTTTGTCGTCGTGCAGGAATTCTTTTTCAGTAATTTCTGCCAATGCAGCGGCGCGGGTTACCAATTCATTATTTCCTGAAACTGAGGCCAGTTGCAGCATAGCAGCGATAAGAAAAGCGTAATCATCGAGTTTGCCTTCGATTTTCGCGCTACCGTTTTTCCATGTGTGAAGCAGGTAATTATCATGTAAATAACTCTCCCGCATCCACTGCATATGCTGTAACGCCTGTGCAATGTAATGTTCGTTTTTCATCACCTCGCCGGCTTGTGCGAGTGCCATATTCATCAATGCGTTCCATGCCAACAGGCATTTGTCGTCGGTAGCAGGGCGCAAACGTTTTTCCCTGGCCTGGAATAATTTCTGTTTTATACTAGAGATGTGTTCTTCGATTGCCTCCTTATCCATTCCATGCTCTCCTGCCAACTCATCGTAGCCGCGCGCTATATGCAGAATATTCGTCTCCTCCCAGTTGCCGGTTTCGCTTATTCCAAAGTGTTGCGCGGCAATGACGTCGCCGCCCGTGGCTTCGACCCATTCTTCCCACGTCCAGGTGTAAAACTTCCCCTCCACTCCCTCGCTGTCAGCGTCCAGGGCGCAATAAAAGCCTCCCTCCGGCGAGCTGAGTTCCCGTTTTACAAATTCAATGGTTTCATCCACGATAGCGCCATATTTCTTATTCCCTGTAATGGCGTAGGCGGTAGTATAGGCCATTACCAGCAAGGCGTTATCATACAGCATCTTTTCAAAATGGGGCGCCAGCCAGAATTTATCGGTGCTATACCGTGCAAATCCGCCACCCAACTGGTCGTAAATGCCTCCATCTGCCATGGCATCCAGGCTTTTCAGCGCCTGTTCCAGTGCTGGCTGATAGCCTGTATATTGGTAGTGTTCCAGCAAATATATAATCGTCGTGGTTGCGGGAAATTTAGGCGCATTCCCAAAGCCTCCGTATTCCTTGTCCGCCATAGCCAGCATATTGTCGGCAACGATGCGACAAGCTGAGCTATCCCACCCTTTGCTTTTGTCGAGAGCCACCACGGATAGTTGCTTCAGGTAATTGAGCATCTGGTCTGTCTGTGCAGCTACTTCATCCTGTTGCGTTGCCCATATCTCATTCATGCGCTCCAGCACCTGCAACCATGACGGGCGGCCATACAGGGGCTTTGGCGGATAATAAGTTCCACCGTAAAAAGGTACCCTGTCCGGCGTTACAAACACATTCAATGGCCAGCCGCCCTGTTGACTGATAGCCTGTACCGCATCCATGTACATATGGTCCACATCGGGGTGTTCCTCCCTATCCACCTTGATATTGATAAAATGCCCGTTCATATACCCGGCGGTTGCCTCATCCTCGAAGCTCTCCCGCTCCATGACATGGCACCAGTGACAAGCTGCATAACCGATACTCACCAATACCGGTTTATTTTCCTTTTTAGCCCTTTCAAACGCCTCGTCACCCCATGGGTACCAATCCACGGGATTATGGGCATGCTGCAGCAAATAAGGGCTTTGTTCGTCGATCAGTCTGTTGGCCATAACCGCAAGATACCGAAACCCGTACGCGCAAAAAAAATTGCCTGGCTAATGCCAGGCAATTTCGTATTCAGTATAACTACCTATTATTTCCTTTCGTCCAGAAACATCTCCAACGCAGCTATCATAGAGGGTGCATTGGGGGCGGGCGCTTTAATGTTAAGCGTCAGCCCTGCGTCTTCTATCGCTTTAGAAGTTGTGGGCCCGAATGCGCCTATCATCGTACCATTCTGCTGGTAGCCGGGCAGGTGCTCAAACAAGGTCTGTACGCTGTTAGGGCTATAAAACAGGATAACATCATAGTTATTCTGCATAACAGGCTTAATATCGTTAGACAGCGTTTTGAACAACGTGGCTTCTACGAAATTTGCCCCTTCCGCAGTCAGATATTGTGCTATTTCATTCTTTCCGTTATCAGAAGTTGGCACAATGAATTTCTCGTTATTCTTGTGTTTTGCTATCACCTCCTGCAGGCCTTCCGGGCTACCGTCGGCCGAAAAGAACACTTTCCGTTTCCTGTATAGTATGAATTTTTGCAGGTAGAGGGCAACGGCTTCCGTACTGCAGAAGTATTTCATATCCTGCGATACCTTTATCTTCAGTTCTTCACAGATACGGAAAAAATGGTCTATAGCCTTGCGGCTGGCGAACACAATAGCCGTATACTCAGAGATATCTATTTTTTGCTTCCTGAATTCCTTCCCATCTATTCCCTCCACCATGATAAATGGGTGAAAATCAAGCTCTAAACCGTATTTCTTAGCCAGGTCGAAATAGGGTGATTTGTCTGTTACCGGCTTGGGCTGTGTTATCAGCACCTTGCTTATGCTCTCTTTCTTACCGTTGTGTTTTGTCGCATGTTCTGATTTTGCCATATGGGGTAGAACGGGTTGATTTGAACGTATTGAATAATTTTACCTGTATAACTTATTACTAATAATACATTTCGCGTATCAATAACTTTGTCAATAGTGCCATCGGCAATAATTCGGAAGCGCAAAGGTACGCAAAAAAATGGAATTTACTGAACTGGAAAAACGGCGCCAGTACCTGCCACGACCTGAAGTAACGGTTGATAAACAGCAGCCCAACCAGGAAAAACGACAATACCATTGCCGGCTGTGCTATAGCCGGTTGGCTGAATGCCAGTAAAACTGTAAACGGCAGTAAGGTGATAGCAATTATCTTATTGATAAGAAATACATTATACATATAGTGACTGATAATGACGCGCACATTAAACGCCCATCCGCTGAATCGCATCACCGCATACTTTGCTCCGTAAAGTCCCGCCAGGCTCAAAATCAGTATAGTTATCAGTAATGACGGATGATATACGGCATAACGTTGGGGCATATTCAGTTTAAATATGTAATACAGGTACACACCTACCGATGCGGCAAAGAACAGGTTCATCAGCAGGTTGGGCACTACAGCCGTACCCATCTGGTCTTTAAGTTGCTGGCTACCGAAAGTAGGGCTCCTGAATGCCCGCAGCAGGTACTGAAAATACCTTGGGTTGCCAAAACGTATTATCCCGAAAGCCAGCAACAGGCCCATGATAAGATAAAAATCAAAAGTATTGTCATAAAACAGGTGCAGGTGCTCACGCGTAACGGGCACGCCGGCCATTAATGCTGGATGGCTTTGCATTATGCTGTCAACGGCCTTTACAGATATAACCTCAATAGCAGCTTTATTGATGACAATGCTGCTGTCAAAGGACAGTACATTCACTTTGGCATGCGCTACACCCGAAACAGCTAAAACGATCGTTAATAGCAATATTGTTCTCCTGAAAAACTTCATAACGTTCCCTGTAATGCAAAGTTAGCATTAGCAGGTAAACTTTTTGTTATCCCTGCTGAAACAGGTTCAGGTCTTTCCTTACCATGTTATACAATACCTCCAGGTTGGGCTTCTGGCGGCTGTCGCAGTTTTGCAGGGCCGTTGTGCGCGATTGTTTAAAACATTCCATCAGTTCTTTCTCGCAGGTTACCCGCAATTCAACCGATATACGCCCCGCCCATCCCTCACGACATTTTTCGTCAACGTAATTTTCACCTGCGAATAGCACTGCCGCGAGGGAAGATGGATGCAATTCTACCAGGTAGCGGCAAATAATGCTCAATTCGCTCATCATGTTTTCGTTCGCTTCCTTTAACATCCGGCACACCAGGTAGATGTAGAAGGGCCGGGTTTCATCATTTTCAGTAAATACGCTGTCCATCACGCTGTAGGCCTTATCACTATTGTTTACGCTGAACATGCCCGCATAATACTCTTTCGCTTCCTGCGATACCTGGGGATGAGCATAGTAATAATCAAAACTCTTCAACTCCTGTGCGTACAGGCAGGGGCTGCTGATGCAGGCCATCAGTAAGAGTAGCGTTTTGAGTGACATATCCCTTTGAGCATCTAAAATAAAAAATTAAGACTACTGTAAGAAGTTGTTTTCCACATACTGTATAATTTGACCTTATTTTGCCGTCTTATGGCGGGTATATACATCCACATCCCTTTTTGCAGACAGGCATGTAATTATTGCAATTTCCATTTTTCCACTTCGCTGAAGTTGAAGAAGGAAATGCTGGCAGCCATACATGCTGAGCTGGAATTGCAAAAACACTACCTGGATAACCCAGTCATTGAAACAATTTACCTGGGAGGAGGAACTCCTTCGCTGCTTGCTGCAGATGAAATAGAAATGCTTACAGACCATATTGCCAGGCATTACGATATTAATTCGCTGAAGGAATTCACCATTGAAACCAATCCCGACGATCTTGCGCTACCCTACATCAAAAGCCTGCGGCACACGCTTATTAACCGTTTCAGTATCGGCGTTCAGTCATTTTTTGATACGGACCTGCTGTACATGAACCGCGCACACAACGCAAGGGAAGCTGATAATGCCATAAAAGCAGTACAGGATGCAGGCTTCGGCAATATTACTATCGACCTGATATATGGCACACCGGGATTGACGGACAAAAACTGGCAGTACAACCTGCAACAGGTCAATGAACTCGGTGTGCCGCATTTCTCAGCATATGCATTGACGGTAGAAGAAAAAACGGCTCTGCATCACAACATCAAATCAGGGAAATCACAACCGGTCAATCCTGAACAATCTGCCAGCCAGTTTGAAATACTGATGGACTTTGCGGAACAGGCGGGTTTTGAGCATTATGAAATTTCCAACCTTGCAAAACCGGGGCACCATGCCATACACAATACCAACTACTGGCTGGGTATTCCATATATCGGCATCGGCCCCTCGGCACATTCTTTCAACGGCACTACCCGCCAGTGGAATATTGCCAACAATGCATTGTACATCAAAAGCCTGTTACAAGACAAGCAATTGAATTTTGAGCTGGAAGTTTTGACGCCCGAACAAAGCCTGAACGAGTACATCATGACTTCGCTACGCACATCGTGGGGACTGGACATTGAAAAAGTGGCCCGTGATTGGGGCGGGGATTATGTTAATGCTGTCCTGGAAGACAGTGAGCGCTTTATTGAAGACGGGAAACTCATTCGGGACAACAACTCACTCGTATTGACGAACAAAGGCAAGCTGTTTGCTGACTATATTGCAGGGGAATTGTTTGTCTAATAAAATCAAAGCATACTTATCTTTATGTCATGAGAAGTTTCCGCATACTGATACCAATACTTTTTAGCTGTTTGAGTTCTTTCGGACAACCTGTTTCGAAAAAATACGTATTCTACCTGCATGGGGCCATAGTGCAGCAGCAGGGCGAAAATGCTGTGAGCAGCACTTACGGCAAATACATGTACCGTGCCATTGTTGACAGTCTCAAAAAAAACGGGTTTATCGTCATAAGCGAAGTACGGCCCAAGGACGCCACTTTTGATGGTTATAGCGGCAAGGTAGCCGTACAGTTAGATTCGCTGCTGCAAACAGGGGTACGACCTCAAAACATCACCGTGTTAGGCGCATCCGTAGGCGCTGCAATGGCACTGGAAGTGGCCATGCTCACCGGCAACAGGCAGGTGAACTATGCATTGATGGGCGTATGTAGCGACAGCAGCCCACGCAAATACCAACAAAAGAAAATATGCGGCAATTTCTTTTCGGTTTACGAAACGTCCGACGGGCCGGGTTCCTGCAAAGAGTTGTTGTTCAACCGTTCCTGCGTAAGCGGTTTTAAAGAAGTGAAGCTCAATATGGGCAACGGTCATGGCTTTTTATATCAACCCTACAAAGAATGGCTGCATCCTTTGGTGCAATGGATGAACGAAGCTGCAGACAAGAACTAATCCGCTGCCCTCTCCCGGTGTAATTCAGACAGTAGCCTGGCAACTTCACTGCCAAGCGCTACGCCCATGCCCCCCATACGAAATGCACCGAACACCCGGTTTGAGAACGCCTTAATAATGGGCTTTTTGTTTTTCCCAAAAGCCATAATGCCTGCCCACCTCATATCGACCTTATATTTCACCCCAGGCAGTACAATATTTGTTAGCTTATCCTCAAGCGCGCTTTGTATTGCTTCGGTGACCACCATCGCAGTGGTTTTCTCGCCTTCAAAATCAGTATTACGGCCACCGCCTATCAGCACTCTTCCATCCACTTCGCGAAAGTAATAGTACCCTTCATCCATATGAAATATCCCCCTGAACTTCAGCCCTCGCACGGGCCTGGTTACCAGCACCTGTCCGCGCCCTGGCACTACATCTACTGCTTTCATCAGTTCAGGCGCAAAGGCATTAGTGCAAATAACCAGCGTCCTGCACCGCAGCAGGTAGTTGTCCTTACTCAGGGTATTATGCACCATTACAGTCACCGACTTGCTGCCCTCATCGTAACGCAATACCTGCGCCCCTGTTTTTATTTCTATACCTTGCTGCAAGGCATAATCCACCAACGCCCGCATCATTTTACCGGTATGCAACTCGCCTTCACAGGTGTTTTCAATCAGCGCTTCAGTGCGATTTTTATTAAACCCGAATTCGTTTATCTTTTCGTTGGCCAGCCTGAATGAGGGCTTGTTATTAACTGGCAGTAACAATTCGTTCAGCCAGTCAATTTTATTTAACGCATTTTTTGCAGTCTTGTCTATCAGCTCATAACTGCCGTTTTCAGCATATCCTATACGCTCATCTCCCAGCCTCTTCCGCAATAATTGCAGTCCCGCCTTACGTCGTGCAAACAGGCGCACCACATTGCGCTCTTTCGTAGTTTCCAGGTCGGCCAAAAGCTCTGTAACACTGCCCATACAGGCGAATCCAGCGTTGCGCGTGCTTGCTCCTGCGGGTATCAGTCCGCGCTCCAGTACCAGTATCCTGTCTGCCGGATAGGCAGCTTTCAACTCAATAGCCGTACTCAGCCCGGTTATCCCCGAGCCAACGATTATATGGTCATATATGAAGAAGCTCTGCTGCTCCCAGTAACTGAACATGATGCAAAGTAAAAATCTTTGTCTTAATTTGGCGGTATGAAAAGACTATTGTTTGCTATACTTTTTTTGCCCCTTGTTACAACTGCACAGCAGGATAAAACAACCACAGAACCGCAGTTTGAAGGATGGAAAATAAGTGACTGCCAGGCCTATGCTTTGAAAGAACTGGCCAAAGGCGCCAACGGAGAACTGAGGGGCGCGGCGCAGGGACGCATCAATGAAAACACCAAAACCATATACATAGCTAAACAAACCTGGCTGCAGGAGATTCGTGACACCACCCTCAACGGTATCGCCATTAAGCAGGTGGACATAGACAGCAACATCAAAATGCTGGCCGGCGAAGTGAAGAATGGCTCAGCCGCAATCTTTTACATCAGCCCCTTCGAGTTGAAAGCTCCTATGTGCGAGATGTGGGTATTCCCTATTGAAGTAAAAAAGGGCTTCCTGAGCAAAGCCGAACAGCAATACGCTACCACGGCGTATAGGGTGAACTTCTTCTTCAACTACGACCCGCCTAAGTATGAATACAGGGGTACGGATACCGTTGTGCTGGAATAATATTATGAGAAGCCCCTGTTTGGGGCTTTTTTGTTAGCACTCGATTTGCCGCCTTTCTTTGTATTTTTGCCCACTTGTAGCAAATACGGATCACGTTTTATGGAATACGCCCACCGCGATATAGAAAAGAAATGGCAACAATACTGGAAAGACAAAGAGGTATATAAAGTCAGCAACGACCCTACCCGGCCCAAATTTTACATACTGGATATGTTCCCCTACCCCAGCGGTGCGGGGCTGCACGTAGGCCACCCTTTAGGCTATATCGCATCTGACATACTGGCGCGCTACAAACGCCTTTGCGGCTACAACGTACTCCACCCTATGGGTTACGATGCTTTTGGCCTTCCGGCTGAGCAATATGCATTGGAAACAGGGCAACACCCGGCTGTAACTACCGAGCAGAACATCAAACGCTACCGCGAGCAATTAGACAATATCGGCTTCTGCTACGACTGGAGCCGCGAAGTGCGCACCAGCGACCCCAAATACTACAAATGGACACAGTGGATATTCCTGCAACTCTTCCATAGCTGGTACGACCGCAGCCGGCAGAAGGCTAGGCCCATCAGCGAATTGATAAGCATATTTGAGGCAGAGGGCAATACCCATCACCCCTGCCCCGAAGATGAAGGACTGCAATTTGACGCCAGGCACTGGAAAGAGATGAAACCCGCGCAGCAGCGCAACCTGCTGATGCAATACCGCATAGCCTACCTGAGCCATGCCGAAGTATGGTGGTGCGAAGCGCTGGGCACGGTACTGGCCAACGACGAGGTGGTGAACGGTGTATCAGAACGCGGCGGGCACCCCGTAGTTAAGAAACGTATGAACCAGTGGTTCCTGCGGATAACGGAATATGCCGACCGTCTGCTGAACAGCCTTGATACGCTGGACTGGACCGATGCCATGAAAGAAATGCAGCGCAACTGGATAGGCAAAAGCACAGGTGCGGAGGTAAGTTTCGACATAGAAGGTTACAGCGAGAAAATAAAAGTATTCACAACAAGGCCTGACACCATCTTCGGCGTTGACTTTATGGTGCTGGCTCCGGAGCACGAATTGGTGGACATTATCACCACCGGCGAACACAAGACAGAGGTAACCAAGTATAAAGAATATGTGCAGAGCCGCAGCGAGCGCGAGCGCATGGCGGAAGTAAAACAGGTAACCGGCGCATTTACAGGCGCGCATGTTATCCATCCCTTTACCGGGAAGAAAGTACCCGTATGGACATCAGAGTATGTATTGGCGGGATATGGCACGGGTGCTATTATGGCAGTACCCAGCGGCGACGACCGCGACCATGCTTTTGCCAAACACTTCAACATACCTATCACCAATGTATTTGGCGACAAATATAACGGTGAAGAAGCATACAGCGACAAAGGCGGAACAATCGAGAACAGCGATTTCCTGAGCGGAAAAGAAGTAAAGGAAGCTATTAAGCTGGCTATTGATGCTATTGTAGAAAAAGGAATCGGTCATGCAAAAGTGAATTACAAACTGCGCGATGCAGGCTTTAGCCGTCAGCGCTACTGGGGCGAGCCGTTCCCTATCGTGTACCAGGAGAGCATACCCTATGGCATAGACGAAATAGGTGGCGACATCAACCAACTGCCGGTAGAACTGCCGCATGTGGACAGCTACAAACCGGGGCCGGAAGGGCAAGGGCCTTTGGCAAATATTGAAGGCTGGGTGCGCACAAGAGAAGGCAATCGTGAAACCAATACCATGCCCGGCTACGCCGGTAGCAGTTGGTATTTCCTCCGCTATATGGACCCGCACAATGACGAAACATTTGCAGACAGGAAAGCTACCGACTACTGGCGGGAAGTGGATATATACATTGGCGGTACGGAACATGCCGTAGGTCACCTGCTGTACAGCCGTATGTGGACCAAGGCTTTGCACGACCTGGGGCATATCAGTTTTGATGAGCCATTTAAAAAGCTCATCAACCAGGGAATGATACAGGGTAGTTCGAGGTTTGTGTATCGCATTAATGGCACGAACACGTTTGTATCATCGGGCTTGAGGAAACAGCACAAAGTTGATGAACTGCATGTGGATGTAAAATATGTTGACGGTACAGAACTAAACACCGAAGCTTTCAAACAATGGCGTCCAGAATATGCTGATGCTGAATTCATACTCGAAGATGGCAAATACATCTGCGGTGCGGAAACAGAAAAAATGTCCAAGAGCAAATACAATGTGGTGAACCCTGACGACATTGTAGCACAATATGGTGCCGACACGTTCCGCATGTACGAGATGTTCCTGGGCCCGATAGATGTAAGCAAACCCTGGGACACCAAGGGTATAGAAGGCGTACACCGTTTCCTGAAAAAGATGTGGCGCCTGTATAACGATGAGCAGCAAGGCTGGATAGTAACAGACGATGCCGCTACAGATGCGGAACTGAAAGTACTGCACAAAACCATCAAAAAAATAAGCGACGACATCGAGAAGTTTTCTTTCAATACTTCCGTCAGCCAGTTTATGATTTGTGTGAACGAGCTGACATCAATGAATTGCCATAAGCGTGCAATACTGGAGCCGTTAGCTGTACTGATAGCACCGTTCGCCCCCCACTTTGCAGAAGAGCTTTGGCATGCTTTCGGTAACGAGGGCAGCGTGGTAGATGCCGCCTGGCCGCAGTGGGAAGAGCAATATGTAAAAGAGAACAGCAAGAACTATCCCATAGCTATCAACGGCAAGGCAAGGGCAGAAATGGAATTCCCGCTGGATATGGATATAACCGACGTGGAAAAAGCCGTGCTGAGCAACGAGGTAGTGATAAAATGGATGGAAGGCAAACCGCTGAAGAAATTCATCTACGTACCCGGCAGGATGATTAATGTGGTGGTGTAAACATAGTTTCCTCGCATCGCAAAAAAGGCTAAGGGACGGGTATACTAATTAGTTTCTTTCCTTATCCTGATAATTTCTGCCGCCAGCCATTCCGACAAAGCAACTGAACCGAAGGCATTCATATGGTCCTGGTCTTTCCAGTTTGCAGGGTTGTCATATATATCCCGTGGTGGCAATAATACCTTGCCCCTGGCCATATAAAATTCCATTTCTTCCGGCTGTGGTATGGAACCGTAACCGGGCAGGTATAGGAATATAACAGCGCAATTATTGTTTGCAGCCAATGAGCAAATATTGTCAATATATGTAAATGAATACCGGTTATAAAACCACCTGCCGAAACCTTTACTATATTCCCATTTGGTGACTCTTTCTCGCTTTATCCCATCAAGTTGGCCGACATCCGCAATAGCACTGTCCGGCTTGCGGACATATTGCACGACTCCTCTACCCACCTTAGTCTTGCCCAGCAAATTGTCCTTAAGTATTTCCAGCCTCACGATTATCCCCTTATATAAGTCTGTGAAATAATTATCGTTGAATAACATGACAGGAGTTAACACATCCCTGCTATCAGCTATATACCCGAAATCCATATGGCCGTCCCGGTTCTCCCGTTCCCTCACTTCCAGCACTATACATCCCGGGCGTTTTTGTTTGAAGAGGTCTTTGACTATTGCGTAATCCATATTGCGCCCAATCCTGCAATAGCCAAGATTGGCAATTCCCCGTTTCACACCCCGGCGCTTCATAAAATCCGCGGCAACATCTTCATCTACCGCATCCATGATATGCGATGTCCCTATAAATGCAATATCTATATTTTCGTCACGTTCAAACAGCCTGTTGTATATCCAATTACTTTTCCCCAGGCAATTATCCTGCATAAACGAATAGCCCTGTTTCTTGTTTAATGGAATGATAAGCAGGCCCGCAATCACCAGTAAAACAGGCAGCAGGAATAACATTACTCTTTTTAGTACCCTACGTTTCTCGCTCACTCTGTCAGAATTGGAAATAAATAAAATGCGGGGCATTATCGTATACGCCAAAAAGGTAAATCCATATCAACAAAACATAGTACGCCCCCCACCTGGCTGCTACCGGGAATGATGAAAAATCTTCTGCAACCTTCTTCTGCGCAAGGGCTGTCTCAGCAAAAAGAAATGCCAACAACGAAAGAGCAACAAACCTAAGGTCCGCAACGGAAGGAACTGATGCACCCACCTTTTCTGCAAGCAAACGCATATCGGTGCTAAACGAACCCTGCATATCCACTATGCGGCTATATAATTCTTTCATTGCCGACGTGTCACTTGCTCGAAAGGCAACCCATGCAAATGCTACAACAAAAAATGTCACCAATCCCGACAAAAAAGAATTAACTGCCGGCAGATTATATAGTCCTGATAACTTCGCTAATTTCAGCCTGGCAGTTTTAGTGCTGTAATATACCAGGTAATACGCCCAATGCAGGAGCCCCCATATAATAAACGTCCAACCGTCTCCATGCCATATCCCTGATAACAGAAAAACGACAAACAGGTTATAATACCATCTCCACTTAGCTACTTTGTTCCCGCCAAGAGGTATATACACATAATCCCTGAACCATGTGGACAAGGATATATGCCATCTACGCCAGAATTCGGGAATTGAGGTTGCAAAATATGGGTGCCTGAAATTGGTCATCAACCTGAAACCCAATATCCTTGCTGTTCCCAACGCTATATCTGAATATCCAGAGAAGTCGCAATAAATCTGAACGGCAAAAAAACATGTGGCCAATATAACTGCCCCTGAACCGTACGTTGTGGGGTTGTTATATACCTGGTCAACATAAGGGGCAAGATTGTCTGCAATTACCATCTTTTTGAAAAACCCATACAACGCCAGCCTGAAACCTGCAGAAAAATTCGTGTATAAAACCGGGTGCTTCTGCCTGAATTGGGGCAAAAGATTTTGCGGGCGCTCTATTGGCCCGGCAACCAGTTGGGGAAAGAACATCACGTATGTAGCATAGATACCCAGGTGCTTTTCGGCTGGTTGCCTGCCATAATAGACTTCCAGTACGTAACTGAGGCTCTGGAAAGTATGGAAAGACAATCCTATGGGGAGAACCCATTTAAGTAACGTCGGGTCATAATTCCAATGGAAAAAGGCTGCTATCTTTTGTGTATTAACTGATACAAAATTGAAATACTTAAAGAAGAATAATACTGAACACGTGGAAATAATACTTATTGCCAGCCAGGTTTTCTTACCCCGCCCATTTTTTACTGAAATAATACGTCCGGCTGTGTAATCAATAAGGATAATCAGGAATAAAATAAGGAGGTACGCCGGCACAAACGCACTGTAAAAAAAACAACTGGCGACAAGCAATAATATCCACCTGTATTTATGTGGCAGCGCATAGTACAACAGCACTACTATTGCAAAAAACACCAGGAAGGGCATTGAATTGAAAAGCATATGACAGGGCTATAAGCACTATTACTCCGGCTACATTTTAAAATATGGGTTATAGATAATCCCGAACACATTGCCCCAGGGGTCTTTAACGGCAGCCACTATTATGCCACCGCCTACTTCTGTCGGCTCTTCGTGCGGTAAGGCTCCTGCACTCAGCAACATGGCATGTGTGGCCTCTACATCTTCTACACCCCAGTAGGTCATTACGCTATCCGTCTTTTGTGCCACATCTTCCTGCGGCTGCAGACCGAGTTCAAATCCGCCTATATTGAACCCAACATAAAACGGTTCGTTAAAATAGGGCTCGATACCCAGTATTTTCTTATACCAGTCTGTTGCAGCGGCTATATCATTTACTTTATATATGGCCGTTCTCAGGCCCAGGAAAGGTGTTTGCATAAACTTTGGTTTTAACGTTCGTTACACACGTAAAACTATATCTTAGTTGTGAATAAATATACTGATTATGATTATTGGTGTAGCCGGGCCTTATACAGCCGACAGTGAAGAACAGAGGCAAAATCGTGAACGCGACTTGGTTTCATCAAAAGGGCTGCCGGTGTATTACCATATGGAAGAGGTACCGCCGTCGTAAAAAACTGATATGGTAAGACGGTGCTTATGCCGTATCTTTGCACACCATTACAAAAAAGAACTTTTGCCATATATGGCTATTTTGATATTTTTTATTGCGCATCATTATCTCTCGCTATTTTCTCAGACTTTTTTCCAGCACCGCTACGGCGCGCACGGGGCGTTTACCATGAGCAAAGGCTGGGAACGCTTCTTTTTCATTTTCACGTGGATAACTGAAGGTTCATCTTACCTCAGCCCCCGGGCTTACGCCATCATGCACCGCATGCACCATGCCTACGCCGATACCGATAAAGACCCGCATTCCCCCCTCCACCACAAGAATGTATTTGCCATGATGTGGGCTACCAAAACCGTATATACCAATATATTTGAGCGTAAGACGGAAGTAGAACCCCGTTTTACCAAAAATTTGCCCGACTGGGACAGTTTCGACCGCTTCGCGCATAGCTGGGGACCAAGGATATTCTGGGCGGCAGCATATACAGCTTTTTATATCTATTTTGCCACATCGTGGTGGATGTTCCTGCTGCTTCCCATACATTTCACCATCGGGCCAATACACGGAGCTATTATCAACTGGTATGCCCACAAATATGGTTATAAAAACTTTCAGCTGAAAAGTACTGCCGTTAACCTGATGCCCGTGGATATTATCATGCTGGGTGAGGGATATCACAATAATCACCACAAGCGCGCCTCTCACCCCAACTTTGGCATACGTAAGTACGAGCTTGACCCCGTTTACCCATTTATCAAACTTTTCAACGCAACAGGCATTATCAAACTAAAAAAGCTACCCGAAAAGTTTATTGAAACGGATTTTTAAACCTGCGAATTCACTTGGCAGAATATATCATACAATTTACTTCCAACTCACCCTTTTCAGGCTTATGAGTATAAACAAGTTCCGCTTTAAATTCATTGCATAATCGTTGCACTTTTGAATAGTTTGTTTTCTGTCCCACCTTCCTGTATTGTTGGGAATAAGATAACGTATCGTCACCCTCAATATTATATACATCACATGAACAGGAATAAGTAGGAGTGCAGGAATAAAAAAATGAGGTTATAACCAACAAGGTTAGAATATGTAGGGGTTTCATAAGAAAAGATTATAAGATCATTCTGCAAATACAATGCCAGACTATTCCACTGCCAACTGTTGCAAATACGCAACCGCTTTTTTCAGTCTGCTGCCGTACCAGCTGAACATTTCGCCATCAACCAGTTTTACTTCCACATCCGGCAATACAGCTTTCACTTCCGCTATATGTTGTTCTTTGAACGGGAAAGGTTCTGATGAAAGGAGTATTAATTCGGGATTGTATGTTTTCAGTTCCTCCAATGTTAATTCTGGATAGCGTTCTCTATCAGCCAGTACATTCTGCCAGCCCATAGTTTGTATCATGCTGTGTATGAAGGTGTCCCTGCCGATACTCATCCACGGGTCGCGCCAAATGAAGTAGGCTACACGTTTAGGCTTCGTAGCTTTGTTCAGGTCGTTAAACCCTTGTATAATCTCTTCTACCAATTGGTTGGCCTTGCCTTCCATACCTGTTACCTGCCCCAATGCTTGCATCATATTGACAGCCTGCGGCAGGTTGTGTATATCGCTTATCCATACCGGAAATTCCTTAGCCAGTTCTTCTACCTGCTCTTTTTCGTTCTCTTCTTTATTGGCTATTATCAGGTCGGGCTTGAGGCTGCGTATTTTTTCAATATCCAGCTTTTTAGTGCCACCTACCCGCTCTTTATTCCTGAACCACTCTTCGGGATGAATACAAAACTTCGTAATACCTACCACTTCTTTATCCAGCCCCAGGTCGTACAATAGTTCCGTTTGTGATGGTACTACACTCACTATTCGCTCGGGATAATAATTGAATGTCACCTCCCTGCCTAACTGATCTATAACCGTACGTTGCATTAGTCAAACTTTTTAAAATAGAGCATACTGATAATCGTGAAAACAATATCCGCTGGAAACAGTACGTCCGTAAAATATACCCTGCTCATCTCATCGTCCAGCATAAACCGCATCCAGAGGTTGACCGTTGTCAATGCCATATAGGTAATGGCCGCCCATTTTTTCATATCGCAAACAAACAACCAGGATGCGGTATATAACAACATTATCAACGGTTGGGCCAATATCATCCCACCCACAGGTTCCGCTATTGCATCATAAACAAGATAGACCAGGTAAACGACATGGGCCAGTCCTATCAGCGGGAAAGCGATGGGTGGCTTTTGCCAGATACGTTTATAGAATGGTGCGCTCATTTACTTGCTCAGGGCATTGATAATATCGTACTTGGTAAGTATGTGGTACTGTCCGCTATCATCTTTGGCCAGTACAGCACCATTCTCTTTATTGATGAAATTACCCAGCCTGTCCAGCCTAAGCGACAATTCTACTACGGGTAGCGGAGCATCCATCACATCTGCCACGTTAAAGTCTTTCACCTCGTAGTTATCTATCATCCGCTTGAAGAGGCTCACCTGCGTTACCGACCCTGTTATATTGCCTTCCTTCATTACGGGAATCTGCTCTATATCATATTTCTTCATCAGGTCTATCGCCTGGCTTACTTTGGCATCTTCGTCTATGGTTACCAATCGACGGCGGCCCAGGCCACCCAGCAGGTCGCGCACAGTTTCCACATCCAGGAAACCCCTGTCCAGCATCCACTCATCATTATACACTTTACCTACATACCGACTGCCGTGGTCGTGGAAGATAACCACCACCAGGTCGGTAGACTTCAGTTTGTCTTTTAGTTGGTGCAGGCCAGCTATAGCACTACCTGCGGAATAACCCACAAATATGCCCTCGTCCTTGGTGATCTTACGCGCCATTACAGCGCCATCCTTATCCGTTACCTGCTCAAAGTGGTCTGCCACCTCGCGTATATAGTTCTTAGGCAGAAAATCTTCGCCTATGCCTTCAGTAATATAGCTGTGCACCTCGTTCATATCCAACTCCCCGGTACGGTGCCATTTGGTAAGCAATGACCCGTAGCTGTCTATTGCCCATACCTTGATATTGGGATTCTTCTCCTTCAAGTATTTACCCGTACCAGTAAGTGTACCACCCGTACCTGTAGCCACTACCAGGTGGGTGATTTTGCCTTCAGTCTGCTCCCATATTTCAGGGCCGGTCTGCTCATAATGCGCATCGCGGTTAGCCAGGTTGTCATATTGGTTTACGTACCAACTGTTGGGTATTTCCCTTGCCAAACGTGCAGATACAGAATAGTAAGAACGCGGGTCTTCCGGCTCTACATCGGTAGGGCATACAATCACTTCAGCACCAAAGGCCTTCAGTATATCCACTTTCTCCTTGCTCTGCTTGTCGGTAGTGGTGAAGATGCATTTGTAACCACGGGCTATAGCGCCCAGCGCCAGGCCCATACCCGTATTGCCTGATGTTCCCTCGATAATAGTACCGCCCGGTTTAATTAATCCCTGCTGTTCAGCCACGTCCAGCATTTTTATGGCCATACGGTCTTTTATAGAGTTGCCGGGGTTGAAATATTCCACTTTGGCATATACAGGGCATGGCAGGCTGGCAGTTACTTTGTTCAGCCTTACCAGGGGTGTATTACCTATGGTTTGCAGAATACTGTCATATACTTTCTTATCGGGAGTCATCGTTTGTCCTTTTAAATACGCGGCGAAGGTAAAAAAAATATAGTAGTCAGTCGTGAGTAGTAAGTCATGAGTAATGAGATGTATGTAATAAATCGTAAAGAACTCCATTTTGTTAACTACTGCACGGGTGGGTTAATCATTGGGAATATCCTGTTCCTGTGTTGGTTTGCAGATGAATACGTTACGACTAGTTTGTTAACTTTTGTTAACCCGGTACATGTTTTTTCAGAGAAAGTGCATTTAATAAAAATCCCCCCGTGATAGCGGAGGGATGGAATATGGATGTTTATGCTTTTTCGTCCTGGCAGTGGCATGGGAGTACGGTTCTGTTTTACACATCAAAATTACATCATTTATATTATATAAACAAATTAATTCAATTAATTCTACTAAGAATAACAGGCTGGCAGCTTACCGGATATGTGCTCAATAATCCCGGATATATATTTAACAGTACCGGTTATAAAGTGCATGTAGGTGGGGAAAATAGTTTAACTGAAATTCATTCCGGATTTACAACGCATGCAAATAGTTAACATCCCGGAAAAAGCCGAACATCCGCATTAAAGTAGGCATTATCAAAAAAAATAATCATGAAAAAACAATTTTTCAGAATCATCATGACATTTATTGCAAGCATTATTGCTTTGAGTCAGGTGAATGCCCAATGCAATATTACGGGTTGGACAACGGTATGCGCAGGCGACCAAAAACAATATACAGTTACCGGTTTAGGTGGGTACATTCCTCAATTTAGTATATATCCATCTTCTGCTTCAACAGGTGAATCGCGGGCAGGTGATGTATATACAGTTAATTGGAACAGCACGTTTTTTTCCGGCTGCACGGGTGTAGCATATGTAATTTGTACTAATGGTTTTCCAGGGCCGGGTAATACATGCAGCCTGGCAGTTACAGTCCACAAACAACCATCTTCAGGTGGAATATCAGGTCCATCAGTTGTAACACCGGTAAATGGCTATACGAATGAGCTTCCCGAAGTTGAGTATAGTGTTCCGGCAAGTTGTTACTCCAGTATCACCTGGACAACACCACTGGGTTGGAATATTATTTCGGGGCAAGGTACAACAAAAATAAAAGTGAAACCAGCCATTAACGCAGCATGCACAGGAACAATAACTGTAAATGTCAATGGCCAGATTGGTGGCTGCGATAATACTGAAACCAAATCCGTTAGCAGGGACCCGGTGGCATTTGCTACAATTACCAACCATGTTCAATCCACGGGCAGTTGGCCTCCACTGGAAATCTGCCCCGACGATGACATCATAATGGATTTTAGTGCGAGCAATTTCTGTAATTCAGCCCACAACAATGTGTATATAGAATTGGTTGAATGTGATGCAAGCTGGAATATCATAGGTACACGGCGGGGACTATGGCTTAACAGCAGTCAATACCAGGCATTAGGAGGACCAGTACATTTTGATGTAAGAAAATTCGCAACAAATGCACTTGTACCGGCTTTTGCCATTAATGCCAGTAGTTTCTATGCATTGAAAATAGCAGTGGGTAGTCCACAATGGAATGAAAGAACCATGCATATTGAAGTAAAAGCATCAGGTGGAGCTGCGCCGACCTTCGTTGATGCTCAACTGGTCTATCCGGTTCCTCCTGCCCCAGCCCCTCGTACAGTGAAGGCGATTTGGCAAGGTTATCCACTCAAGAATTATGAAATTATCTTCCAGACAGCAGACAATTGCAGTTTCCCCCTTTCTTCCGTGAATACCGTTACTCAATTTATCAGTTGCTTTACGCCTACAATGCATAGCCCTGGTATGGTATACATGGACATAAGCGGTCTCCCGGCATTAAACAAGTTCAGGTACAAAGTACGTGAATGTAATTGCGGGACATGGAGTAACTGGATGACTACCACGCCATGCATGTCGTTACCGAAACCGGGGCGTCCAAATAACGTTGCGGAAATAACTGAGGATGTGATGAAATTTGAAGTCGCACCTAATCCGTTTGATAATATTCTGAATATCAGATTTAATCTTGAATCAGATTCGAAAATTGCGCTTAGGATAACAGATGTAACCGGCAAACTTGTATTATCATTAGATGAAAAATCATATGCCAGGGGAGAAAATGATATAAAAATCGAAACTACATCATTGAACCCAGGTGTATATAATGTAATGATTATTACTGCGTCAGGAACAATCAATAACAAACTGGTCAAACTGTAAAACAATTTTGATGTAACAAAATGGGCTATTTTCTATACTTGTAGCAATAAGTATGGGAGATAGCTCCTTAGTTACATAATGTTATCGACTCATCATACCGCCATCAGCCTTTCCAGCGCAGTTTTCAGTTCTTCTGCACAGCTGACGAGCATACAATCGTTAAGACCGAAAATGAAAAAATACTTAAGGGGCATGCGTAGTTTCTCCAATTGATTAGTGAGGGCTTCGTAGCCAGCCTGTCTGTCGTAGATGATCTTGCGGAATATCACTACGTTGTTTTCTTTCTCTGTCTGCAGTATTTCCCTACTGCTGAGCGGATTGCATACCACCGCCATTACGAGTTCTTTCCCACTCATTGTCTTCTCTATATGGTTGTAAACAAATGATGACAGTGCCATAAGCAATGGGGGCAAGATAAATATACTGTTTTAAACCCGCTGTTAATATACCTTAAACCCTATTTTAACATTTTATTTTATGTTGGAAGCAGCACAGTAATTGTTTGTCGATCTAAAACTAAGCGGAGAGGGCCTGTGCTACAGCACCAATAAACCTTGTTTGTATAACGTATTGACAGGCTTGTTGTCCCAAAATAGTTCAAAATCTTCCATGCCCGCAGCTTCATAATCATCTTTTACCTGTTGTAGTGTAAGTGGTTTGGCATTGTGTATGGACAATTGCTGTAGCATGGCTGCCAGCCAGAGGCCCTGCGGCTTATCTACTGTTATATTGTAAACACCCTGTTTGTTGACAAAGGTCAGCGATGCTTTTTCGTATTGCTCTCCTTTCTTATTCTTAATAAATAATTCCACAGCGGGTTGTTTGCCCAGCCACACTACTTTGGATGTTAGCTTGGCTATGCCCGGCTCCGCTTCTTCCAGCGCTTTAAATATAAAATCAGGTGGTATTGAAGTTTTGGGCACTTTGAAGTCGAACCATTTATGCAAGGGATAATCAAAACAGGCGCCGTGCATATAGTTGAGCAGCGATTTTTTCAGCCCGAAGTCAAAGCTATCGTGTTCTGCCCCGGTGGGGTCGGTAAATTCTATGTCATTGTTGGCAAATGTGCCGACGATATCGCTATCCTTCACTACCATATACTTTTCGGGCTGCAACCCTACAGGACTATGCGCCGTCATGGCAAAACGATGCCAGTAGGCCGATTGCAACACGCCTGATCCGAACATTTGCCGCACCATCTCCAGCGAGTCTATAGTTTCCTGCGCTGTTTGCGTGGGGAAGCCGTACATCAGGTAGGCGTGCACCATAATGCCCGCCTCGGTAAAGTACTTATTGACACGGGCCACCTGTGCTACGGTTATACCTTTCTGTATCAGCGCAAGCAGGCGGTCGGAAGCCACCTCAAGTCCGCCCGAAACAGCAATGCAGCCTGATGCTTTAAGCAAAAAACAAAGGTCGCGGGTAAAACTCTTTTCAAAACGGATATTGGTCCACCAGTTAACCACCATACCCCGGCGGATGATTTCCAGCGCCAGTTCGCGCATGAGCGCCGGCGGTGCGGCTTCATCCACAAAATGGAAGCCTGTCTGCCCCGTCTGTTTTATTATTTCCTCCATCCTGTCGCACAGTATTTGCGCGGATATGGGTTCGTAGTTTTTGATATAGGGCAATGACACATCGCAGAAAGTACATTTGCCCCAGTAGCAGCCGTGCGCCATAGTCAGTTTGTTCCAGCGTCCATCGCTCCACAGGCTGTGCATGGGGTTGGTCACTTCTATGGCGGAGATATATTTATCCAGTAAAAAGTCACTGTAATCGGGCGTACCCACCTGCCCTTGTCTATAATCTTTGCAGGAAGGATTGTCGAAGAAAACTACTTTGCCATCTATCAGTGTAAAACTGCGTTTCAGTTCTTCTACAGTGCAATTGCCGTCTATATATTGCAGCAATTGCTCTATTGGTGTTTCGCCATCGTCGAGTGTAACAAAGTCGAAGAACTCAAACACCCGCGGGTCTGACAAAGAGCGCAACTCGGTATTAGGAAAGCCCCCGCCCATTACTACTTTCACATGTGGATAATGCTGTTTCAGCCATTGCGCGCAACGGAAGGCAGCAAACAAATTGCCCGGAAAAGGAACAGACAAGGCTACCATGCGTGGCTGCACATCAGCCATCCTATCGTTCAGTATATCTGTCAACAGGCTATCTACATAACTATAGGGTTGCCGCAACGCATTGTACAACTCATCGAAGCTGTTGGCTGACCTGCCCAGCCTCTCCGCATAGCGACTGAAACCGAAATGACTATCTACGCATTCCTGTATCAGGTCCGACAGGTCTTCGAGGTACATAGTAGCCAGGTGCTTGGCCTTATCCTGCATGCCCATGCTGCCGAATACAAGGTCAAGGCCTTCCAATTGAGCGAACCTGCCGGCCTCCGGCAAGAAATCCCTCTTGCAAATAAGGTGCGCCAGTGTAGGGTCTTTGCCCTGCAGGAAATGTATTACCGCATCTATGGTATTCATATAGTATTCCTGCAAAGCCAGTATACGTTGCGCATTTTCGCTCCACCCGGCTGTCTTGTCTATTTGCGCAAACAACCCGGTTAGCCCTTTTTTGCAGAACAGCGCCAGCGTCACTTCAATACCCAGGTCAGCCTGTACAGAAGGTATCTTTCTGGTATTCAGAAACCCTTTTAGGTAAGCCGTAGCAGGGTAAGGCGTGTTGAGCTGAGTAAACGGGGGTGTTATTAATAGTACCGGCGCAGTCAAAATAGCAATGCTTGAAGCTGCAAAGGTAGGGTTAAAGGATCAATAGGGTAATACGTTAATAAGTTAATAGGTTGATAAGGCAAAATGGGTTACAGGACTGCATATTTATCGTTAATCATCTTTTGCAGTTTCTGTTTCCTGTCAAGCCATTCTTCTTTGATAATACTGAATACAGCCGTGTGGCGTGGTGAACCATCGCCAGTTAACATGTGGTTGCGCAACGTTCCCTCGTAGGTTGCGCCTATTCGTTGTATAGCACTTTGGGAGCGCAGGTTGAAATGGGCGGTTTTCAGTTGTACCCTGTTGGCCTCCAACGTTTCGAAAGCATAGGACAGCAGCAATAGTTTACATTCCTCGTTATATCCCTTGCCCCAAACGGAGGATATATACCATGTCCAGCCAATCTCCAGGGTTTTATGTGTCGGGGTAAGTTCTCCCAGGCGTGTAGTGCCTATTATATCACCGGTTTCTTTATTGTAGATAACGAAGGGGTAATGCTGGTTTTTTTGTTTTAGGTCCAGCCCTTCTTGCAGAAAGTGGCGGATAATATTCTCATCCGCCCCGTTACGGCCGTAATACTCCCATATCTTAGGGTCTTTTGCCAGTGAAATAAGTATATCGAAATGTTCGTGTACTAGTGGGTGCAGCTCCACTTTTTGTCCTTCTAAAACGAGGGGGTCTTGTATCCAAGCCATACATGAAAATATCAGCTCACAATTTATGATAAATAGCTTCATCTTCACTACCAGCGGCGGGGACCACTTATTGTATTCATCAGGCATTGAAAACCCCTATTGATAAATGTTGAGTATCAGCGACTTAGCGCCTTTAACAAAACAATTCCCTCGCATGCGTGTTGTATATACAGGCATTATTCACTAAAAAACATGTGTTATGGAAAACATAGCGAAAAAACACGGCAAGTTATTATGCTTCACTCCTATGGCATTGTTTACCCTCTGGACGATATATTTCTTCGCATTGGTGCAGGAAGAAGTAGTGACGTCGAGTATATCCGACCATTTTGCATGGGTAACTGCAATGGTACAAAACTATACCAGCTTATGGATATCACTTAGTATCATTTGCGCAATAACGGGTATCATCCTGCTTTACTTTATTATACACCTGGCACGCATAAGGACTATGACCGCGGGCGATAAAATATTCTGGATGGTAATATTGACCACGTTCGGCGCATTCGCATTCATAGTGTTCTACTTTATAGAATTAAGGAACGAACCTACCTATGTAGACGTGTACCCGAGCATAGAGTAGATGAGGGGTTATCTCATCTGCTTCAAATGCTCTACCACTTGTCCTACCGGCAATCCCATTACATTATAATAGTCGCCGTTTATCTTTTCTATTCCTACTATGCCTATCCATTCCTGTATAGCGTAGGCGCCGGCTTTATCGTAAGGATGGTAACTGGTAATGTAGTGTCTTATCTGCTCTTCGGTGAGTGAACGGAAATATACTTCCGTAACAGCGGAAAAACTATGTATCCCGTTACCTTTTTGTATACAAACCCCGCTTACAACTTCGTGCATGCGGCCGGATAACTTTTTAAGGATAGTTATCGCATCAGTTTCGTTTACCGGTTTGCCCAATATCTCATTATCCAGCAGCACGACAGTATCGGCAGCTATCACAATTGAGCCGGGATTGTTTGCGGCAATAACGTTTGCCTTCTGGCGCGCGAGCAGTTCAGGCACTTCCTTTGGCGGTATGCCGGGCGGCGGCGTTTCGTCTATGTCGGCAATCCTTATTTCAAATTCTATTTCAGCCATCTCCAGCAGTTGTTTCCTGCGGGGCGACTGTGATGCAAGTATTATATCAGCCATTGGTTTGAAAATAATAAATAACAAGCGATACTATACCCAGTACCATAATGAACTTCAGATAACGGCTTTGTTGGCCATAATGTTTGGTAGTAGCACCTTTGGGAAGGTAATACATCCACATCATAATCGGGGCTGCCAGGCCGGCCAGTACGTATATTCCCAGCACATACCATTGTTCCCTGAGCAATTTAACCGCGCCTATAACAAGTGGGATAACTGTGAGCAGGCCCAGCAGTTGCGTAAACCTGGCGCTGCGCAGCAAACCCCATTTTATAGGCATAGTAACACAGCCCTGTTCCGCATCGCCTTTAAAATCTTCCATGTCCTTTACTATCTCGCGCATCCACGTAAGCATAAAAGCGAAGAAAGCATATGTGCCCAATACCCATACAGGATTAGGGATCAGAATATCCCCGGCATAAATAAAGAAATCTTCGTAGAGATAATATCGTATGGCGTTCTCATAAAGCATGAGCACCACAATGGTAAAGGCAGTGAGTATGGACACTACTACATTGCCTGAAACAAACCTGCGCTTGAACGTGGTAGAATACAACCAAAGCATGAGGGTGCAGCCCAGCTGCATAGCGATAAAACTGTAATGCCCGGCCCGGCGGGCCACTACAATTGCAAGAAATATGGCTGTAATATTCAGCACCGTGTGCACCAGTATGGCTAGCTTGATAGGGATGCGTTTCTCCAGTATTAATTTTTCGGGCCGGTTGATGATGTCAATTTTTACATCAAAATAGTCGTTGATGATATATCCCGCTGCCGCTATCAATACAGTAGATAGCGAAAGGAGCAGAAAATTATTCCAGTTTAACACCAGCGGTACAGATGAATAATGGCGCATAGGCATGATGACGCACCCCCAGGCAAACAACTGCGTGAGGAAGACGATCACTAAATTCTGCCAACGTACCAGTTTCAGCCAGGCCATTTTTTCAATTCGACAATTTGACATCCCAATAGCTACCGGGACTGCATATGATAATTATGCCCTCTTCCTGGGGGAAGGTTAGGAGGGTCTACCCCATACGGAAGGATCTTTCCTCCACTCTTCCAACGACTGTTTTTGCTCCGTCGTGATGAGGTTTTGCTCTTCGGCCACTTCCATCAACGCGTGATAATTGCTGATGGTATACAGCGGCACATTGGCCTTTTCCATTGCTTCGTTAGCAGTATCAAAACCATACGTAAACAAAGCACACATACCTATCACGTCTCCGCCCGCATCGCGTATAGCGTCTACCGCCTGCAGGCTGCTTTTACCGGTTGATACCAGGTCCTCTATCACCACTACTTTCTGTCCCGGCTGCAACACGCCTTCTATCTGGTTGCCCATACCATGCTCTTTGGGCTTGCTGCGCACATATATCAGCGGCAGTTTCAGCAGGTCTGCAGCCATAGTGCCGTGAGGTATGCCGGCTGTAGCTACCCCCGCTATCACTTCCGCATCAGGAAAATGCTCCAGGACCATATTGGCCAGTTCGCTCTTCACAAAATCCCTTATATAAGGATAGGATAATACTTTACGATTATCGCAATATACCGGTGATTTCCAGCCGGAGGCCCAGGTGTACGGTTGTTGCAGGTTGATCTGTAATGCTTTAATTTGCATTAACTTTCCGGCAAAATGTTTTTGAGTACTCATAACCGCTCAAACCTACGCCAAATGAATAATTTTACAAAGAATGAACTTCGCACAGAAAATATATATCAACAATAAGCCGCTGATTCTCACTACAGATGCGAAGGCATATATAGCGAAGAACCCGGTGGCACAAGGATATATTTATTTTGAAGGCGCTTTTCCCAGGCATTTCAGGCTGGCCCTGCAACATATTGGCAAGCCGGGTACTATGGGGGCTATTATCGAGGATTTTTCCGCAGATTCATTGCAGGAAGAATTATATGAGCTGTTTACGCCCATAGATGCCGGAGGCGGTGTAGTGATGAATGAGCGCGATGAAGTGCTGATGATATTCCGCCGGGGAAAATGGGACCTGCCCAAGGGCAAATGCGACGACGGCGAAGAGATAGACGCCTGCGCCCTGCGCGAGGTGAGTGAAGAAACAGGCCTGCATCAACTGAAGCTGGAAGAGAAGATATGCGACACCTACCACGTGTACAGCCAGAACAAACAAAACCTGTTGAAACGGACCGCCTGGTATAGAATGAAAGGCACCATTGGAGAACAGCCAGTACCGCAGGCAGAAGAAAATATACAGGAAGTGCGGTGGGTGAAGGGGGAAGACCTTGGCCTGATAGTTTTCAAATCGTACGAAGCAATAAGAGAAGTAATGCAAAAAGCCGGGGTGAAATGGTAATATGTAACACCGGATACAATATGCAACAATACACCATTCTATATTTGCCCATTAATAGTAACGTCTGACAAAATGAACAACAGCATGGCAGGTAAGGCCGTTTTCTGGCTGGCATTGATATTGTGCACTATGCCTTTTATGTCACCGCCCTATGCGCTGTTCCTGGGATTACTGCTTTCGTTTTTCATCACCAATCCATTAGGCAAAAAACGCAGTAAATACACTGCATTCCTGCTAAAAGCCTCCATCGTGGGCCTCGGTTTCGGCATCAATATCAACACAGCGCTGCAGGCCGGTAAGGACGGCTTTCTTTATACCATTATTTCCATAGCCGGCACATTGCTTGCGGGTATTTTTATCGGGAGGATGTTTAAGGTGGACAAGACTACATCTTACCTGGTGTCTACAGGTACGGCCATATGCGGGGGAAGCGCCATTGCAGCTACATCACCCGTAGCGGGCGCCAACGAAGAGCAGACCAGTGTATCGTTGGTCGTGGTATTTGTGCTGAATGCAGTAGCCCTGTTTATATTCCCGGTCATCGGGCATATACTGGAGCTATCCCAGTCGCAGTTCGGCGTATGGGCTGCCATAGCTATACACGATACCAGCTCGGTGGTAGGCGCCGCCAGCACCTATGGAGAAGAAGCATTGAATATTGCAACAACCATTAAGCTGGTACGCGCCTTGTGGATCATCCCATTAGTGATACTTACCGCATTTATTTTCAAAAAGAAAGGCACTAAGGTGAGCATACCCTGGTTTATTGGCTTATTTGTAGTGGCCATGCTCATCAGTTCCAATGTTCCGCAACTGGAACCTATAACCCCTTATATAGTCCGCATTGCTAAAACGGGTTTTACGGTCACGCTGTTTTTGATTGGTTCGGGTCTGTCTCCCAAGGCATTGAAGTCTGTAGGCGCCAAACCTTTGCTGCAGGGCGTTTTGTTGTGGTTGTTGGTGAGCGTTGTAAGTCTTCTTAGTGTATTATATATTATATAGTCAGTTTCGGTGCTTCAGCACTTTTGTACCAGGTGTTGACGAAATCCAGGTTCACCGAAATCACTAACACAGATACATCTTTATTTTCCAGCAGTTCTTTTCCAACACCTGCCATCGTAGCTGACTGTCCGGGCAGATATTTACACCAGCCATAGACAACTATATAATCGTATTTTTTTATCACATCCTCCGCCAATAATTCCTCTCCTTCCAAAACATTGCAGGCATCCAACACCTCACTCAACTGGCTGACAGTAAGCCCCGAAGTGTCAATATTAAAAATGGCATTACTGTTGAGCTCGCTTGCAAATCTTCTCGCAACTTTCGGACATCCGATGCCCTCACTACATTTAATGGGTTGCCTGTTTTTATTAAAAAAGATCACGCCCGGTATCCCGATATTTTTACTCAACATCCGGAACGAAACACTATCTTTAGCAACAGCTAAAACATGGTACCTGGCACTATTACCAGCAAGGAAATCCTTTATACTGCCAGTAGTTTCGACACGCGGCTGCTCTAACCCTCCTATTTTAAACAATATCGGCATACGATAGGCGTACACAATTATGCCTGTGAATATTATTACAGCCGATATGACAATTGCCTTCTTCATGATTTGTTAGCCGTTTAATGTATGATTTGAATCTTTTGCCTGTGCACCGTATTGTCTCCATTCAGCACATTTAGTATATAGGTACCCGAACTGATGTTTGACAAACTCAGCCTGTTTTGGCCGGCTTGCAAGCCGTTAGCCAGCATTTGCCTGCCCAGCATATCATATATCACTGCTTGCTGCGCAAAATCACTGTTTATTATGTCGATGAACAGTTCATCACGTGCCGGATTGGGCCATACATATATATCATCGTGCCTGTAGATAATATCACGTGTATCCGTGTATTGTATGGTCACTTTATGCAGGGCAGCAATGCAACCGCCCAACAGGACGCTATTCGAGATACTATCCTGGTTGGTAAGCATAGCGATGCTTACTCCCGAAACCTTTTCATGCAGGTTTTCATTAATAAAACCAAAATTAGTGCCCCCATGCGTTACAATCGTACGCCCGTTAAAGCTGTTCAGTTTAAATACTCCGAGCCCGTAACCTTGACCCATTGATATCGGCACCAGGGTTTCAAATTCCGTCATAGAGCTGCTGTTCAGTATCTGCCCTGCCATCAGTTTGTCCCAGAACAAGGCATTGTCTTTAGCCGTTGCCATGATAGCGCCGGCGGCAGATGCCAGGCTGAACATAGCATTGTGCGAGTAGCTATATGTAGCTACCAGGTCTTCAAGACTGCCGTTTACGCTTAGGTTGCCCGACCAGCTATGAGGTACGGTTCCAGGCGGTGTTTCATGGGGGAAGAAATAGGTTTCTGTTAATCCGTGTGGGGTTAATATTTCGTCGCGCAGCGCCTGTTGTATGGTTTTTCCGGTCACGCTCCTGACGATGAGCCCTGCCACCAGGTAATTGGTATTGCTATACTCCCACGCCCCGCCTGGTGCGGCATTGGGCACCTCTACCAGGTTCAGCACACTGTCAGGCGGCCATATCCTTGTAAAATCGGGGAAGATATAATTATCAAAACCGGGATTGTCTGTATAACTATACAGGCCGCTGGTATGGTTCAGTAATTGCCTGATGGTGATAGTCCCTGGTATATTCGGATGCTGCACCCATTGCCCGATAGTATCATCCAGGTCCAGTTTGCCTTGTTCCTGTAGTTTCAGCATGAGCACAGCGAAATATGTTTTGGTATTACTGCCTATACCCATGTACATATCTGTGGTAATAGGCGAACCGGGATGCGATATGCCATGCGCACGCTCCCATATACCCTGCCCGGGCACTACTATGGCCGCTGTAGCACCTTTTATCTTAAACCTGTTGCAGACGCTGTCAAAAACATTATCCAGCCGCTGGCTGAAGGCGCTGTTAAGCTGTGCATATACCGGTTGCAGCAAACCGGCAGTAAATACAAAAATGAATAAGAGTTTCTTCATAGCCTTATGTTTATAGAACGAAGTAACGACATCACCGCTGAACTGAATAATCTTATTCGACCAATGTAAAAAAATATCCGACAAAACTGCCCCGTTGACATTTGGTCGGTAAAAAAGCCGTTTTGGTCGAACTGTGGGGTGGATTATCCTGCCTTATGAGTTTCTTTGCGTTATGCCTCAGTCAGCATATAAATGGAACAAAATATTTGGTAGCCGCCTCGCACGCAATATCTATTTCTGGATTATCATTTTCCTTTTTCTATATGTTGCCAACAATGACGGGGACACATACGAAAGGCGGGTTTACAATTTATATAAGGTGACCACAACGGTTTTACTCATCATCATGACCGTCATCAATAACTTTGTACTGGTTCCCTTTATGTTGACCCGGGGAAGAAGTTCCTGTACATGCTTAGTGTTGTTATACTTACACTGGCTACCTCGCTGGCTTTTGTAGTTCTACTAAAGGATATGATGCATCGGTACCCTGGTATTGAGATATACGAAGTAAGCCTGATAACGTCGCCTGTTGGGTCTGATTGGTCTTTCCCTTCCATACTGGAAGAACTTCCGGTCTATGCAATAGGGCTGGGTTCCTGGGTTCTTATTTTCACAATGGCGTGGTATATGCAGGACCATACTAAACAGGAAAAGAAAGCCAAGGAAGCCACACATAAACAAATGCAGGCAGAGCTTGACCTGCTGCGTAACCAGTTGAACCCTCATTTCCTGTTCAATACGCTGAATAATATTTACGGGTTGAGTTTACAAAAGTCGGACAAAGCGCCTGAGTCCATACTCAAGCTGTCATCTATCATGCGCTATATGCTGTATGATACGGATGTACCGCTGGTATCGTTTGAAAAAGAAAAAGAAGTGATGCAAGCGTATATTGATATGGAATTGCTCCGGCTGCAGGATACCGGCAATTTGCGTTTTGTGATAGAAGCCGATAAAGACTATATGATGCCCCCGCTCCTGTGGCTCCCGGTACTTGAAAATATTTTCAAACACGGTATAAGATTTGCCGAGGGCGAATACCGTGTTAACTACGCCTTCACCATCAACAATAATAAACTGCATATATCTGCAGAGAATAACAAGAGCAGTGTCGATGCTAAAAGAAGCGGTGGCATGGGGTTAACCAACCTGCGTAAGAGGCTGGAAATATTATACCCCGGGAAACACGCAATTGAAATTTACCGGGATGCGGGTAAATACAAGATTGAACTTATGGTAAATTTGTCCTGATGCACGCAATTAACGTACTGGTAGCAGACGACGAACCTATAGCAAGAGATATCCTTAAAGATTATACATCAAGGATACCAGGCCTGCGGCTTGCAGGTATATGCAAAAACGCTGCAGAGGCAATAAAAGCATTGAAAGAAAACTCCGTTGACCTTATTTTGCTGGATATCAACATGCCGGGGATGACGGGTATCGAGCTCCTGAAGCAACTAACCCATCCTCCCCTGGTTATCCTCACGACCGCCTACACACAATACGCGGTTGAGAGTTACGATCTGGACATTGTTGATTATCTGCTGAAGCCTTTTTCTTTTGAGCGATTTGAAAAAGCCATCCACAAAGCCACCACCATCCTCGACAGGAAAGCACAGGGCGAAAATATATTCGTGAAGGTTGACGGCAAACTGGTAAAGGTGGACATTAAGAACCTGGAACTTATCGAGGCCGTAAAAGATTATGTAAGGCTATGGACCGGCGATAAAAGCATGCTGGTGCTCAGCACCATGAAAAACATGGAAGAGCAACTATCCGCCTATCCGCAAATGGTACGGGTACACAAATCGTACATGATCAATATCGCACACGTACGCGAGATATCGGGCAACCTGATACACACCCGGACACGCGAGGTACCTATCGGTAATACCTACAAGGAAATAGTGACTGAGGTTTTCAATAAATACAGGCTTGTTTAACCAGCCACTCCACTATTCCACCATAAAATAAATATTGGTCTTCCACTGAGAAGCGTCTTTTTCCACCTCGGGGTCGGAAAAATATTCTTCTATTACAAGCCCCTTCCGCAGCTTATTTTCCGCCAGGTATTTTTCCATTGTGCCATAGGGTACACCCATGCTTTCGTATGAACCAATATGTGTGGTAGTTATCAGCTTCGATGGCGGGAATGTCACTTTCTCAAAACCAGCTATTTCAGGTGTGTCGGCACTTACCGGTACGGCTGCTGCCAGCTCTGTCTCTTTTTTCACTTCATTTATTGAGTAATAGAAGGCACAAGGCATTTCAGTTGGTCGTATGCCTTTACCTGCCAAGGCTCCGTAAATAGCCCCATAACTCTCCTTGAAAAAATCCGGGAGTTTATCAAAAGGCATAGTAGTCCTTCTGATGATAAATGTTTTTTCAGGCCAGGTTATTTCCCTTACTGCCTGCTTGATTGCTGTTTCCATAACTGAATATTTTGCATGAAATTATCCCATGCGGATTACAAGTCGGATGACCGTGGTCATAAACAGGGGTGAGAAATATCAATAGCACAACATATTTACGGGCGGCCAATGGCCGCCCGTAAATACTATAGCCACCCGGAAAAATTAACTCAAGCCTTCAGTCTCCACCTCTTTGGCGATCTTCTTTACCAGCCCTTGCAATACATTGCCCGGACCCACTTCTGTAAATTTAGCGGCGCCGTTCCTTACCATGTGCGCCACGCTCTGCGTCCAGCGCACAGGGGCTGTAAGCTGGTTAATAAGGTTGCGTTGTATCATTGAGGGGTCTATATATGGGTTGGCATCTACGTTCTGGTAAACCGGACAGGTGGGATTGCCGAAATGTGTAGATTCTATAGCTGCCTGCAGCTCTTCTTTAGCCGGTTCCATCAGCGGCGAATGGAAAGCTCCGCCCACCTGCAATACCATTGCGCGTTTCGCCCCTGCGGCTTTCATGGCTTCGCAGGCTTTGTTGATGCCCTCTATACTACCGCTTATCACCAACTGGCCGGGGCAGTTGTAGTTGGCAGGCACTACCACATCATCGGTAAAGGATGCACATATCTCTTCCACCTTCGCATCGTCCAGGCCCAGTACGGCCGCCATGGTCGATGGATTTATTTCGCAGGCGCGCTGCATAGCCATAGCACGCTTATACACCAGGCGCAGACCGTCCTCAAAACTCAACACCCTGTTGGCCACCAGTGCAGAAAATTCACCCAATGAATGTCCCGCCACCATATCGGCATGCGGCAGCTCGCTGGTGAGGAACTTAATAACCGAATGAAGGAAGATAGCGGGTTGCGTCACCCTGGTTTGTTTCAGGTCTTCGGCCGTACCTGTGAACATAATATCGGTAATACGGAAACCTAAAATTTCGTTAGCCTGTTCAAAATATTCGCGGGCAATGGTGTTGTTATCGTACAACTCCTTGCCCATGCCGGTAAACTGCGCTCCCTGTCCGGGGAATATATATGCTTGTTTAGTCATAGATAATCAATTTGACGGGACGAAAGTAAGTTAATTGGCGCAAAGTGTTAAAAGGTTAATAAGGAGATACAGCTAAAACTTATCAATTAACCTTATTGCCCTATTACCCTGTTAACCTATTAACCAGGTAACTTTGCAGTATGAACTGGATTGAGTTAACAGACGAAGCGCAACTGGACGCTATTATAGAAGAAAGCAAAACACAACCCGTGGTAATATACAAGCACAGCCATCGCTGCCATATATGTACAATGGCCAAAACCAGGCTGGAACGCGGGGAGGCGCCCGTGGGCGTTAAGTTTTACTTCCTGGATGTATTGGCACACAGGCCTGTAAGCAATAGAGTCGCAGATATATTTCATGTACATCATGAAAGTCCTCAACTACTGCTGATAAAGAATGGTGAATGCATGTACGATGAAAGCCATAACGGCATACGGATGGAAGAGTTGGCGGAACAGTTGGCATAAACGCCGCTAACCTTCCAACCACTTGCGGAAAGAGGCGGCTTTTTCTTTGCTGATGATTATTTCCTCGTCTCCGCCATGTTTCATTTTTACATAAATCTTGCCGCTTTCGTCGCCGTGCATAGACGCTATGTAGTTGATGCCGATGATATGCTGGCGGTTGGCCCGGAAGAACTGTGACGGGTCGAGCAATTCTTCCACTTCATCCAGCGAGCGATAGTCGGTAATATATTTTTTCCCTGAATTGCTAACGAGATAAATAACTTCTTCTTTGCTGAAACCTGCCGCTTCAGAAGAGGGTACGAGCAGCACATTCCTGCCCATATGTACCGCAAACCTTTCCTTGTACTTCCCCGCGCTTTTAAAGTCCCTGAAAAGTTCCCCGATCTGCTGCAGGTATGCTTTATTCCCAAACTTGCTTTGCAGCAAATGGTATTTATCCAGCGCCGCTTTTAGTTCATTTTTGTCCACCGGTTTTAGCAGGTAGTCTATGCTGTTTACTTTAAAGGCCCGTACAGCATACTCGTCGTAGGCGGTGGTAAAAATAATGGGACATTGTATGTTATAGCCGGTGAACACATCCAGACTAATACCGTCAGCCAGTTGTATATCGGAAATAATAAGGTCAGGGGTCTGCATTTCCAACTTCATCCGCGCGTCTTTTACACTTTGCACAGGGCCTGTAATACTTGCTTCCGGTTCCAGTTGGCGCACTAGCTTCAGTAAACTTTCGGCCACCAGGGGTTCATCTTCCAATACCAGTATGTTCATCAGCCTCAATTTACAATAAGGGAATTTTTATGGTGTAATATTCCGGCGTGTCTTCTACTATAACAGGTAATGACGTAAGGAACGAATACAGCTTGCGCAGATGCTCCAACCCGTGGCGGTTCGAGGTCTCTATCTGCCTGCGCACTTGTTTGTTGTTGCTTACCACCAGGTATTGCCCTTCGTCGGAGATGGTGATATGCAAGGGTGTTGCCGCCTGTACAATATTATGTTTTATCGCATTGTCAATCAGCATCTGCAGGGTCACCATCGCAATACCTTTGTCCCGTGCGTCGGCAGACAGGTTGATGTTAATTAACAACCCATCTTTATAGCGTATTTGCAGGAGTTCGATATAATGGGAGATAAACTCCAACTCTTCATCCATGCTTACCACTTCATTCTCTTTATGTTGCAGCACGTACCTGTACACCTTCGACATATGCCGGATAAATTCTGATGCCAGGTCAGGGTTGGTATGCACCAGTCCGTCCAGCGAGGTAAGCATGTTAAACAGGTAGTGCGGATTCACCTGGTTTTTCAACTGGTAGTATTGCATTTCCGATTTCTCTTTTTCCAGTTCTGCCGCCTGTACCTCCAGTTTAGCTTTATCCTCAATAGTCACCTGCCAGTTAGCGAAAAAATGGAAGGAATAAAAGGCGAAATTGAACATCAGTATCACGAGGACGAACACCAGCAGCATAGTGGCCATAAACTGCCTGTTGACAAAATCGGGAATATAATCCCTGCTGAAATATAGCCCGACAGCAACAAGAGGAGCCAATACCAGCAGCGTAATAAAGTTTTGCAACATCATGCGCTTCAGCGGTCCTCGTTCAAAAGGGTAAACAGGATTGAGTTTACGGTTAATATAGTTTATCAGGTGCCAGAAGCCGGTGAACACTAATATCTGGTACAGCAGCAATGGCAGGTGCCACCAACCCCACTCCGGCATCAGGTAGAGACGCAGTATAGCGGTGATGGAGGCAAAAGCGACGATCATGAAATACGGCCCGTACCTCAGTTGTAATTTTTGCAAATCCCTTTCAGCCATGTTGCCTCCCACCCTATTTATATTCGATGCCACTGCAAAATACAAATTAAATATAAGGCCCTGCCTGTGCAGGTGTTGATATACCGGCTATCGTACCATCTACCATTTCCATAATCCGGTCGGAACCCGCGGCGAAATCCAGGTCGTGGGTAACGGCAATGATGGTCTGGTTATTTTCTTTGGCAAGCTTCTGAAATAATTCAAACACAATTTGTGAATTGGCCTTGTCCAGGTTGCCTGTAGGTTCATCGCCCATTACGATGGCCGGCTGATTGATAAGCGCCCGGGCTATGGCCACACGTTGCTGCTGCCCGCCCGACAGGCGGCTGGCATTTTTCGTGGCAAAGCTATCCATACCCACCCATTTCAGCTTTTCCATAGCCCTGTGTTCTATTTCTTCCTCGCTATACTTACCCAGCTTCAATGCGGGAAGCATTACGTTTTTCAAGGCGGTAAATTCGGGCAACAGGAAATGGAACTGGAAAACAAAGCCCAGGTGCTCATTTCTGAATGCCGCCAGCGCATTTTGTTTTTTACCGGTCAGCACCTCATCTTTTATGGTCAGCTTTCCTTCATAGTCCGTATCCATGGTAGACAATATGTATAACAATGTACTCTTACCACAGCCTGATTTTCCGGTAATGGAAAAGAACTCGCCCTCGTTCACTTCAAAATCCAGGCCTCTCAACACCTCGAACTCCGTGGGCTGGTAAAACTTCTTCCGTATATTTTCCGCTTTGAGTACTGTAGCCATGTTTAAAATCTTTTATCCCCTTATGATTGCCACAGGGTCTATCCTCGCAGCCTTCCTTGATGGGAACCAGCCTGCAAACAGCGTGGTGAGGAAGCCGAAGAACAGGCCAATGAAATAATGCATCGGGTTAAAATTTACAGGGAATGTATCTATTCTGAAAAATTCTCCTGCAGGGAAGGGTGTAACAGACAAAAGGTAGCTGAAGAAGAAACCGATGCCTAATCCCAGCAGCCCTCCTGCAATACCAATAATGATCGACTGCAGCATAAATATCCCGGTCACGTCCGCTCCCTGGAAACCCGTTGCTTTCAATATGGCTATGTCTTTCATTTTATTAATGATGTTCATGTTCATGATATTATAGATGCCAAAACCAGCCACCACCAGCAAGGTAAAACATACCACGAAGGTCATGATATTACGTATCTGCTCACCGGCCAGCAGCGATTGGTTCGCTTCTTCCCAATCTTCAATCTTCACTCCTTTTAGCTGGTTCGCCAGTTCATCTTTCAGCTCTGCGGCTTTGGTTACATCTATCATCTTCACATTCAGGTCGGTGACGTAAGAAGGGTCTTTCTGGAGTATCTTTTGCACTGTAGCCAGCGTGGCATAACTCTGTGTCTGGTCCATAGCAGCTATGCCAAAAGAGAATATACCTGCTACCTTAAGGGTCAGGTTGCCACCTTCCGGCGTAGTTACGCTCACCCTGTCGCCTACGGTGACGTTCATTTTCTCCGCAAGGCCCTTACCCATCACGATGACATCCGATGCCTTTAGCAGGTCGTCCAGGTCGCCCAGGTCCATCTTCTTGTCCAGGTCAAACAACTCTTTCTGGCGTTCCACATCTATGCCATAAATATTACCTGATATCTTTACAGGGCCGTTGTTGTAAAACACCTGTGTTGCCAGTTGAGGAGCCACGCCCCTTACACCCGGCATGGCTTCTATGCTTTCCATCAGCGCAAGACCGTTCTTTATTTTGCTTAGCTCATTCTTGGGGCGTTGGTGTTTTACTACATACCATTCGCTTTCCGTTTTATTCTGGCCTAAGGCAATGATTTGCTTGTCTTCTATTTCCAGGGGTTTATAAATACGTACATGGGGGGTGTTATCCATAGCCATGTCTTCAGTAAACTGGTTAACACCCGTCATGAAACTGATCATTATAATAAACATGGAAATGCCGAAGGTGACACCCATCATAGCAACGATGCTCTGTTTTTTCTTAGACAGCAGGTGCGTTAAAGCGATATTCAATGCCAGCTTCCAGTTCATTATTTGATTATTACGGTTGTCGATTTATCTATACCCCCTTTTATCTCCACCCACTCGTCGTCGGCAATACCTGTCTGCACGGGTACCATAGTTTCTTTGCCATCTTTGCTTATCCATACACTGTCGCCTTTTACCAGCGCCTTGCGGGGTATTACCATCACTTCTTCGTTCTCCGCCAATACGATGTTAGCCTCCAGGTTCAACCCATAGATACCAACCGGCAAAGCTTCGTCGAACATAGCATCTACCCTGAAAGACTGTTCCACTTTATTCAACACGGGATATACCTTTTTTATGCGGGCTTTGAATACCTTATCGTCATATGCGTCCATGGTGATGAGCACCGGCTGGCCCGGATATACCTTGTCCAGGTCGTCTTCGTCCACCGATAGCCTGGCCACCATATCGCCTGAGCCTATCAAAGCTATGCGCTGGTTGGCGTTCACCAGGTCGCCTTCGTCTTTAAATATGTCATATACCACACCGTCGGCAAAGCTTTTCAGTTTACCGACATTTTGCTGGGCCATACTTAACTGCAGTTGGTTTTGCGCCTGTTGCAATTGTACTCTGCCACTCAGTGTTTGCTGCTCGTATTGCTGTTTCAGGTTCTGGTAATCTTTTTGCGAAGCCTGGTATTGCAGGTAATACTTTTCGTAGGCGCTTTTAGAAACAGCATCTTCTTCATACAGCCTCTTGTAGCGATTGTATTGCAACTCATCCTGCTCCATTTTTATCCGGGCCACTTCCATGCGCCCCTGCAGTTCCCTGAACACAGGAGCATTCTCGGCTACTGTGGGCAGTGTGCGTTGCACCAGCGCGCTTGCACCCTGCTCCTGCGCCTGCCTTACTTCACTGGTGATATAAAACAGCGCCTGTCCTTTCCTCACCGTATCGCCTTCTTTCACATATGCCTCCTGCAGGTAGCCATCTACGGCCGACATTACGGTATATTCTTCTTCCGGCAACAAAGTACCCGAAGCATATACAGCAGACGTCAGCTTCATGAACCGGGGCTGCACGGCTTCCTGTTTATCGCTGCAGCCGGATATGGCCAGGGAAATAATAACTGTAACACCTGACATTATCCATATTGCGGACCGCTTCATTGCTCTTAAAAGTTTTGTGTACATAACAGATGATATAATATGCCGTCGGCGAGGTTTTGCAAATACTCCATCCGCGCCCTGTTGTAATCCATAAATATATTGTTGAACTGGTCGAACTCCATTACACCTTCTTTGATATTCAGCTGTGCGATGCGCAGGTTATCTTTCGCTGTGCGTAACTTGTCTTCCAATACCTTGTGCTTACTAAATGCTGCATTGTACTGCACCAACCAGTCCTCCTGTTGTTGTGTTAGCAAAGCAGCCGTCCGTTCCTGCTCCTCGCGGGCTATTTGCAGTTGCAGCATACTCTTTTGCCTGGCAGACCGGTAATAGTTTCCCTGGAACAAAGGTACATTCAGTCTAAGACCCACATTCGCCACATTGAAGTCAATGTTCTGAAAACCGGGTTCAAAATTAGTTTGCATGTTGTAAGTATAACGGCTGGCCAGTTGCAGCTCGGGCAATCCGCCATTACGGTTTTGCCTGAGGCCCAGTTCCGCTGTACGTACTTTCAGCCCCGCCTCCTGCCATGCAGGCCTGCCGGTAATATCAGCGTCCTGGCGCGGCGCCGGCCAGTTAAAATCATCCAAAGTCTCGTTCAGAACTATTGTGTCTGTCCCCAGTAAGGCCTCCATGTTGTGGATATTTTGAGCCAGCACCTGTGTATAGCCGATGTATGCAGTCTTTACATCCAGGGTCAGCGCTCTGCTGCGGTTGTAGTCTGCCGGGTCTGTTATGCCCTGGTCGTGGCGGGCCGTAAGTATGCGCAGTAGTTCGGTTGCGGTAGAGTCGTTTTCCTCGTTCAGCGCCAATACTTCCCTTGTCACCAGTACCTGGTAATACGATTGCATCAGTTGAAGGTGCAATTGCTCCAGCGCCACTTTGCTGGTCCATTCGCTCTGTTCATGCTGTGCTTTTGCTTTTGCCAGCTTTGCCCAGTTTTCCAGGTTCACCAGGGGCACGTTCAGTTCAGCGCCTGATGTAAATACATACGGCAGGCCAAATTGGGCTTTCAGATAAGTACCCGGGGTACCGCCAAGCGCCTCTGCGGGAATCAATTGCGTAGCGAGTATGGGATAATAATCTCCCGTGGCGAAGACGTTTACCCTGGGATAAAGCACAGATGCCTGCATACGCTTATCCTGCTTCGCCACCAAGGGCTGTAGCTGTGCCTGCCTGGCAGTGGGACTGGTCTTATCGGCAAGGGCGAGCAGTTCCGACAAGTTGTTTACTGTTACCTGCGCCTGCGCATGAACACCTGAGAGTAACAGAAGAATGCATAAAAACCGCATCAAGCTAATTTTTACACAAAGTGACATCATTCCCTGCTACTGCAAAAACGATTGTCAACGAAGCGGAAGAATAGAACATGGAGGCGGAATAAGAGCATCAAACCACCTTGTTCCTCCACCTGCCTGTACGCAGGTATAACATACAGGATGCCACCAGTACGCCCCAATACACAAACTCTGATGCCCATGCCCAATACAGCGGCAGGTGCATCCGCTCAATAACAATGTAGCAGTACACGATATAGCATCCCACGCACAACACTTCTATCAGCAGGTTCACGCGGGTATTGCCTGTGCCCATTACTCCGTTGAACATCACCGTGGCTATCGCCATTACAATGGACGATATAGCTACCACCCTGAGACTGGGAATGGCAAACTGCACCAGGGCAGGGTCATCGCGGTAGAGGGACAGAAACTCGTGGGGGAACATGATAAGGATGGCGCCTAATGCCGCCGCATATATCACCGCCAGCTTGATGCACCGCAGTATTACAGACATCACCAGCCTCTGTTTTCGTTGGCCTATCACATTACTCACCAGAGTATTGCATGCCGAAGCCATAGCCCACAGCCCAATACCTGCCACGCCAAATACACTGCGCAATATCTGGCTGACCGCCAGTTCGCGCGTACCCAGGTGCTCTACGTATATAAAGAATATCTGCCAGCCGCCTATGCTGAACATGAACTGGACGATAAGCGGCGAGGCTATAATGAGAGACCTCTTGGCCAATTGCACATCAAAACGCCCGGTAGCCAGGATAGGGAACTTCACCTGCATTTTTTTAACATAGAAAATGCTGTACATCGTTATCCCGAATACAACTTCTGATATGACCGATGCCAACGCCGCACCTACCATACCCATCTCCGGCAGGCCCAGCTTACCGAATATAAGCCCATAGTCTAATACGATATTTACAGCATTGCCTGCTATCGAACCATGTACCAGGTACTTAGCCTGCCCGGTGGCAATGTAAAATGAGTTAGCCAGTTGCGTAAGCATCAGGAAGGGCAGGCCCCATACACGCATGTTAAGAAACTCGATACTCAACTGTGCATTGATGACATCGTCAAGCGTGGTGCGGAAAATGTATGGCCCCAAAACCATCGCCAGCAGCATAAGGCCGATACCGAACCCAAGACAGAGCATCATACCGTTGGTGAACGTACGTGCGAGGCCGACATAGTTACTTTCTCCCGCACGGCGCGACATCTGCACCTGTATGCCATTGGTCAGGCCCGCACCTACCATGGCCAGTATCAGGTAAAATATACCTGCCATACCATTGGCCCCCAGTTCGCGCTCGCCCAACCGCCCCAGGAAAACAGTGTCCGTCAGGAAGCTGATCTGCGGTATGAGCATAGCCACCGATATAGGCGCCGCCAACCTGATGATGTCCCTGTTGCTGATGGAAAGCTGCACGATAGATACTTTGAAATTGTAATGCGTTAACCTTTAAGTCTTTTATCTGTATTAGCTTTGCAAAAATAGCTTTCGCGGCAGAACAAAGCGCCTTCATTACGCAGTGTCGGGAAATTATTCTATAATTGTGTGCTATCTATGTCTGAAATCGCAAACAGCCCATCGACGGAGCAAATATATAAACTGCATACAGGGGATAACATCATATCGCAGATAGCGAGGGTGATCATCGTCCTGATGCCGAGGGCTGTTTCGGTGGCGGGCTTCAGCGAGCGGGGCGACTTGCTGATGATCAAGAACAATGAATACAAGCGGACACTCCCTCCCTGGATCATAGATTTCTTCGAGCACCAGTTCCTCAACGAGCAGATGCTTTCGGCGCCGCATAAGGTGACTTCAGTATTCGTGGCCACTGACAAGACGCTGGTGGTGCCTGAGCTGCTGTACAAGCCCCACGACTCTGAAGCATGGCTGCGCAAGCTGCATTTTATAGAAGCCAACGAAGTTATCACTACCCACCACCTGCGCGAGGACAAGGCATATTACCTCTATTCCTGGCCGTCGGCTATCAAAAGCCTCATCAACCGGTACTTCACCAAGACCAAGATATTACCTTTTGCCACCTACCAGTTTTACAAACCTTTCAAGGCGGAATGCAGTATGCAGATAAGCCTGACGACAGACCGGGCTTTTGCCACGCTGTACAAAAACCGCGAACTATACTGGCACCAGGTATTTCCTTTCAAATCATCAGAAGATATTGTGTACCAGATGAAGCTTACGGCTAAGCAGTTTGACATCAACGATATGACTATGGCCATGCAATGCACGGTAGCCAACAAAGCGCTGGCCTCCATCGTCACCGAGATGCTGCAATTCTTCCCAAACCTGAAGGACGGAACAGGCACCGTAGTGACCAACGACCGTAGCTGGGTGAGCAATATCTACCTGATACAACAGTTGTACGCATGCGGATTGTAGGAGGCGAGTTCAGGGGACGGAAGTTCAGTCCGCCGACGAGCACACCCGCGCGCCCCACTACCGATATAGCCAAAGAAGGCCTGTTCAACACGCTGACAAACATGATAGACCTGGAGGATATCCAGACCTGCGACCTGTTTGGCGGCACGGGCAGTATCAGCTACGAGCTGGCCTCGCGCGGCGCGGGCGACCTTACCCTCATTGAGCGCGATATGGGCAATATCAACTTCATCAAAAAGACTGTCAAAGAACTGGGTATTGCAGAGAAGTTCCATATCATCAAAGGCGATGTGTTCAGGTTCATGAAACAAAACACACAGCAGTTCGACTTTATATTTGCCGGGCCACCCTATGCGTTGGAGAATATTGATGATATCCCCATGCTGGTGTTCCAGCAACATATGTTGGCCGATGATGGTATATTTGTACTGGAGCACACGCCCAGGAACGACTACCAGGGCCATCCCAACTTTTTGAGGATGAAGAACTACGGTACCACTGTATTCAGCTTTTTTAAACAACCAAGCGCAGCCTGACAATGGAAAAGATATGTTTGTTTCCCGGCACTTTCGACCCCATAACCATGGGGCATGTGGATGTTATCAAACGTTCCGTTTCACTGTTCGACAAGCTGATAGTAGCCATAGGGGTAAATACCAGCAAGACGCCCATGTTCTCAGTCGACCAGCGGATAGCCTGGATAAAGGAGATATTTAAAGACTACCCGCAGATAGAGGTGACCAGCTACACGGGCCTCACCATCAACTACTGCAAAGAGGTAGGCGCCCAATACATGATGCGGGGCATCCGTTACATCTCCGACTTTGAGTACGAAAAAGCCATAGGCGATATGAACCGCCTGCTGGCCCCCGAGATAGAGACCATCTTCCTGACCTGCGCGCCCGAGTATTCCACCATATCCTCCACCATCGTGCGCGATGTAATACGCAACGGCGGCGATGTGAGCCAGATAGTACCGCCGGAAGTGAGGGTTTAATTAGCTGATCCCGCCCCGGCGGGACAAGTTGTGATGATTAGCTGATTAGCTAATTAAATTCAGTAATACTGTGCACAAGTTTTCCAATAAAATGTTCCATTTTGATGCCTGAATTTTGGGTTTTCGGGATTTGGAACAATTTTTCCGGCGCGGGATGTCCCCCTATCCCCCTAAAGGGGCGACTAAGTTTGCAATAAAATGTTCCAAAATGATGCCTGAGTTTTGGGTTTAGAAATCGGAACATTTTTTACCGCAGAGGCGGAGAGCTGATACTGACCAATATGCAAAGAACTTCCGGTGCCTTTTTGGGAGGCAGTTTTATTATTACAAATTTACGTAAAATAAGTGTTAATGTGAATTAAATTATAAATAGAACTATATTCCTTAAGTTGTTCCCAAGTCCGCGTTCGGAGCCTCGGCAGGTAAGACACATTAAATTTTATGATTAAAAGTAACTTTGTCTCTTATTAATTTAGCCTCTTTTTTCTCAATAGCTTTTTTTAAGTTTTTTTCAAGTTTCTTGCTGACTCTTTGCAGTTGAAGAGCAATAGATTCTGAATTTAAGGCCCGAATAGCAGACTTACCATACTTCATAAAACCGCTACTACCTTTCGAAGGTGCGTTAATATGAAACTGCCTCCCAAGAGACTTCCTATATATATACGTTGAATGTCCTGTAGGGCCATAGGCTTTATTAATTGCAGAGGAAATTGCGATCTTTCTCTTCCGCGCAACACGTGTTACAGTAGATGGACGCAAGTAGCTCTGTTTCCCATCAAACTCAAAACCTAAATACTGTAACTTACTTGCATTTCCTGCTGCATCAAAGCAACCCATTTCTCCAAACTCGTCCACTCTAAATATCCGTAGTTCAGTTTTGCTATCGTTAATCCTCAACTTTGCATGTCGAATACCGTTTTCTATGACTTGCTGAATTGCTTCAGCATTGCGTTGGTCGCATACAATAATTATGTCATCGCTATAGCGGCGATAAAATGCGTCTTTTTCATTTGCAATGCGGCTAATTTCTCGATCGAAATCTATCATATATATGTTAGACAGTACAGAACTTATGGGTAATCCCTGTGGGATTCCCATTTTCTTATCAATGTCTGGGTTGTCAGAAATAAATTTACTCCCACGCAAGTATTTCCTAAACTGAGCGGGAGTACAATACCTGAATCTATCCACCCTAAAAGTTTCAGGGAAAACCGATTCAATATCCTCTTTTAAGACGTAACTATACTCTGTAACATGTTTAAAAAGCGTTTTATGATCTCTCGGCAACTGTGGCTTGTTAAGAATATCTAACCACTTTTCGCTTAAATGTTGATGACCTAACGTATCAAAAAAATGTTCAATGTCATATGTTATAGCTATACAATCTCCCTTTTTCTTTATATATGCCTGTACGTCGTGAGAGAAATGCATGTTAGATTTTCCCAAGGGTAAGTACGCAATAACGTTTTCGAAAAATTTTTGCTCCTTAATAAACGCAGTGTATAACTTACTCAGACAGAATGCATACCAACTATATATTATTGAATCGAAATGGGCAGCATAAGAAATTGGTCTTACTTTTTCTTTTACTTCTATGCCGATCCCTCCATCTGTTTTTTTTATCTTTTTGATACGTTTGTTAACCTTGTTATACTTAATCAGAGGATAAAACGAGTGGCGTGAAACATTGTCAATAGGACCTGCAAAGAACGTTTTAATAGCTTCCTTTCTTTTGACATAATTAAAGCTCCTGTCAAAATGCATGTATGATTGCTTGCTCGCCGATTTTTTGACAAGTTTCTCAAACCACTCTTCAAACCATTGTTCTTGTTCTGTATTCATCGTTAAAAAGTTGCAAAACCAAAAAGCTCAGCCGGTGCGTACTGTCGTCAACCATGATTGACACTAGCTTTTTGGTACTATCATCTTTATCCAGTTGGTTTGTAGCCTCCCTGGCACCTTGCTAATCACTTAACTTTGCATCCGATGAGTATCTTGACGCTGTTGCTAATAGGACTGTTGCTGACCAAGAAGTCTTGGCGCAAGGCAATTCTGCCAATATTGGAAGAACTTGCCTTGGGCGCGCTGCCCTATTGCTTAAATTTAGCACCCGCAAGGCCTAAGACATTTGCCTTTACCATGCGGCATATTAAAATTAGACATAACAGGAATATCTGCCTATTGGAAATATCAACGTAATGTGGAAAACCTATCGCCTTAATTTGAATGTTTTTAATTAAAGATCCACTGGTGCGGATGTTCCGCAGGGCATCCGAGTCTAATGAGTTCCCCGGTCTTAGACCGGTATTCAGAGCATTCAAGCATGTCTATTGCAAGCATATGCAACAGGCGCGAATGAATAACCCGTCCATCATTTCCGCGAGACTGTTTCCACCATATTTGCCTTCGCAAATACTCTATTGCTGTGACGGGAGGAGGTGAACAACTGAACAATCCCCGAACACAAGAACAAACCCTACCCGCGTCACTGCAAAGGAGAGAAAATACTTTGTATCTTGGCTCAGCAAAAATCCGCATCTATGTTTAAGACCTTAGCTACCCTGCTCCTGTGCCTGTCATCGCTCAAAGGGTATTCCCAGCAACCTGAATTCAGCTTTAAGGAACTCACCGACCAGCGCATAGCCACTAACAAAAGAGGACACAAGGCCTATGGCACGTTTGTAGTGGTGAATATTATTGCAAGCACAGGCGGGTTCATTGCCAGGCCTTATAGCACAAGCCTTTTTTCTAGGCCCTACTATATGACAAACGCAGCGTGGGGCGTCATCCAGGGTATAACGGTGCTGTCTGCCATCAAAAGGACAGACAACGAGGTAAACAGCGATTTTAATTCCGCTTATGAGAACTATGGAAACGATATTTCGCGGTACAGGTCGCGCATTTACCTGGATATTGGCATGATGGCAGGAGGCACTGTGTTGGCAGTTTTTGGAAAAAATTTCACAGTACAGGATATAGGACTTGCGACAGCTACACAGGGAGTATTGCTGATATTTTTAGATGGTATTATGTATGCCAGCCATAACGCGAAAATGATGAAATGGGCTAAAGCTATGCGTATCCACACCTCGGCTAATTCGGTTGGTATTTCCTATACTTTTTAGCATCGGCAAGCAGCTTTGACTCCCCCGCAACCTGTCGGGATTGTCAAACCTCACCCAAACCCCTCAATCTTTCCCCTGCATATTTTTTCGGCTATGGACTGCAGGCGGGAGAGGCGGTCTATCAGTATTTCCAGTTCTTCTTTGGTGACTACGAAGTCTTTGCTGTAGCGGGCTTCTATATAGCCGCGTTTCAGTTGCTCGAAGTAGTGCTTCTCTTCGGGCGTATTTTGCGGGAAGACCATCGCCAGCTCTTTAGAGTGGTTCTTGTTGTAGTGGTACAACATTTCTATGTTGTGGGTCTTGGGTTTGTAGCCTGTGAAGACGAGCATTACGGCATTGTATATGCTTTCTGCTGATTGATGAAGGTAAAACAATGAGTTATTATTACTGCCTCGTTCAAAAGCGTTCTTTGCATCTGTAAAAAACTCTACTCCTAATTTATACCATTGGTCAAAATCATCTTGCGCCATCTCTTTCTTTTCCTGCGCGGGCAGTTCGCGGGGCTCTGCCAGTGGTATATTACCCGCATCGTATAGCATCACGCCCTCTTTCTTAATATCGCTGAAGAAGTAGCGGTTGCGCTCCAGGTCGCGGTTCACAAAGTCTATATCGTTGGCTATGATATTAATGGGCGTACGCGGGCGGAAGGTGTTCACCACTATATCCTGCACTTCGTAGTCTTTGCGCCGCTCACCCTGCCGGGTGATGACCAGTATATCGTAATCGCTGATGTACTCGTAGGTGATAAGCCCCTCGCTGTAACGGTCCTCCACCCAGTTGCCACGGGCGTAGCTGCCAAAGAGTATTACCTTCTCAGGCTGTATCTTCTTCACTATGATGTCTGTAATACGGCGTATGTCGTCCTGCTTGGAAACCGGTAAGTGCGACAGCGATGTTTTCATACAGGGCTGAAATTACCATCTTTATTTAATAGTTGGTATGGTGCTGCATTCCCGGACATTCATCTTTGGTGTAAGCCAGATTTGACAACTCTCAGAAAGTTGTCAAATCTCATGCTCCGGCAAAGTCGTTGCAGGTGAAGAACACGCTGCAACGGCGGTGGGACGACAAGCTAACTTTAACCTAAATTTACCCCATGAGTTGCACCCTGAGCATAATAGGCGAAAAACTGGATGTGGACGCGCTGGACGCGCAATTGGCATTGCCCGGCTTCCATAAAAATTACAAAGGCCGGCCGAGGTACAGAACCAAACCTGAAAAAGAGAAGTTGCCTTATTCCTACATGAGCACCACGGTGAGCGAGGCGGGGTTTGATGAATTTGAACAACAGGTACAGGATGTAATAGCCTACCTGCGGCAACATTATGACATACTCAAACAGGTAAAGGAAGTAACAGCGGTACAATATTTTAACCTTGACTTTGGCATAAACTACAAGAACAAGTTTCGCCAGGGTTTATATTTCCCTAAGGAACTGATACGACTGGCGGGCGAATTGGGCATGTGCATAGAAGCGAGTGTGTACACGAGCGGAGATTAGCGCTCATCTACGCACCTGTGTTCCGCGAGACTGCTTCCGCCATATTTGCCTTCGCAAATACTCTGTCGCAGTGACGGGAGAGGCATGCCCGAGCATGTCGTTGCAGGTGAAGAACACGCTGCAACGGCGGGAAGTAAGTAGCATATAATTGCATCACAGCTTTTGGGGGGTGGCCTTACGAAAATGCAACCTGAACAATTTGATATAATAGGCCGTTATTAACTTCTGGGTATGCTAATACTATTATGAAACCGCACTCCAACATACAACATACCAACATCATCTGGGCCAGCAGGGAACACCGTGCCCTGGAGAACTGCATGATGACGATGACGCAAGCAGGTGTTGAAGTAAATTCGGTTATAGTAGGTTTGTACGGGGCTGATATATACAGGATAACCTGGATGCTGAAAACAAACATCAACTGGGAAACAGAGTTGTTTGAGTTGAAAATCACCACAAAAAATAAAACAAGCGCCGACATATATGAGCATGACACGAAGGGTAACTGGACAAAAAACGGGAACCCGGCAACAGAATTAAACGGCTGCCTGTATATAGATATCGCGCTGAGCCCGTTCACCAATACTTTGCCTATCAACCACCTGGAACCGGCTATTGGGGAAACACAGACCATAAAGACCATCTACTTTGATATCCTGGAAGAAGAAACCAAACCACTATCGCAGTTATATGAACGCCTCAGCGATACACAATACCGTTATCAGAACATACCCAACAACTTTGAAGCAATTATAACAGTAGATGAAGCGGGACTGGTGGTGGATTACCCGGAGTTGTTTGAAAGATTGTGGAAGGATGAGTATTGAAACATTTGCTCATCCTGGTTTTGTGGAAAGAATAATAAGCCTGCCCGCATGGTGTGCGGGCAGGCTCGCTTGTTTCGTTTGTCCTTTCTCTAATTTTTATCCAGCTCTTTTATCAGCTTTTGATAATTGCCGGCCGTAGTAGTGGAATTTTCCTCTTCGTATGCTTCTTCTATTTCAGAAAACACTTTATCGGGGTTTTCCGTCCTGGGCACTTTGTAGATATTCTTAAAACCTACCAGCGACATGGTAATGTTCTTATCCTTAGCGCGTGTTTCGTGGAAGTCGCGTATCAGGTCGAGCACGTCGAAATCTATATACTCCGTTTCGCCGGCGTCTATTATTACCTTGCTGCCGTTGGGCAGTTTTTCCAATGCCATTTTTATGCCCGCCTTGTTCAGGAAGGATACTTCCTGCGCCAGTTTTATTTCTACCAGTTCTCCCTTGCTATGGCTCGTCTTGCGGAAGAAGAACGGGATACGCATGTTGCGGTACAGCAGGAAGATGATGCTGAACGTGAGGCCTATGCCTACGCCCTTCAGCAGGTCTAAAGTAACCACCCCTATAGCCGTGGCCGCAAAGGGTATGAACTGGGTTGCCCCGCCTTCGCGCCAGAAATGCACAAATGTTTTGGGATTGCACAGCTTGTAGCCCGTAAATATCAGTATTGCCGCCAGCGATGCCTTGGGTATGAGGTTGAGCACCGTGGGTATCAACGCCACACACACTATCAGCAGTGTACCGTGTATGATGGTGGACAGCTTAGACTTGGCCCCCGCCTGTATATTGGCGCTGGAGCGCACGATAACGGAGGTCATGGGCAGGCCGCCTATGAGTCCGGCTATCATATTACCCAGGCCCTGCGCTTTCAGTTCGCGGTTGGTAGGCGTAAAGCGTTTCATCGGGTCCAGCTTGTCCGTCGCTTCTATGCAGAGCAATGTCTCTATAGAAGCCACCACAGCTATCACGGCGCCTGTTTGCCATACCGCAGGATTGGCGAAGCCCGAAAAGTCGGGCATGCTGAACTGGCCTATGAATTCGGAAACGCTGCCGGCTATGGGCAGGTTCACCAGGTGCGTAGTGTCCAGGTACAAGGGCGAGCCGCTCATGCGCAGCAATTCGTTGATGGCAACAGCCATCAGTACCACCACCAGCCCGGAGGGAACCAGTTTTAATTTCTTGAAGGGTTTCGTCATCCACAGGAACAACAAGGCCACACCGATGACTGAAATGACCATCGCCGCAGGCTCGATGTGGTTGAAGGCGGAAACTACATAATCCATTGTGAAGCCGTCTTCGGCATCTACCATTCTTTCGTGCCCGGCGCCGTCGTAGCCCACCGCCTCGGGTATCATCTTGATGATAATAGTAAGGCCGATACCCGCCAGCATACCCTCTATCACACTGCTGGGAATGTAATTGGCGATAAAACCCGCCCGTGCAAAGCCGAGCACCAGTTGGAACAACCCGGCCGCCATTACGGCGCAGAGGAAAATCTCCCATGAGCCGAGGTCGGTAATGGCGGCGATAACAATAGCCGTGAGACCGGCGGCGGGCCCCACCACGCTGAGTTGTGAGCCGCTGAGGAAACCGACAATAATACCACCGACGATACCCGTAACGATACCCGCGAACAGTGGCGCTCCCGATGCCTGCGCTATGCCCAGGCAAAGGGGCAACGCAATGAGGAAGACGATAACGCCCGATATGGCGTCACTTTTAATATTGCTGAATAAACCTGATTTTTTCATACTACCCTGTAGTTTATGTATACGTATAGGCGTAATCCCTTTTTTGAAAAACAAATAACAGTTTAACGGCTTGAAAAGCCTGTCCGCGAGGGGACGTAAGGAACTATGCTACGTTAGGGGGAGGGGTAATAATATCAGGGATATGCTGCTTGGAAATACTTTCGGGACTGAGGATACCCAGGCCGCTGCCCCTGAGCACCAGCAATGTTTCGGCGTGTATATACCACTGCGGGGTAAAAGGTTCTTTTCCTTTTTTTACTTTAGAAGCTGTTTCGTCGCTGTCGGGTGCGGTTTCGTGTATCTCTTCCACCATCGTGCCTTTGAACAATATCTTCCCTATCTCCTTCACGGGTATCACCTGGAAAGAGAAAATGAGCAGGAAGAACGTTGCAAGCACCATTTTCATACGCTGCAATTTACTGCATCTGGCTGGTTTGCCAACGTGTAAATATGAAGATAATGTTAAAGCGCCGATTGAGAAAAATGATGAGGCAGGTACCCGTGGCGTTAAATCCTTCATTTCTGCCTGCATTATGGTATTTTTGCGGCTTGTATGAAATGTTTTGCGCGTTATATCCTCACCTGCATATTCTGCCTGCAGGCTGCCGCTGCTGCCCTGGCCCAGGTCAACTGGCCGACACCCGAGGTGGAAAACCTGTATAAGCAGGCACGGGAATACCACTCGCAGGGCAACCTGCGCGAGGCCATAGTACGCTACCAGCAGGCCATACAGATAGCCCCCGATATAGTGCTGCTGCACCGCGAACTGGCGCAGGCCTATTACCTCGCGCAGGGCTATGACGAAGCCATCGCCACCCTGGAACCGCTGATAAAACAGAATGTAGCCGATGCGGAAACCTATAAGATAATGGCGCAGAGCCTGGTGGCAATCAAAGAAACCAAAAAAGCAAAAAAACTGCTGCGCGACGCCCTGGCAGCCATGCCCGATGCCGGAACGCTCTACCACCAGATGGGCCTGCTCTACGAAAATGATAATGAATACGTGTATGCGCTGGAAAGCTGGCTGGAGGGGATAGAAAAAGCGCCGGGCTATCACCTGAACTATTACGAGGCGGCCAGGGCTTACCTGGAGACCGACAAGATAGTATGGGCGCTGCTATACGGGGAGATATTCATCAATATGGAGCAGCATACCAAACGCGCTTATGATACCCGCGCCATGCTGCTGGAGGCATACCGCACGCTGTTTACCTCGCTGGCTACGGGTGGCATTCCCAGGTATGGGGCGGAGGGCAGGGCCGTAACGAATTTTGAGGAGGCCGTATATGATACATACATAAAACTATCGCCCGTAGTGAGCGATGGATATACTACCGAAAACCTGGCGATGCTGCGCACCAGGTTTATTATGGACTGGACGTTGCTGTATGCGGCGAAGTACCCCTTCGCCCTGTTTGCCCGGCACGACCAGATGATACGCAACGGCTATTTTGACGCGTATAACCAATGGCTGTTCGGCAAAGTGGAAAACCCGCAGCAATACGATGCATGGATGAAGTTTCACCCCGACGCCATCCCCAGGCTGGAAGGCTGGCTGAACCAATTTCCCCTGCGCCCCAGCCACGGAGAGTTTTACAACGAAAAAAAGGTGGATGGGATATTCAAAAAGAAAAAAGGCTGATATAAACGTTAAAAATGTTAAGCCTGTTCTCTCGGCCAAGCCAAATACACTACATTTGCCCTCACATTTCCGGCTTTCTGCCTTATAGATACACATGACGAAAAAGAATTCTTTGAAAATAAATATCCTGATGGCATGGCTGCTGCCGGCAGTTGTATGCCTGCCCTTGATTGCTACTGCGCAAACTGAACTGGACAAAATAGTAGGCGTGGTGGGTAAAAAACACATCATACTGAAGTCGGACATAGACATGCAGGTGAATGCCATGAAAGAGCAAAATCCCGAGGTAGTGGATATGCCGGAATGCGATGTGCTGGAACAAATGCTGCTGCAGAAACTGCTGGTAGAACAGGGCGGGCGCGATAGCGTAGTAGTAAGCGATGAAGAAGTAGAAGCGCAACTGGACAACAGGGTGCGTTACTTCATCATGCAGTACGGCTCCAAGGAAAAAGTGGAAGAACTTTCCGGCAAGACCGTCTACCAACTGAAAGAAGAGAACCGCGAGGTGACAAAAGAAATGATCATGTCTGAAAGGGTGCAGGGCAGCATACTGGAAAGCGTGAAGGTAACACCCGCCGAAGTACAGAAATTTTACGCCAGCATACCTGCCGATAGCCTGCCCTTCTTTCCGGCTACTGTAGAACTGGGACAAATAGTAATAGACCCCGAAGTAAGTCCTGAACTGGATACATACGCCCGGCGCAAAATAGAAGAAATAAGAAAGGAGATAGTGGAAGGCGGGGCGGATTTTGAAATAAAGGCAGGCATAGTGAGCGACGACCCCGGCACCCGCGATGAGGGCGGCCTCATGCGTGGTATCACCCGCAAAGGCGGCGGCCTGGTAACGGAATTTACGGTGGCTGCGTTTAAACTGCAGAACGGAGAAGTATCACCCGTGATACGCACCCGCTTTGGCTATCACATCATACAAATGGTGAACCGCAAAGGCGACGAGGCGGATGTGCGGCATATATTGGTAACTCCCGAGCGCACCTCGGCGGATTTTGAAAAAGCTTTGACAAAACTGGACAGCATACGCACCGAACTGGTGGCGGGCAGGCTCTCTTTTGAAACTGCCGTAGGCAAATTTTCTACCGATGAACTGTCGAACCGTACAGGCGGCATGATAGCCGACCAGCAGGGCAATACAACACTGGAAGTAGAAGACCTTGACCCGGCGCTGGCGCTGATGATAGATACCTTGAAGCCGGGCAGCTATTCTAAGCCTATGGTATATACCAATATGCGCGGCGAACGTTCTACCCGCATCGTATATATGAAGAGCATCACCGCGCCGCACAAGGCCAACCTGACGGAAGATTACAGCAGGATACAGTTTGCCGCGCTGCAAAAGAAAAAAGGCGAGCGTATGCAGCAGTGGATAAGGGATAAAGCGCCGTCTTATTATATCAAAATAACTCCCGAATACGCCCAATGCCCCAACCTGGAACCGTACCGCAGTGATAGTTCCGCAAAGAAATAGTTACCCAACTAAAGGTATTAAATATTGAAGCGCCCAAACGGGCGCTTTTTTCATTCTATGCTTTCACCATCCTTTAACAGAAGATGACGCTTTTTTTCAATGCCGGGTACGGGCGTGCAAGTAGCTTTGCACAAAAAATCACAATTATGACGCACAAACGTTACAATGTATTCAACCAGATACACAAAGGGCTACGCCACCTGATGTACGACACGGCCCTGCGCTTGCAAACGACCGACTTGTCTGCCCCCGATGCGGCGGAAGTAGTTAACACCGTGTCGCTTGTAGTAGACCTGTTTGATGAACATGCTCACCACGAAGACAAGTTTGTTCTGCCAATGGTAGAAAAACACAATCCCACCCTGGTGGCAGACTTCGAAAAAGATCATGAACTGGACCACAAATTATCTGAGGGGTTGAGACAGCAGGTGACATCGTGGAAAAACGCAACGACCCCGCAGGAACGAAACATTACCGGGCAGGGCATCTTTTACGCTTTCAACGAGTTCATCGCTTTTAACCTGTACCATATGAACAGGGAAGAAGATACACTGCTGGCCACCTTGTGGAAACACTATACTGACGAAGAGCTGCACGCAGCCTCGCAGGCTATAGTAGCCAGCATACCACCCGATGTACTGATGCTGGAAAGCAAATGGATGATGCGCAGCATGAACAATGCAGAAATTACCGAATGGATGACAGGTATTAAATACGGCGCACCTGCCGAAGTATTTGCAGCCTACCTGCAAATGGCGGAACAGGAGTTGCCTGCAGAAAGGTTCCATACAGTAGCCTCAACGCTGGAAACAGAAATGGCTGTTGCTGAATAATATGTCGGAAATTTTCAATAAACGGCCGGACAAACACATTATCTTTGCCGCGCATTTTACTACGATGCAGTAACATCATATTGTTATGACGCTCACATATAATGAATATACGCCATCGCCGGAGTTGCAACCTTACGTTGACAACTACACCTACATGGTGTTTGACGGGCATTGTGAGGAAGAATCGCCCGTACAGCGCTGCCTGCCGTTGGGCATGACGCAGATTATCATTCACATCAACCGGGTGTGCAGCAGCACATGGAATAATGGTGAATGGAGACAACTGCCAGACGCCTCTTTTATAGGTGTTCAGCGCGACCCTGTATCGTGGAGGACTAAGGGCAGGACAGTGATGTTTGGCATAACATTGAAACCTGAAGCGCTGATGCAAATGTTCAGGATACCGGTATGCGATTTGTTTAATTCCCATACCGACCTGGAAAGTTTTCTGGGTAGGAAGACCGAGCTGCTGACGGGGCGTATGTATGGTGTAGAATGCCCGCGTACACTCATCAATATCAGCGAGCAGTTTATGTTGCAGCAGCTCAACAGCATGAATGCCCGCAGCAATTATATAGATGACGCTGTATCGCTGATACGTATGTCCAGGGGCACCATCAGTATTGATGAGTTGAGCAGGCAATTGTACGTAAGTGAACGCAAGTTGCAACGCGGTTTTAAAGACGTGTTGGGCACCAATCCTAAAATGTACACACGCATAATAAGGTTCAGGAATGCATATAAATACCTGCAGCAAAACATAAAGGATGAAATATCATGGGCGGATATTTCTTACCACTTTGGTTATGCCGACCAGGCGCATTTTATCCGCGAGTTCAGGGAGTTTGCCGGGGAAAACCCAACGCGCGTCGTTGAAAATAAACCCGCGTATTACCAGCTAAACGACGAATTGGTGTACAGCTAGGATAATTCAATAAAAACAGGACAACCACAAAAAACGTAAACGGGTATATACCTGCAACGGGCATCTTATGCACTCAATTTTTTAATCAACTAAAACATAAACAGATGAAAAGGACAAAGTACTCTATTATTGCGCTGCTGTCGATGATGGCAGTTGCCTGCAACAGCAATCAGCCGCAGGTGGCTGAAAAAGCAGCACCGACGCAGGAGGAAAAAGTAAAACGCGGCGAATACCTGGTAACAGTAATAGGCTGCGGAGACTGTCACACGCCTAAAATTATGACACCGCAAGGGCCCGCGCCTGATATGGAACGATATCTGTCGGGCTACAATGCTGAAATGCCGCTGGGAGAATACGATACAACATTGGCCGCAAGCGGGCAATGGGCGCTGTTCAAAGGCGACCTGACAGCGACAGCTGGCCCATGGGGCGTTTCATTTGCCGCCAACATCACGTCTGACGGTACAGGTATTGGCAACTGGACCCTGGAAAATTTCCGTAAGGCCATGAAAGAAGGCAAATACAAAGGTATCGACAATAGCCGCCCCATGCTTCCGCCTATGCCCTGGCAAAACTTCGCTCAGTTGACGGACGAAGACATAGAGGCGATGTTCGAATATCTGAAGACAGTAAAACCTGTTAAGAACCTGGTACCCCAGGCTATACCGCCCCGGGCATAGCAGTTATATATACATTGTTTGTTTTACATTGCAGTAATCTCCCGTTTCGTCGGGAGATTTTTTTAATTTAGCCTCATTAAACACGGATACAGGGATGAAGGTAAACGAAGTACCGCAGGATAGCCGCGATTTTCGTGGCGGCGAAAAGCTGAAAAAGCTAGTGTACGCCGTGGACAAGGATGGCAAATACACCGGCGTCAATTCGGCCGGGTGGGAGGCTGAAAACTTTGCTACCCGCCAGGCCTGGGATGCGGTGGACGAAGCACTGGCTGAAACCGAAGCCAAAGTAAAAGCCGGTGAACTGAGCCCCATAGCGTACTATATGCAGAAAAGCCTGATGGACAAGGCCCTGCTGGCCAAATATGTAGACAAATGGGGCTGGCAGGTGAGCAGGCATATGAAGCCTTCCGTGTTTCAAAGACTGGGGCGGCCTATGCTGGAAAAATATGCTGCCGTGTTCAACATCACCGTTGACGAACTTCTTTCTTTTGGTAAATAAAAACCTCCTTTGCATTTTTACAGATGAGCCAGGTAAATTTTCAACATCACCAGCACGCCCATTGCGAAAGCGGGGTTACCGCCAACCTGCTTGCCTACGAAGGGTTGCACCAGGTTACGGAGCCATTGGCCTTTGGTATAGGGGCTGGCCTGTTTTTCGCACATATACCCTTCCTGAAAGTGAGCGGTACACCGGGCTCAACATTCCGCTCCTGGCCGGGGAGCATTTTCAAGAGGGTAACCAACAGCCTGGGCATTGATGTCAGCACACAGCGTTTCAGCTCGCCCGAAAAAGCTATGGCCGCACTGGATGAGGTATTGGAAAGGGGCAAACCTGCCGGCATGCTCAGCAGCGTATATTACCTGCCCTACCTGCCCGAGGCTTTCCGCTTTCATTTTAATGCGCATAACCTGGTAGCTTTTGGTAAAGAGAACGGGGTGTATAATATTAGCGACCCAGTGCTGGAAGAAGCGGCAACAATTTTGCCCGAAGACCTGGCCAAAGCACGTTTCGCCAAAGGCACGCCTGAGCCCCGCGGGTTTATGTATTATATTAAAAACGTACCGGCAGATATAGACCTGCGTACAGCCATAAAAAAAGGCATTAAGAAAAATGCTTTTTTGATGTTGTCGCCGCCACTGCCCTGGTTTGGTATCAACGCCATCTTCCTGCTGGCGAAAAAAATAAGAAAATACCCGCAGCAGCTCACGCCGCGGCAGGCGCAGTTGTACCTCGGTAATATCATCCGTATGCAGGAGGAAATAGGCACGGGAGGTGCCGGGTTCCGTTTCCTGTATGCCGCCTTCCTGCAGGAAGCCTCGGAGCTCATGAAGCGGGACGACCTGGCGGAACTGGCGGTAGAACTTACCTCCATCGGCGACGAATGGCGGAACTTTGCTTATAGCGCGGCCAGGCAGATGAAAGCCCGTAAAACCGACCTGGTGTCTTACGATGAGCTGGGCGATATGCTGGTATCCATCGGCAACAGGGAAAAAGACTTTTTCAAACGCCTGGATAAGCTGAAATGGTAATATATAAAACAGTGTTTTTCTCTTAGAAATTATGCATTATTTTTGCATCTTCTATAAATGTTAGTGTTACACACAACGAGAGATACGATACTTTCAGTCATTGATTTCTTCCATAAACCCTTCGCCGGGTGGATCAAGAAGCAGACATTCCGCTACCTGGCCTGTGGGGGCTCCAACACCGTGCTGGACATATTGATATATTTTATCAGCTACAACTTTATCCTGGACAAACAACCCGTACCGATATATTCTATAACAATAGCACCGCACATAGCCGCATTCATTATTTCTTTCACCGTCAGCTTCCCTGTAGGCTTTGCTTTGGCCAAATATGTGGTCTTCCAGGAGTCGAAACTGAAGGGGCGAATACAGTTGTTCCGCTATGCTCTGTTGGTAGCCATGTGTATAGGGCTCAACTATGTTTTTCTGAAGCTGTTCGTAGAAACATTCGGCTGGTATCCCACACCATCCAAAGTAATAACCACGATATTAGTAGCCCTCTTCAGCTACATATCGCAGCGCAACTTCACTTTTAAAGTGAAGGACGTAAGCGAGAAGGTGACTGAAGATGTGGCTTAAGAAACTTGTTTTTACCTTGCCGGTTATTGGCGTGGCATGTAAGCGGATGCTTAGCGAGACGTTAAGACCTAGTTAGTAAGAAAAAAATAACGCGAATAAGACATATATCCATGAAGTGGATGTTGACAGACGTAGTAAATAGACCAAAGAAGCTACTTTATCTAACTCTTTTAGTAACAACGATAGGCGCACTGCTATTCTTTTACTTTCAACCTTTGTGCGAACCGTGCTTAACTATTGATGACTGCCCGCCTTGCATTTCCCAACTGCAATACAATATCATTTATATAGTGGTTACCATTAACGTTTTTGCACTTGCTCGCTTGATTTATTTGAAGCTAAAAGACTAAAGCTTCTATGTAGATTGCATTGAGAGAAAACTTCACCAACAAAACATGCTTCATCAGTGCGTTGCAGGTGAATAACACACTGCAACGGCGTAGAAAACTTGTTTTATACCTCATCGATTATTGGCGTGGCATGTAAGCGGGTACTTACGTAATCTTAGGTCTTAGCGAGACGCTAAAACCAGTTAAGATACATGTTACGCGAGACTGCTTCGTTCCTCGCAGTGACGCGAGTAAAAACAAAGGGCTGCTAATGCAGCCCTTTACTATCATTAATTGTTTATGTTACTATTTATGCGCCGCCTTAAACTTCCGCACGGCTTCGGTCAACTTAGGCAGCACTTCAGCAGCGTCACCTACTACGCCGTAATCGGCGGCTTTGAAGAAAGGCGCTTCGGGGTCTTTGTTGATGACCACGATGGTCTTGGAACTGTTGACACCGGCCAGGTGCTGTATGGCGCCGCTGATGCCCACGGCTATATACAGGTTAGGACGGATGGTGCCACCCGTCTGTCCTACGTGCTCGTGGTGCGGGCGCCAGTGTGAGTCTGCCACGGGGCGGCTGCAGGCCAGTCCTGCACCCAGTTCGTGCGCCAGTTCTTCCAGCGGTCCCCAGTTTTCCGGGCCTTTCATACCGCGGCCACCGCTTACCACCAGTTCCGCTTCAGACAACGGCACTTCGCCTTTTATCTTGTTCACGTCTTTTACCTGTACGCCAAAATCCTTATCGTCAAACGATACTGACAATTGCTCTACAGTTGCACTGCCTTCACCCTTTTTTACAGGGAAAGTATTGGGCAGCAGGGTAATAACTTTTACATCGCTGGTGATGTTGATATGCGAAAAAGCCTTGCCCGAGAATACCGATTTCTTCAGGGTAAAACCATTGCTCATATCCGGATTGGAAATAGCGCCCGCTACCAGGCCCGCTTTCAACCTGGCCGCTAAACGCGGCGCAACAGCCTTGCCCGTTACGTCGTGAGAGGCAATGACCACTTTCGCTCCTTCTTTTTCGGCCGCTGCCGCCAGCGCTTTGGTATAGGCTTTTGTATTCAGCTTATCCAGGCGTGCGTCTGCTACATGCAATACTTTGGCAGCGCCATAGGCGCCCAGTTCCTGCATAGCTTCTGCCGGCATATCGCCCAGCACCACCGCCGTGGCGGTAGTGTTCAATTGTTGCGCAATACCCGCAGCATATTGTACCGCTTCAAAAACTTTCTTCTTGAATGCGCCTTCTTCGTGTTCCGCTAATATTATTACTGACATAAAATATTTTATCTTGTTAAATCCCGATAGCTATCGGGACAAAAAAATCAATTGTCAAATCACTAACCACTAACTACTATCCCCTAACCACTTATATCACCTTCGCTTCTGTGTGCAGCAGGTTCACCAGTTCATCCATATTATCGGGGTCTATCATTTTCACGCCTGTTTTGGCAGGGGGCATTTCATACAACGCTACTTCGGTCAGCGGCTGAACAGTTGTGCCTTCCACTACTTTCAGGGGCTTGGTGCGGGCCGCCATGATACCGCGCATATTGGGTATGCGTGGCTCAGCCATACCTTTCTGGCAGGATATAACCAGCGGCAATGAGGCAGTATCCGTTTCCTGCCCGCCTTCTATCTCGCGGGTAACGGTAGCCTTGCCATCCGCTATGTCCAGTTTGGCGGCGAAGCCTATGTAATCCATGTCCAGCAATTCTGCCAGCATAGCGCCTGTCACACCATTGTTATAGTCGATGGATTCCTTACCGCAAAGTACCAGGTCGTAACCTTCGCTTTTCGCATATTCAGCTATTTGCACGGCCACTGCGTATGGGTCGGTAGCATCGGCGTTGATGCGGATTGCTTCGTCGCCACCCAGGGCAAGGGCCTTGCGTATCACTGGCTCTACTGCCGCGGTACCTACCGTCACGAGGTTAACCGCCGTTGCCGTGCCCGCCTCTTTCAACTCCAGCGCGCGCACCAGTGCATACCATTCGTCGTAGGGATTGATGATATACGTAACGCCGTCTGTTTTGAATTGTTTCTTATCGTCGCTGAAAGCGATCTTTGTAGTTGTGTCGGGCACCTGGCTTATACAAACTAATATTTTCATCAAGTATTATTTAGAACTACAATCTTATCGGAAATGGATTGCAAAACTAAGGCAAAATCCTGAACTATTTCTGCCGTTGCAGATAATATAAAAGCCGCCCTTGTACGAGCGGCTCTGAATTTTATTAAGCTATTTCTTACTCCGGCGCTACCAGCCTGAAACCGTTGCCGTGGATATTTACAATTTCTACCGAGCTGTCCGCTTTCAGGTATTTGCGCAGTTTGGCAATATACACGTCCATACTGCGGCCGTTAAAGTAAGTATCGCTGCCCCAGATACGCTTCAAGGCATTCTCTCGCGGCAGCAGGTCGTTCTTGTATTCGCACAGCATCAGCAGCAGTTCATTTTCCTTGGGCGAAAGCGTCTGCGTATTGCCTTCAAACTCCAGGGTGCGCAGCTTGCTGTTGAAGTGGTAACCGCCAATCGTAAACTCTACCTGCGAATGATGTTTTTCCTGCATTTCCTGGTTGCGTTTCAGTATCGCCTTTATCTTGTGCAGCAATACCTCGCTGTCAAACGGTTTGGTAATATAATCGTCCGCGCCCAGTTTGTACCCGGAAAGAATATCTTCCTTCATACTCTTGGCCGAGAGGAAGAACAACGGCACATCGGGGTCCACATTCCTTATCTCTTCCGCCAGTGTGAAGCCGTCCATATTCGGCATCATCACGTCCAGCAGGCAGATGTCAAACTTCTCGCGGCGGAAAGCTGCCAGGCCCAGTATACCATCGCGGGCCAGTTCCACTACAAAGTCGTTCAGTTCCAGGTAGTTTTTCAGTACTTGTCCGAAGTTGGTATCATCTTCTACCAAAAGCACTTTATATTTTTCATTTTCCATAATCTGTCATATATATCTGTCTCAAAAATAATAACCTGCGATTGATATTTCAGGTAATTTTTTGTTAAAAGCGGGGGCAGTTCATTTTATCGCGGTCGCCCGAATACCGCCCTTCATATATAAGCGCAAATTCAAGCGCCCCGTTGTACTTCACATCGTTCGACAGGTCGGAGAGGGTGAAATCGTATGAAGTAACCAATTTTAAGCCCCCCCACTGGAAGCCCAGCACAGGTATCACAGCATCGCCATACCTGTGATATGCACCGAATATAACGTTTGTAGGGTCGCCATTGTTGTCCTCACCTATAAAAGCTTTCGCCTGGATGCCATACACCAGTTCCTGGGCACCACCCTGGCGGGTATAATATACAGATGGGTTCAGGGTGAACATATCGCTGGTCACGAAGATGGCGTCAAGGTTGGCCATGGGCCGCATCTGCACCTTGTTGTCCATAGCATAGAACGACTCTTTGGGTTGGTTTACATGCGCCAGTCCTATACCGAGTTTTATGTAGGTAAATTCGCTGGGATAATAAGCATAGTTGATGCCCGCGCCCACATCAATAAAAGAGGTTTCGCCTTTCCACCCTGTCTCTTCGTTGTAGGCCGTTGCGTCAAACTTAAAGCCATCCCACTGCCGGTCAAATGTCAGTTTGGAGAAATCGACACTGCGCTGCACATAGGCGCCCGACAGGCCTACCGAAAACATACTGTAATTGCCGGTTTGTATATGGTAGGCTATAAACCCTTCATAGCGGCTCAGTCCCAGTTGACCGTCGCCAGCCTTATCGTTAAACATGGCCAGCCCCAGGCCCATCCAGTTGGTCAGGTTATGGTTGCGCAAAAGCTGGAAGTCCGCAAAACCTGAGAAAGTATTGAATGGCACAGGCACGCTGGCCCACTGCGTGCGGTAGTTGGCGCCCAGCCTGAAATCTGCATCACTCATCAAGGCCGTGTTGGCAGGATTGAGCAACATAGGGGCATTATAATATTGCGAAAAGTGCATGCCCTGCCCCGCAGACCGGTGTTGTGCAGCCACCAGCATCAGCACCACCAACAAGTATGTATATAAGCGTCTCTGCATGATATTATCTTAACAAAGTGACGTTACCTTTTTTGTAAAACGTAGTACCATCAACAAAAGTTACATTCATCACGTAGGCATATGCTTCAACGGGCGCTTCCTTGCCTTTGAATTTGCCGTCCCAGCCGATGCCCACATCCTTGGTTTCAAACACCAACTCGCCCCAGCGGTTGAATATCTTCAGGTCAACCAGTTCGATACCGGCGCCCCGAACATAAAGTATGTCGTTTTTACCATCACCGTTGGGGCTGAACGCCTTAGGCAGGTCGGCCAGGGGATATACGTCGGCATCCACATATTTGCAGATGGTATCGCTGCAGCCCACTTTGTTCAGCGCCTGCAGGCATACCCTGTAGGTGCCGGTACGGCGGTAAAATTTTGGCGCGGGTGTTTCCAGCGCGCTGAAGGTGTTGTCGCCAAAGTCCCACACCCATGAAGTGGCGCGTTGCGAGAGGTTGGTAAAGTTGATCGGGTCGTTGGTCACCGGTATTATCGGGTCGTGCCTGAAGTTGGCTATCGGCGTCGTTTCTACCGTTACTTCCCTGGTGAGTGAATCAACACCGTTACACGTAGCCGGATTGTAAGCATACATCGTGATGGTATAAACACCCACCGTATCGTACACGTGGTTAGGATTTACATCATTAGATGTTTGGCCATCACCAAAATTCCAGAGAAAGGTAAGCGCGTTTGTCGAGCGGTTATTGAACTGCGCTCCCGACTTCTCGCATATTACCGGCGGTCCTTCAAAACCCGCATCAACATACAGGGTATTGAAGCTAATGGTTTTTGTCATGGTGTCATTAGGATTGCACGCTGCCGGGTCGTGCAGTATCAGGGTAATGGTATAAGTGCCTGTGTCGTCATATTCATGAACCGGTGGATTGGACCCGTTGAAAGTTTTGCCATCGCCGAATAGCCAGGTGTACGTGGTACTGCCACTTGCCTTCGATTTGTTAGTGACCGTCGCAAGGAACGGGTCGCAACTATCCGTCTGCGTTACGGTGAAGTCTGCATTGATAGCGTTTGTGTCCACTCGTACCGTCAGGAAAGCGGTGTCGCTGGTTTTGCAGGCGTTGGGATTCATGGCTATCAGCCGCACCTGGAAGGTACCCCCGGTAGCATAGGTGTATGTAGGATTAGGCGCGTTGCTGCCATTGCCATCCCCAAAGTCCCAGGTAAAGCTTGTGGCATTGGAAGAGAGGGATGATGAAAAATTAAATGGCTCGCCCAGGCAAACCGAAGTGTTGGGCTGCACGGTGATGTGAGCATCTACTGAGCCCAGGTTGAAAGCTATTTTCAATGCTATAAGATTACAGTTGTCACTTTGGTTCTTTGGACTATACACCCCCCCGGTAATTGGAAAGTTAGAGCTGCCCCCGCAACCTCCGCATATAGCCTGGTACACTACGCCGTTTTTATCGAAGCGGCTTGTTCCGCCATCCACGTGTTCAGGCACGTTGGATGTACCGCCCTGGTAAGTGGCATATAGCAGGGTTTGAAAATTGGGTGAGAAAACTATAAAATAAAAATCTTTACCATCGGTGGTGGCTTGCGCTGCCGGTCCGGCCGCGCCATTGATGGGCATATTCTGGGTGTTGCCTATTCCGGCCGGGGGCGTGCTACCACTGGATGTATATATATCTCCTCCCCAACCTGATATGTATACGTTGCCGCATGTGTCCACCAGGAATGCCACGGGAGAAATGTTAGTAACCGTCGATTGGCCCGAGCCGTAAACGGTAGATGCAAGGTTTGTTGATAATGAATTATCCAACTTCATTACAAATTGGCTGGAATTTGCCACTGAATACACACCTGCTGTGACGGGGAAGCTTCCTCCCAGTGTTTGCCCCATTACATAAACGTTGTTACTTCCATCCACCTGTATGCCATAACACTGGTCATAGCTGCCATTCCCAACAAATGTACCCCGCTGCAGGGCATAAGCACCGCCGTTTTCGAACCGCAGAATGAAACCATCAGTACCACCATTGTAATTGGGCCATAACGTGCCGGCAGTGCTGGGGAAGTTATTGCTCATAGTTCCGCCGGCTACATATAGTTGGCTCTGGCTATTATCGAGCGCTAACACATATGCTGCGTCATCCGAGTTGCCCCCTAAATAAGTACTCCAGATAAGAGAAGTAAGGGACGGGTTAATTTTTATAACAACCGCGTCCTGGCCTGCACCGCCGGCCAAAGTAGCCTGGTAAGCATTTCCTGTTACCGGGAAATTCGTTGATTTTGTACAACCGGCGATATAAATATTACCGGCATTATCTACAATCACTTCACTACGGGCATCATCTCCGTAGTTATGCTTCAGGCCACCGGCAACAAACTCTTCTGCATTAAAATTAACAACGTCGTCACCAGACCCTCCTATAAATGTTGAAGCGAGCAGGCTGTTGCCGGTTGCGTTGAGTTTGCTTACTACGATATCGCCGCCACCGTTATGAGTCGGGTCAAGTACCCCTCCTGTGGTAGGATAATCGGCTGAATAAGCCCTTCCGCAAATCACCAGGTTGCCGCTGTTGTCCACCACCAGGCTGTGTGGTTGCTCATTGTCGCTGCCGCCAAGATAGGTAGCATACAATAACGCAGCACCGTTGCTGCTAAATTTGGCAATAGTCATATCGCAGGGATACTTGCTGCCGGTTGTGTTGCTGCCACCGCCAAATGTTGTATCAAAGGCACCGGTTGTATAGTTGAACTTCGTACCGCCCGAATTACTGCTTGTGATACCACCGGCGTAAAAGTTGCCTTGTGCATCGTATGTAGCTGTAAATCCCCAGTTGTCATAATCAGAACCTGAAAAAGTGGCGAAAACGATTGTCGGGTCTATAATGAGCGGAGCAGATGGCTCGTAACCATCGGGCAGTTCATAGCTTACACTATTACCTCTAACGGTGTATTTGCATTTTACTTCTTTTCTTGTCCCATCAATATACTGATAAGCAAACGGTTCCATTTCTTCCACTACACCCACCGATGTATACAACAGCAATTTTCCCTTCTGGGTTTTTATTTCATCAATGCCATCATATGTTATGCTTATGTCCTCTATACGGCCACCGGGCTTTACGATGAAATCATACTTCATTTTGCCCGACTCTGATGATACATGCAGGTCAATATTTTTGTAGATATTTTTATAGTCCAATGCTATACTGGGGTGCAGGTCTGTTTTCCACCTTTGGGGATCATCGCCCAGGAAGTAGTTGTAATAATGAGGTAACTCCTTGTCATGTACAACCTCTGCGTTAATATTGGCATTTTCAAATACCATGCGGTACCTGTGGAAGTAGAAGGTTTCCTTATTGTTATGCCCGGCCTTATGCCTTCTGATTTTATCTATGTTGTCCTTATGCCCTAAGACGATATTGAAAGCGGCTTTTTCAAAAAAAATATCGCCGTTGGAGGTGGCAGCTTTATACAAAAAATCGCCGTCCCATTGGCCTGCGTTCTTCACAAATTCGATAGGCCTGAAATCGCCCTCATGCGCTCCGGCGCTGAATGCGAGAAAAAAAACGATAATAGCCGACAGGTACCTGTAATTCATTTTCATACGTTTCCGGAAAGTCCGCAGACTGATAGTAAATGTACCATTTTTTACTCATAAATAAACACTTAAACCAGCTTAAAAGCCTTTTACCACGCCGTATTAATCGCAGGCAATATTCCAGGTTTTATAACGGGCGTTTGCTGTACACAGGAGAAAAAACTACACCATTGATGATGCGATCATCAAAAAAAAGAGAGGAAAAAGCAATGAACCCTTATCAGTTCACGCACTTGTTGGCGCAGCAACTGCTGGCAAACGCTTCGGGTTTTGCCTTGAAGGCGAAGCCCATACCCAGTATATAACCCATTGCCTCGCGCAGGGCCTCGTTGCTTTTAAACTGGGGATTGGTGTTGATGTCGGCATGCACTTCCATATCCACGTCGTATTGGGTGAACAGGTTGCACAGCTCGTAAGCTGTCTCGATGCTCCTGGCCACCTCCACCAGCATTCTTTCTTTTATGCTGTACTGCTTGGTGGTCTTGTCGTTGTTGATAAACATGAACCCACCGTGTTTTTCGCGCAGGAAAACGATGACCGTAGCAAATTCGGTTTCCTTACCATATACCTGCGAGTCGGTGCCGATACATACTTTCAGTTTGTACCCTGCGTTCACCTCCCGTATAATAGCATTTTCTACCGCCTGCTTCACCGGCAGCTTAAGTGGTTCTCCGCTAAAAGTTCGCCATATCATATTGATTAGTTATTAGTTATACTAAAGATATACACAAAAATGTTATAAAATCCTTACGTAATTGTTAGCTTACAATGAAATGCACAGGTTATGAACATCATCCATTAACAAGGTATTTACAATAATCAGGCCATCTATGAATGCTATAGATTTGCCTGATATGGATGAAAAATCTATCTTCACACCATAAATTTTCACCTGCATCGGCAATAGATGTCTGCCATATGCCGGCTGCCATATAGAGAGAGCGGGGAGATGTGTAGGATATCTCTTAAAAACGAAACATGACAACCGGTAAATCCGGCCATCACAGGCCGGGTACTACAAACACAAACAATTGGACTGCCAGGCAATGGTTCCTGTTTTACAGCGCCATACTGCTGCTTTGGACGACTTTTTACCTGTTCGGCCACAGCAAATCGGGCATACCGGGTTACGAACATTCGCGTTTCACCCCGGCCGATATCCGGCATATCAACAGCATACTGGTGGCCCCTGTCAGTCCTGCAGTACAGCAACAGGCCATACAACCCAAGCAAAGGGTGAATAATACCAACGACGGTTTCCTGGATACTTATTATACAGACACTACGGAATCAGAGCCATACATAGCCGTCATTCCCGAGGTTAATACCGTCAGCAATTTTTCTGAAGAGAAAGAAAAAAATGAAAGGGTAAAAAAGGCGATGGTGTACATCAGGAGCCAGTATGGAGACGAGATAGAGCCTTCGCAAATGACCGCTATCGAGCAATACATCAACACCTTCACTCCCCGCGAAACAGGCATCTTCCTGGCCGACTACCGCCTGAAGGTGCGGTCCTTCTTCTGGCTGTCGGGGGTTATGCTTTATGCGGAGGTGGTAGCCTGGGTGATATTCGGGGTGCTCTGCAGCCTGTTGTTCTTCATTGGCAAAAACGCCGCAAGAAGCGGCAGCCTCAGCCAGCGCGCCATCATATACCAGTCGGCACGGTTGTTATACGCACCCTTCGCGGCTATTATACTGGTACTGGCATACAACTATATGAAGGGGGGCGCTACGCTTCATATCGAAGCCAGCGAACTCATTATCATATTCGCATTCATACTCGGCTTTTATTCCGGCACGGTAATGGAAATACTCGACCGGCTGCGGGGTAGTAATGGTACGGCCAATGAACAGGAAGACGATTACGAAACTGTTTTCGAGCCGGCGCCCGTTCCCCACACAGCACAGCAGCATCCTTATTACCAGGAAGCGCCGGTGACTCATGCACCCTACCCGGCCCAGGATACACCTGTAGTGGAAGAAACCGCAACCATAACAACACCGGTAACGCCCATACAGGAAAAGCGCAGGATGATGAACGGCGACAACGAGATAAGCGAAGTAGATATAGACCTGAAACTCGACTTCAGCGGGCTGTTTGACGAAGAGCGCGCGCAGTTACAGCGCCTCGGTTTCAGCCGTGCCATTGTTACCCTGCACAATGTAAATGGCAAAGACATAATACCCGCCAAAAAAGTGAGCGAAGACATGACCACCTTCGTAGCCAGCGACGTGAAACCCGGCATATACATAGCCCGCGCCACCCTCTCCCAGCGCCTCCGCGACGACCAGATCATCAACCTCTTCGGCGAAAAGACAGCCTACATAACGGAAGACAAGCCAGGCCTGGAGTTGTTTGTGAAGAAATACGAGGCAGCGGATTAAGATTTGACAATTCCGCCGTTTGCATAGCCCTGATGACCCAGGATTTGTTAATGAAGAACATTAACAGCAAAAGACCATTCCGTCCGGGTGTTAACTTTTTACCTGGTTAACCTGTTACATCATTATCGCAACTTGTCCCGCTGTGGCGGGATCAGCACATTATCGTATTATCGCATTAGGTTTCTAACTTACATCTGAAATGAAAAAGATCAGCAAAATAGGAATCATGACCTCAGGCGGCGACTGCCCCGGCATGAACGCAGCCATACGCGCCGCGGTGCGCACGGCTATTTATCATGATGTGGAAATTTACGGTATCCGCCGCGGGTACCTGGGCATGATAGAAGGCGATATCTATCGGATGCAAACCACCGATGTATCCAATATCATCCAGCGCGGCGGCACCATACTCAAAACGGCACGCAGCAAAGAATTCATGACGGATGAAGGAATGAAAAAAGCCTACGAAGAGTTACAGACTCACGGCATAGAAGCGCTGGTGTTGATAGGCGGCGACGGAACATTCAGGGGGGCCAATGCTTTCTTTGAAAAATACACCATACCGGCTATAGGGCTGCCGGGCACGATCGATAAGGATCTGGCCGGAACGGATTATACCATAGGCTTCGACACCGCGGTAAATACCGCCGTAGAAGCCATAGATAAGATAAGGGATACCGCCGAGGCGCACGACAGGCTTTTCCTGGTGGAAGTGATGGGCCGCGACGCGGGATATATAGCCCTGAACAGCGGTATAGCCTGCGGGGCCGAGGATATCCTGCTGCCCGAAACGGTTACCAATATCAACGATGTGCTGGACCGCATAGGCAACGACGAAAAACGAAAAAAGACAGTACATATACTGGTAGTGGCCGAAGGGGATGACTATGGCAAGGCAGAAGATTTTCATAAGAAGATACTGGAACGTTTCCCGGATAAGGACGTGCGCAGTTGCATACTGGGGCATATACAGCGCGGCGGCAGCCCTACCTATGCCGACAGGGTGCTGGCCAGCAGACTGGGCTATGCTGCCGTGAATGCATTGCTGGAGGGCAAATCGCAGGTGATGGCGGGTATCATCAACGACAAGGTGGTGTTCACACCTTTTGACGAGGTAGTAAAGAAACACAGCACTATGAGCGAGGATATGTTGCACATGATAAGGGTACTTTCAGTATAATGACGGGAATGAAATTGTTACTACCTCTTTTACTGCTGGCGCTGGGCGGTTGTTACGCGCAGGAAAAACAAACCCGTTGCGCAATAGCTTTTTACAATGTCGAAAACCTTTTTGACACGGTTGACGACCCGCGCAAACAGGACGATGAGTTCACCCCGCGCGGCGCCTATCGTTATACCGATAAGGTGTATCAACAGAAGCTGCACAATATCGCTACCGTGATAAGCAAACTCGATGCCGTACTGGTAGGACTGGCCGAAGTGGAAAATAATACAGTGCTGAAAGACCTGGCAAACCAGGCCCCACTGTCGGGCCGCAAATACAAATATGTATGGTACGACAGCCCCGACCCGCGCGGTATAGACGTAGCCCTGCTGTATGACGCCACACGCTTCAAAGTGCTTTCGTCGGAAGCGATACCCATACAAATGATGGGGCTGGCCACAAGGGATGTGTTGTATGTAAAAGGGATATTGGATGGCGACACACTGCATGTTCATGTCAATCACTGGCCATCGAGGGGTGAGGGGTTGAAAGAATCTATGCACAAGCGCCGTGCCGCTGCAATAACAAATGAGAAAAACATCCGCAGGATATTAGCCGTCAACCCTAATGGCAAAATCATCATCATGGGCGATATGAACGACAACCCCGACGACGAAAGTATCAGCAATATATTAGGCGCAAAAAATGATAAAACTGCCAAATTATACAACCCCTGGTACACACTGCACAAATCAGGAAAAGGCACTTCTGTGTACAACAGGAAATGGGACCATTTCGACCAGGTAATTGTCTCTCATGGGTTGGTGAGTGGTAAAGGCTGGCGTTTTGACAAAGCTGAAATCTATGATGCGGACTTTATCAGGAACAAAGGTTTTGAAGATGCATATCCGTTGCGCTCTTTCAAAGGTTATCACTGGAACAACGGATACAGCGACCACCTGCCGGTAATACTTCACCTGCGGAAGTAAGCCCTTTAACTAAACAGGTAAGCGATATCTTCCCTTGTCAGTTTTTTCAGGAAGGCATTATCTTCCGATACCAGGTCGCTGGCGAGGGCTCGTTTGCGCTCCTGTAGTATCAGCATCTTTTCCTCTATCGTGTCTTTGCATATCAGGCGGTAAGCGAAGATGTTCTTGGTCTGCCCTATGCGGTGCGTCCGGTCTATCGCCTGCTGCTCCACGGCGGGGTTCCACCATGGGTCCACTATATAAACATAGTCGGCTGCAGTAAGGTTAAGGCCTATACCACCCGCCTTCAGCGATATAAGGAATACCCGGCAGTCCTCATCGTTCTGAAATTGCTGTATGGCGCGTTCGCGCTCGGTGGCCGATGTGCTGCCATCAAAGTAAACGTAGGGTATCTTCTGCTTTTCCAGCTCTTGCCTGATGAGGCTGAGCATACCTAAGAATTGGGAGAAGATAAGCACCTTATGGTTACCCGTATTCTCCGTTATCTCGCGCGAGAGCTCTTCCAGTTTTACAGAATGGTTCTCGTGCCTGTCTTCTTCGTTGAGTATGGCCGGCGAATCGCATATCTGGCGCAGCTTGGTGAGGCCCTGGAGGATATGCATCTGCGCCTTCTGTATACCTTGCTGCTCTATCATGCCCAGTATCTGCGACTGGTATATGCTGCGGTACTGCTCGTATATCTTGCGTTGCTCCGCACCCATCTCGCATACCAGCAGTGTCTCGGTTTTTTCAGGCAGGTCTTTGGCCACCTGTTCTTTGGTGCGCCGCAACAGGAATGGATAAGTGAGTTTCTTCAGTTGGTCCACAATCTCCCGTTCCTGGAATTTGTCAATGGGCGTGGCAAATTCGTTCATGAAGAATTCCCTGCTGCCCAGTATACCGGGGTTCAGGAAGTTCATCTGTGCGTACAGGTCGAATGTATTGTTCTGCACAGGTGTACCGCTCAGTGCGAGCCTGTTTTTTGTATTCAGCAGCAGCGATGCCTTGGCCACCTGCGATTGCGGGTTTTTTATAGACTGCGATTCATCGAGCAGTGCGTAGGCGAACGCTATATCTTTCAGCATTTTAATATCGCTGCGCATAGTGCCGTAAGTAGTTATCACCACATCGTATGCCGCAAAGTCTGCAGGGCTGATGGTACGCTTAGGGCCGTGATGTATGGTGTAAGTAAGCACAGGTGCAAACTTCTTTATTTCGTTCTCCCAGTTGTATATCAAAGTAGTAGGGCATACTACCAGGAACTGCGCACCGGGGTTCATTTTCTTGTAATGCAGGAAAAATGCCAGCGCCTGTACGGTTTTACCCAAACCCATATCGTCGGCCAATATGCCGCCCCACCCTGCTTCGTTCAGGAATACCAGCCATTGAAAACCCGCGAGCTGGTAAGGGCGCAATTCAGCTTTCAGGTCGGCTGGAGGTCGTAGCTCACTGAAGTCGTTTTTAATAATATGGGACAGCTTCTCTTTCTTACGCTCCAGTTCTTCTACCATGGCGTCTTCGTCCAGGTCTTCCAGCATTTCGTCCAATACACTGAAATGAAACTTCTTTAACCTCAGTTTGCCACCGCGCTCTTCGCCCATTTTTATCAGCAGCGCGTATTTCTTCAACCACTCTTCGGGCAGCAGGCCAATGGTGCCGTCGCCCAGCTTGATGAAATTCTGCTTCTGGCTGATGGCGTTCTTTACGTCCGTAATATTCACTGACTGGTCGCCAAACACCAGTTCAACCGAGGTATCAAACCAGTCTATACCGCTCCCTACAGAAATGCGCGTCTTCGGTTTATTAACGTTGATGCGCAGGTTCTTCAGTTGTTCCAGTCCAAACAGTTCCACGTTCCACTCCTTCATCTCTTCTACGAAACGGAAGAACCAGTTTTGCGCCAGCACTGCCGTAGCGGGTATGTAGAAATAGTGCTCGCGCAGGTTTTGCTGCATGTCTGTGTGCAGGTTGCGCAGCATCTGTATGTATTCATTTTCAGCGTCCTCGTTGCGCTGAATGATCTTTACCACACCGTTCTTCGGTTCTATCACATCGCCAAAGAAACCCCAGTCTATCTCCACATCACCATACGCAAACACCGGCTTCAATACCAGCATCTGCTCACGCTCGCGCAGGTACAGCCGGTATGCCGGCCTTACTTTTTCAATACGTTCTATAATGGCTTCGTCAAACACAACATGCACCTGCCTGCTCCATTTCATCACTTTTTCACCCATGAACTCCGGCCAGCTCTCATTGCTGACAAATATTTTGCCGTCCGGCAAAAATTCTTCCACCAATTGCACCTCGGCTATATTGCCCAGGGCATATATTTTAAAATCATGCTCCACCAACGCATTATTCAGCACATTCACTTCGCCGTAGGGTATGTAGGTCTCGTCAATATTCCACGAGAGCTCTATATGATACCCGTCTTCTTTTTTGGCAACGCTTAACTGGGGATGCACCTTCCTGCCTGTAAATTCAATGGCCTCGATGGTTTTAGACGAAAGGGTCTTCGAATCGCGGTTGATAAAACATAAAGGATGACCGGAATAGCGATCGAGCAGGCGTTGGTACTTGGGCAACAGGTATTCCCATACCTCGTGCTTTATTTCGTTGCCCGGCACGTCTTTCAGCACTTCGTGATAGTCATCATACAGGTCGCCGAATGGAAGGTTCTTTTTCAGGTACTTCAATACCTCTGTTGGATGAAACTTCCGGGTTACGGGTATCAGTTCCCGCTCGTCATTCCTGTATTTATGCGCATTGATGTATTGCTGCAGCTCCAGTACTTCTATACCGTTGATGAAGCCCTTTTCTTCATCCTCTCCTGTCACGCCGCTTACCAGCGCCACGTTTACAAACGGGTACCAGGGCACTGCCGTATCCAGCACTATACCCAGCCTGGCTTGTTCACGTGTATGCACAGGTTCAGCCTCGGCAACCATCTTTTCCTGTTCCGCCTCGCGCCTGGGTTCAGCCACCGGCGCCGCCACTTTCTTTATGGTCGGGTCCAGCACACGCAGGAAAGGTTTACCATTCTCATAAGTAAACTCAAATTTACCAGCCAGGTCGTCTTCCAGGCTGTACCCATACAAGCCCAGTAGTTTATTTTTCTGTACGTCCCAATCCTGCAATCCCATAAAGAACTGGTGGCCATATGCTCTCAGTATTTGCAGGAACACGGTTGCCTTGTGCAGGCACAGCGGGTACGACTTTTCGTCGCAGCCGCACGATGTGTCAAAGTACCTTTCTTCATTCCGGCGGATGATGACCTTATACGTCAGCTCGCCGTCGGGCACTTCCGCCTCCACGCGGTCATTTTGTTTCGATGTTATGATGGCCGTGGTCTTGCCGGCAAGCACCTGGGCCTGCTCCATTATCTCAGCCGAAGTAAACACACGTATCATCTGCGTATTTACCTGTCGCATACGTATTACGGTATGTTTCTGGTCGTAGGTAATATCCGTATTTTCAAAAAAGCCGCTTTGCAGCAGGTCGTTCAACTGGAACAAGGCCGCTACCTCGTGCCTGCATATCTCACCCAGGTTGTACGGGCACTGGCACCTCACCGACAGGTGTTCGTAGTCCATGTATTTGTTGATGGTGACCGTATAATAATTCTGGTAAACATCATTACGCACACGAAAACGCACCTGCTCCAGCAAGTGGTCAACATCCAGCATCTGCACGCCCGAAGTAAAAAATATCCTTTTACCCCTGCGTATTACTTCTTCGGTGCCGTGGTTATATACGTGTCTTAATAAAGGTGGTAATGACATTAAAAGGTCTGCAGTTTTGAAAAAAGCAACATCAAATATACTGAAAAAGCACCGTTTGCAGGTGCTTTATTCAATTAAATGTCTGTTAATGCCCGTATCTACAGGAATAGGTTAAAAATAAAGTATATCAATCCGGCTACCAATGCGCTCACCGGAATGGTGAGTATCCACGCCCACAGCAGGTTGATGGTAACCCCCCAGCGTACAGCCGACAGGCGTTTGGTAGCGCCCACACCTATGATGGCGCCCGTAATGGTATGTGTAGTACTTACAGGGATTTTCAGGTTCTCTGTCAAAAACAGTGTTACCGCGCCCGCAGTTTCTGCGGCCACCCCTTCAAAAGGAGTTACCTTGGTGATGCGCGTACCCATGGTCTTGATGATCTTCCATCCGCCGCTCAATGTACCGAGCGCTATAGCCGAGTAACAGGCCAGCGGCACCCAAATAGGCATTTGCTCGAAAGATTCGATCTGCCCGCCGGTTATCAATGCGGCCGTAATAATACCCATTACTTTCTGGGCATCGTTACCACCATGACCAATGCTGAATACGGCTGAAGAAACCAACTGCATCCGTTTGAACCATACTTGCGACTTGGCCACGTTCAGGCCGCTGAGGAATAACGTGAAGCTGCTCATGATCAGCAGCACCAGCGCCATCAGCAGCCATTTAAAGTTCTTACTATAAAACACACCCAGCCAAAACCTGTTGCTATGCCCCATCTGGTACACCGATTGTATCACTTTGGGTTCTTCATCGCGAATGATGTGCAGGGTGATTGCCTCGTCATTATGATAATTGTCAAATGCATTCCCAAGTTCCTTCGATTCCCGCACCGGTATATCACCTACTGCGGTAATTACATCCCCCTTCTTTATTGTCATGTTGTAGGCGGGCGATTTAAAATCTACTTCCTTTATTCCAACACCGGTACTAATGTTTTCGGTTGTAGTTTTCAGGCCCAGTAGCTTAGGCGTTTCCGTCACCAGTACATTGGACAATACAATGCCCATTGCTACCATTACACCAACAGACACAAGTTTCGGAGCAATACCCTTCCGGAAAGAATTGATGAACCAAAGCGATATGATAAAAGCCATCAGCAGACCCACCATCGGCGCCAGCACTATGAAACTCACTGTTTTTATTACAGGTTCGGGATTGACGGAACTAAACCCCGCATGTGCAATAGCCGCACCGGCAAAGCCCCCTATCAGCGTATGCGAAGAGCTGGAGGGTATGCCATACCACCACGTAAGCAGGTTCCACGATATAGCCGCCAGCAAGCCCGATATGATTACCGGCAATGTGATAAATTCTTCTTTTACGGTTTTGGCTATGGTGTGCGCCACCCCATGGTCTTTGAATATAAAGAAAGCCACAAAGTTGAAGAAGGCGGCCCATGCCACAGCCTGGAAGGGCGTTAGGACCTTGGTAGAAACCACCGTTGCTATAGAGTTGGCGGCATCATGAAATCCATTGATGTAGTCGAATATAAGTGCAAGCGCTATAATTACTATCAGGAAGACTGTCATAACAATGGTTCGTCAATTGTTTTTACCTTATGCGTATTTGATAATTATTGATTCGATGACATTAGCTGCATCCTCGCATTTATCGGTGACAATTTCCAGCATCTGGTACAGGTCTTTCATTTTGATGATCTCAACAGGCGGTATGTTGGACGAGAACAGGCGGAGCATACCGTTGTCCAGCAAGTCGTCGCCTTCATTCTCCAGGCTGTTGATGGAAACACACACCTCGGTTATCAGCCGCAGGTCGCGCATATCACGAAGCTGGTAAATACCCTTGTGCAAAGCGGTAACGGCCTTGGAAATAATATTGGCGAACTCGATAGTCGTTTCGTCTATCTCTTCGATATTATAGTTCATCATACGCTTGGCGGCGCCCCATGTGTAGTCGGCTATATCGTCCAGGGCGGTAGCCAGGTAGTGTATGTCTTCCCGGTCGAACGGCGTAATGAAGTTGCTGCCCAACTCGATGAATATTTTATGGGTTACTTCGTCGTTCTTATGCTCCCAGTCCTCCAGGCCCTTCAGCATTACCCGCCGCTTCGACGGGTCTTTCTCGTTGACAGCGCTGATAAATACACCTGACATATCCTTCAGGTTGTTAGCCACCTCTTCAAACAAAGCGTAAAAAACCTTGTCTTTGGGCATGAACATCTTGACAAAAGAACCTAATCCCATATTTTATGTTTTTGCGGAAAACGCGGCGCAAATGTATCTTTCTTATTCGGGCAGTTGCAGCCGGTAATGCAAACTTAATAATTTAATAACCTGCCTCAATGCCACATTAAGAAAATCCTACACCTGTTTTTCTTTTTTTAATTTAAAAATTTAATTGTGCCTGTATTCTTAATAAACTACCTGATTGAAAATTATCCTGCTTTACAAAGTCCTCGTATTTTCTTGAGGATATGGTATACATTACCACTAGTTCAAATGCGTCGATTGGTTCCCACTCCACACCCAGCTCCAGTTCATTCACTTTGTAACTGCGGGCATCCAACTCGTGTTTTTTACCACCTTCATAGTATTGTATGCGGGTGAATGGATAAATAAGATGGCTACCCGCCCTTATCATATAAGATAATGTAGCATATCCACCGGAAAGATCTTGCACCTCTATGCTATCTGTCACCTTATTGAATTCCGGCCCGCGCCCTACATTATATTCGGCCTGTATACCAAACGGCCTGGGATATAATATAAAGCTGGCCGCCACGCGCTGGTCAATATAGTTCAGGTCGGGTTGGTATTTTACACCTTTGCTCAGGTTGCTTTTAGGTATTTCATACTGGCCCGTATATGCCTGTATGCCCGGCTCTATTATCTGGCTGCCTATTACAAAGGGATAGCTAAGCCTGGCTACATAATGCGGGTCATTGTTCAATTCGGGGTTATTAGCGTTTTGCCCTACAAAAGCCCCGATGCCAAACACACCGTAATCGCCCGAGCCTTTGTAACCATCGCGCACCAACATGCTGAAACGTTCCCTTACTTTCTTAGGCGCCCAATAGAAAAACACTCCCGCATCGCGTTCATTTTTTATGGCATTGGTACCGTCTGCGCGGTCCAGCGGCAGGCGGTTGGAGCTCGATTGCATGTTTTCAAAACCATAGGGTATCTTACTTTGTCCTATTCTGAACCTGAATTCGTTCTTTTTATCTATTCCTACATCAAAATAGGCATCCCTTAATTGTCCCATATTCAGGGTGCCGTTTATAGAACTGGCAAAATCGGGCTGTATATAAAAATACACGCGGGGGTGTATCTGCCCGGAAAATATCACCCGCACACGCCTGAGGAAAAATCCGCCACCCTCTCCCCAACTGGCATCGCATTGTTCACAGCCCAGGTTAGGGTTAGTTTCCAGCAGGCGGTTGTACCTGAGCTGGGCATAACCTCTCACATTAATGCGGTCATACCATTTCTTTTTGGGCTCACTTTCTGTCTTTTTCTCTTCTATTCTCGACGGTAGTGGCGTCCCACCCGGGTTTTGAGCGCCTGCAAAATTCGCGAATAAGGATAATAAAAAACTGAGGGTAATCAACCTGGCTGTCTGCATCAAAATAATTTGCGTGCAAAGCTATGTTGGTAACATTACCCTAACAATATCATAAGCCAAACTTAATGATTTGGTAACATTGGAGTTAAAGCTGTTTCGTATGCATTTTAACAACGAAAAAAAGGGCTAACACATTGAGTATGATGCATGTTATGCTCATGTAAAAATATAGTTGCGTAAAAATTCGTGTGCGGTTTACCCCGGTGTTGTTAACTCAATCTTACCCTCGGGTCTATCCTTGCATAGAGCAGGTCGGTAAGCAGGTTGATAATAATAAAGATGAAGGCTGTGAGCAATACCGAGCCCATCACTACGGGGAAGTCAAACTTATCCAGGGCGTCAACGGTTATTTTGCCTATACCCTTCCATCCGAATATATATTCAATAAAGAAAGAACCCGCCAGCAACTCGGCCAGCCAGCCTGTAACTGCGGTCACCACGGGATTCAAAGCATTGGGCAGTGCATGGCGCCATACTACCTTTGCCGTTGACAGCCCCTTGGCGTAAGCGGTACGTATATAGTCCTGCGACAAGACATCGAGCATAGCGCTGCGGGTGAGCTGGGTAATGATAGCCAGCGGACGAATGCCTAAAGCAATAGCGGGCAGAATTAAATTTTGCACTGCCAGCCGCCTGCCGGTAAAGGCATCATACTCCCAAAGGCTGCCGGTCATATTCAGGCCCGTGATGTGGTGCAGCAGGTAGCCGAATACATAAGCGATGATCAACCCCGCAAAAAATGAGGGCATGGATATGCCCGCCACACTCGCTGCTATAGATGCGGTATCCATCCAGGTATCTTTTTTCAATGCGGCTACTATGCCCAGCGCTATACCGAATATGGTTGCAATGAGCATGGCCGACAGGGCGAGTATCAATGTGCCCGGAAGCGCATCTGCCAGGGTAGCCGACACTTCTTTTTTGCTGCTGTACGACCGCCCCAGGTAGGGCCATTTCAATGCAATGCTGTTCTCGCCCAGCGGAATAAGTTTTACGAAACTGTATTTTTCCTGCTCAGCGGTTTTGTGGTAACCAATAGGGGAAATATCATTGAGATATAAAAAATAGCGGGTGAACAATGGTTTGTCCAGGTTCATATCGCGGCGCGCGTTCTCTATGGAAGCCTTATCGGCACGTTGCCCCATCACCAGCCTTGCAGGGTCGCCGGGTAGTACATTGAAGAGAAAAAACACCAATGTAACAACACCCCACAATACCAGCAGGCTATACCTGATACGTTTACTTAAAAAACGAAGCACCCTTTAAAGATACTGTATATTATTTCCCGATAACAGATGCATCAGGATAATCGCGGAAACTCCATTTGCCTTTGATTACGCCCTGCTCCAGCAACATCAGCCCGGGGTTGGAGCGCATCGCGGTTTTGCTCACGGTCCGGTCCAGCACAAGTATCTCGCCCTGCAGGTCATGCTTATCCATAAAGGCGTACGCATCATCTTTATTATCTGAAAACAGTATATAAAACGGCACACCTGCCTCCTGCGCAGCTTTTATCAACGCCTTCAGCTCATCCATATTATCTGTGCGGGCCTTCTTGGTATCGCGTACAAACCAGAGGAAAGAATATCCCGGTGCATTCAGTATCGCGTCCGTATATTCATTACCGTCGTAATCGGCAATAATGAAATCCCTGATTTTCGGCTCGGCGTTGCCTTTCTTCACCAGTTTGTCAATCCTGTCCACAAATACCCAGGTATGGTCCTCCCAGGGGTAGTTTTGCAGGGTGAATTCTTTCTGCACGCCGTCTTTCTCATATATCATGATGCTCTCATACTGGTCGGGTATAGCGCCTTCTGGTATCTTCCTGTCTTCTATGATATTCGTGCCTGCTTTATAAGGCAGGCAATCGTGATAAGGCAAATGCTCCAGCGCATACAGTTGTATACCTACGGAAAAGAATACCGTGAGTATCATGACAGCCGGCGCTGCATAGCCCTTTACCAACGGCTGTATGCGGCTGCGGTACATTACGAGTATGATACCCATAACCAGCAATATGATGTCTTTGGTAAATGTTTGTATAGGTGTAAGCGGAATACAATCACCAAAGCAGCCGCACTCTTTTATTTTGCCTGAAAACAACACATAGGCCGTAAGGAAAGTAAAGAATACCAGCAGCGCCAGCAGCAGGAAAGAAAACAACCTGTATGCATAACCCAGCAATAAGGCTACGCCCGCAATTATTTCGAACGCAATCATGGCTATCGACATCACCAATGAAAAAGGCATCATCCAGTGCATGCCCCACACTTCGAAGAACTCATCCATTTTGTAGCTGAGCCCAAGCGGGTCGTTGGCCTTTACCAATCCTGAAAAAATGAACAATACCGCTACAACAATGCGAATGATCCAGAGTATGTATTTCATAATATACCGATTGCGCTTTTTAGACTTTTAAATATAACAACAGGTTTGGCAAAAAACTGTTAAAGAATATCAAACTCCCCTTCCTTGGGAAGGGGTCGGGGGAAGGCTTCTCTCCTCTTCAATTTTTATCAACGCGAATATGCCGTAGTTAATAATATCGGCAAAGTTGGCGTCCATACCTTCTGAGACTATGGTCTGCCCGTCGTTGGCCAGTATTTGTTTGATGCGCAGCAGCTTTACCAGTATCAGGTCGGCAAACGATGCCTGCGACATATCCCTCCAGGCCTCGCCATAGTCATGATTCTTCTGCATCATCAGCTCTTCCACCTCCCCTGCTTTCTTTTCGTACCAGGCCTTAGCCTCTTCTGCGCTCATATCTATCTCGGTATTGCCTGCCAGTGCCGACTGTATCAGCGCTATGATGCCATAGTTCACTATACCTACAAATTCCGACTCAATACTATCCCCTATTTTCTGCTCGCCCTTCTCCTGTATCTGGCGGATACGCCATGCCTTGATGTAAATCTGGTCCACTATGGATATGGGGCGCAGCACCCGCCACGACGTGCCGTAGTCGCTTGCCTTTTTTACAAATAAGTCTTTACATTGCGTTACGATGCTCCTGTATTGTTCGGTAGTATTGGGCATAGCCTTGCTGCTTAACGTATCCTGCATTTTTATATTATAATCGCCGATGAGTTTCAAAAATACAGTTTTACCCGTACAAACAACCATTCAGAGCCACGGCCGCCTGCTGAGCGTGGCGCAACCAGTTGTAATGGGCATACTCAACGCCACGCCCGATAGCTTTTATAACAAAGGCAGAGACAGCGATACGGACAGCCTGCTGCGCAATGCCGAAAAAATGCTGAACGAGGGCGCGGCCATACTGGACGTGGGCGGAGCATCTACCCGTCCGGGCGCTGAACTCATTAGTGGAGACGAAGAAATACAAAGGGTATTACCGGCCATAGAAGCGATAGTAAAACGCTATCCCGATGCATGGCTGAGCGTGGACACCTATAATGCCGCAACCGCTAAGGCTGCTGTGGAAGCCGGCGCCTCCATTATCAACGATGTGAGCAGCGGCGCACTGGACGAAAATATGCTCTCTACCGTAGCCGTGCTGAAAGTACCCTATATAGCCATGCACATGCGCGGCCTGCCCAAAACCATGCAGCACAATCCGCAGTACGACGATGTGGTATTTGAAGTGCGCGACTACCTGCGCAAGGTATGCGACAACTGCACCGCACTGGGCATTACCGATATTATCATAGACCCCGGCTTCGGCTTCGGCAAGGCTACGGAACACAACTTCGCCCTGCTCAACGACCTGGCCACCCTGCGCATACTGGGCAGGCCCGTACTGGCCGGCATATCCCGCAAGGGCATGGTATGGCGCACCCTCGGTACCACCCCCGAGCACGCCCTGAACGGCACCACCGCCCTGCACATGGCAGCCCTGCAGCAGGGCGCTAACATCTTACGGGTACACGATGTGAAGGAGGCTATGGAAGTAGTGAAGTTGTGGGGGATGATGTAACCCTCCTTACGTCATTGCGAGAGAGTATTTATGAATATAAATACGTCCGAAGCAATCTTGCCAAAACATGGTCATGTATAGACGCATGAAGGATATCCACCTGGCAATCCCCACTCGTCCTCGCTTCCAACAAGAATGTAGAAATAAGATCCACATAATAAACAATTTTACGTAAATTTGTACCAATAAAACTGCCTTCAAAAAAGGCACCGGAAGTTCTTTGCATATTGAATAAAACCCACGCACCCGGCATGGCAAGTGGAGATTTGTTCCTAATTCTCGAATCAAAATTTCTGGCATCATTTTGGAACAAAAGCACTGTCCCCCGCTGGCGGGGGTGTCCGCTTGCGGACGGGGGGTGGAGTACTCGCGTAGGAACCTCGCTCTGGAAATTGTTCCAAATTCTTGAATCAAAATTTCTGGCATCAAAACGGAACAAAAATGAGAAAAGTCCCCTCCTGTTTTTAGGAGGGGCAGATTTGCAGGCCATGTACAAATCGGGGTGGTTAACTCGCGAAGTACAGAAACGAGTAAAATTGTTCCAAATCCCAAAAACCATGATTCCAGGCATCAATTTGGAACAAAAATGAGGAAAGTCCCCCTCCGGGGGATTTAGGGGTCCGCTCGCGATGGACACCTGCACAGGAAAAATTGTTCCAATCCCAAAAACCATGATTCCAGGCATCAATTTGGAACAAACAGATAGAAATAATATATCATCAGGGGACTACAGCCCGGCAGCGCAGTAGCAATGTCGCACTATCAGGGTACCATCCCGTCCCTTTGAAGCTTAAGGGACGGGGCTCTTTTTCTTTGGTTACTTTCTTTTGGAGAAGCAACACGCGTAGCGACTCATTGAGACAATTGAAAAGACATAATGGACGAAATAAAAGAAAGTAACAGAAGCGCAATAAAAATTCAGAAGTTGATTGCCGCAAACGAAGCATAATAGAGTCCCACCACCAAAAGAATAAGCAAACCAGTATCTAAAATGAAAGAATACGCCATTGCACCACACCAAATCTTATACTATCTTACATGCGCAAACACTGCTATATGAACAAAAAACACCTCACGCTGATACTGGCCTTGCCGGCTATGCTGCTGTTGCAAAACTGCATCAAGGAAAAGGAAAATGTAATTCCGGAGATTCCCAAAGTAACCGAACACTGGGGCTATGAGCGCCCCGAAAGCTGGGGCGGTGTCAGCGGGGGTTGCGCAGGTATATACCAGTCGCCTATAGACATCAACACGGCAGCCACCATAAAGGCAGACCTGCCCGGGCTTAAGTTCAGCTACAGCAGCTTCCCTATCTCTATCATAGACAACGGCCACACCATACAGGTAAATACGAACAGCTACAGCACCGCCAATACTGTCTCTTATAAGGACAAGAAGTATCAACTTAAGCAGTTCCACTTCCACGCCATGAGCGAGCATACCATCAACGGCGAACATGCGCCGATGGAGGTGCACCTGGTACATGCCGCCGACGACGGGGCGATCCTTGTGGTGGGACTCATGATAAAAGAAGGAACATCCAATGGCCTCATCAATAAGGTATGGAACAACCTGCCTGCCGTGAAAGAAAAGGAAGAACTGAAAAACGAAAACATTGATATGGACGAGGTGCTGCCCGCCGGCAGGGGATATTACAGCTATACCGGTTCGCTCACTACCCCGCCCTGTGCCATGGGCCTGCAATGGATGGTGATGAGAGAGCCCCTTTACTTGTCTTCTGCCCAGATAAGTACCTTCAGGGCTATGTACGACCATAATTACCGGCCTGTACAGCCGCTCAACAGGAGAATGGTTTACGAAAAGCGTTGACGAAAAGCTGTAAAACGCAGCGCGCCAAATTTACATACCAAAGTAGTCAAGGCACTCATACACTAACATAGCTGGCCACACTATTGCCTTCAGGATGCCCAGTACACCCATCCAGAATGTAGTGGCGTGCTGAATAAAGTAAATGACCGCCCCGATAAAGCCCAGGCCATATACGGCGGACGAAGATTGCCGCACAACAGTTCTTTTTACTACTTGCATAAAAAACGACTTTAATTTAATATGAAGTTATAAAAAGAAAACGGCCCAATCATCGATTGGCGCGATGATATGCATCAGACTTTTATATGATAAATGTCAGGCCTAACACTCCCGTTTCCGGCTCATGGCTTTGTGGCGGTTGAAACGCATGGTCTCTTTCTGCAGCCTCTTTATTACCAGGAATATCACAAAACCATCATCTATCCACCCCAGCACGGGTATCCAGTCAAAATCCAGCGGGATAAATACATATAATAACCCCAACACTAAACTGGCGCTGGTAAACAAAGACATCCGGTAGCTACCTTTCCACGATTCGCGAAGCATACACCACAAAGTCTTCCTGTTGCGCAGTAGCTGCCACCCTTCACGTACCTGCCTCGCACTGCTCACTGAAGTAACTTTTCCCATCATCGGCAAATTATTAAGATTAACAGTACAAAATTAAGCAGGCGAATGTTGCAGGACTGTTAAGACAAACGCACGCAATGTTAAAAAAGAATGCCCGGACGCCTTGTTGCATCCGGGCATTTCAAATAAGGGGTAAATACCTTAGTTCACAACAAGCTTCTGCTGCACACGGCCTGCATCAGTAGTTACCGATACAATATACAATCCGTTGCCAAACGCATTGGGCAATGCATATGTATGCAGCCCTGCTGAATTATCTAAAGGCTGGACAAAAACAGTCCTGCCCGTCATATCAGTTACATTCAAAACGGCTGTCTTGCTGCCTGGTGCTACACTGTACACCACCTGTACATTGCCGCCGTTAGACGGGTTGGGGTACAGCGCCATAGTGCCGGTATTGCCCTCCACATCGCTCACACTCGATGTAGCCAGCCTTTGTTTATCAAAAACAAATTTGCCATCTGTAGCAGTAAAGCCCGTGAATATCAGCTTCCATATATCGCTGCCGCTTTGTTGCTCCACTGCCACAAAATACACCAGCGAATCCTGCACTGCATATACGCCCCCACCTATGTGCTTCTTCCAGTCGTAGCCAATCGTATTGATAGCAGATGAAAAGCTGTGCGCCTGCCAATTAGTGTAGGAAGTTTTGTTGGGAATATTTGCGGCTTTGGCCACTGATACATTCCTGTTGTGCAGTACGCCGGTCAGCGTATAAGGTATAGGAATAAAACCGGTGTATTGGGTAAATACCAGGTCCCATTTGTCGCGGTTGGGCTCCCGGTTCACGGCCGTTTTATTCACTATAGAATAGTATCCCAGGTTTTTATCTGTAAACTGAGATTTGTTCACTTGTTCGCTCACTTCATTCGAGCCGTCCAGGTTGGCAAATTTGAAATAGAACGTTCCCCCGGCCAGCTTTTCGATAAACAGTTTCTTAAAGTCGCCATTTACAAGTTTGATGATATAAATGGAATCGCCTGTAATAATATGTGTCGACAGGTCGTACACACCCCAGTCCAGGTCGAAGCCGTTGCTCGGGTCGGCATAGGCCCCCATAGCGCCTACTGCCCATGATGTATCGGTATTATAACGGGGCGCCCATGTGCTCAATCCGTTCGTGTCCACTGTGGCCCATCCGCTCTTATCATCTTTCGGGTAGTTCCATAACATAACACCGGCCGCTGAGTTGATGTGTATTGTGGACATTACATTCACCACATCGAAAGCCAGGTCCCAGTTGTCCTTAGCTGCACTGCCTTGTTCGTCATTCGCCAGGCTATACCATACCTGGTTGGCATACCCTGCTCCCAGCGCTACGCTGTCGCTTACTACCGTTTGGGCATTGACTGTCATTGCAGCCGCACCCGCCATTAAAATTGAAAGTATCTGTTTTTTCATCATCACTTTTTTACGCTTGTTTAATACCTGCTTCCGAATTTCAAAAAACGTCAACAGGTTGTAAAATCATGCGGCAAAACTAAAGTCAGTGTTTTATAAAAGCGGTGACATTTTGGGAAAAGGGCTTACAAAAATGGGAAATCGGCCACATTATTACAGTAGCGTGACAATACCAGGCTACATAGAAAATTATTCGTCGCCCAATTGATTGAGCAATTGCTGCGCCTGTCCTTTTTTTATAGAATTCTCATTAACCAGGCTGTTGAGCAGAGTACGTGCCTGCATTTTTTCGCCGAGCTCTATATGGCATTTGGCGGCCATGTAAGTAGCAGCGTCTCTTTTGTTTGAGCGGGTATCGCCCATCTCATTCTGGTACATTTTTAATGCACGCCTGTATTTACCGCTATTATACAAGTCATCGGCTTTTTCTATACCGGTGCGTACTACCTCTTTAGATTTCCTGGCGGATTCCACTGACTCTGCCTGTTCTTCTGTAGCTGCAAGTTTGACGGCGGGTACCTCAGGTGGTGCATAACTGTTGCCCATATGCGGCAGCACATCAACAGCAGGCTGGCGGGTAGCGGCTACTACAGGTTCGTCTGCCTTTGCTTTCCCGGCAGACAGGTCTTTCATTGGTTTTGTATCCGCAACTTTTTTCTCCGCTTCTCTTGCCACACCGGCATCTTTCAGGTCCTTAACAGGGGAAGAAGTTACATCCTCTGCCATTGCAACGGTGGCCTCATCTACAATAGTCTGCGGGGTGGTTGTTACAGTTGTGTCTGTATATGCAACGGCATTGGTATCCAACGCGGGGCGATAAGCTATTTCTGGTTCCTGTTTTTTCTCCGCTATTGTCGTTTGCACTAGTTCCTCAACGTCTTGCGGGAATATCGTATCGCGCATAAACCATAATACGGCCACTACCGCCAGCAGGCTTGCGGCCAGGGCCATCGGCTTCCACAGTTTACGCACCGTCTTCGGCTTTTCCTTTTCGGGTGCGGTAGAATATGACCCCGCCTTAATTACCGGCGTCGTATTCTTTGCAATGTTGATCTCCTGCGTGGTAACACCCAGGTGTTTCGCAATAAAACCGGCGTCCAGTTTCTCCATCACATTGACAGCGCCCCGGGCTTTATGCTCCGTCATAGCTTCTACAGCATCGCTGCAAAACGGGCAACTCAACAAATGCACCTCTACAGCATGGGCTTCCTCGTGCACCATTTTCCCGGTCACATAGCCTTTTATCTGCCTGGGTGTCAGGCAGGCGCTGTCTTCGAAGATATGTTTCAGTTGCTCTTTGTTCATCGCTTTTCCTCCAGCAATCCGGCTAAGCGTATTTTAAGATTTCGTTTGCCATTTTGTATTGCGCTCTTTACGGTGTTCAGGTCGTAGTTGGCCTGGCGGGCTACTTCGGCGTAGCTCATTTTTTGCAGGTAAAAGTAACGGATACAAATGCGCTGCTCTTTACTTAGCTCTTGTATGGCCACCTCCAGTTCGTTCAGAAAATGTTCCTCCTTTATCTTCTGATGCCATTCGTCCTCAAATTCCATATCATCAGCGATATTTTCTGTATGCACCACGGGGTCATCCTTTCGCAATATCATATAACAGTGGTTGCGCGCCACTTTATACAGCCAGGCTTTAAAATGTGTTATTTCAAACTTTTTGAGGTCTTCCAGCAGTTTGATGAATATTTGCTGGGTAGTGTCTTTGGTCGCCTCCACATCTTTCAGATGTTTCAGGCACACACCATATACCAGGTGAGAATACCGCTCGAAAAGACCGGCAAAGGCCTGGTGTTCATCACGCTCAGCGTAACGGGATACCAGTTCTTCGTCAGATAACTTTCTATAGTCCGGGGCAGCCAAACTTTGGTTGAAATATGTTTTGTGTGCGAATAAAGATAATAGTTTACATGTTAAGTAGCTATAAAGGAATTGTGATTAATGTGCTAATGCGGCGCATCCTTAATAAAACCTATGTTTTTAATGCCCGAACTGCTATATTTGCACCCTTAATTTAAATAACATCTATATATATGGAAATGTTTTACCTCGTACCGTGCTTCGGCTTACTGGCTTTGCTGTTCACCGTAATAAAAAGCTCCTGGGTAAGCAAGCAGGATGCCGGCACCGACCGCATGAAGGAAATAGCCAAACATATAGCCGAAGGCGCTATGGCTTTCCTGAAAGCAGAATATAAAATCCTTACTTATTTCGTTATTATCGCGGGCCTCCTTTTGGCATTTATGGGCTACAGCAATCCCAAGTCAAGCCCTGCTATAGCGCTGGCATTCGTAATTGGGGCATTTTTCTCAGCCCTGGCCGGTTTTATTGGTATGCGCATAGCTACTAAGGCCAACGTACGTACGGCCAATGCAGCACGTACAAGCTTCAGCAAAGCTCTTGCTATATCGTTTAATGGCGGCGCGGTAATGGGGCTGGGTGTTGCCGGCCTGGCAGTGCTGGGACTGGGTAGCCTGTTCATTATACTGAAAATGATATTCGCCCCCGAATCCGGTGTTGATACCGAAGAAATGGAGCGGACCATAGAGGTGCTTACCGGTTTCTCCCTGGGCGCCGAAAGTATCGCGCTCTTCGCCCGTGTGGGTGGCGGTATATATACCAAAGCTGCCGACGTAGGCGCCGACCTGGTGGGTAAAGTGGAAGCAGGTATACCTGAAGACGACCCCCGCAACCCTGCAACCATCGCAGATAACGTGGGCGACAACGTGGGCGACGTAGCCGGTATGGGCGCCGACCTGTTCGGTTCTTATGTAGCAACGGTGCTGGCTACCATGGTCTTAGGCAGGGAAACCGCTTCTATAGATAATTACGGGGGTTTTGCTCCTATACTGTTACCCATGTTAATTGCGGGCATGGGTATCGTCTTCTCTATCATAGGTACTTTCTTTGTGCGCATATCAGACAGTGTAAATGTGAGCACGGCCCCGGTACAAAAGGCTCTGAACATGGGTAACTGGGGCTCGATGATAATGACAGCTATTGCTTCTTACTTCCTGGTAATGGCAATACTGCCGGAAAGTATGGAACTGCGCGGCCATACCTTCTCTAATATGGAGGTGTTCGGCGCTATTATGATAGGCCTGGTAGTAGGCGCTCTGATGAGTATCATTACAGAATATTACACAGCCATAGGCAAACGCCCGGTTAACAGCATCATCCGCCAGTCGGCCACAGGGCACGCCACCAACGTAATAGGCGGCCTGGCAATAGGTATGGAGAGCACTTTCCTGCCAATACTGGTGCTTGCCGGCGGTATCTGGGGCTCTTATGCCATGGCTGGTTTATACGGTGTGGCTATCGCAGCCGCCGGTATGATGGCCACTACTGCTATGCAACTGGCTATCGACGCATTCGGCCCCATAGCCGACAACGCCGGTGGTATTGCTGAAATGAGTGAATTGCCCAAAGAAGTTCGCGAAAAAACAGACGCATTGGACGCAGTGGGCAATACTACCGCCGCTACGGGTAAAGGTTTCGCCATCGCTTCCGCGGCCCTAACGGCCCTTGCATTGTTCGCTGCTTACGTGGGCGTTGCGGGTATACAGGGTATAGACATATACAAGGCCGAGGTATTGGCAATGTTGTTTGTAGGTGGTATGATACCTTTTATCTTCTCGTCGCTGGCCATACGCGCTGTGGGCGAGGCTGCAATGGCCATGGTTGAAGAGGTTCGCCGCCAGTTCCGCGAGATACCGGGCATCATGGAGGGCAAAGGCCAGCCGGAATATGACAAATGTGTAGCTATTTCTACCGGAGCATCTATTAAGAAAATGATACTGCCGGGTATGATCACTATACTTGCCCCGTTGCTGGTAGGCTTCCTGGTAGGCCCCGAGGCGCTGGGTGGTATGCTGGCAGGCGCTACGGTTAGCGGCGTGTTGATGGGTATGTTCCAGAACAACGCCGGCGGCGCCTGGGACAATGCCAAGAAATCTTTTGAGAAAGGTGCCGATATCAATGGTGTAAAACATTTTAAAGGCTCCGATGCGCACAAGGCATCGGTAACCGGCGACACCGTGGGCGACCCGTTCAAAGACACATCGGGCCCTTCTATGAATATCCTGATAAAGCTGATGTCCATTGTTGCGCTGGTGATAGCCCCTACGTTGGCAGGTATGCACAGCAATGGTGAAACAGCCAAAGCCCCGGTAAAACAAGAGGTGAAGATGGCCGATAATAAACCGGCACATATCGTGGTTAATCAATAATTTCCAAAAAGACTCGTATAAAAAAGACCGCCTATGGCGGTTTTTTTTATGTACCCTGCTAACGTTATTTCAAGCCCCCGCGTCATAGACTATGACAAACGATTGAAAATCTTAAAAAATCTGATATTATGAGAAATTTGCTACTATGTATGCTGGCCGCCCTTCTGTCGGCGCCTGCATTTGCGCAACTGAACTGTAATAATGTAAATGCGTCCATCAGCGTAAGCGTTAGCGGTGCTGTTGCCACGCTTACCAACAACAGTACCCCCACTGCATCCGGCAATATTTACACGTATTATTCTATCAACTGGGGTGATAATTCGAACAGTTACACCAGCAACAATAACAACCAGGCACACACTTACAACACCTCGGGCAATTATACCGTTACGCTCTACCAGCAGGTATGGGACTCAATTAACAACACATATTGCAATGATACAGCCTGGTCAAACATTTCCGTTACCGCCTCGCTCAACTGCAACAACGTAAACGCCAGCGGGTACGCATATGTGAGCGGTAACAACCTGGGCGTGCTGGTAAATACAAGCACTCCTAATGCCGGCCCTAAACTATCTGTGAACTATACTATCGACTGGGGTGACGGCAGCAATGCTACCAATACCCCGAGCAAAGCCAACCAGACGCACAGTTACAGCACCGGCGGCACTTACCAGGTACAGCTTATTGTTACAGTACACGACTCTAACAACAATATCACCTGCGTCGATTCATTGATAGATAGCATACAGATAAACGGCAACGGCACGTTAAACTGCAATACTGTAAACGCCGCCTTCTCTAAAACCGTGAGCGGCAGCACTGTTACGCTTATAAACAACAGCACACCGAATCCCGGTAGCGGCATTTCTGCATCTTACAAAATTTACTGGGGCGACGGTGGATCAACTACCAAGACCAACAAATCCAATACGAACCACAGTTACCCCAATGGCACCTATACCATTAAGCTGATGGCTACCTATACCGCCGGTAGCATCACCTGTATTGACAGTATATCCGATAGTGTAAACATTAATGTTCCCCCACCAAACGTCATTGCCGGTATGGTGATGTATGACTCGTTGAATGTCGGCCAGACAGACAGTCTCATAGTGTGGTTGATACAATTTGATTCATCAACTAATCTGTTAACTGCCGTTGATTCTCAGAAAGGCCCTGCTTACAACCCCTTCTATGCATTTTATAACAAAGCCAGTGGTTCATACCGTACAAAAGCCCATTTGCTTAACGGCCAGACTTCAGGCACCGGTTATGTACCCACTTACCACGACTCAGACCTTTTATGGAGTAATGCCAATGTGATTGTGCATACCGGCGGTTCGACTGTGGGCAAACATATTTATCTGCGCACAGGCACTGTAACTGGCGGCCCCGGCTTTGTAGGTGGTAATGTACAGCAAGGCGCCAACAAAGGTACAGCCAATGGCATAGCAGGTATGAACATCCTGCTGCTGGATGCCAACAACAACCCCGTTGCATATGCTGTTACAGACGCAAATGGCGATTACAGTTTCCCGAACATTCCGCTGGGCACATACAAAGTACATCCTGAGGATATGAACTATAATACCACAGCAGCCGGCTTCACGCTTACCTTACTGCAGCTTAGCTATACCGACATTAACTTCGAGCGTTCGCTCAGCCAGAAAACAATAGTACCGATAACAGGCAGCGTAGCGGGCATTGGCAACAAACTTGCATTCTCTGCACACCCTAACCCCGCAAATGACATACTGAACATCACATGGAACCAACCATCTGCCGACGTTGCTGTTGTAAGCATCACCGACATCAGTGGCAAGGTGGTACACTCATCAGAAATGAAAATGGATACGAACGCTGCCATTAATGTGAGCAGCATTCAGCCCGGCTTCTATTTCCTGAACGTGAAAACCGACCTGGGCAGCCATACACAAAAGCTGCTCATACAATAGTAGTTTGCTTTATAATCCCGGAAACCACCCCGTGCATTACGGGGTGGTTTTTGTTTATATATCCCTCCTATTGCGTTATATCCTTGTGGCAACTTATTTGTATTTTCATGGCTTATTGATATCCTGAAATGATAAACAAGTTATTGCTTTCTCTTTGCGCGGTTGTATTTGCATTGCCCCTGCAGGCGCAAAACGACTACAGGTCTGAAAAAAATCCGCTTTACTGGAAAAACCGCAAGCCCGATGCCGCCTACTGGCAGCAGGATGTTCATTATACCATCAATGCACGTATAGACGAAGAAAAACACACCATAACCGCTACCGAACGCCTGGACTACTGGAACAACTCTCCCGATACCCTTCATTTCGTGTATTTCCATCTCTGGCAAAATGCCTTTGTAAAAGGTTCTTACCTGCGGGAACTGGAGAAGGCCAACAAGCAAAAACCCCGCCTCGGTCAATATGAAGAGCAGGGGCTGGGCTGCGTGGTAGAAGAAATTACGGTAAATGGCCAGAATGTGGAAATGGCCCTGGACAACACCATCCTGAAAGTATACCTGCCCAAACCTCTTTTGCCGGGAGCCAAAACCAGCTTTGACATACGGTTTACTACTTACTGGGATATGGGCGGTACGCGCCGCCGCATGAAGATGTACGATGCCTGGGGTTTTATGCACTACAACGGCGTGCAGTGGTTTCCGAAAATATGCGTGTACGACCGCAAATTTGGCTGGGATACCTACCAGCACCTCAATAAAGAATTTTATGCCGATTTTGGCAGCTACGAAGTATCGCTCGACTTTCCTTCAAATTACATTGTAGAAGCTACTGGCGCTTTACAAAACAGGAAAGAGGTGTTGCCCGACGACCTGCGCGAGAAACTGGACATGAAAAACTTTAAAAATAAAAAATGGAACGAGGCACCCTCCATCATTATACCTTACAAAAAGGGCGAGCGCAAAATTTGGAAGTTTAAAGCTGATAACGTGCACGATTTCGCCTTTACGGCAGACCCGTCGTACCGCATAGCTACCGAATACTGGAACGGGATAGAATGTGTGGGTATAGCGCAGGAGCCGCATGCAAGCGGCTGGCAGAATTCAGCACAGTATGTGAAGAAGATCATCAAAATGTTTTCAGAGGATTTCGGCATGTACGAATACCCTAAAATGGTGGCAGCCGACGCCGCAGACGGCATGGAGTACCCGATGATCACCCTGGATGGCGGCAGTAACCCCGGCTATAAAGGATTACTGATACACGAGATAGGGCACAACTGGTTTTACGGTATGGTGGGCAACAACGAAACCTACCGTGCATCGTTGGATGAGGGCTTCACCCAATTTCTTACAGCTTGGGGGTTGGCAAAACTGGAGGGCGATACTATCTCACGGCGGCCCAAAAAACTCTTTGGAAAACTTGCCCATTATCCCGTTACCTATCGCGACCAGCGTGCCTACAACCGTTATATACAGGATGCACTGAACGGGGACGAAGTGCCCCTGAACACCCATTCCAACGACTTCGGCAACGCACTGCACCACGAGGCGGGTTATGGCCTGGTGTATTATAAGACCTCTGCCATGCTCTACAACCTGCAATATGTTTTGGGCGACACATTGTTCTCCAACGCAATGAAAAACTATTTCCACCAATGGCGTTTCGCACATCCTTATTTTGAAGACTTCCGCGCATCCATTATTCGCTATACCAAGGTAGACTTAAACTGGTTTTTCGATCAATGGCTGGAAACTACCAAGAAACTGGATTATGGCATTACGCATATAAAACGGCTGAAGGGGAACGACAGCTTCGCAGTATCATTCAGGCGCAACGGCCAGATGCAGATGCCGATAGATTTTACCGTAACAGCCCGCGACGGCAGCAGGCATAACTACCATATACCTAATACATGGTTTGAAAAAGAAACGGATGCTATCGTGCTGAGCAAATGGTATGGATGGGGAGGCTGGAATAATACCTACGAGGCACATATACAGGTACCATCGGGCATAAGGCATGTAGAGATAGATACTACACACCGCCTGGCCGATATGTATGCAATGGACAATTACAAAACACGCTACTTTCACCTGTCGCCCAAAGCGGTTGTTGTAAAACCTGACGTGGGCGTTAACCCCCCAATAGACCGGCACCACAACCAGGCGTTTATTCGCCCTGACCTGTGGTGGAACCCGGTAGACGGCATAAAGGCCGGCATACACCTCAACCGCAATTACCTGCAAACGATGCATAAAACCCACCTGACAGTATGGTGGAATACCCACGCAGGCCAATACAGCCAATACCAGAGCTTTGCAAACGAAGGATGGTACGACAGGTATGTCGCCGTTAACTATAACTTCAACTACGAATCGCCCGTTACAAGGTTTACACCCAAACTTCAGCTACAGGTGAGCAGCCGTTTACTGGACGGCTTATGGTATCACAAAGGCGGTTTCAACTGGGATGTAAATCCTAAGAACGCATTGCAGTTTCATATACAAACCATGTGGCGGCCGTTGGCGCTGGACAGGGATTACCTGGTTTATCCCAACGAATGGAGCAGCGTACGCACCAGGCCCAACTCCGCCCTGCAGTTGGCATGGATACACCATATGAAATACTTTGGCGGCAATGGCGATATTAAATTCACTACCCGTGCCCCCTTCCTCACCGGCAACAGCGCCAACGATTTTAATTATGGCTACGCACAGTTGGAAATTACCAACAACAATAACATCCACAAACTGGAATTGCGCACGCGTTTATTCGGGCGGTATGGCGTTGGCAGCAATATTCCTTACGAAAGCGCGCTATGGCTCGCCGGGGCCAATCCTGAAGAAATGATGGAGAACAAGTACACCCGCAGCGTTGGTTTCGTACCCGATGCCTGGCGCGGATTCTCGCAAACAGAAACCAACCATTTCCATGCAGGCGGCGGAATGAACCTGCGCGGCTATGCAGGCTATCTTGTAGCCGAACAGCGCAACGGCGAAATATTGATTGGATATAAAGGGCGGAGTGGTATAGCTGCCAACGCGGAACTTGATTTCGATAATTATATTTCCCTCAAGCCGAAATTTACATCCAAATGGCTGCACATTGACCTGTATGCATTTGCCGATGCAGGTATAATAGAATTAAGCCGGGTATCCAGCCTTTCATCTTATTGGGATATTGCGCCCACTACCATGTGGAGCGATGTACGCATAGATGCGGGAATAGGAACTGCAGTTACCATAAAAAAATGGTGGCGGTTCAGCAAGGCACGCCCGCTTACCTTACGCTTCGATATACCGGCTTTCCTGAACAGGCCGCCCAATGCCAATCCGGAATATTTTGGATTCAGGTATGTAATTGGCGTGAACAGGGCGTTCTAACGCCCTGCACCGTTATTGAAGGTTCGGGGAACTGTTAAGGTTAGTATTTTACTATCTGCTGTACGTGGCTGGTAGTAGATGTTTTAAACACCAGGTTGTAGATGCCGGAAAATAATTCCTTGATGTCAAGCGTAAGTTTGTCGTTAGGTTGCATATAGGTCTCACACCATACACGTCCGTTCATATCCACTACCAATAAAAGGCATTCTTCTTGTTCTTTGTTCTTGATGCTGATCATTTCGTTTCTGTCAAGTATATTTTGCGTTCAATAATAACAATATCCCTTACACGCCCCGGGGCTTGTATGTAATCTGTACCAGTTCTCTCGTAGAAAATTACTCCGCAACAAAATCCTGCCCCGCAATTTCCTGAATAAAAAAGATGCTATCGGGATTATCTTCTTCAGCACCTTGTATCGTAAAGTTACGGATTGTTGGTTAAAAAACGATCAAAAAATTTCTTAATATCCTCTTCCGCCTTTCTTGTCCACGTAGTTCATAAACGCTTTGTTGGCCACCCTGTTACCGCCTTTGGTAGGATAATTACCTGTAAAATACCAGTCGCCGCTATTGTTGGGACAGGCGTCTCTCAGACCCTCGATGGACTGGTAAATGATATCCACTTCGGCATTCACATCACTTGGCCGCAGCATTTCCGCTGTCTTTTTGCTTATCTCCTCAGCTGTAAAGGGTTCATAAACCGCTTTTACATAGTTTGTATCGTCGAGCGTACCATTTTCCTCCGCCTGCTTACATTGGTTATATACCTCGTCCAGCACAGTTTCCATTTTCCGGTCTTTCAGCAGTTCTACCGTTGCGCGGAAGGCTATGAAATCTCCCATCCGGCTCATATCTATACCGTAGCAGTCGGGATAGCGTATCTGCGGCGCGGATGACACTATAATAATGCGTTTGGGCTGCAGCCTGTCCAGCATTTTGATGATGCTTTCCTTTAGTGTAGTGCCGCGCACAATAGAGTCGTCTATCACCACCAGTGTATCAACCCCGGCCTCTACGGTGCCGTAGGTAATGTCATACACGTGCTGTACCATCTCGTCCCGGGCGGAATCTTCGGTAATGAAGGTCCGCATCTTTACGTCCTTGATGGCTATCTTTTCTATACGCACCCTGCGGCTGATGAGCTCCAGCATTTCTTCGTCGCTCATATCCTTGCCGCGGGTCTGTATCTTATTGAGTTTTATTTCGTTCAGGTAGTCTTCCAGCCCTTTTATCAGCCCGTAAAACGCTATCTCCGCCGTATTGGGGATAAAAGAAACTATGGTGTGTTTCAGGTTGTTGTCCACGGCTTTCAGCACTGTCTTGGCCAGGTTCCGTCCCAGTTGCATACGTTCGCGGTAGATGTCTTTGTCACTGCCGCGGCTGAAGTATATACGTTCAAAGCTGCAGGGAGTCTTCTCTCTTTCCGGCAGTATTCGCACTTCGCTGAATTCACCGTCGGCTTTGGTAATGATGGCATGACCGGGCGATACTTCTTTTACAGCTTCCAGCGGTACGTTGAGCGCGGTCATGATAGCGGGCCGTTCAGACGCTGCTACCACTATTTCATCATCATTGTAATAAAATGCGGGGCGTATGCCGTTGGCATCACGAAGCACGAAGCTATCCCCGTTGCCCACCAGTCCGCCACAAACAAAGCCTCCGTCAAAATGTGCCGCCGCCTGTTTCAAAACCCCTTCCAGGTTCAATGTTTCGGGGTTGGTCTCGTCGGCCAGCTTCAGGTAATATTGTATAGTGTCTATCATCGCCCCCAGGTCGCTCTCGCGTATGGTCTGGCTGGGGTGCTCGTCCAGCATCTTAAACAGTTCGTCGGTATTTACCAGGTTGAAATTACCTGCCATTACCAGGTTGCGGGTGGGGTTGATATCCGGTTTAATGAAAGGATGGCAGAACTCTACGTTGTTCCTTCCCTGTGTTCCGTAACGCAGGTGGCCCAGCATCACCTCGCCCATAAAGCGGAGATAGCCTTTCAGCAGGCCGGGGTATTTGCGTATGTCCGGGAACATTTTTTCCAGGTCTTCCGTTTCCTGCTGTACTTCGTTAAATACGCCTTTTATGGCATTGGGGCCATTGATGCGCAGGCGGTGCATAAATTGATGCCCCGGTTCTATATTCAGCTTTACGGCGGCGATACCCGCACCGTCCTGGCCGCGGTTGTGCTGCTTTTCCATCAGCAGGTACAACTTATTGAGGCCGTAAAATGCCGTTCCGTATTTGCGGTGGTAAAATGCCAGTGGTTTCAGCAGGCGGATGTATGCAAGCCCGCATTCGTGACGTATCGCATCAGACATGAGGGTGCAAAGATACTAAGGTTTCAGAAGTTTCAGCGGGTATGTTAAATTGTTTTTGATAATGTGCCGATTGTATCTTACCCTTCTCGATATGCAGGTCGAACCATGTGCTGAGGAATAGAGCAATGCCGAAAAAAAGGATAATACCCGAAGATGTTTTTTGCAGGTACATAATACGCCTGAGTGTCAGTTTCCTCCGTATAGCATCCGCAAGAAATACTTTGCATATATCTATTCCCAATACAATGCTGAGGCAAACGGTGAACATTACCACCCTGTACCATCCGCTGGTATTAGCAGTGGCCGATACCGTTCCCAGCCAGATGATGATGACCGCGGGGTTGATGGTGTTGATCAGGAAACCGCTGGTCCATATTTTAAAATAATCCGTATTGCTGATATTGATTTTCGTACTGCCGGGCCGCACGGGGCGATACCTGCTTATCACGCCTATCAGCCCTACTGCTATCAGGATAACTGCCCCGCCATAGGCTATCTGCCTGGAATAATCGTGCAGTATTTCCAGCCAGGAGGCGGCCAGGTTGGCCACCACCACGTACAATATATCGCTGATGGATACGCCCAGTATAAATGCCAGTCCCGCTTTGTAACTGTGGTTGAGGCTGTATTTAAGTATGGCGAACAGTGTGGGCCCCACCGATATGGCGAGAAACAAACCCAGGAACATTCCCTTCAATGATGCATCCCACAATTGCATACGACAATATAAACAAGAAAAAATACTATTACAGTACAACTATACGCAATACCGTATTGTTCGTGAATATGGTTATTTATTAATTAACAAAACTTTCAGTAACCGGTCCTCTGTCCCGGTTATCTCTATATTCATCCACAGGTGCGGATAGGGCAATATACCAGGCGCTTTTTCCGGCCATTCTACTATAGAATAACTGTCTTTGTCCGCCAGGCAGTCTTCCATACCCGCATTCACGGCTTCTTCTTCGTCCTTCAGCCTGTACCAGTCCATATGATAGATGGTAGTATTAACGCCCTTATTGTTAAAATTATATTGATTGACCAATGCAAAGGTAGGGCTGCTGACGGTGTCTGCAACACCCAGCACATCACACAAAGCGTACACCAGTGTTGTTTTTCCCGCGCCCATTTGCCCGCTCAGCGCCCACACCTTGTACTGATGAGCATATTGCCACAACTTATCTGCCGCATTTCGGATATTCGATAAAGAATAGGAAATTTGCAATACAGGTTCTTGTTCCATCAGCGGACAAAGATATAGCCTGTCATATAAAATGGGAAAAACATATTCCACTACCGTAGAGGGCATGACCTGTGGCAACTGTGCGCTCACCATTTCCAAACTGTTGGAAAAAAAAGGAGCTACAAACATTGCTGCCAATGCCGCCTCGGGCGAGGTGAGTTTTACTATTGTGGAAGAAACTGATGTAAACAAGGTGTACGACGCTATAGACGGGCTGGGGTACAGGGTAGTGCGCGAGGATGAAGCTACCGGCCTCGATATCCGGCACGCTCCCAAAGATTTTACCACCGCATACCTCATCATTTCCGCCATATTCACGCTGCCCCTGCTCATGCATATGTTCAGCAACTGGCATGTACTGCACACGCCCTGGGTGCAACTGGTACTTGCCACTCCTGTTTACGCCATCGGTCTGCGCCGGTTTGGCGTTAGCGCAGTACGCTCGTTGCGCCACGGCCTGCCCAATATGGATGTGCTCATCATCATCGGCGCTACGGCAGCCTACGTGTACTCCCTGATTGGCATGTTCGTTTATACCGCGCAGGCGCACGATTATCTCTTTTTCGAAACAACGGCTTCTATCATCACATTAGTGATGTTTGGCAACTGGCTGGAACACAGAACAGTAAAATCTACTACACAGGCTATTGATGCACTGGTGCAGTTGCAGCCACAAAAGGCAAGGCTGGTGGTGGCCGACAGCATGGGCAAAGAGACCGTAATGGAGGTGGAGAGCAAGTATGTAAGAACGGGCGATGTAGTGCTGGTGAATACCGGCGACAGCATTCCCGTAGATGGCGTAATTGTAACAGGCGACGCACAGATAGACGAACACATGATAACCGGCGAAAGCATGCCGGTACACAAAGACAAAGGCGATGAAGTAGTGGGCGGCACCATCTTGATGGATGGCAACCTGCGGGTGCAGGCTACTGCCGTTGGCAGCGCTTCGGTATTGTCCAACATCATCCGCATGGTGCGCGAAGCGCAGGGGCAAAAGCCCCCTTTGCAAAAACTGGCCGATAAGATCAGCGCTATTTTCGTACCTGCTGTGTTGGGTATTGCCGTCATCACCTTACTGGTGAGTTATTTCGCGCTGGATACAGGTTTTGAGAACGCCATGATGCGGGCGATAGCGGTTATGGTTATTTCCTGTCCCTGCGCTATGGGGCTGGCTACACCCGCTGCGGTGGCTGTAGGCCTGGGGCGCGCCGCGCGCAATGGCATACTGATAAAGGGCGGCGACACTTTGCAAAGGCTGAAAACCATCAAAAACGTCGTGTTCGACAAAACCGGGACACTCACTACAGGGAAACTGCAGATCGAATCTTTTACGGTGGACAATATAGATGAGCAACAATTCCAAATGATAGTTGCATCCATAGAGCAACACTCCTCGCACCCGATAGCTAAATCCATTACAAAACAATGGACGGAGACAGGCGATATAATACTAAGCGAGATAGTAGAAGTAAAGGGGCATGGCATACAGGCGACTGACGCGGAAGGCAATCTATGGCAACTGGGCTCGGAAATATGGCTGCATACCAACGTAGAGAAAAATAAGGGCTACGACCTCTACCTGTATAAGAACGGGATTTACACCGGCGCCATGCGCGTGTCGGACGCTTTGCGTCCCGATGCCAGGGAAACAATTGCAGAACTGAAAGCGATGGGCTACCATACAGTCCTCCTGAGCGGCGACAAGAAAGCCAAATGCGAACGCATTGCGGCAGAGTTGGGGATAGATGACCTATTGGCCGAACAAAGCCCGGAACAGAAGAACGCCAAGCTGGACGAACTGATAAAAACAGCGCCTACGGCTATGGTGGGCGACGGCATCAACGATGCACCCGCACTGGCCCGCGCCACGGTGGGCATATCCCTGAGCGAAGCCACGCAGGTTGCCATACAGTCCGCAAATGTTATCCTGTCCAACAACCAGTTGGGCACGCTGCCTAAAGCCATTCGCCTGGGCATCTATACAGAGCGTACCATAAAAACCAACCTTTTCTGGGCGTTTCTATACAATATCGTGGCTATCCCTGTAGCTGCGGCAGGCCTGTTGCGCCCCACCTACGGCGCCGGCATTATGGCCCTGAGCGATGTGGTATTGATACTCAATTCGCTGTTCCTGGGCGTACGCAGGCTGAAGAAGTAAGCCCGGCCGTTTTTAGTAATATTGTAGCTGACAATTACATTACAATTGTTAGATTATATTTTGCTAAATTTATAGACGGCATACTATTTGGACAGCACAAAGAATGAAAGGAATTATATTGATATCAGGACTGGCGATAGGGATGGTTTCGTGCGCGGGAAGCAGCAAGGTGACAAAAGTAAAGCAGGAACAGAAAGGAACAGAAAGAAGAAAATTGTCCTGCGGCGATTTGCATGTAGATATGAACACCCCGCACCTCGACTGGTACGAAGAGAACAGGTCGGTACTGAACAGAACAGATGAAGTGTTGGTATTACCTAAAGATTATAAGGTGTATTCGGTAGACAGCGCCCAGCTCAGTTCTTTTTTTAGCGCCATACAAGGCAACTCTGCAGTAACTACGGTGCTGCCCTTGCCCGCGCCTGCAGGATGCCGCCTGTTTGCTGTGAAGAATGATGTGAAAAAAGATGCTGCGGTGCCCGCTGGTATGACGATTGCATCGGGCGAGAGCAATGGCCAGAAAATGACCATGAGCTTTTACAGGAACAACCTCGTTGCGCATATCAATTGGTTCGACATAAAATACGAAATGGTGACAGTGAAAGCAGGTGGCAGTTCCTTTATAATTGTGTATGAGAAAGCGACGCCGCCACCTGATACACGGAAAACACAGGAGGAAATAAAACCCGAAATAATCGAACTTAGATACGATAAATGACCAACCTATGAAAAAATTTATTTTACACACGTTCATTGCACTCGCCTGCAGCCTGGCTGCCAATGCCTATACCGGGCAGGTATGGAAAGAAGTAAATACCAATGCTGTTCTTCCCAAAGGTGAACGAAAAATATTTCCTGAAGCATACAGGGCCTACCTGTTGAATGACAGTTATATCAAAAACCTGCTGTTCAGCCTTTCAGATGTTCCCGGGCAGGGAACCACGCTCGCGCTTCCTGTACCTGATGGGAGTACGATGATTTTCCGTGTATGGCAAACACATTATATGGCACCGGAGCTGGCGGCAAAATACCCAGGCATTAAAAACTTTACAGCAGTTGCTGTTGACCATCCCGGCATCACGGCGAGTGTCAACTATACTTACAAGGGTTTCAATGCCATGATATACGATGGCAATAATACTTACCTCATAGACCCTTATAGCGACGAAAACGATGGCTATTATATATGCTATTATAAACGTGATTTCAAACGTGCGGCACGCCCTTTCAGTTGCGGTGTTACAGACGATATTGAAAAAGAACTGGAACAGGATGGCAAAATGATATTAGGCGACGAACCGCCGCGCATGTCCTTCAAAACACACGGCACTCTGAAAAAGACTTACCACCTTGCACTTAGCTGCACCGGCGAATATGCCAAAGCTGTTGACGGCCCCACTCCTTCCAAACCAAACGTTATCAGCGCCATGACTACTACCCTCGCCCGTATTAACGGGATATTGCAAAGAGAGCTGGCTGTTACTTTGCAACTCATCGCCAATAATGATACGCTTGTGTATCTCGACCCCGCTACCGACCCGTTTACCAACCTGCAGAATGATGTGATCAATGCTAACACGCAATTCGCCAATCAAACCAATACAGACAATATCATTGGCGACAGCAACTACGACATAGGGCATATATTCTGTAGCGGAGACGGTGGTATTGCCGACAAGAGCGGACTTTGTGACCCCGGCGAAAAAGCAAGGGCGGCCACAGGCAAAGCCAATCCGGTGGGTGATGCCTTCGACGTGGATTATGTAGTACACGAGATTGGCCACCAGTTGGGCGCAGAGCATACCTTCAACTATAACGGCACCGGCTGTAATCCCCATGCAAAACCGGGCAGCGCCTACGAACCGGGCAGCGGCTCTACTATAATGGCTTATGCCGGCCTATGTGCGGGCAACGATATACAGTTCAACAGCGACGATTATTTCCATGCAAAAAGCCTGGATGAAATGACCGGGTACATCAGCACCATACCCTTGTGCGGTACTGCGGCGCCTTCGGGCAATGTAGCGCCAGCCGTGGCAGATATCCAGGCCACCTATGATATACCGCACAGCACACCGTTTGAACTGCAGGCGCCTTCCGCAACTGATATCGACCACGACCAGCTCACTTACTGCTGGGAACAATACGACCTGGGCGATTTTGGCAAAGGGCTCAGCAATACGGTTTATGGCCCCGTGTTCCGTTCTTTCAAACCTACTACCTCGCGTTGGAGAATATTTCCGCGGCTGGACTCGTTAAAAGTCGGGGTATATTCTTACCCTGCCGAAAAACTACCCCAGGTAATGCGCGAGTTGAATTTCAGGTTGACGGTACGCGATATGTACAATGGCATCGGAGCCTTCGATTGGTCTGATACTACTGTAACGCTGAACGTAACAGACCAGTCCGGCCCCTTCCGCGTCCTGGGTCCCAATGTGCATACCGACTACTGGCGCAACGGCAATTCTTATACGGTAACATGGGCGGTAGCCAACAGCACGGCAGCTCCGGTAAATTGCAGCACGGTAGATATTTTCCTGTCGCTGGACGATGGTGATACATGGCCAATCACGCTTGCTGCAGGTACCGCCAACGACGGCAGCGAGGTTATCACGGTACCCACAGGCTCCTACACCGCTTCGGCACGGGTAAAGGTCAAAGGTTCAGGCAATGTGTTTTTCGATATGAGCGATGCAGGCTTCGTCATTAACGACTGGCCTGATACCATTAACGATGTGGAAGGGGTTGGAAAAATAGCGGTATATCCTGTACCTGCTAAAAACACCCTGTACATCAGCGTTATCGACGGGGGAATGTATGATGCCAGGATGTACAACAGCATCGGCCAGTTAGTTTGGCAACAACATGTGGATGGCAACATCTCCGTAAACGTCGGCAACCTGGCTGCAGGCATTTATCAGTTGACCTTTATTGAATCCACTACGGGTAAGAAAATGGTGAAACGGGTAGAGGTACAATAATAACGGACTTAGCTCGCCACCTTATGGTCGCCATCGGTTGGCCGCATGCCTGTCACTATCAGGTTGCTCGATGCTTTACCCAACAATGTCTCCTGCATATCGTACACATGACATTCTACGTGTATGATCTTTTTGCCCGCGCGCACCACTTTCGATACGGCCCTCAGCCTGTCTCCCTTTTTTATGGCGTACAGGAAATCAACATTAAGGTTCAGCGATGTGTAGTAGTTATCCGTGTCTAAACTCAGCACGCCCCAGCCTATCACTTCATCCATCACCAGCGCCATCATGCCGCCATGTATATTGCCGTAGGGATTGGTCATTTCTTCTTTTACTTCCAGCGATATGGTAGCCGTTCCCTTCTCTATCTTTTCCAGTGTAAAATGCAGCCAGTTTCCCGCCGGCGACCGTGAGTCCAGTACCTCTTTCCCTTCATAATTATCCTTCAGGTATTGCAGTACTGCCCCGGCCGGTATTTGTTTATAACTTCCCATTATTTCTTCTTTTCTTTTTCAGCTTTATATTCTGCCAGGGTTGCTATCATCTTTGGGATGCGCTGCTCGCGTGTTTCCTGCTTTTTAGCTTCCACCACATATTCAACGTATTCCTTTTTATGAGAGAACGAGAGCTTGTTAAAAAATGCCAATAGCTCTTTGTCCGTTTTCAACGCTTTCTCTATATCCTTTGGCAGGGTAACGGTGCGGTTCACAAAATCCACCCCTTCCATCTGCCTGGCTTCCATTGGTATGTCGCGCAGTTTCGGTCCTATGGCTTCACTTTTCCTGAAGCGCAAGGCCGACCAGTCATCGTCTATCGCTACCTGGGTCACCGGCTCGTATCCGGCAGCCATTACCGTTTCCCATCCGTTATCGCGCGACATGTCCGATTTTATTTTGCCGGTCTTTTTAGGATATGCTATCCAGAGCAGGGCGTCATCCTCCAGCAGCGGCGCCACCTTAAGTGTCAGGCTGTCCAGGGCTTTTTTATTTTCGGCAAATACCAGCGCCTGTTTTATCTCCCTTCCTGCCTTTGGCGATGTCTTCACATCAAAACCATCAAAAAGCACGGCAACATATGCAGGCGCCTTCAGCAGGTACAGCGGTGCATCCTCTTTCATCCTAAGTTTTTTCGCTACACTCATCCGGCAATGATTTTGCGTCGCAAAGGTAATTTTAAAAAGCAAATTCATCCCGGCAGAACCCATTATCGTAATTAATTATTCTGATTTCCTTTTTAACAATACTCCAACATTTCCAACCTTTTATGATGATTATAAATTTTGTCTATATCGCCGACTTTCCTATTTTCGCATAAATTAGTACCATGACAATTACTCAATTAGAATACGTGGTGGCTGTCGCCACATATAAAAGTTTCGTTGCCGCTGCTGAAAAATGTTTCGTAACCCAGCCTACGCTCAGCATGCAGATACAAAAACTGGAAGACGAACTCGGTGTAAAATTTTTCGACAGGAACAAGCACCCGATAGCTATCACGGCCATGGGTGAAGCCATTGTAGACCAGGCGCGTATCATACTGGCCGAATGTGAAAAGATCAATGAACTGATACAGAGCCAGCAGACTACCATCTCCGGTACATTCAAGCTGGCTGTGATACCCACCATTGCGCCCTACCTGCTGCCGGGCCTGCTGGAGACATACAACAAAGCTTATCCCGATGTAAAGCTGCTGGTAAGGGAAATGGAAACCGGGCAGATACTTTCTGCTTTGCGTAACAATGAAATAGATGCCGGCCTGCTCAGCACCCCACTCAACGAATCAGGTATCAAAGAATATCCTTTGTTTTCGGAGCCACTGGTAGCCTATTTTGCCGAAGGCGAAAAAGCGCTGAAGAAACGCACCGTTACACCCGAGGACATTGCGCTCGACCGCATCTGGCTGCTGAACGAGGGCCATTGCCTGCGCAACCAGGTGCTGGACCTCTGTAGCGACCACGTGGAAAAATTGCAGGCAGAAAAACCATACAGGTACGAATCGAGCAATGTAGAGACCCTGCGCAAAATGGTGGATACCAACAAGGGTATGACCGTACTGCCTGAGTTTGCCACGTTCGAGTTCTCTGAAGACCGCATGGAAAGGGTGCGTTACTTCGAAGATCCCGAGCCTGTGCGCGAGATAAGCCTGGTAACAAGCGGCCACTTCGTAAAACTTACGCTGCTGCAAACCATTATGGACAGCATTCTGAAACTGGTGCCGGAAAAAATGCGCGTGCAGAAAAGCAACCGCAAGGTATTGCGTATCCAGTCGGCTAAACTGTAGCCACCACGATGCGGTTAATGCCGTCGTCAATGCAGTAACATACCGGAAAAACGCTGCGGATGACCTTATCTACCTGCTGCCAGTCCTCGTTTCGCTGGATGATATAATTCATCACCAACCTGCCGCCGGGCCTGGTGCTGTTGCGACATTGGGTAAGAAATTCTCTTGATGTTACAAATGCGGGCACTACCCTGCTGTTGAATATATCTATCACTACCAGGTCATACACTTTGTCGTTGGCGGCCATATACTTCTGCGCGTCGGCGCATACAGGTGTTATTTGTCCGCCATAGCCCGGCAACGCCTCCTGCGCCCATTGCAACACTATCTTGTCATGGTCCAGCATGGTAAAATCCGGTTGGTACCCCATACGGGCCATCACCTGCACGGCGCTGCCCAGCCCTGTACCCAGCACCAGCACATTTTTCACCCCGGGCAGATATTGTTTAATGTGTTTGAAGCCTATGCGTAACGGCCTGTAATGTTCCCCGTCTGAGTATAATGCATCGGCGGTAGCCAGTTGCAGCCGCCCGCGATAGTAATACAGCTCCAGCAAGGGATTTTTATCACTCGCCCCTCTGCGCAGCAACACCGGTGCGAAGTAACTCAGTATCCTTTTGTATAAAGTAAGTGTGGGCAATGTTATTTAGTGGGGTTTGTAATACTTCATAGCCTCGGGTATTTCCCCTTTTATATCATTGATGCGTCGCTGGTTGGAGGGGTGCGTGCTGAGTAGCTCAGGCGGTTGTTGCCCGCCGGTCGCTGCCATACGCTGCCAGAAGGAAACCGCTTCGTTAGGATTATAGCCGGCCAGGGCCATAAATATCAGCCCCATATGGTCCGCTTCGCTTTCCTGCGCGCGCGAGTAAGCTAATAACGTTCCTTGTGCACCTATGCCATACAAAGTGCCGAATATCTGTTGGGCTTGTTGAGGCTTTTCTGAAAGCACCGTTGATAATACCACACTCCCCAGTTCTGCGCTTACCGCCTGGCTCATCCGTTCATTACCATGCCTGGCTACGGCATGTGCTATCTCGTGGCTCATTACTACAGCTACGCCTGCTTCATTCTGGCAAAACGGTAATATCCCGGTATAAAACGCCACTTTGCCCCCCGGCATACACCATGCGTTGGCCTGGTTTTCATTCACCAGGTTAAATTCCCACTGGTACCCGCTCACCAGGTCGGCCTTGCCTATGCTCTGCAGGTATTGTGCCACGGCCACCTGCATCCGCTGCCCTACGCGCTTTATCATTTCAGCGTCTTTGGTACCCTGCACCACATTGCTGGTAGATAATACCGTGGCATATTGCTGTGTGGCCATTTGCCGCATATCGCTTTCAGGAAATACATTTATGGAACTGCGGCCCGTTACGGGATTTTTAAAGCAGGAAGAAAGGCCGGTAGTTAAGCCGGCAGCAAAAACCACCGATGCAAACAATACTGATAACGTCTTTTTCATAGACCTTTTATTTTTTAGAAAAAGGAATAGTAAAGCTACAACAAGTAAAAATAATGAAGGTTTAGTCCTCCTTGCGGCGGCGGAACCGGCGTTTACGGAAAATCGCTACTTTGCTCTCGCTCCCGTTTATCAGGCGGTTGATATTCTTATGGTGTGTCAGCACCACCAGGAAGGCCGTAGCTATGGCGAATATCCTGTAGCTGAGCTCGGGCTCGCGAAAGATGAACAGGATCATCAGCGGAAAGGCTATGCTGGCGGTAATGGAACTGAGAGATACATAACGTGTCATATACAACATCAGCATAAATACGCCTACCATGCTCACCGCCACCAGCGGCTGTATGGCCAGTATCATACCAAATAATGTGGCTATGCCCTTACCTCCTTTGAATTCTGCCCATATAGGGAAAATATGCCCCAATACGGCAAACAATCCCAGGAACACCTGCAGGTTTACCGATTGCTCTGTATAAAACCCGTAAGGGGCGAATATTGCCAGTTTCACCGCCACAAATCCCTTCAGCATATCTATCAGCATCACGGCTGTTCCTGCCTTGGCGCCCAATATCCTGAATGTATTGGTGGCACCGGCATTTCCACTACCATGTTCCCGGATGTCTATTCCGTACACTCTCTTGCTTACCCATACAGCCGTAGGAATTGAGCCAATAAGATATGCTAATACTATAAGGACTGCTACGCTCATTCAGTCTGTAATTGAAAGACAGCAAATATAATTTTTACAAACGATTAATCCTAACCGCCGATTAAAAAAACGATGCCAACGGCTGGAACTCAAATGGTTAGCGCAGTTGTTAAATAAAACACAACGCGCGCTGCTTTATCGTGTCGCGCTAATGCATGACCACTTATCTTCATGGGTTACAGATTGTATGCTGAATCCGGCCTTTCCGGCTTCTGTGGTCACGATTGTTTCATCCAGCTCCAGTATTCCGCTCATCACCAGCATACCGCCCGGCCTCAGCAGGTCGCTCATCTCCTGCATATACTGCATCAATATATGCCTGTTGATATTGGCCAGTATCACATCATACTTTCTCCCTGTCACTACCTCAAGAGAGCCCCGCAACACTTCTATTTCTCCGCTATTATTCGCAGCGGCATTTTCCAGCGTATTTTCATACGACCATTCGTCGTTGTCTATCGCGGTCACGCATTTCGCACCCAGTTTCTTTGCCAGTATAGCCAGTACACCGGTGCCGGTGCCAAAATCCAGCACATCTTTATCCACAAGGTCCATATCCCGCATCTGCTGTATCATCAGGCGGGTCGTGGCATGGTGCCCCGTGCCAAATGACATTTTGGGTGTAATGATAATTTCGTACGGAACGGAATTATCCGGTTGATGAAATCCTGCCCGTATAGTACAAAACCCTTCCACGGTCACCGGGTGAAATCCCTCTTCCCATGCGGCATTCCAGTTTTGCTGCTCTATTGTCTCCCGTATTATAGCTCCCTGGTACACATGGGTTACCACCTCTGCTGTATTATCGTCATACCCTGCTTCATCAATATAGGCGTGCAGTAGGTTGCCTTCCTCTTCAAAACTTTCAAAACCCGCCTCGGCCAGCATAGCCACCAATATTTCCCTTTCTGTTGCATCGGCTGTGTCAAAACTTAACTTTAGATATTTCATACCCCAAATTTAGCCTGTATGTAGCGCACAAAAAAAGGCTGCGCTCGTCGCGCAGCCCCTTTTGTTTATTGCTCTGTTATAGTCAATACTAGTTGTCATTCACCCTGCTTCCCGGGTTGCCTAATTCCGAATCGCCATCCATTTCAGCGTCTTCATTCATGTTCTCGTCCATTTGCAGGTTTTTCGATTGCTCATCCATGGTGCCTGGCTTGGCACTGTTATACAACACGCGGCGCGTAGGCACGTCTGTTATGATGCGCAGTTCTGTACGGCGGTTCATCTGGCGTCCTACAGGGTTGTCCTTGCCACCGGCAGCCGTATTAGGCGCGGCAGGCATTGATTCACCAAAGCCTTTGGCTACGATGCGGCCCTGGTCTATGCCGGCATTTACTATATAATCAACCACTGCCTGTGCGCGGCGCAGAGACAGCGCTTTGTTATACTCTTCTGTACCCTTGGCATCAGCAAATGAATATACCTCAACGGTAAATGAAGGATTGTCATTCAGGAATTGTACCAAAGTATCCAGCGACGCTACTGATTCAGCGCGCAGGTCAGATTTATCATAATCATAATATACATTGCTTACAGAGAAAGTGTATACCGGAGTGATTTCGTCCATATATATAGTTACACTTACTGTATCATCCGGGTCAGTACGTTTTACGTCCATTGTATTCACAGATGCACGTGTAGATGCATATTTCTCTTTGTCGCCTGTCAATACATATGAATGTCCGCGGCTCATATTGAAACCGAAGTTACCGTCGGTAGAGTTGAAGGTTTTCATATCGCCTTTTTCATCCACCATTTTTACTACTACTTCGTTAATAGGCTCTTGTGTCTTACGGTCAACAACCTTGCCCATTACTACCAGTTGAGGCTCGTATTGTATGCGCCAGATATCGTCGCAACAGGTCGGGTTTTTTAATGCTATAGAACCTACACGGTTTGATACTACATAAGCATCAGGTTTACCCATTGGGTCCCTTACATAATACATTTCGTCAGCTGAAGTATTGATGGGATAACCCAGGTTTTGCACATTGGTGTAACGTGAAGGACCGCCTTGAGCTGAATAGATATCAAATCCACCCATGGTCACCCACCCGTTTGACGAGAAATACAATTTATTTTCCCTGCTGTCGTAATATGGCGTTACCTCATCGTTGGCGGTATTTATCTGCTTACCGGCATTTTGAGGACGGCGGTAAGTGCCGTTACGGGGGTCAATTATCGAATACCATATATCATAGCCACCGCGGCTTTGCAGTGTACGGTTAGACGAGAAGAACAATACTTCTTTTTTGCCTATTGTGGCTACAAAAGGCTGCGTGTTGGAGCCATCGTCGTTAATACCTTCGCCCAGCAACTCAGGTTCGCCCCAGGTCGATTTTTCAAATTTGGATACATATATCTTACACTCTACTTTCATCGAGTCACCTTCCTCGCATTTGGTAAAATAGAAGCGGTCGCCACCGGGACTGTAACTTCCATTACTGATATGTACCTTATCCGAATTGAAGTCTCCGTCATTGAAAGGTATAGGCCATTGGAACGAGTCCACTTCCTCAGTATATTTTTGCTTGGTAGACGTCATGAAACGCGACATATAAGTTTCACGCTTTTTCTTGTCCACTTCTACCAGGTCGTTCTGCCTCATGGTAGAGAACAATAATGCTGAATCGCCCAGGGGATATGGTGCAGATTCTGTATAAGCGCTGTTTACGTTCGGGCCTGCGTTCTTCACGGTCACGGCTTGCGGGTCCATCATAGACAGTGTAGCCACTTTACAGCCTTCTATCTCTTTCAGAGCGCGTTTCTTCAGTATCTTATACGTCTTGGGGTTATCAGCTATAAACCTGTTGAATGCGGCAATAGCCTCATCGTAGTTGCCTGATTGTTTTAGCATCATGGCTTGTTTGAATACAGCTTCAGGATATAATTTTGAAGCCATATTATACACCTCGCCGTAATAATGCGCTGCGGGCTGATAGTCGCGCGTCATCCAGTGGCACTCTGCCAGTTGGTATGAAAGATATGGGTTGCGTGGTTGTTCTTCCTTCAACTGCGCATAATAATCTATAGCATTGAAGTAACTTCCTTCCCTGAAAAGCCCATCGGCCCAACGCAGCTTTTTATAATACGGCAATTTAGAAACAGGATCGTCAGCTTTGTCCCTGTACCTGTCTTTATTCTGTTGCTGTGCAGCAACATCCATGCTAACCGTTACCATTAGTGTCGCCAAAAGCAGAAGCAGCCAATTTTTTCTCATGTGCATGCGCATTGTTAATGGGTATAAAAATATAAATTGCTTTAAAAAAAAGAAAGGGCTTTTGAAAATATTTTTGCCCTTTCCTGAAATATTGTATAAAACCTCTTAGAAGCGGGAGCAGGGATAGATGAGTTTCCGTGCAAAATCCAGCGGATCGGGCGCTATCCATGTCAGTGCCAGTTCAAAACCGCCGGTGCTCCTTGCATTGTTTTTAAGAGACGATACTGTATAATCGTATGCCAGGCCCAGGCGGAATCCTTTATATTCCAAACCTGCTGTTACCATTGCGGCATCGTCAAACCTGTACCATCCGCCCAGAAACACCGCCGTGGTGAAAGCCTTGAACTCAGGGTCGCCCACTATCAGGTGAAACTCGTTACCCGCTATCATTTCAGTGGCATTTGCCTGCTGCTGGTACAGGAATGCGGGACGTAGGCTGAACCTATCGCTTACATAAGCTATTGCACCCACCTGCCCGTTATAGCGCATGGCCAGGCCCACATCGGCCTTTTGCTGCCTGTCAAATGTTTCACGCGGCTGGTTAAGGTTGTTGGCGCCCACACCCAGCACATATGAAAATTTCTCACCTACTGCGTGTGCCCAACTGATACCTGCGTTGAAAACGAAGTAGTCAGTTTTAGGATTCAGGGTAGAACCGGTAGTCCCTGGCTGGAACTGGCCCCCATCGAATTCGTCAGAAAAATACACCCTTGTCAGGTCAAAGCTCTTTTGGGTATATCCGCCCTGGAAGCCCACCGATAAGGCCTTGTTGGCGCCCGCACCCAGGAATTTGTGATAAGTAACAGAAGCCAGGGCCGAAAGGTTAGACAGGTTGGCGTCACCGGCCCTGTCGTTGTACAACTGGATACCGGCTGCCAGGTAATCGTCGATAGTAAGGTCGCTCACTATCGGTGCATCTACCGACACGGCAATCGTCTTAAACGGTACGGTAACGCTCCTCCACTGGTCGCGGTAGACGGCCGATGCACGCATCCTGCCGCTGAAGTTGCCCGTAAACGCGGGGTTAACTATCAGTGGCGACGCATTGAACTGCGTAAAGTGAACATCCTGTGCCTGTACATCCGGCGTAACTTGCATCGTCAACGCTAATGCTACTGCGATTCCTGCACGGCTAATGGTTCTTTTACTGATCATGATATATTATCCTTAAGAGTGTAATTTTTTATAAAAATATGTTTTACCATCCACGTATGCAACACTACTTGCACTACCACTGAAAATATCTGCAAAAATGTGCTTCGCAGCGATAAAAACAACCATTCTCAACGGCTGAAAATACGGAAATATTTCAAAGTTGCAATGTGCAGCCTTATAATTTTTGCTCACATGTAATTTCATACCATACTGAAAACCCGTGTTTTGTCACGCCAAAACCCTGTTTTCTGCATAGGGTAAAGACAGGGACTGCCGGGCTATTGGTTGGCTATGTCACAGAGCTTTTCCCCAACACCGGCTTTTTGCGCAGTACATCATTAAAATATTACTTTTGCGTAGCTGACCCATATATGGCTACACCCAAAAAAAATACAATAAAAAACAAGGAGAAGAAGAAAGAAGAAAAACCGGTAGTTGACAAAGCCGCCCGCCGCAGGCAGTTAAGGCTAGGGTTCGGGCTGTTTTTTCTGCTCACCGGTATCTTTATATGTTTTTCTCTTATCAGCTATTGCTTCACCTGGCAGGCCGACCAGGATAAGTTGCTCACAGGCGGCTCCATTTCCGATTTCCTCTTCAAAGACAAAGCAGTAGTGGCCAACTGGGGCGGACGGCTGGGCGCTGCCGCTGCACATGTGCTTATGTACGAGTGGGTAGGTGTGGCTTCCTTCGCCATCGGCATATGGATTACCATGATAGGGCTTGGCCTCGTATATGGCAGGCGCATTATCCCGGTTACCCGCTACCTGCGCTGGACCTCACTGCTGGTATTGGTGGTAGCCCCGGTACTTACCTATTTAATACCCGACGCGGCTTTCCCTTTTGGCGGCGCCTGGGGCAATGAAGCTATTGGTTACATGATGGGCTTCTTTGGTAATGCCGGTACGGGACTGATATTGTTCGCAATAGTATGTTTCTTCTTATTCGTCGTATTTGCACTCGATATTTCACCTGTATTGCGCCGCGCACGCAAAACGGCACGCCAGGTAGCCGATGCGGCGGCAGCCCTGGTGCCTGTGTCTGCCCAGCAGGGCACATCAACCACTACCCATGAAAAAGAAACGCAGGCTCAAGGCAACTACGCAGATGATGGCATCAGGCCACTGACCAGCATCAACGACGAGGAAGATGAACCCGGCGAAGAATGGGAAATGCAACTGATAGACAAAACGCAACCCACACCCACCGTAAATGACATGTACGCAGGGCAGGTGGTGGAGGAAGCAGTGGAAGAGGAAGAAGGCATTGAAGAAGAAGAGGATGAATACGAAACAGAACGACTTGATGAAGGTAGTAGCAATACTCATCTTAAAGCCTCGCCCCTGGGGGAGGACGGAGGGGAGGCCTTCAGCTTCGAGGTGACCAGGCTGGAAGAAGAACGCACCATACCTACGCACGGGGGGCATATCAGCATTGCCGACAATGAGAAATACGCCCCAGAGCTCGACCTGCCCGATTATAAATTCCCCACCCTCGACCTGCTGGAAGAGCGCAGCGGCGAGGGCATTGTGCTGGACAAAGAAGAACTGGAACAAAATAAGAACCAGATAATCAATACCCTGCGCAGCTTCGGTATCGAGATACAACGCATCAGCGCCACAGTAGGCCCCACGGTTACTTTATACGAGATTGTTCCCGCCGAAGGGGTACGCATCTCCAAAATACGCAACCTGGAAGACGACATCGCGCTGAACCTCGCCGCGCTGGGCATACGTATCATAGCGCCTATACCGGGCAAGGGCACTATTGGTATAGAAGTGCCCAACGCCAACAAACAAACCGTATCCATCCGCCAACTGCTCTCCAGCGAGAAATTTGTCAACTCCAAAATGAGCCTGCCAATAGCGCTCGGCAAAAAAATTGACAATGAAAACTATATAGTAGACCTGGCCACTATGCCCCACCTGCTGATGGCCGGCGCTACCGGGCAAGGTAAATCGGTAGGCGTGAATGCGATACTGGTATCTCTGTTATATAAGAAACACCCTTCGCAGTTGAAATTTGTGATGGTGGACCCCAAAAAGGTGGAACTTTCCATATACCGCACCATTGAAAAACACTTCCTGGCCAAGCTGCCCAACGAAGAAGAAGCCATCATCACCGATACCAAAAAAGTTATCTATACGCTCAACGCCCTCTGCATCGAAATGGACAACCGTTACGAATTGCTGAAAGACGGTGGCGCGCGCAACATAAAAGAATACAACGACAAGTTCATCCGCCGCAGGCTCAACCCCGAGAACGGCCACAAATACCTGCCTTTCATAGTGCTGGTTATAGATGAGTTTGCCGACCTGATGATGACTGCCGGCAAAGAGATAGAAATGCCCATAGCCCGCCTGGCGCAGCTGGCGCGCGCCGTGGGTATACACCTCATCATCGCCACGCAACGCCCTTCGGTCAATGTCATTACAGGTACTATTAAGGCCAACTTCCCTGCGCGTATTGCTTTCAAGGTCTCCGCCAAAGTCGATTCCCGCACCATCCTGGATGCAGGCGGCGCCGAGCAACTGATAGGCCGCGGCGACATGCTTATATCATTCGGCAGCGAACTGCTGCGCCTGCAGTGTGCTTTTGTGGATACGCCCGAGGTGGACAACGTCACCAATTTTATCGGCGAACAACGCGGCTACCCTACAGCTTTCGAGTTGCCCGAGTACGAAGGCGAGGAAAGCGACAAAGAAAAAAATATCGACCTCACCAACCGGGACAAATTGTTTGAAGAATGCGCCCGCGTAGTGGTGCAGACACAATCGGGTTCCACCTCTATGTTACAGCGCCGCTTCAACCTGGGCTACAACCGCGCCGGGCGTATTATGGACCAACTGGAGGCCGCAGATGTAGTAGGCCCGGCCGTAGGCAGCAAGCCCCGCGACGTGCTCATTCACACCGAAGCGGAACTGGAACAGATGCTCAGGGGCCTGTAAAAAAACATAATTACTGAAAACATCACGGGCAGAACACATATATCGCATAATGCATTAAAACTTTATGCAACGCAGGGCGTTATTAATGGGCATGGTTTTAAAAAACCATTCCAGCAAATTCTATAATTGTTGTATATGAGTTTGCGTTTGGCAAGGCATAGTTCAGTAATTTTATCAGAATTATAAAAAACCATAGCGCCCTTTTGTGAAAGAAAATGACTTGATCTCCGGCAGGTACACACATGCGCCACAGGACATCGCCGGCCCTATAGAACAGCAGGAACTCATAACTGCGCTGAAAGATAGCGAAGCGCGTTACCGTGCCCTAGTGGAAGGCCTCAACACACCCCTCTACACCACCGATGCGAAAGGAATAATTACTATGTACAACAAGGCCGCTGCCGACCTCTGGGGTCGCGAGCCCCAGGTGGGCCGCGATATGTGGTGCGGCTCTTACAAGATACGCAACACCGATGGCAGCGATCTGCCCCTGGGCGATTGCCCTATGGCCATATGCCTTAAAGAAGGCCGTGCTGTTACAGACCAGGAGATCATCGTCGTGCGCCCCGATGGCACCGAACGCCTAGTGGCGCCCCAACCGCAGCCTATATTCGATGAACATGGCAAAATGACAGGCGCTATCAACATGCTTATTGACGTTACAGACATCAAGCGTACCGAACAGGCCTTGCGCAAAAGTGAGCATGATTACCAGGAGCTGGTTGCATCGCTGGAAAAAATGGTAGAAGAAAAGGCGACGGACCTGAAGAAGAAAAATGATGAACTGAAGAAAAGTGAAGAACGATACCACAAGATGGTGGACGAAGTAGAAGATTACGCCATCCTCCTGCTCAACCCCGAGGGTGTTATACAAAACTGGAACAAAGGCGCTGAAAAGATCAAAGGTTACAGGGAGGAGGAAATTGTAGGCAAAAGCTTCGAACTGTTTTATACGCCCGAAGACAGGGAAAAAAACCTCCCCGCAAACCTGATAGGCGAAGCCAGGCAAAAAGGCAAGGCTGTAATCGAGGGCTGGCGGGTAAAAAAGGACGGCGGCCGCTTTTGGGGCAGCACCGTGCTCACCGCCCTGCACGACGAAATGGGCGGTATCATAGGTTTCTCAAAAGTGACCCGCGACCTGACCGAGCGTAAGCTGGCCGAAGATAAAATGCGCCTTTACAGCAACGACCTTGAGTTCCAGAACAAAGAACTGGAACAATTTGTCTATGCCGCCTCGCACGATCTGAAAGAACCTCTGCGCAAAGTACATCTCTACAATTCTTATGTATATGACAATGCCGCCTCCCTGCTCGACGAAAGGTCGAAGGACTACATGGAGCGCTCGCTCACGGCCATAAAACGCATGGGCAATCTTATTGAAGACTTGCTCGCCTATTCAAAAATTACTTACAGCGCTATCACGTTCACCAAAGTGGACCTCAACACATTGCTTGCCGAAATAATCGCCGAAAAGAGCGAAGAACTGGAACAAAACAATATTACCATAGAAAAGGCTGCGTTGCCCGTCATTAATGGCATTTCCTTCCAGTGCAAGCAACTGCTGGACAACCTGGTTTCCAATTCCATCAAATACCGCCACCCCGGCAGGCCGGGGCATATACGCATCGGCGCCGCAATAGTGTACGGCCCGCAGATGCACGACGGCAAAGCCGGAGACATGAAGAAGTACCACAAAATCTCGATTGAAGATAATGGTATCGGCTTCGAGCCCGAATATGCTGAAAAAATATTCAAGATCTTCCAGCGGCTGCACAACCAGGCCGGCGCTTCCGGTTCGGGCATTGGCCTCGCCATTGCCAAAAGGATTATACAAAATCATAAGGGATTTATTACTGCAACCGGCAAAATAGATGAGGGCGCACGCTTCGACGTATATTTCCCCGCATAATTGTTACTGAAAACTGCAAAAGTTCAGCATCTTCCGGGCCACCGTGTCCAGCTCGTGCAGGGTATTAGGCTTTACGAAATACGCTGTCGCGCCGTTGTTTTTACATTCATCTTTATACAGGCTGCCCCCCGATGTGCTCAGCATCACTTTAGGAATATGTTGGTACCTCGGTTTACTGTTTAGCTGTTGCAATACCTGCGCCCCGTTCATTTCGGGCATGTTATAGTCTATTATTATCAGGCAGGGCAGGTCTTCGTCGCGCTGCTCGTTCAGGTATTTCATAATTGCCTTTCCCCCGGTTACTTTATGTAGCTCGGCCTGCGGCTCAGTATTATGTATGGCTTCTTCTATCAGTTCCAGGTCGTCCACGTCATCATCCGCAATTAGTATTCTCATTTTCTTATTTCCCATATATGGTGTTACAATATTATTGCCCGATATCAGTGGGTTTACAGAAAAGGGGGAGCGGAGGTATTAAAATATAAACCGTTTTATATCTGCATTGAATTTACGCTTCAATTTTGGATAAAACAAATACCGGGGAGACATTACAGATATTAAAAATGGGGCGCCCGCAAAAAATCACTGTCTCTTGTTAATACATTATCCGCATTTTTTTAACCCACTGTTACTCATTTGTCATTCTATCATATTATCAGTGTCAACTAATTGTTAAACAATGCGTTACGGCCTAACGAATGCAATGTTTCATCCGTCTTAGCGTTATAACAAAAAACCATTATTATGAAACCATCAATGGACGAAGTGCTGCAGAAACTAATAGAACTCAACTGCCACAGGAAAACAACCGACAAATGGATTTATGTTGAACAGCTTGCGGAAGAACTTTACACGCATCACGACAACATAATCCCCAGCCTGCTGATGCTGGAGCGGGATGAACTTATTCATTTCAGCAGCAACAAACGTGTTGCGGTAACAGTTGTCAGAAAAGCGATGGCCGCTTGAAACCAACCGTAAGTATGTGTTGATACAGGAGAAGCTGCCCCATGCGGACAGCTTCTCCTGTTTTTTTTTGATAAGTATAAAAACAAAACCCCGGCTGTTACAGCGCAGCGGTCTTTGTTCGGTTGCGCATGTACCGCCAGGCAAGGCCGGCGCCTATCAGGCCGGCTACTCCCGCAGCCGTCCACAAAGTGCGCGGATTTTTTAAACTTTTCAAGTCCAGGTTCTTCAGCCTGCCAAAGAGGTTTTGGGTAGTTGCTTCTCCATTGCCTGCATGTTCTGCCAGGTTGTGCAGCATATTCTTTGTTTTGCCGTTCATAACGCTTGCTTTTTGTGTTGTTCAAAAAAAAATTGTTTCTCAGACTTCCTGCTATTGCTAACAACCGTATAGTCAAAGGGTTCGTTAAGGGAATGATAAAAGCTGCTCTGTTCAGCCCGGGTACTTCCTGCCTGCAATAGTGTGGTTTAACAGTCCCATATACCTTCCACACTATGCGGGATTTTTTCCGCAAAAAATGAATGTTCCGGGGCATTTAGCACACACAACCGCCGCTTTTGCAGTGGGCACAATTTTTTACCCTTATAACATGAAACAAAATTTTGAGTTATGGAACAAAAAAGGCAAAACCGTGATGTAGAGAACACTCAAAATCGCGGCAATCAAAACCAGCAATCAGGGAACCGCCAAAATCAAACTCCCGGCACACAAGGCCAGAACCGCGGCAACCTGGATCAAAATCAAAATCGCGAAAACCAGGACCGCAAAAGCGATAACCTGGACAATGAAAAACGCAGGGAAGAAAGGCGGTAATGCCTGCAGTCTGCAATAAAAAAGGCTTATGGGGCAACATAAGCCTTTTTTTAAATGCCGCTACAAAAAAATCATATCGTACACAATTATCTCTTAACCAATAAAATAAAAAAACAAGTATCATGGCACCAACAAAAAAGTCAGCAAGCAACGGCACGCAAAACTCAAACCACGAAGGCCAGTTGATGAAACTATTTACCAACGGCCTGAAGGATGTGTACTGGGCGGAAAAGTATCTGGTAAAGAGCCTGAAAAAAATGGCCAAAGCGGCGACAGCCGAAGACGTGCGCACAGCGTTTGAAGAACACATGACGCAAACGGAAGGACAGGTAGAGCGCCTCGAGGCAATTTTTGAATCGATGGACAAACGGGCCGTGGGCAAAAAATGCCTGGCCATGGAAGGCCTGGTAGGCGAGGCGGAAGAATTGATAGAAGAAACCGAAGATGGAACGGAAACACGCGACGTGGCATTGATAAGCGCCGCCCAAAAGGTGGAGCATTACGAAATAGCTACCTACGGCACGCTGCGCTCGCTCGCCCAGGTACTCGGCCTCAGGCAGGCAGTCGACCTGCTGCAGGAGACCCTCGACGAAGAAAAAGAAACCGACAAACTGCTTACCGAAATTGCGGAAAGCTTTGTGAACGAGTCTGCGCTGCAGGAGTAAAAGAGATAAAACAAAAATAATAACACATGAACACGGCGAAGGGAGGTATTATACTACCTCTCTTCGCCGTGTTTTTTGCCCATGTCAACTGCCCACTGCCTGCAGTAAACTGTACCGCTTCGCCGACTACAAGCAGCAGGTCATAGACCTCATCCAACGCGTCATCACCGTCAGCGTAGAAACGATGAAGATAATTGAGGAAATGAAAAGGAAGAGGAATAAAAAAAACGTCCGAAAAGCGGCGTCATCGTGAGGAGCGAGGGCACGAGCGACGTGACGATCTCCATAAATGCGGTGATGCAGCCTCATCGCAGCACCTCAGGAGATTTCTCCTCCTCGTACCTCGTCGTCGAAATGACGGCCTTGATTTTTCGCAATGATTGCTGCTTTGCGGTTTATCCTGTATTTTGACCCGATGTTCAAAGGCGGCTACACTTATATCCTGACAAATAAGCATCGCACTACACTGTACACCGGCGTATCTTCGGATATTATCGGGCGCACGTACGATCACAAGACGCATAGGTATAAATACAGTTTCAGCGATAGATACAATCTTGAATACCTGGTATACTATGAAGTGTTTGATGGTATAGAAGATGCTATCGCTCGCGAAAAGCAGATAAAGAAAATGCGCAGGGCAAAGAAGGAGACATTGATCAATGCAATTAATCCGGGTTGGGAAGATCTTTATGATAGTGTGCTTAAGGACCTTTTGTAGAGCCTTGCTTTGAGATCACGGCTGGTATAGTATCGCTGCATTTCAGGAGATCCTCACGCTTCGTTGCACTACGCTCAGGATGACGCCGCTTTTCAGGCAGGACAGGCCGCGGTGAGTTTTTTTTACTCTCCACTGGTCTTAGCAGCTCGCTAAGACCTAAGATAATTTAAGCGTCCGCTTGCCCATAGGCGTTAGTGTTTCCCTTTGGGTCGGTCTTGGACCGCACCCAACTGGTCTTAGCATCTCGCTAAGACCCAAAATAAATCAAGCGTCCACTTGCCCGGGATGGTTAACCCGCGCCGGGCACCCCCTACCCCACAATAATAAATTTGTTACAATCAATAATTATAAGTAATTTTGTTATGATGAAAATATAAAAACCATAGTCCTCATATGATCAACCAATCATAAATCACAAATCCTAAATAAAAAATCCCCAATCACATGAAACCAAATCATCAAACCTTCATCATCGAGATGATGAAACACGGCGATAAAGCGCTCGCCTACACCAAAGCATACCCCAACAGCAAAGGCGGGGAAACCGCGCGCAAAGGCGGCCGAGCGCCTGCTGAGGCACAACCCCGCAATAGTGGCCGAGATAGAAGAAGCCGCGGCGCATATGCGCCACAGCGCTTATACCGAAGCCTACCGCCTGCATGTCGAGCAGCAGAAAGTGCCCTTGCTCAGCATGTTGAAAAGGCGGGAGATACTGGCGCAAATAGCCTGCCGCCAGGTAAAGGTATGCCGCTATGTAAAAGATGACGGCGGCTACCGCATGCTCTTCGAAGACATCCGCCCGCGCGACATGATAAGGGCTATAGAAGTGGATGCAAAAATGGAAGACGCCTGCAACCGTGCCCGCAACTTTACCGACCCCGTGCTGGCGCAGTTTAATATTTATATAGACGGCCGCCCCTGCGACGACCCCACCGCCCCCGCCAACCCCGACCTGCCCCCCGGCATCGTCATGCTGCCCAAAAGAAAAAAAGACCTGGTTGAAATTTCCAGCACCGGTTCCCTTCACGAAACGAGTATCGGCGGCAGCGAGACCGGGGAACAATCCACGCAGGAAACAGGAAACATTCCGGAAACATCCGCCAACAATACAAATGAAACCCTTCACAAAATGAGTATCGGCGGCAGTGCGATTGAGGGAAAAACAAATGAAAATCTCCACAAAATCCGTCTCCCCTTCAGGGGGATAGGGGGACAATCCACACAGGAAAATGGAAACATTCCGGAAACATCCGCCAACAAAACCCATCACGAAATGAGTATCGCCGTCAGTGCGATAGAGCGACAATCCACACAGGATTTAAGCCTCTCCACGCTCTCCATTCCCCAATCCTCGCACCTGTACCCCCAATACATCGCCCTGCTCGAAAAACGAGAGCTATATGCGCAAGACCCGCTCTACGACAGTTTCTGCAAACAAGCCCGCCGTGCCGAAGAATCAGCCCCACCGCCGCATATATATACCGATGAAGAGGTGAATGCCATAGAAGCTGAATATGCAGGCAGGCATAATGCTTCGCCGCCCAGGTATTCTACCTTTGGCAAAATGTATTTTCCCGAAAAAAACACAGCCAATTTTAGCCCGGAAGATGACAGCAAACATTAATAACATAATTTTTTGGTTTCACGGCATTAACTTTGCACCCCCACTGAAAGAAAAACAGATTATTCATTACATTTATCTTTAAGAACACGAGATGAGGAAATTATTGATATTGTGCGTTATGGCCCTGGGTATTGCCTTGCAGACTGCGCAGGCGCAAACCGACAAAAAAGCCAAGGACCTGCTGGATGCGACATATAAAAAGTTGAACAGCCTGAAATCATTAAAGGCAGACTTTACGCTGGAACTAAAAGGCGGCGGCGTAAATGACACTAAAAAAGGGACTTTTTATATGAAAGGCCCCAAATACAGGGTGTCTATAGCCGGCCAGGAGATCATCAGCGACAACAAAACAGTATGGACGATCATTAAAGCCACCAACGAAGTGCAGGTGACGGACAACAATCCCGATGCGCAGGCCATATCGCCCGCCAAGCTGTTTACCAGCAATTTTTACGACAAGGAATACAACTACAAATACGCCGGCGAGCGTAAAATAAACGGCAAAGTGGCCGATGTAGTGGCGCTCACCCCAAAAAATAGCGGCAAAGGCTTCAGCAAGGTAGAGATAGCCATAGGCAAGGACAAGGTAATTATGGGCGGCCAGGTTTGGGAAAAGAACGGCAACACCTACCGTTACGATATAACCAACTATAGCCCCAACCCCTCATCCGTTACCGACGCCACCTTCACTTTCGACCCCAAAAAGAACCCGGGTATGGAGGTGATAGACCTCAGGTAAGAAGGGATTGAAAGAATCTTCGCGGCGCAGCCGCAGAGTATGTAACACGGGGCTGCCAATATTGGCGGCCTCGCAGGTTTAATGCAAGTTTCATACGATTGTAAAAACAGCGGCACTATTATTGTACCATGATATTAAAGCCTAACTTAACAATATGAATATTCACCGCGTATCCAAAACCATCGGGCTCACCTTTGTCGTTTGCCTGGCCCTGTTCGTGGCAATGGCTGCCAGCTCCTGCCGTAAAGAGAAGGCTGATCAAATAACCCCTGCCCCTGGTCCCGACTTCGACCTGGTGCATATTATGACTTGTCATAAAGAGCAGAACCGCTACCCATCCCAGATAATAAGCGGGCTGGAAGGGACCTGGCTGTGGGTAAGCAACACCTGTTTCTGGTCCGGCGACAGCACCTTTACCGCCGACAGGCACGTAGTGGTCACCTTCAGCGATGCCGGCATGTACCAAGTGTTCGAGGACAGTAAAGTTGAGTCAGAAGGCACATGGAAGCTTTCGCAGGCGGGAGACGATGTATGGAGTATCTCTACTACCAGGCAGTCACGGTACCTGCATGGCTATGTATGGCTCTGCGAAGACGAGCTGGTATTTTTCTCCAGCTATATCGATGGCTGCGATTACTATTTCACCAGGAGGTGATTAAATACCTTGTTGTACCCACCATGTGCCATGCTCCAGTATATCGGCATAGTCCATATGGCCATCGCCCAGCATCAGGTTGCCCATGCGCGCCGAGGTAACGGTACGGGCCTCTTCTTTGCGCTGCAGGGGTGTGGTAAGTATCATTTTCCCGGTAGGGTCGTTTTCTGATACCAGGCGGTGAGCCACCTGGTCGCGGTCGGTATCATCAAAGGTATCTGTTGGGGCGCCTTGCAGCGGATGTATAGCTATCAGCGAGCCGGCGTGCAGTTGCTCCAATTGCTCCAACGAGGTGATCTTAACCCACATATGTAAAATATTTACTGCAAAGTAATACACGTAAGGGCGATACACCTAAACAATGGCCCGGCAATAACAAAAGAAAAACATTTAAATGAGCACCTCTATACCACATTCCAGAGAACAACATGGTCGTAACACGAACACTATACCCGGTTTAAACTTTAACGGTAGAAGTGATAATGTCGGGTGGTTCGTGCAGTCTGGATATCTGTTCGTTTATCTTTTCAGTAATGGCCTTCAGTGTTTTACCCGTAGCCTGTTCAAAGCTGCCGGCGCTGCGCTGTACAGAGAGCGAACTGCCGTATATGGTAAGGTCTATCTCGCAAAACTTATTCCGTTCCGTCCTGCCCTGCTCCTTGAAGTAGACTTCCGCTCTCGAAATGTCCTTATAGCTGCGGTAGAGACTTATCAGTTTATCCCTTACCGCATTAATTATTTTTTCTGCTACGCGGCCATGCGGCATATGAAATTCTATATTCATAAACTCTATTTTTGGAGGTCCATTGTATGTAAACAACTGACAGTGCATTATGTTTTGGCCGCCGGGTATACAAATGTTATGTTTTTGTAAAACTGATGTGTAATTTCATTGTATGCAGAGAACCAGCTACTATATCATCAACGCCATTACAGCATACAGGCTGGTAGCTTCTTTCTTTCTGCTGTTTTTAGTGTTCACCGGGCAGTTGGATATCTTCAAATGGATGCTGGCTATCAGCTTTTTTACGGATGCTATAGATGGTTTCCTGGCAAGGAAATATAAGGTTAGCAGCCTCATGGGCGCCCGGCTTGATTCGATAGCCGACGACCTTACGGTACTCGTGGCTATCATTGGCGTGTTCAGGCTAAAGCCGGAATTCATACAACAGGAGTTGGTGCTCATCATTGTATTGCTTGCGTTGCTGGTGATACAGACTGTGATGGCATTGATACGCTATGGCAAGATCAGCAGCTTCCACACTTATCTCGCAAAGCTGGCCGCGGTATTGCAAGGCAGTTTTCTCATACTATTATTCTTCCTGCCCGAGCCTCCGCTCTGGCTTTTTTACCTGGCCTCTATTGTTACTCTTGCAGAACTGGTAGAAGAAATCATTCTCGTCATCATATTGCCAAAGTGGGAAGCCAATGTGAGGAACCTCTTTTGGGTAATGAAGAGAAATAAGCAAAGGCAATAACTATCCTGAGACCACTTGTACCAATTGCGACAATGCCCTCAGCAAAGATTCGTTGGAATTGTTAATGCCCCGCAGCATGTTGAACAGTGTGGGCATATCCACTTCTGCATACTGGGCATCACCATGCAGGTTGAAAACAGCCTGGCTGTGCGCCAATTGAGACTTATGTATGATGCCATCCATATTGGCTATATCTGTCGATTGGGCATAGCGTATGTTCAGCAATATAGTTTCCGCCTCCTGGTATAAGTTGCGTTGCGCCTCTACTACCTGCAGGTACAGGCTGTATAACTTGTCATTACCCGAGCGTTCCAGTTCCAGCAGGTTGTGCCTTATATCCTTAGCGTCTTTTACCGATAATGTCGTATTGCGTATTACTGTGGCCAGGCTGTTGACCTGTTCCGCTTCTTCTTGATTAAGCTGGCCTTGTTCCAGTTTCAGGTAGAAGTCTGTTATTTCCGCCTCATACTTTTTCAGGTCGTAATAAAACCCCTCATCATCATCCACTTTTTCTTCGATATTAAAAATCTCCCTGCTTACACTAATACCACTGCGGATGAAACTTGCGGCCTCTTTACCTAAGGCCTCAATAGCCGCGTGGCTCTCCGCGGGATTGACCAGGGCAATAACCGGCGCGAGTTTCTGGCGTTCATTGCCCACAAAGCGGTCTATAGTGCGGGTAAACAAGCCGGTAAGTGGCAACAGGATGATGACCGTAGCGATATTAAAGGAACTATGAAACGCCACCATAGTGATAAGCGGGTCTTTAATACTCATTATATCCGTTATCAAAAAAAGAAAGAACCTCATAAATACCAGCGCCACAATAGCATTGATGACATTGAAGTACAATTGCGACCAACCCACTTTCTTTTTGATAGGGTTGCCTTTTACAGTAGCCAGTACTGCCGTGAGGCTGGTGCCTAAATCGGCGCCGATGACTAAGTACAAACCCTGGTGCAGCGTAATGATACCTGCCGCCAGCGAAGAAAGGAATATCATAATAGAAGCCGAACTGGAATGGATAGACGCCGCCAGCACAGCACCCGCCAACAGGAACAGCAGTGGATGCGTTGACTGCATAAAACTGAAATCGACCTGCTGTGCGAATGCCTCGAAACCTGTGCGCATAAAATCAATACCGAGGAACATAAGGCTGAAACCCATGAGGAACTTGCTGAGTTGCACCAGCTTCTCATTTGAGAAGAGTACTATACCGATGCCGCCTGCAGCTACAAAGGGCAGCACTATGTCTTTGATGCTGAACTTGAACCCCAGTAATGAAACTATCCACCCTGTAATGGTAGTGCCGATGTTGGCACCGAATATCATGCCTATACCATTCTTGAGGCCGATGATACCGGCACCCGTAAATGACATAACCAGCAGCGATACCATGGTGCTGCTTTGCAGTATGCCTGTCACCAATGCGCCGGAAACAGCCGCCTTTAAGGGGTTGCCCGTATTCCTGCGCAGGAAGAGCTTGAACGACCTGCCTGCCAATGCCTTCAGCGCCTCTTCCAGCATGAACATGCCAAAAAGGAACAAGCCTAAACCCGCGAGCAAGGGCCATATGTGTATATTATCAAAGTTCACTTACGAAAACTACAAAATTTAGGCGTATGATGTACATAATCAATGACCTGCATCACTACCCTGCACAATATTTAAAAAATATTTGCGTTTTACGACAATAATCGTACTTTAGTACGACAAACATCGTACAATGACCAAAAAGGATATACATATAACAGAAGCAGAGCTTGAAATTCTACAAGTATTATGGGACAAAAAAGAGGCTACTGTAAAAGAAGTGCATGAAGAACTGAGCGCGGAGCGCGAAGCTGTATATACCACCACACTGAAACAGATGCAGGTGATGCATGAAAAGGGCTTGCTGAAAAGGGACGATAGCCGCAGGCAACATATATACTACCCCGATGTAGATATAAAAAGGGTGCAGCGAAAGTTTATGGACAAGGTGATGAAAAACCTGTTCAGTGGTAATGCCGGTGAATTGGTGATGAACGCGCTGAGTAATTATAAAACAACCCCCGAAGAACTGGAACAAATAAAAACCCTGATAGAAAAAGCCAAACAAGCTAAAAAACTTTAGTTATGATGAACCAGGCCACATCCATCATCGCAGAAGCACTACTCTACTCGCTGCTGGCAGGAGCAGCTACCTATATAGTATTACGCCTGCTATTGGCATTGCTGAAAAATATTCCGGCATTAATAAAATATCATTTGTGCAATATCAGCCTGCTGATACCGTTATTAATTTTCATAGTATCGTTAACACCATTGACGACAATAAAGGATACAGCCCCTGTTTACCCCACTCCGCCCCCTGTTGCCAGCATATATAATAATGTACAACTAACAACAGTACACGTACAGCACGAGCCTGTGCAGGATGAAAGCCTGACAGCAGAAATGCTGTGGGCTGAGGTACATAGCATCATTAATGAAAACAGCCAACCTATAACATGGCTCTACATAGTGGGGCTACTTTTGTTCTCCGTGCGGCTTTTGCTGCAATACAGGCAGTCGCAGCAACTGAAAACAAAAGGTCTGCTGCCGGCTACCGGCGAGTGGTACCGCCTGCTGGCCAATACTATGGAGCGGCTTAACATCAGCCGCCCTATCCATATCGCTTTTACTGAAAGAAAAATCTCCCCTTGCATCATCGGTCATGCCAAAGCCATAATACTGGTACCCATATCACTGGCCAACCATCTTACTACCGAACAGGCCGAAGCCATACTGCTGCACGAACTGGCGCATTATAAGCAGTACGACCATTACATCAACCTGGGTGTACAGTGCGTGAAATGTATTTTGTTCTTCAATCCTTTCGTCTGGTTCTCTGCTGTATTGATAGACAAATACCGTGAGCTCTCTTGCGATGAAACTGCCGCCCGCCACGAGCGTAATATAGAACTGGCGGAAACCCTGGCATTGATAGCAGGTATGCAGGCCAGACAAAATAGCCTTGTGATGAGCCTGAAAAAGAACAACCCCCTGCTGACCAGGGTACACGCTTTGCTATCTATTCGCCAATACGATAAGTCATCGCACAGACTGTTACCCGCAGTAGTTATTACTATCATATTGGCAACAGGATTGCTGATAGCAGGGAGTACAAAATTATTCTCTACAGAAAAAGATAGCCTGCGCGAGCAATTGAAAGAGATAAGCGCACAGATGTACAAAGAGGGTAATCACAAATACATATTTGTAGATGCCGTATTGGATAGCCTCGTAACATTACCTGCTAAGGTTGAAATACTATATATGGGCAACAACAACCTGTTCGTTGGAGCCACCAAACTAGATGGCAATATTAAATACAGGTATGCCCAAAAACTAAAGCAATTCCTGTTGCAGCAAGGTGAAGATGGGGAGCATGTTGTAACACTAACAGCTATGCCTGATAAAAAGAGTCTGACACTGGCAGACATAATCAAACCTTCTTCAGATTTCAGGAAATGTACTGCACACGACAGGTATTGGGCAAAAATAACAACACGTGCATGGCGGCAGATATTCAATGAATTGTATAGTGACAAACTGATCCAGAGCATAGCAGGCAGGTTTGAAATGCATTACAGTCAAAAAGGTATTGTCATAAATGGAGATACATTAAGAGACGATCATGATATCAAATACCGGCGATTATTTAAAGAACTGGTAGGAATTGACCTTGATGACGACAGTGTATCAGGCAGGATGACTATCGGGGATTTGAAAAAGTACCTTACTATTAACTCAGCAACTGACCAGGCCGACACCACAGCTCAAAGAGAACAATTAACGCAGATAAGCAATGAATTGTTCAAAAAAGGGGATATGCGTTATGTTTTTGTTGACGCATTAATAGACGGCACACTAAAAGACGGTGATGATTATGATTTGAAAGTAGATAGCGGTATAGTACGCTTCAAAAGCCATCGATGGCCAGTTAGCAAACAAAAGAGGTATTCTGACAAACTTGCTGCATGTAAAAAAGCGAATAAGGGTAAAGGGCGATTCTATTCATCGATGCTGGGTACTATCCATCTGAACGAGATACTGGACCCCAATTCAGAATTCAGAAGTCCGATAATGCATACCGATCCTGAGATTGACGGAACGCCATTTATGGAATATATAATGGCCGAAATGCAGAAAGACGGTCTTATCGACAGGGCATACCAGGTTAGGATAATATTTACGGACAGCACTATTATTGTGAATAACAAGAACCTTTCAGGCAGCATTTACAATAAATACAAGGCCTTATATAAACAGGCTCATCCAAACTGCGGTAAAAATTTCTCGAATAGTCTTCAATGCAATACAGACATGCCTTTTCCCCCGGATAATGAAACAGGTATGAATATTTCAGAGCAGCAAAGATTGAAAGAACTGAGTGAAGAGCTGTTCAAGAATGGCCACCAGGGCTTTATCATTGCAGAGCTTGTAAAAGACGGTTACATAAAAAAAGGCGAGAACTATAAAGTAAGCTACAAAAACGGCAGGTTTACACTAGAAGGGAAGTCGCTGCCGGTTGATGTTATTAAAACCTATGAGGCAAAAATGGCGAAGTTTACTGCCGCACACCCAAGTACAGCCACAGTATGGTGGAGCTTAGAAGACACGTATGAAGCAACAAATACTGCCGATGAGTTTAACATAAAACTGAGTGGACACACACCGTCAGATTATGAAAGGGAGCAAAAAGAAAAAGAGCGTGACGAAAACTTCAAAAAGCTGATACAGGCGATGGATAAAGATGGTCTGCTGGACATTAAAAGTTATTACCTGGTAGAATACAAAAAAGACGGCCTGTATGTAAACGCTATTAAACTGACAGGCAGCAAGGAGAGAAAATATACTGAATGGTTGCATGCATTGGGGTATACTGCGGAAAAAGGGATGTCAACCGAAAGTGTACCAGATGGTGTAAAAATACCTGATAGGAGAGTGGGCATAAGTACTGTAAGCATACCCGTGTACGGCAATAACCTCCCCGCCATTGCACAACTTATGTTTGTAGATGGCAACCCTAATTTTATACTGGCACATGCATTGCACGACAAGCTCATACGCGAAGGGCAACGCTACGATATACGCTATGTGCGTGGCAAAGTCTACAGCCGGGGCGAGTTGATTGCAGCACCATACCAATCAAGATATGCCAGGTTGATAACTGACTTTACACATGCCCATAACAAGCATACAGGCAGCTACGCCGTGCATGGAGATGGTGTAACCAAAGAAGAACTGAACACACCGGGGTCAGCTATCAGGAAGGACGTGATAAGAAAAGGGCAAGGAATTGACGCCGGAAAATTAGTTGGTAAAGTTATCAGCATGATGGCGGCTGATGGTGTGGTAGATACTACCAAACGGTACACCTTGCAGTACAATGCCAAAGGACTTTTTGTAAACAATAAAAGACTGACAGGCAAAGAAGCTCAGAAGTATGAAGAGATATTGAATAAGGAGCTGGGTAATGACTCACGTATTACCACTTTCAATGAAATCAACATTGAGCATGACCCGAACTAAGGATGTTTAATTCACCATCATATTATCTATCAGCCTTACATCGCCAATTTTAGCGGCAATTAGGGCCACTATGCGACGGTTCATATCGTAGTTATCCAGCAGGGCAAGATCGTTGGCATCAGCAAGCGCGACGTAGTCCGGTTCAAAGCCTTTTTCTTTGAGTATATCCATGCACTCTTTCTGTACCACGGAAAAATCCTGTGCACCGGCCTTCGCCTGTATCGATACAAGGCATTGGTACAAAAGATTAGCCACCGCACGTTGCGGCTCCGTCAACAGCCGGTTGCGCGAGCTCATGGCCAGCCCGTCGGGCTCGCGCATGGTGAGGCATACTTCTATCTGCAATTCACTTAACGAGGGGATTTGTTTTGCCAGGTTTTTTATCACCATGCATTGCTGGTAGTCCTTTTGACCAATGTATAGCTTATCTGGCATAACTATTTCCAGCAAACGCGCTACAACCTGCCCCACTCCTTTAAAGTGGCCGGGCCTGTGCGCACCTTCCAGTATAGTATCTATATAGCCGAAATCGTAAACCGGGGTATCATTACCGGGCGGATAGACTTCCTCTACTGATGGTATAAACAACACGTCGCAACCGGCATCCAGCAACAGGGTTTTATCATGGTCAAGGCTGGAGGGATAATTGTCAAAATCAGATTTATCGTTGAATTGTGTAGGATTGACAAAGATGCTGGCCACGGTAAAATCACCCTTTTTGCGTGATTCTTCCAGCAGCGAAACGTGCCCCTGGTGCAGGGCGCCCATTGTGGGAATAAAGCCTATCGCAACGCCTTTTTGCCTGGTACTCAACAAGTAAGCCCTGATGTCAGCGGCCCGTTTAAATATAACCATTATGCCTTATATAGCTTTTTAACAACGCAAAGTAAGGGTTGTAAATTAATATTTTCGTAATTTTGCAATCACTTTCAGTAATACCTTTCTTTTAATTAACTAATACATCAGCATGTCGGACGACAAAAAGCGTGTCTTGATTATTGCCAGCGAGCTATCCCCTTATGTGGAATTCACCGATTTCGCCCAAATACTTAACAGCCTGGCTGTGAAAACGTTTGATAGCGGAACAGAAGTAAGGGTGATCATGCCGCGTTTCGGTACCATCAACGAGCGCCGCCACCGCCTGCACGAGGTAGTACGCTTGTCGGGTATCAACATCATTATCGACAAGGACGATTACCCCCTTATCATCAAAGTGGCATCGCTGCCCAACGCCAGGCTACAGGTCTACTTTATGGACAACGAAGATTACTTCAAGCGCAAAGCGGTGTTTACAGACGATAAAGACAACTTTTTTGAAGACAACGCAGAGCGCATGATATTCTTCTGCAAGAGCGCGCTGGAAACGGTAAAGAAATTCGGCTGGCCGCCGGACATCATCCACTGCCACGGCTGGATGACATCGCTGGCGCCACTGTACCTGAAGACCGCCTACAAAAAAGAACCGGTCTTCAACTATTCAAAAGTAGTATACACCGCACAGAACGACCAGTTTAACGCCACACTGGGCGAAAGCTTTATTAAAAAAGCCACTATCAGCGGGGATATAAAGGAAAAAGACCTTGACCCTTACAAGGAGGGAACCAATACATCGCTGACGCTGGGCGCCGGCAAGTATGCCGATGTGGTGATAATGGGCGAGGCCAAACCATCGAAAGCTATAGCCGACGAGATAAAGCCAAGCAGGTATAAAAAGGTGGTAAAATATGATGATAGCTGGAAAGAGGACGCCAGCCCGCTGCTGGACCTTTACAAAAGCTTAACAGAGTCTTAGAATTTGTTTTATCACATTCGCAGAAAAGAAAACCATTTGAAACCAAGTTTCTTATCCATAAGCGGTATTATTATACTTGCGGCAGCCCTTGCTACGGCAAGCGGTTGCAAAGAAGACACCATCATAAAGGCTAATATAGCGCCGGGCAATAACAACCTGGGCACAACAGAGGTGCCGGACACCTTAGGTATCGTTACCGGCAACGTATATGCGGAGCGGCTGAAAACCAGCGAGAAAGTGACCAATATACCGGTGGTGCATGCCCTGGGTACTATGGTGGACCCTTTTTTCGGTACCACAAATGCAGGTATTTATTTCCAGGTGCTGCCTAATACAGCCGGTTTTCGTTTCGTAGCCGAAGGCGTGTCTTATACATTAGACTCCGCTGTACTGATATTGCCCTATTATGGTTTTAGCTGGGGTAACAAAACGGACCCGAAACCCCAAAAGTTTAGAGTGTACCGGATAAATGAACCCATGAGCAATACGGCGGACTACTACAGCGACCAGCATTTGCAGGTGCGCAGTACGCCGCTGGGTGAAAAGATTGTAGACATGAAGAGCCTGATGACCGATACACCAAAGGTGGGCGACAATAGCACAGGTTCCAGGCACATCCGTATACCGCTCAGCCAGGATTTCGTAAATGACGTGAAAAACAATATCGGCACCGGCACATTTGACAACGACGCCAACTTCCTCAATTACTTTAATGGTTTTTACATAGCGCCCGACAGCAGCTACAACATCGGCAACAACACCGACCTGCTGACCTATATACGTATGGACGGCGGCGCTGATTACGGGCGTGCGGCCATCGCCTTCTATTACAGGGAAAACGGCACTAACGAAACCAAAACAGCATTTTTTAATTATACCCGCGACGGAGCCACCAGCAAAACGGCCAACTTTAACCAGGTAAGCCGCAACTATACCGGCTATCCTGCAGGAGACATCCTGCAACGGGGAACCAGCGACACCCTGCTGCTGCAAAACGACCCGGGGCTGAACATCGACCTGCGCATACCCGGCCTCGATAAACTGCCCGTGGCATCTATCCTTAGAGCAGAACTGGTAATAACCAAAATAAACGGCGGTACGCAGGCCGATAGCCTGCAAACGCCCAACCGCATAGTGCCCAAAGGTGTGGATGCTGCGGGAAATGAATATGAAATAGCCGACTTCTCTGCAAACGATTACGCTGCGGCCCTGGCGTATGTAGATGGTACCAAAAAGACAGAAAAAGACCCCTCCGGCAACGAAATAACAGTATATAGAATTAATATACCGCGCGAGGTGCAAAAGGCTATTATTGATAAACGTAATGAATTACATTTGCGTATCAAAGGCGGTACGGGTTTCCCGGCGGCATACAGGTTGATAGCCGGCGGAAGGAACCAGGGCGCTTACAGAATGCAACTGAACATCGTTTATTCAAAACCAGATTAAAAAAAACATCTTTTATGTGCGGTATAGTCGGTTATATAGGTAGCAGAGAGGCTTTCCCTATACTAATCAAAGGTTTAAAGAGGCTGGAATACCGTGGATATGACAGCGCGGGCGTGGCCCTGCTGAACGGGGAACTCACTATCTATAAAAAAGCCGGCAAAGTAAGCGAGCTGGAAAAAATAACCAACGGGCAAAAGGTAGCCGCCAACATAGGCATAGGCCATACCCGCTGGGCAACACATGGCGAGCCCAACGACACCAACGCCCACCCGCACATATCACAGTCCGGCGAGTTAGCTATTATCCACAACGGAATTATTGAAAACTACGCATCGGTAAAAGCTGAACTACAGAAACGCGGATATACTTTCCAGTCGGACACCGACACCGAAGTACTGGTGAACCTGATAGAAGAAGTGCGTAAAGAATTTCCCGAACTGGAAGACGCCGTGCGTGTGGCGCTGAACCAGGTGGTAGGGGCATACGCAATAGTAGTGATCGACCGGTCTAACCCAGACCAACTGATAGCAGCCCGCAAAGGCAGCCCGCTGGTAATAGGCATAGGCGACAACGAGTTTTTTATAGCGTCCGATGCCTCGCCTATCATAGAATATACCAAGAATGTAATTTATCTGGACGACCAGGAGTATGGCGTCATCAACCGCGATGGCAGCTATACCATAAAAACATTGGGAAATGTGAAGAAAACGCCCTCTATACAGGCCCTGGAGATGAGCCTGGAGATGATAGAGAAAGGTGGCTTTGAGCATTTCATGCTGAAGGAGATATACGAGCAGCCTAAGGTGATAGCCGACTGCCTGCGCGGACGTATGAACGCCAGCCAGGGATGGATAAAACTGGGCGGCCTGAGTGAATACATCAACCGTATAGACAACGCAGAACGTTTCCTGATAACAGCCTGCGGCACATCGTGGCATAGCGGCCTGATAGGCGAATACCTGATAGAAGACCTGGCCCGTGTGCCTGTAGAAGTGGAATATGCCTCTGAGTTCAGGTATCGTAATCCCATTATCAACGAAACCGACGTGGTAATGGCCATATCGCAAAGCGGGGAAACCGCCGATACGCTTGCCGCTATAGACCTGGCCAAAAGCAAAGGCGCGCTGATATATGGCATATGCAATGTTATCGGTTCTTCTATTGCGCGCGCGTCTCACGCGGGCTCTTACACACATGCAGGCCCGGAGATAGGGGTAGCTTCTACCAAGGCATTCAGCACACAGATAACGATAATGACGCTGATAGCGCTACAGATAGCGCAGGAAAAGGGATCAATACCTACGTCGAGGTTGCGCCAGATATTGTACGAGCTGGAAAATATTCCTAAGAAAATAGAAGAAACACTACAGTTGGATAGCCAGATACGCGAGCTGGCAGAGCAATATAAAGATGCGAGCAACTTCCTGTACCTGGGCCGTGGTTATAATTTCCCGGTGGCGTTAGAAGGTGCATTGAAGCTGAAGGAAATATCGTACATCCACGCCGAAGGATATCCGGCAGCAGAAATGAAACACGGGCCTATCGCTTTGATAGACGAAGAGATGCCTGTGGTGTTCCTGGCTACCAACCAGAGTGCGTACGAGAAAATAGTTTCCAACGTGCAGGAGGTGAAGGCGAGAAAAGGTAAAATAATAGCCGTAGTGCATAAGGGAGATACGATGCTGCGCGACCTGGCGGACCATATTATCGAAGTGCCTGAAACAGAAGAGGTGCTTTCGCCGCTCATCAGTATTGTTCCATTGCAACTGCTGGCATACCATATAGCCATCCTGAGGGGTTGTAACGTAGATCAACCCAGGAACCTGGCCAAATCTGTAACAGTAGAATAAAAATCAATTTACATCATAATTCAAAAACTCTAATTAGCTAATAGAATGCCTTATTTATTTACATCGGAGTCAGTATCAGAAGGACACCCCGACAAAGTAGCGGACCAGATATCGGACGCATTAGTAGACAATTTTCTTGCCTGGGACCCCAATGCAAAAATAGCCTGTGAAACCCTGGTAACTACAGGACAGGTAGTATTGGCCGGCGAGGTAAAATGCAATACTTATATAGACGCACAAAACATCGCCCGCGATGTAATCGCTAAAATAGGCTATACCAAGAGCGCCTATATGTTCGAAGCCAATTCATGCGGTGTATTATCAGCTATCCACGAGCAATCGCCCGACATCAACCAGGGTGTGGAACGCAAAAAGAAGGAAGAACAGGGAGCGGGCGACCAGGGTATGATGTTTGGCTATGCTACCAACGAAACAGACAGCTATATGCCCCTGGCGCTGGATATGGCCCATGTACTGCTGCGCGAGCTGGCTGCCATACGTAAAGAAGGTAAGCAGATGAAATACCTGCGCCCGGACGCCAAGAGCCAGGTAACACTGGAATATAATGACGAGAACAAACCTGTCCGCATAGACACGATCGTTATTTCTACGCAGCACGATGACTTTGCTGAAGAAAAAAAGATGCAGGAAACCATTAAGAAAGATGTATTGAACATACTTATCCCACGGGTGATAAAGAGCTATCCTCAATATAAAGGTTTGTTCAACAACAAAATAAAATACCATATCAACCCTACGGGCAAGTTTGTGATAGGCGGCCCGCACGGCGATACCGGCCTTACCGGCAGGAAAATAATTGTAGATACTTACGGTGGCAAAGGCGCGCACGGCGGCGGAGCTTTCTCTGGTAAAGACCCCAGCAAGGTGGACCGTTCTGCAGCATACGCTACCCGCCATATAGCTAAAAACCTGGTGGCCGCAGGGGTATGCCAAGAGGTGCTGGTGCAGGTTTCTTATGCGATAGGCGTAGCTGAACCAATGGGCATCTACGTAAATACCTATGGCACGGCCAAAGTGGACATGAACGATGGCCAGATTGCGAAGATAGTAGGCCAGGTATTTGATATGCGCCCTTATTTTATAGAGCAGCGCCTGAAACTGCGCCAGCCTATGTATAGCGAATGCGCGGCTTACGGGCATATGGGCCGTAAGAATGAAACAGTTACCAAGGAATTCAAAAACGGCAACGGCAAGATGAAGAAAGTAAAAGTGGAGCTGTTTACCTGGGAAAAACTGGATTACGTTGCCAAAGTGAAAAAAGCTTTCGGCATTAAATAACCTGGAATAAATGCTTAAAGCGAACGCCGCGGGATGCCGTGGCGTTCGCTTTTTTATACAATTGTCACCGCCAGGTATCTTATAAAAAAATGGTCCCACTTACAGCGGGACCATTTTTTTATATAAAGCTATTGTTACTATTTCTTAGTCACCCTCATCACTTCGTTGTGTGTGTCATCGGCATACTTCACTATGTAAATACCTGAAGGCAGTTCGCTTGCGTCTATTGTTACTTTATCGGTTTTAACCGGTGCATTGTAAACGGTTTTGCCGGTCAGGTCGATGATGGTCAACTTGGCATTGCCGCCCATATCACCGTTTAGCTGAACGGTCAGGCTGTTCTGCATCGGGTTGGGGTAAGCATCCATACTGAACGACGGACCACCCTGTACATTCTCAACCGATACTCCGCCTAATGTTTTGAATGACACTTTAGACCAGTCGGAAAGAGGTGTAGGCGAACACCTGCTGCGCACAAAGAAGAAGTAAGTTGTTTTAGGCGAAAGGCCCTGCTGCACTATGGCTGTATTGATGGTTAAGTGGCCTTTTTGCGGCGGGTCGGGCGTAGTGCTTACTGCGTATTCATAACCGTAAGCTGTTTGTATAGGGTCCCACTGTACTCTTACCGTGCTGTGTGTCAGTTTATCATACTTCAGGTTAGGTGCATAGCAGCAGGGCTCTGTTGTGAAAGAATCCCTTACCCAGGCAGAACGTTTCCAGTCGCGGGCTATCCGGCCTGCGGTATCGCAAACTACACGCACCATGATATAGTATTTGGTATCGCACTGGAAGGTGTCCACATCCGTGTTTGAGTTGGTGGTGAAAGTGAAACCGCTGACCGTATCGTGGGGAATAGTATCTACCGGGGTAATGATATATTCGTAAAACTCAGCGTTTTCTTTTGGCGTCCACGAGAAATCAGCAGACTTATAGTCGATGTTGGCGATTGATATTACGTTTGGAGGCAGACAAGGATTTACCACTTCAAAAGTATAGTCTTCAGCCTCACCAAACTTGGCGCTGCATGGCGTGGCGGTATTATCCGAGGTAAAAGTAATATTGGCGCTGCTGATAATACGCATCCTTGTCAGGCCTTCTTTGGCCCAACCCGGCACTTTTACTTTTAACGTTATTGTTGTGCCGGAACCAGGATTGACATGCACATCGGGGCGTGGGTTCGGTATTGGCGTAGGGGGGCGGGTGGCCCATTCTTCATTACTTATATTGAAATCCCCACTATGGTCCCAATCGACAAAAATTTTATCGGTGGCACTGCAAATATTATCCGGGTTGGCACAGTTGCCCCGCCAGGTCACTTTTACATCCACGGTTTGCCCTGCAAGTTGTTTTACATACATGCTGGTACCGGTATAATCAGAGTAGGAAGTGGCGGTATTGCCGCAGTTGGTATTGGTATTGCTGAAGTTCACCATACCGCCGGTCGTCACAACACTTTGTATATAAGCCCAGCGCGTAGCATGTCCACAAGGTTGAGCGAACGTGGGCACACCCGGGGTAGGATTATTAGGACAGTAGCCTGACAATGGAGGAACTTGCCCATTAGCATTCATGATACCAACGGCCATTACCATTCCCAATACAGTCTTACGAATTAAAGAGTATCGTTTTATTTTCATATTAACACCTATTAGTAAAATCAGAAATTGAACTACAATATACAAAAAGCAAATAAACTAATAAAATTAAATTCCGGTAATGGGAATAGACCCACCACTGCCATGAGACAGACAGGAAATAAAGCGGAAAGGTTTGGCCGGAAAGTACTTGTTTTACATTAATTCTTTTATTCCTCCGTGCATCCTTTGGGCCGTCTTATACTTATCGCGCCAGGATTGTGGAAACTGCATTTACATAATTGATTTTCAACAAATTACGCGCTTGTAGTAAATAAATAAGCCGCAGGGTGGGCCTGCGGCTTATTCTGTAGATATTGAATCGGTTATTGTTTCACAAATTTCACCTGTCCGCGGTGGCTATCACTTGTGTACCGTACCAGGTAAACGCCTGCGGGTAGCTCAGTCACGTTCACTGTAGCATTGCCGCCGGTCACCTCCTGTTCCATCAATACTTTTCCTGTCATGTCCAGCACGGTTATTATACCTTTCCCGTCTGCGCCATTTATGGTTACCAGCATTTCCGCCCGTACGGGGTTGGGGTGTACAGCAAGGAAGTTCCCTTCACTATTTACATCACCAATCCCCAATGCCCATGTTTCAAACGGTACGGTCGCCCAGTCCGACTTGTCGTACATAGAGCTGCAATGGGCCCTTACGTGTACGAAGTATTCTGTGCCTTCGTCAAGGAAAGATGCCAGCACATTAGTCTTATTCAGGTCTGTGCCAAAGGCTGGCGGTGTGGCCGATTTTGTAAGCGCATACTCATATTTATGGGCCGTCTTTATTTCGTTCCATGAAATAACGGCCCTGTTGGCATTAATAGATGTGATCTTCACATCAGGTTTATGGCAGGTGATAAGTGTGGTAAATGAATCCATGCTGTAACCCGAAGTGTCCTTAACGCCGCAAATGCTGCGGATGTACACATAGTATTTCGTGTCTTCGTCCAGGCCGCTTGCAGCAAGGCTGTTACTAGTGGCCAGGTTCGATGTACCCCACTCTGCATTGGTAGGGACCTTTTTATCCTTTTTGATGATTACCTGGTAGCCAATGGGGTTAAATACCGGCTGCCAGTCTATATCGGCAGTGAAGGCTGTAACGTTGGTAATCGCTATGCCTTTAGGGTTTTCTACACAGCGTATTCCTATGCGTCCGTTCTGCACACCCGTATAGCTGCCTACGCTGTCCAGCATCATAGCCGGGGACAATATATTGCGTACGCTATCGGTGGCCGCATTGCTGTAGTTATAGCCCTCCCATCCACCGCTGTTGCTGGAGCGGGCTATTACCGCTTCTGCATCGCCGCCAGGTATATCACCTGTCCAGGGGTCTTTGTAATAAATGTTTGGTGTATGGCTATGCTCCCATGTGGCCGGGGTACCTGCTACATAAAAATACATCCTGCCTACGCCTGCGGGCATGGGCGCCGCCTGCACACCTGTATATTGGCGCATTGTGTATGACGATGGCACATCACTCCCCCAATCTATAGTAGCCACCGTATCCTGCCCGAAGGTAAATACCTGTCTGCTGTTGGCCACGGGGTTAGCCGGGCTTGCATCCGCATTGGGTGGCGTACTGGTGGGCATTACTTCATATGCGCCCAGGTCGGGCACACCATCGGCAGGTGTTTTAGCGCGGGGCGCGCCTGTCATATCCAGTGTGTCACCATCAATATGCCTACCGCGGCCATTCACCGCCCAGGCAGTAGGCTCGGTGGCTTTTATCGTAAAATCTTTGCCCGCAACATCTGTAAACGGTACGTCGTAGATAAGGGAGTTCTTATCATTACCGGTAATGCTGCGCCAATCGGATAGGTTATCCTCTACTACATAGGGCGATGAACGGTAGAAGATATCGCCGGGCTTGTAGAAGATATTGTAATCGCTGTTGAAGTTGTTTGTGCTGTAACAGTAAATATTATAACCGCTGCTGCCTGTTTTATAAAATATGTTGTTGTGTACATCCATGCCATAACTGCCGGAACTGTTGTACAGGTACAGCCCGTAGCACGAACTGCTGCTACCTTCGGTATAGACCGTATTGTTGTAAAATTTAGTGCCTGAATATATATAATATGCCCTCACTGTATAGTTGGAGCTGTTGGTCTTTGTAGCAATGACGTTGTTGTAAAGTTTAGCATTTTGCAGGTAGTAGCTGTACATGCCATATATTGTCCCGGTATTGCTTTCGCACACTACCTTATTGTTGGCAAAAACTCCGCCATAATAATAAACATAGGCGCCGTAGATGGTCTGGCTCGATGTTGTTACATCCACATCGTTGCCTGTCACATAAAAATTCTGGCAGTAATAGGCCAGGTAATTGTACGAATAGGCATTACCTGTCATTTTCACTGTATTATTCCTGAGCGTATCGTCGCTGCCGCGCTGTAGCAGGTAATTGTATATATAACCGCCCGCTTTGTGAAGGTTGAACGTATTATTCTCGGCAACGCTGTTGTTATCGTAATACATCAGGTAGTTGCGTATATAGCCAGAGGAACCGTTGGATGTCGCATTGACTGTATTATTCGCATAATACGCGTAACGGTTGTAATAGTTGTCGGTAATGTACATGGTATTGGTGGAAGACGTCAGGTTAAAAATATTATTGGTCAATTCAGGTCGTTCCACCTGGTTATTGCTATAATAGTTGCAACGGTACAAGCTGGTAACATAGGTGGTACCGGTTGTATTTACATTAAACTCGTTGCCGTCTATTTCGCACTTGTCGCGGTTGTAGTTTATCTCCATACCGTAATAGGTGCCACTACCTGTCCGGTTTACTATATTACCGCTAAACGTGAGGTCGCCGGTATAATATCCATAAAAAGCATAGTAATAGTTCTGGTCAAAGATATTATCTTCAAAAATATGGCCGTTCGTGGTGGTGGTGTTACTATTTCCTTCCAGGTAAACACCAAAAGAACCGCGTTCTATCAGGTTGTTGCGAAACGTATTGCTGAGGCCACTGCTAAAACTGCTGGCATAAATTCTTGATTTATTAGAACTGGTAGTAGTGCCCGTGTGTCCTGTCAATACGCAATTCTCAACCGTATTATATGAAGCCGAACCCGCCAGCCTGATGTCACATCCGTACGAAGAACCCATGTTGCTGAGCGTCAGGTTTTTTATTGTAACATATTTTGCCCCGTTCAGGTAAAACACATAGTTAGTGGAAGATGTACCCGTGGGTTGCAGCACACAATTGGCCTTGTTCCCGCTTTGAGATTGAAAAGTAATTGTATTGCTGCTGCTGGCACCCGGCACGTTTCCTATTGTGCCTTGCCAACTGCTGCCCGTATACACGCCGTCTCTTATATTGAATATAACGGCTCCGTTTACACCACTGCCATTCAAATCAGATATCGCATCACCGAGCGTTGCATAGGCCGGACTGGCGCCTCCTATGGTATAGGTGCCGTTTAACTGTGCCTGGGCACTGCCTGTAAAGAACAGCACAATAATACATAGAATAATTGTTTTTGTTGTTTCGTTTACTTGCTTCATAATGCATTTGTGTTAAAAATGATGAATCCCTGTATCCCTTGCCGCAATACATTTCCGGACGTTATAAAATTACTCGCTTGCATTGCCCGTATTAATTAAAACATGGTATGTGTCTATTAAAATGATATTGAACATTATTAAAGAGAGCATTAACTGCCGTAAATCATTGCAGTTCAGCAGAGTTACAGGTGGTGGGATATAGCCCAGGAAAGCGTATAATTATAAATACATTAAAAATGCCGCCCGAATTGGGCGGCATTTAAACCTATCTTAATCAGGTAAATTAAGAAATGCTATTGCTTTGAGAACTTCACCTGTTCCCTGCGGCT